>JBJETB010000086.1:0-4978 GCA_051883095.1 Anaerovoracaceae bacterium
TATGTTTCCAAAAAATTAGAAATCGAGTATTTTTGAATATTGATAAACAAGATTTCCATTTTTAATTTCAAAATTATTAGAGATACAAATTGTAATGTGTATCCATACGATTTTTCTGTATTTAAATTGTTTTGTATAATATATTTATTTCTCTATATGTCATTTTTACACATTTTCGCTATTTCTTCACATTGTTCTGAGGTAAAAGAAAAATTATACTTAACGATGCCAGTTCTTTTATAAAACGATGGTATACATTCAAGACTTAATTCAATATCAAAGTTTATTGTGTTATTTATTCTATTTGATTCTTTTAATTGAAATGTAATATTTGGTTCTATAAAACCTAATCATTCCCACTTCGGCTGCTTAAAGTTTGCTCTGTCGGAAAACCACTGTGCAATCGTCAACCAATCATATGATAGTAAAAACGGATCTGTATTTTTCCATTTTTTTTGATTATCAATAACTTCAATATTTATTTGAAGTCAATTTTTATCAAAAGCGTCTTCACCATCAAAATTTGGAAATTGATAATTCGAAGTTTCCAATAAAATGCTTTGATTTTGATTATTGCTAAATGAAACCATATGTCAATTTCCTTGAGAATATATAAATTCATAAGCGCCCTAGTGCGGGCGTCCACATAACCGCACAGGCCTTGAGCCTGTGTCGGCTTTGAACTTCTTGTTAGGCGACTATTCTATTAACAGTTTTATATTATCTACAACAGAATTAATTTCCTCTTCTGTCGCTTTTTCTATAAAATTGCAGTTTCTTTGTCTATAATCAAGATTTTTTATCTGGTCACTCAAAATACAGCCGTTGATAGAATGATTTTCCAATACAATTTCAAAAGGATAACATTTTATATGGCTTGTGATAGGGCAGAATAAAGCAAGACCGATTTTTTGATTGTATTTTTTTTGAGAGATGCAAATTGCAGGACGACGACCTTTTTGTTCGTGTCCAGTCTGCGGGTCAAAGTCAAGCCAAACTAAGTCGCCTTTTTCTGGAGTATAATTTAATGCTACCATTCTTCATTACCTACCGAACTGCCGGTTGATATTTCTGAATGAATGTTTTCTGAAGTAACCATATCCAGCATATCATCAAGAGTTTTTTTTTGAGGAAGAATTACTATTTTTCCTTTTTCAGCGATTACTTCAATTTTACTACCGTTCTTTACATTGTTGTCTTTTGCCCAATGTGACGGAATTCTAAAACCGAGGCTGTTGCCCCATTTCTGAACTACAGCTTCCATAATGCCACCTCCATACATTAAGTATATACATTGTATATCTTTGTTGTCAAGCCAAAATATATAAAAAAGGCGGGCATGACCCGCCGTAAAAATCTAAAAGCTATGCTTCACGGATTTTTGTTTTTACTTTTTCTTTTAATCCTTTAGTAATCGGATATTTGTCAATTTTCTCACACATTTGTTCTTGTGTAAGATTATCTTTTTGCATAATTTTCTTGCAAGTAGCAGTAATAATTGCAGAATATCCATATTTTGCAATTACTGAAGCACCAGCACCAATTACTGTAAGTGTAATTATACCGCCAATCATGCCACCTGGTCCCAATAAAGCTAATGTTGCTGTTATTGCAGCTGCACCAGCTAAACCAGTTGTACTCATAATAATTAGAAACACAAGAGCAGGAACACCTATACCTGCTAATCTTTCAACAAATTCGTCCATAAAATCCTCCTAAGATTTTATCTTTGATTTTTTTGGCGAAGTCGAGTGTAACAAGACTTCGCCAAAAGGAATTTTTCAATTCCTTTTGCTAGTGTACACTAGCAAATTTTTAAAGAAAAAAATCTTGGAGGACTTTACTTATTAACAATAAGCGGGCCAGTGGCCCCGTCCTTCTAACAATGGGTTGTACCGCAGCGGGCTTGACCACGTGTCGGCTACGAACCTTTGTTATGACAAATTATATTTCTTATACAGAATTAGATTTCTTAAATCTTTTCCTTCTTCTGCGGATTTATGTGGCTGTACCAGGTAAGCTGCAAGTCTCCAAGTGTATCGCCAGACCAGTAGCCTTCGCTTGCAGGGAAGAGGAGCCACTCTTAAGCGCTTGGACGAAGTGACCAAGAAGTGGGAGCCTCTTTATCCTCACGCTATGAACCGTTGGAATGATAACTGGGACGTCATTACTCCTATTTTCAAGTTTTCTATGGATGTCAGAACGGCCTTTTACACGACTAATTCGATTGAAAGTTTGAATTCATGCTTCCGCAGATTGAATAAGCAAAGAAGCGTATTCCCAAGTTCTCAGGCACTGATGAAAGCTCTTTATCTATCAACCTTTGAAATAATAAAGAAATGGACGATGCCCATCAGAAACTGGGGAAGAGTCTATGGTGAGCTTCAGATTATGTATGAAGGAAGACTTCCAGAATAAAAATATGAGCTTCAGCCCTACTTGGGCTGAAGCTCCTTTGTGCGATTATCTTCCGGTTTATTCTTCCATCAAGGATTATGTATTACATTTCTCTTTCCACTATTGGCAGTTCCTCTTACTTCTTCGTGGTAAAAGTAATCTACAATTGTTGGATGTCCTTTCTCTACTCTCTCATACGGAGTTTCATTATCAACAAACCTGCAATCATACTTTTTAGCCAGCTCTTCTGCTTTCTTTTCCAGCGCTTCAAAATAGCTGCGGTTCTTTTTGTTATAAATTTCGTCATACAGTGGCACCAGATCCGGATGTTTATCGGAAATGTATTTCATGATATCTGCCTTAAAACCTCCGCGAAGATTCAGATTCTCAAGCCATACAAGGTCACACTGATCTTTTGTCCTGTCTATGATTGCTTCTATATCCGTAATCCCCGGGAACACGGGTGAAATGAAGCAAATTGTACGAATGCCTGCCGCATATACCTCTTTCATTGCAGCAAGCCTTCTTTCTATGCTTACTGCCGCATCCATATCATCTTTAAACTCTTCATCAAGAGTATTGATTGACCATGATACTGTAAGTCTGCTATTTTCATTGATCTCTTTTAGCAGATCCAGATCTCTTAGTACAAGGTCTGACTTTGTGCAGATAAGTATGTCCGCACCACTGTCCTTTAGTTCTTCCAGAAGTCTTCTTGTATTTTTATATGTTTTCTCAAGCGGATTATAACCATCCGTAACTGTTCCAATGATCACCTTCTGGCCGGCATACTTCTTTGGATTCTTTATTTCAGGCCAGTCTTTCACATCCATGAAAGTTCCCCATTCCTCCGTATGCCCTGTAAAGCGTTTCATAAAAGATGCGTAGCAGTATTTACAGGCATGGGGACACCCCACATAGGGGTTCACCGAATATCCTCCAATAGGAGTATTCGATTTTGTCATTACACTTTTTGTTTCTATATGATTTACTTTGATTTCTGGTTGTTCCATATCCTCTGTTCCTCCAGCACTTTGTTAAAAGCATCCGGCATTTCCTGTATCATTTCTTCTCCCATAATCGGAACAAGATCTTCTTTCCAGAATACAGGAATGTTCAGTTCATGAGCCTGTTCTGTCAATGAATAAACCCTCCCGGGATCTGTTTTAACAGTCCTGCTCTTTGCACCTGTCATGGTTCCCACCACAATCCAGTCAATGCCTGTAAGATCAACCTTACCCGGATCATCGAACAAAGGCTCAAAGGTAACATGATATTTTTTTGCCTTCACATTGCTCCGTAGTGCATCAATACGCCATAACTCAGACTTTCTCGTAACTGTAACGCCAAACCATGCATTATCAAGATCTGTTTCAAAAGACAGAAGATCCGGTCGTTTGGTAAGAAAAAGAAACTGGTGCTGAGGATTCTCTGCTATCTTTTTAAAGACTTCCTCTCGCCACTCCTCATGCCAGCCCGAGAGATCGCTCATGCCGGTCAGCAGAAAATTCTGCGGCTTTTTCTTTTCCATCATACGAAGCTTGCCTTGAAAAAACTGTGGCTTTTCAAAATCATCTATGATGTGATAACGCCTCGTATTGTTTCTGGCATAGCAGTACGGACATCCAACAGTGCACCCTATAACAAGATTCATGTTCTGAATCTGATTTTTAATACAGATACTCATTTGTCACTCCATTCCTCAAGGTTTACCCTGATGCGGTTAAGATACTCTTCAAACTGAAGAATCTCTTTATCCGTAAAATCACGATAATAAATATTCCCCATCTCATTGGATACGGAGTCATAAGCTTCTTTAAGTTCTTTGGCTTTATCTGTGAGGAACAGAAGAGTTTTTCTCTTATCAGCTTCATCCGTTTTGCGGCTTATCAGTCCGTTTTTTTCCATCCGCTCAAGCATGGTCGTAAGTGAAGTAATTGCAAGTCCGCTTTTCTCGGAAATAATTTTAATAGGAACGCCATCTTCCTGCCATAAGACATACAGAATCCTTCCCTGAGCTCCGTTAAATGCATCAATGTTTTTTTCTGCCAGTATCCTTTCAAATATACGATCACCCAGCTGTTTTATTTTTGTAACAAGAAATCCACCTTTTGTCTTCATAATTAAATACTCCTATATCGTAGTTTTATACTACCATATAGGAGTATTTGTATCAAGCACACATATCATAACTTCCAATTTTGTGTTCCAGCATTCATCACGACAATCATCTTAGCGTTATATTTTTGAGCTTCTTTTCCGTCATAGTCTTTTGGAACATACAGGCCAAAGTGAATATCGCCGGCTTATGGAAAAAGCTATTAAAAACATCACTGTGCCGCAGATTGCAGGTGGGAAAAAATATATTCTCCCACCGTGGCGGATAAACGAAATTCTTCTTGAAGTGTTTTCCGTACTGAGCGCGGAAGAATACTATAAGGAAGGCTTTGACTACAAAAGAATGATTGAAGGCATGGGAATTAAAGTCAAAAAATTCTCATCCTTTTCGCCGGAAAATCTCAAGCGGTTCAAAGAAAATTCCTTAAGCCTATGGAACGAAGGTGTCTGTCTTTTGTTTCCA
>JBJETB010000087.1:0-29058 GCA_051883095.1 Anaerovoracaceae bacterium
CGTTGCGCTTGACCGGACCGATACCCTCAATGTTATCAAGAACCGAACCGATGGTGTTTCTGTTATGGAGGCTTCTGTGATAATCAATGGCGAAGCGATGAACCTCCTCCTGTATGGTTCCGCAATATTTGAACATGAGAGGATTATCCTTCAGCAGAAGCTCGTCTCCCTGTCCGTTTACCAGGGCTCTGGTGCGGTGACTGTCATCCTTTGCCATGCCCAGCACAGGAATATCGAGTCCCAGCCTTTCCAGAACCTTCTCTGCGGTGCTCACCTGCCCGCGTCCGCCGTCCATGAGTATCAGGTCAGGCATGACCGCGAAACTGCTGTCTCCGTCGAGAGCCCGTCTGAAACGTCTTTCCAGCATTTCCGACAGGCTGCCGTAGTCATCCTGTCCTTCCACTGTCCTTATTTTAAAACGTCTGTAATCCTTTTTAACCGGCTTAAGATTGCTGAAAACCACCATGGCTCCTACCGTATCCACGCCGTTGGTGTTGGAAATATCGTAGGATTCCACGCGATAAGCATCCTTGACCTTACCCAGAATATCGGCAAGAGCATCACGTAAAGCCTGCTCCTTTTCGGCAGCAGATGCCACCTTGAGCTCCAAAGTTTTTGAAAGTTCCACCACGTCACGCCGGGCAAGTTCCAGCAGGGCACGCTTGTCACCCTTCTGCGGAACGGTAATTCTTACCTTCCTGCCGTCTCCCTGAACCTCAAGAAACTGCTCCAGCAGTTCCCTTTCCTTAAGAGGCTGCGGCACTATTATCTCTCCCGGCACTACTGCCCAGCGGCTGTAATACTGTTTGATAAACTGGCTCACCAGGCTTTCATAGTCGTCCTCTCCCTCGGCTTTCATAGCGAAGGTTTCACGTCCTGAAAGCTTGCCTCCACGCACGGTAAACAGCACTATAACCGTATTCTCACCGCTGCCTGCAGGCAGAATCATATCCATGTCGTGACCGCCTATGACAGTAACCCTCTGGGTCTCTCCCAGAGCCTTTGCAGAGGTGATATAATCCCTGTAAACTGCTGCCTCCTCATAATTCATCTCCTCGGCTGCAGCCTGCATTTTTTCTGTCAGATAGTCAAGAAGCGGTTTCTGCTTTCCACCCAGGAAATCCAGGGCCTTGTTCACATAGTTCCTGTACTCCTGAGGACTCACATCACCTGTACAGATGCCCCTGCATTCCTTTATATGATAGTTGAGACACGGCCTGTAATCATCGGGGAAGCTCAGGGCAGAGCAGCGTTTCAGCACGAAAACCTTATTGAGGAGCTCTATTATCATATTCACGGCCCCTGTATCGCTGTATGGACCGAAATATCTGCTGCCGTCCTTCTTAAGCAGACGTGTCTTGAGAACGCGTGGATATTCCTCCTGAACTGTCACCTTTATGTATGGGTATGTCTTGTCGTCGCGGAGAAGTACATTGTATTTAGGCTCATATTTTTTGATGAGATTGCACTCTAAAATAAGGGCCTCCATCTCCGTCTGGCAGGTTATATATTCGAACTCCGCTATGTGGCTCACCATGGCCCGAACCTTGGGGTTCTGATTGGCGGAGGACTGAAAATACTGCCGGACTCTGTTACGCAGGGAAATGGCCTTTCCCACGTAGATGACCTGCCCCAGTCTGTCCTTATGCATATAAACTCCCGGACAGTCCGGGAGTTTTTTAAGATTTTCCTTAATATCAAACATCAGTATGGCCAGTTCCTTTGTCTGTAATCGCGCTCACGTTCCATCTGCTCCATGGCCATCCTCTTAAGTCTGGCTTTTCTGGCTGCAGCCCGCTTGCGTCTGTTTATCGCTCTGAGCACCGCAATCATTATAACAAATGCTGCGGTCAGCACCAGTACGGCTATGATTATCACTGTCTGCAGATTGGTGATTCCAAAAGAAGAAAGAAACCATCCTTTTTCCACATCCTTTGCAGCCAGCAGATCTATGGTTCTGACAGGCTCATCTGCCAGATTAATCTGTATTACGCCGATTTTCTGTCCTTTTTTAATAGGTGCCTCCAGATCTTCATCGTAAATTGCCTCAGATGTAAGCAAAGATGCAGACGCACCTTCCGGAAGATTGACTATGCCGGCCTCTGCTGCTACACCTTCAATCCTGTTGGTGGCACCGCCTTTGAGCTTTCCTTTGTCAAAGGCCTGT
The DNA here is from genome assembly GCA_051883095.1 of Anaerovoracaceae bacterium. Lineage (GTDB taxonomy): Bacteria > Bacillota > Clostridia > Peptostreptococcales > Anaerovoracaceae > SUG1106. The sequence goes on from JBJETB010000087.1 coordinate 2,168, forward strand.
CCTGCAGGAAAGGCTTCGTATCTTGACATGTTTTCATCAGCGTAATCCAGCAGCTTCTTTATGTCGGAATATCGGTTTGCAACATCGGAATTTAGTACTGAAACATACACCTCAAGTCCGTCAAAGTCACAGCCAACCACCATAGTTGCCTTTCTGTCCACTGTTGTTCCCGTCTTTCCGCCAAAAACGCCTTCATATTTTTTTACTTTCGGTACACCGTCTACAACAGTGCCGTCCGTATATTTTACCTTCCCGCCGGTCAGGAAAAGATTACCGTTTTCCAGCTCACGAGCATCGCTTTTATTGGTTTCAGATACGGTGTATTTAAGCGTTCCTGCAATCTCCCGCAGGTCCTCGTTGGAAAAAGCCGCATTAGCTATCTTGACCACATCAGCTGCAGAGGAATAATGATTTTCCGTCTGTATGCCGCTTGCATTCACAAAATTTGTATGCGTGCAGCCCAAAGCGGCAGCTTTCTTGTTCATCAGTTTTGCAAATTTTTTCTCACTGCCTGACACAGCTATTCCAAGTGCAGCAGCCGCATCGTTAGCTGATACAAACATGCACTCGTAAACAAGATCTTTTACCGTAAGCTCCTCTCCCGCTGACATAATCGGCACTGTCAGAGCCTTTACAGCCGCCTGAACCGCATCAGAGGTTACAGTCACCTTTCCGTCGGGTCCCAGTTCTTCCAGTGCAATGAGGCATGTCATAAGCTTGGTTATACTTGCCGGGTTCAGTTCTTTATTAGCGTTCTTCTTCCATATGATTTCATCTGTGGTGGCACAGTATATTACAGCTGAAGTTCCCGCAATATCAGGCCCTGATGATGCACCGCAAGCTATTTCGGCAGGGATAACTGAAACAAACGTTACTGAAAGAATCACCATTAAGAGAGCTATTCTTAAGATATGTCTGCTTATTTTATTTTTCAAAGAAGTGGTCCGCAAGAGTATAACCCTCCTCAAAGTGATTGCCCGATGACATGGCTGCCTTCTCATTAAACTGTTTTGTAAAGTCAGCCTCAGTCTCATGCCTGCTGTCATAGATCATGAAAGGCACCGGATCAGAGCTGTGTGTTCTGATTGAAAGAGGTGTTCTGTGGTCAGGCACCACAAGAATTCTGAAATCCTCACCGGATTCCTTCAGGTATTCATAGATGGGCCTTACCACCTTGCTGTCGATGTCCTCGGCACATCTGATTTTGCCTTCCAGGTCTCCCTGGTGAGAGCATTCGTCAGTTCCCTCAATATGCATGTAGATAAAGTCTTTTCCTTTTTCGTATGCCTCGATGGCTGCCTGGGCTTTGCCGCTGAAATTGGTATGCTTGGTACCGTTGATTCCTTCTACCTTAAGCACTTCCAGGCCTGCAAACATGGCTATGCCTTTGATCAGGTCCACGGCAGAGATTACCGCACCCCTGACTCCGTACTTTTCGTTGAAGTCAGGCAGCTCCGGTCTGGTTCCCTGTCCCCATATCCAGAGGCTGTTGGCAGGGTTCAGGCCGCGCGCTATTCTTGCCTTGTTTACAGGATGATCCTTCAGAATATCATAGCTTTCCCTCATCATTTCGACGAAATGCTCCGCATTCCTTCCTTCAGGCAGATAGTCGCCCGCCCTTCTGTCAAGTATGTCATGAGGGGGTACACATTTATAGTCAATATGTCCGTTAGGATGACTTTTGTCCACAATCATGCACTGGCGATAACCTGTTCCCAGGTGGATGTAAAGGCCGTCCTCGGCGAAGTGCTCATTAAGCACATCAACCAGTTCAGCTGCCTCTTCTGTAGTAATATCTCCCGCCGCATGGTCACGGACGATAAAATCTTCGTACCGGTCAGCGCCGTCCGGGTCTATAGTTATGAGATTGGCTCTGAAAGAAATATCTGAATCTGACATCTTCAGTCCGATAGAGGCTGCCTCCAGAGGAGACCTGCCTGTAAGATATTTTCTCGGATCATAACCCATAACCGAAAGGTTTGCAGAATCGCTTCCCGGACTGATGCCCTCAGGAACGGTTCTGACGCTTCCTATTTCTCCCTTTGCGGCGAGACCGTTAATACAGGGAAGGTCTGCCGCCTCAAGAGGTGTCTTGCCGCCCAGGCTCTCAACGGGGTTGTCAGCTGAGCCGTCAGGCACGACTATAAGGTACTTCATCTATTTGTTTTCCTCCTCGAATTTCTTCATGAAGCTGATGAGAGTTTCTACGCCTTCCTTAGGCATAGCATTGTAGATGCTGGCTCTCATACCGCCGATGGAACGATGTCCTGAAAGGTTTACAAGGCCGGCTTCCTTAGCTTCTGCCACAAACTTCTTGTCAAGGTCAGCGTCACCTGTGACGAATACAACATTCATCAATGAACGGTCTTCTTTTGCTACAGGGCACTTGTACAGATTGCTGCTGTCGATGTAATCATAAAGCATAGCAGCCTTTTCTCTGTTTCTTCTCTCCATTTCCTTGACACCGCCGATGCTCTTGAGGTACTTGAAAACCTCTCCTGCCACATATATTGAGAAGCAAGGCGGAGTATTATACATAGAGCCGTTTTCGGCCTGAATCTTATAGTCAAGGTATGTAGGAATGTGATCTGCAGGAGCGTGACCGATAAGATCTTCTCTTACAATGACGATAGTAACACCTGCCGGTCCTACATTCTTCTGTGCACCTGCCCAGATAACTCCGAATTTGGTGACATCAACTTCTTCGGAAAGAATGTTTGATGACATATCTGCAACCAGAGGGATATCTCCTGTTTCAGGTACGTAATTATATTTAGTTCCGTAAATTGTGTTGTTTGTAGTTATATAAACATAGTCGGCATCAGGTCTGATATCTTCCTTTGTAATCTTAGGAACCCATGTGAAGGTATCCTCTTCTGAGGATGCTGCTGCTTTGATATCACCGAACTTGCAGGCTTCCTTATAGGCCTTCTTGGCCCAGGTGCCTGTAATCACATAGTCAGCCTTTCTGGAATTTCTCAGAAGGTTGAGCGGAATCATTGCAAACTGCAGTGTACCGCCGCCCTGAAGGAACATCACCTTGTAGTTGTCCGGTATGTTCATCAGTTCTCTTAAATCAGCCTCTGCATCATCTATAATTTTCTGGAAATCCTTGGAACGATGGCTCATTTCCATGACAGACTGGCCGCTGCCGCCGTAGTTAAGGAGATCCTTCTGAACCTTTTCAAGAACCTCTACAGGCAGCATTGACGGGCCTGCAGAGAAATTGTATACGCGATCATATTTACTCATTTTTATGCCTCCAACAAAAAAAACTAATTTGATGTTAGTATAACACTTTACCAGGCTTTCGTAAAGTGATATAATCACTTTATTACAACAAGGGAGGCAAAAAACTATATGTATAAAATCGCAACATTAAATAAAATCTCCCCTGCGGGCCTTTCCCGCTTCAATGAGGAGTACATATTAACCGATGAAATCCAGGAAGCTGACGGCATTCTTGTCAGAAGCCAGGACATGCACGAAATGGATTTTTCAGGCGAACTCAAAGCAGTAGCCAGAGCAGGAGCGGGAGTAAACAATATACCCCTTGACCGCTGTGCTCAGGAGGGTATTGTAGTCTTTAACACTCCAGGTGCCAATGCCAATGCAGTTAAGGAGCTGGTGCTCTGCGGACTGCTGCTTGCTGCAAGAAACATCCCGGCTGCTCTTGACTGGGCTAAATCTCTTACCGAGGATGTGAGCAAGACTGTGGAAAAAGGCAAATCACAGTTTGCAGGTCATGAAATCACAGGCAAGACCTTGGGCATAGTAGGTCTTGGAGCTATCGGCCGTAAGGTTGCCGCTTCCGCCAAGGCTCTGGGCATGGAAATCGTCGGTTATGACCCGTACTACGTTTCCGGCGGTGAAGGCATAACCGTTTACACAGACCTGGCAGAAATGCTTGGTGTATGTGACTACATCACGCTCCACCTTCCGGCAAACGATACCACCAAAGGCATGGTAGACAGCCAGCTCTTCGCAGCAATGAAGGATGGCGCTGTTCTTCTCAATTTCTCCAGAGATAAGCTGGTCAACGACATGGATCTTGCCGCTGCTCTGGAAACAGGCAAAGTTTCTCAGTATGTTACAGACTTTCCTAACGACAACCTTGTAGGACAAAAGAACGTAGTCCTCATTCCTCACCTCGGCGCTTCCACTGAAGAGGCGGAAGACAACTGTGCAGCTATGGCCGCAGACGAAATCCGCAATTATTTTGAAAACGGAAACATCATCAACTCCGTAAACTTTCCAAAGCTGGACATGGGTCCTCTGGAAAACGGAATCAGGCTTTCATTCATAGTTAAGGATATGGATGATCCTGCTGCAGAAATACTCAAGATGCTTTCTGCTGCTGATGTGCAGCCGTCAAAGGTTATGGCCTCACGCCGCTCCGACGGTATATCCTGTGTGCTTGCGGAAGTTGCTTCACAAAATGCGCCTTCCCTTCTTTTCTCAGGAGAGAACGGAGCCAGAATCATCAGATACAGAGCAATAGAAAAATAAAGCCAAAAACCGGAGAACAGTACATAGTGTCTCCGGTTTTCTTATGCTTTCATTTATAATTCTAAGGCTCTATTCCTTCTCTGATAAGGTTGACTGCCTGAACTCTGTTTTCCACTCCCAGCTTCCTGTAGAGCCTGTAGTTGTGTGACTTGACAGTGTTTTCGGCTACGGACAGCGCCTCAGCTATCTCGTAGTTGTTCTTTCCTTTGTAAAGCTGACGTGCGATTTCCCTTTCTTTGTCACTCAGGCCGTACTGCCGGGAAAGCTCGTTTATTCTTTCCTCATACTGACCGTCCTGTGACTGTGATGCGGGTTTATTATTTAAGAGACTCTCTATGGTTCTTAATTTAACCAAGGTAATCAGGTTTAAAAAAATTGCCGAGATAAGCAAAATCGCACCGCCGAAAATCAACCATTCATTCATTATTATCACCCGCACCCTTCTGCAAATTTTCTAATTAATATATATACCAACGGATGCGCAAAAAATGTCGAAACATGCGAAAGAACCGGCAAAAACCGGTTCTTTAACGCTTTGCTGATGTGTATTAATTTGCCGTAAAAATCAACGGTTGGCGGCCATGTATTATGCGCTCAGCGCCTCCAGGGCAGCCTGCCTTTCGGCTTCTCTTTCGTGAAGCACTTTCTGGTACTCCTCCTCTGTCATCTTTTCCATGGAAATGCCGGTGAAGCCATAAATTATGGAAACGATTGGATTACACCAGTTCAGGATTGCATAAGGGCCGTAGCCGTGTGCTCCCCACTGGTCCACACCCAGGAAAGATTTCATGGTGGCACCGCAGGTATTCCAAGGGAAGAACTGTGATGTTATGGTTCCCGCATCCTCCAGACATCTGGAAAGATTCTTAGGCTTGAGTCTCATATCCTCGAAGGATTCTTTATACATTCTGCCCGGAAGTATGATAGCAAGGTACTGGTCGCAGCATACTGCGTTTACGAATATGCATGAGAAGATGGTCATGAATACGAGACCGCCTCTGGTACCTCTTGCCAGCTTGAGGAGCACTCCCGCAAAAGTAGCCATGATACCTGTGCAGTCAACAATTCCGCCGAATACCATAGCACACATGATAAGTGAAATGGTCCACATCATACTCTGCATACCGCCTCCGGAAAGCAGCTCTACCAGGTCAGGATTTGCATTGGAAGATTCAAATCCGTAGTTCAGCGTGAGCATCCATGCCTTCGGTTCTACGATTCCCTGAATTGCCATGCATACCACACCTAAAAGCACACCGCCTATAAGTGACGGCAGGGCAGGCAGCTTGAGGGCAACGCAGGCGATTACGAATACAGGCGGCAGCAGATAGAATACGCTTACGGCGAATTCCGATTTAATGTCGGCCATAAGTGCTGTTACATAAGACATATCAGCGTCTCCACCTGCTTTGAGACCGAGAATAAGGTAAACTGTCAGCGCAATTAAAAGTGACGGTCCTGTGGTCCAGCACATATGTCTGATGTGGTCAAACAGAGTTGAACCTGCAACAGCAGGAGCCAGATTAGTTGTGTCGGACAGCGGTGACATCTTGTCGCCGAAGTATGCTCCCGATACGATAGCACCTGCAGTCATGGCAGGGTCAATTCCAAGGCCCATACCTACTCCAATGAGAGCTACGCCGATAGTTCCCGCAGTTCCCCATGAGGTTCCTGTGGCCAGGGAAACTATGCAGCAGAGCAGACATCCTGCAAACAGGAAAATAGTAGGGTTAAGTACCATAAGTCCGTAATAGATAAGCGATGGAATTACACCGCCAGGTATCCAGGAACCGATAAGCAGACCTACCATCATAAGTATAAGCATAGCCTGCATTGATCTGCTTATGGCCATGATTATGCCCTGCTCCAGGTAATTCCACTTCCAGCCGTTAGCTACAGCTATAACAGCTGCAACTATAGCTGCGCATATCAGCGCCAGGTGACCTTCTCCGTCCTGGCAGATTACGATTTCCCACATCAGAAACGCCAGCATTGCCAATATAACTATAAGGCACTGCCACATTGGTATCTTTTTACCCATAATAAAACCTCCTTTTTAAAAATGTTATAATTTCCAACCTCATTATCTATTATGGACAAATCGTTTTTCAACGGAACTAAAGTTGCAAAAGTGTAAACTTTGCTACTAAAAAAGGAGGGTCATCATTGACCCACCTTTATAACTGCTTCTTAATCTTATCGCGTATTTCGTTTATCGTATCAGGCCTGAAAGCCTCCTGCAGTTCCAGATATCTTTGCAGGTGTTCCTTCAGCTGCTCTCCTGAAGCAAACCTGAGGAACCAGTGAAGTTTTTCCTTGTTTTCCTCGGAACGCTGACGAATCTGCTGACGCAGCTCCTCGTAACGAACAAGAATATCGTTTTCTTTGGCGAAGGCACGTACCTTTGTGACAATTCCCAGAGAATATACAACGTCAACGGCAAATACGCCGAAGAACAGACCCACCACAAAAGAGAAGGCCAGATTGTTGCTGAACCACTGAAGAGCGCTAAGAATATGCGGATGAATAAGGAAATAGTAAATCGCTCCCAGAAGCGCCCAGTAAATCGAAAACTTCAGGCATATTATACCCTGAAAGTTAAACTTTTCGTTGCTGTAATCCCAGAGCTTGACCTTCATTCCTTTGATGAAAATAACACCTGCTATATATTCAAACAATGTCATTACCAGAGCCATGACTATGAAAAGCAGTATTTTGCTGCCTGCCGTAACCTGACTGATAAGTGATGTGTTTTCCAGATTAGCAAGCAGATACAGGGCGCAGAGCCCGAATCCGTAAAGCGGCAGATAAGGTCCTACGAGGAACCCCGGATTAATCCAGCGCCGGCTTACATTGGCGGGGCTGAACCGCCTGTAAAGCACCTCCAGCCCCCAGCCCAGGAAGCAGCCGATAAAGAATAAGAACGCCAGAATGAGAAATTTATTCATGCTTTCTTCCTCCTCTGTTTCTGCGTCCTGCCATCATAAGTTCGATAGCGTGGTGGAGATTTTTTATCTCTATTTCCTCACAGCCCTCCTGGTATTCACCGTCAAGGGACCATGATGTATCCTTGTCTGCATGTATCTTAAATTCACTTCCATTTATAAAAACCAGCTTGTTTGATTCATAATTCTGTGAATTGAGCATATAAACGATTTCGGCCAGGTCTATAAGGTCATTAGGCGCCTTTACCAGCAGCAGCTCGAATCTGCCGTCGCTCATATCCACCAGTTTCGGGTTAAGTGTGAGTATTCCCGCCAGAGATGTGGAATTGCTTACTGCGCCGAAAATATAATCGTCCTCGTAAATCTGTCCGTCGGCTTCAATTATCATGTGTTCCTTACGGATTGACGCTATGCTGTTTATCCCCTCAAGTATGTATGCCAGATGACCCAGCGCGTTTTTTACATTCTGAGGAGTGGCATAGGACGCTTTTGTGAAAGCTCCGAAGGATGCGACATAGGAAAAGTTTCTGCCGTTAAAGCTTCCCACGTCGAAGGACACCGGCTCACCGTTGACTATATCTCTGGCTGCCGACAGTATATTTTTAGGAATGTCGAGACTGCTGGCAAAATCATTGGTGCTTCCCGCAGGTATATATCCTATAGGCACTCTTCTGCCGCTTTCGATTACACCTGAAACCACTTCATTGAAGGTTCCGTCTCCTCCTATAGCAGTAATGAGATCAACCTTGTGTGCATATTCCCTTGCATAGATAGTTCCGTCTCCTCTTTTGGTCGTCGTCAGAACCGTACAGACATAATCTGCTGTTGTAAAAATATCCACAATATCTGTAAGATATTTGTTGGCCCTTTTGGTTCCCGAACACGGGTTAATAATTATAAGCGCATTTTTTGACATTTAATTTCCCCCTTTGTCATGTATTATGCTGCATTGACTTGCTATAAAATGTTAAGCGGCTTTCTTCTCGCCATTGCCTCTTCGGCTATAGGCTTCTGATTTACAGGCCTTGTAGCCCACCATACTCTGTTCAGGGTTATTCCAAGGCATATTACCCATGACAGAAACCAGAACCACATGAGCAGAGCGACTATGTTGGAAAAAGAGCCGTACAGTATATTGTGATTGATGCTCTTCGATGAGTAAATATTGTAAACGAAGGTTACAATCAAAAATCCCAGTGACGAGAATATGCTTCCCGGAAGGATATCTTTAAAAGGAACTTTCTTTGAAGGAAGAACATAATAGTTATACGAAATCATGAAGAAGTACAAAGCTGCCGCCAGAGGCCATCTTAAAGTCAGCCATGCCGCATCGGCAATTTTCCCTCCGGCAACCATTCCGAATACCAGTTTAAGAATCACCGGTCCGTAAACCAGCACCACCAGTGAAAATACGATGGTAAAGAGAGTGATTATAATGGTCTTTATAGCTCTCAATCTGTCCTTTACATAGCCCTGTCCCGTACTTTTTCCGTCTGTAATAGTATAGTTGGTTACACGTATAAGTGCAAACTGCACTCTTGATGCAGCCCATAGAGCTGTCACTGCCAGAAACACGCTGTTAGCTCCCGAAGGTCTGTACGTCAGCATTTCATCCAGAGCTCCCATGCCTTCTCCGGTAACATTAATATTCGCCCATTCCTGAATGCTGTCCAAAGAAAGAGAAAAAAGGCCCATAAGCTGAGACAGCAGAATTATGGTAGGCAATATGGAAAGGAACAGGAAAAATGCCAGCTGCGCCGCCACGCCCTGGTAATACGGATCCTGAAACTGAGCTATTCCAAGCACTATCATCTTTTTTATTCTTTCTTTATTCATTGAGTGAACTTCCCCTCCCGGTATTTTACTGCTTTCTTTCGCTTAGAAGCCTTTCCAGTTCGACCAGGGCAACAGCCCTATGGCTGATAGCATTCTTTTCATCTGCTGTAAGCTGGGCAAAAGTCTTTTCATATCCATCAGGCACGAAAAGCGGATCGTATCCGAAGCCGCCGTCTCCGGCAGGTGCTGCCAGAATTCTGCCCGGGCATTCTCCTCTTGCTGTGAGAACGGTTCCGTCAGGATAAACCATAGTAATGACAGAAACAAACTTTGCCGTCCTCTCATCAGCCGGCACTCCCTCCAGGAGTTTAAGAAGTTTTTCGTTGTTTTTTGTATCATTGCCGTCCTCTCCGGCAAATCTGGCAGAATACACACCGGGGGCTCCGTTCAGATAATCAACCATCAGACCGGAATCATCAGCCAGAGTAATCCGTCCGCAAAGTTTCATTATCTCGGCAGCCTTCTTAAAAGAATTCTCCTCAAAGGTCTGTCCATCCTCCTCAATTTCCACCGGAGGAACTCCAGCCTCGTCTCTCGAGATTATCCGCATTCCGAATTTTTTTGTAATGGCTTCTATTTCTTCTATCTTATGTCTGTTGCGCGAAGCAGCGACTATAATCTTATCCATTAATAATCTCCTTCTGTATTTCGTGAAGCTTCCTGCAGCCTCCATCGGCCAGGGCAAGAAGTTCATTCAGCTCAGCAGGTGTAAAAGGCCTTTCTTCACCGGTTCCCTGGATTTCTATATATTCATCTCTGTCTGTCATTACCACATTCATATCTATTTCTGCGCGGGAATCCTCCTCATAGCAGAGGTCGAGCACCGGCTGGTTTTCCACGATTCCAACACTTACTGCAGAAACACATCCTGTAACGGGAATTTCTTCAATTACTCCATCTTCTTTAAGTTTCTTCATGGCCAGAACCATAGCAACAAATGATCCTGTAATGGATGCTGTTCTGGTGCCTCCATCAGCCTGAATAACATCACAGTCTATCCATATGGTGCGTTCCCCCAACTTCTCCATATCTACTACAGAGCGCAGAGAACGTCCGATAAGTCTCTGTATCTCGACACTCCGGCCATCGGTCTTGCCGCCACGGTCCCTTTTTTTCCTTGTAGCGGTAGAACCCGGAAGCATAGAATATTCGGCTGTCACCCATCCTTTACCGGTACCCGCAAGATGACGTGCTGTTGTATCCTCTACACACGCTGTGCAGATTACTTTTGTATTGCCCATTTCTATAAGCACAGAACCATGCGGACTCATCAGATAATCCCTGGTTATTCTTACCGGTCGAAGCTCAAAATGCTGCCTTCCGTCAATTCTATCCATATATTATTTCCTCTTTTCCATTTTTGTATATCATATCATTTTACCTTAAATTGCATTATGATGTCAAGGAAAAGGAAAACCTGACCACACATGATCAGGTCAGGCTTTTACTATGTAATTCTTTTGACTCATTGCCTTCAACTATTCGTATAAGGTCAGAAACAAAGAAAGGTTTGCCTATGAAATCTGTGATTCCTGCATTTTTCGCTTCATCACCAATATCTTCGAAATCATAAGCAGAAAGGATCATAACCGGAGATTTCTCACCCATGCGTTCTTTAATCTTACCGGCCGCTTCAATTCCATCCATGTCAGGCATTTTCCAATCCAGGACAATAACATGATATTCCTCATGTATTTCTTTCGCTGCATAAGCCATTCTTACAGCCTCTTTACCCCCTACTGCACAGTCCACCTCAACTCCGGTCTCTGACATCAGGTCACGTACATCATGACATATTTCCTCCTGATCGTCGGCTATGAGCATACGCGTAATGCCGTGCTTCTCCCAGAATTCGCTGTCGATACCTGATTCCGCTGTCTGAAACTCCAGGTCAACAGTGAAGGTGCTTCCGCAATCCGGTGCACTTTTTACAGATATGGTTCCTCCCATAAGATCAACAATGTTTTTTGTTATGGCCATTCCAAGACCCGTTCCCGGGATACACCCCAGCTTCGCATTATTCTCTCTGGCAAACGGTTCAAATATCCTGCTGAGGAACTCGGCACTCATGCCGCATCCATTGTCATCTACAATAAACCTGAGGTGCGCCCTGTCTCTCCGGTTCTTTTTCAATCCTTCTACTGTAAAAGTGACCGTTCCGCCCTCCTGCGTGTATTTTATTGCATTGGAAAGAAGATTAAGAATTACCTGATTTATTCTCAGTCTGTCACCAACAATGCCTTCCGGCAGGATGCCGCGGCTCCTTATCTCAAAGCAGAGTTTTTTCATCTTCACCTGAGGCATTAATATTGTATAAATCTCGCCTACAAATTCTGACAGGCTGAATTCAGTCAGATTGAGGCAGGTATTTCCGCTTTCTATTCTGCTCATATCCAGAACATCTTTGATAAGTCCAAGCAGATGCTTACCCGAATCAGCTATTTTTTTCGAATATTCCCTAACCTTGTCGGAATTATCTGCATATTTCTGCAGCAAAGTGGAAAACCCTACTATGGCATTTAGTGGAGTCCTGATATCATGGGACATATTGGCAAGGAAATTGCTCTTTGCCTTGTTGGCGCTTCTGGCCACATCAAGGGCATTAGACAGAGTCTGATTCATACGTCTTTCCTTTGTACGGTCGGAAAGCATCGCTACGTATTTTTCTTCACCGTTTATCTCAGTATGATAAACGGTCGCAAGGAACCAGAGGTATTGGCCGCCCCTGTTGTGGATATATTCCCTCTCAAACTGCTTGTATTCTCCCAGGGCTATCTCCGGCAGCCTGTCAAGGATGCGAACCGTGTCGGGACCTGCAGCCAGCTCATCTAACAGACGAATATCTTTACGAACCTCTTTCTCATCCAGGCCAAGAATTCTTTCTATGTTAGGGCTTACGTATCCCACCTGACAGTCATCTGCGTCTATCATGATGAATACCTCATCCACATTGTTTGTCAGAATGCTGAAAAGCTCCTCTCTGTAAAGAATCTCCATGTCCTTTGCCGCCAGATTTTTTCGGCTCTCGCTGACAATAAAGAAAATGAGAATTCCGAATATGAACACTGCCAGCGCTATAATGGCCAGTATAGTAATTACCTGAAGCCTGTTCATGCTTGCGTTTACCACATTGGTTTCTCTCTCCATGGGCATATCCTCTTCCATCAGTTCACAGAGCTGATTGCCGAGATTTATGAAACCTTTATTTCCATCATATGTTATGTATTTTCCGTCGCGTGAAATCATAGAAGAGACAAACGTAAAATAGCCGGTTGCTGCGGCAAACACAGTAACAGCGGCTAAAACAATTATAATCAGTTTACACCTCTTCCTACACACCGGTAATCCCCTCCGATTATCTTTGCTTAATAAAATTATACTTGTTTCGACTTTGTTCGTCAATGAGCAAAGAATAAGAAGAGTGTATATATATTATGGTTTTTCGTTAAAATTCTGCTAAATACTAAATGCAGCAAATCATTGGAAGCCCCATGTAACCTCCTCCGCAGCAGAGATTCATTATCAGGCATGTTCCACATATCTGTCCGCAGTAATTGGTTCCTGACATAGACGGGTTTCCTCCGTACTGTGAACTTCTCTGCTGATATCTGGTTTCACCGCCCTGAAGCTGATGCAGCAGATTGGCATAGTAGAAGTTGTCAGGCTCAAAGGCACATGCGGTCCTTGCATGATCCAGTGCAATAGCGTTGTTTCCCACCTTGTAGTTGGCAAGAGCGCTGTAATAGTACCACTGTCCGTTCCGGTCCTGAACCTGTTCAAGGACATTAAGTCCTTCGCGGTAGTATCCGTTCTGGATATAGTTTGCCGCTGAACGCATGTATTGTTCATCCTTGGTCTCGCCCTGCTGGCGCCCAGCTCTCTGGCCTCCGAATCCCTGGCCGCCGAAACCCCAGAAATCATCTCCGTAAGTCTGCTGAGCCTGGCTCTTTCCCTGCTTCTGGTCCATAATCATGTTATAGGCCTGCTGCACTTCTTTGAATTTTTCTTCGTATTCTTTCTGATTCGGATTCCCCACATTGGCATCAGGATGATACTTTCTGCTGAGATTGCGGTATGCTTTTTTTATTTCTTCTTCCGAAGCGTTGTAACTTACTCCGAGAACCTTATATGGATCCATTATTGCTGAATATCCTTTCCTTTTTCATCTTCAGTTTCCCCCTGGTCCCCGATTCTGGCTGACTTGGCCTTGCCATAGCGCACCCAGACCCCGGAATATAATATATTTCTCAAAATTTCAACGTTTTCCACCAGCGGCAGTCTCTCAAAGGCATCTGTGCATTCCCCTATCATCAGCAGAAGCAGGTTGAGAACTCTGTCATTAAATTCTTCAGGACTGCTGGTTCTGTACAGTTCCTTAAATGGATTGTAGTCGCCGGTCTTTATGTCAAGCTCGATGTCTTCGTAAGCATCCAGCAGATAGATGTATTTTCCCAGATAGAACCCCACCTTATACAGGTCGTCTTTCCACATATCATTTTTATAGCAGAAAACCTCTGCCATGATTTCACCGAAGACTTTTGCCACCTTGTCTATTGGCAGATTCTCGGCACTTTCCACTATGGAAAGCATGTTCATTTTTTTAGCTATGGAAGCAGCTTTTTCAGGATATTTTTTTCCTACTTTTTCGGCTCTCTTCTTAAGGCTGCTCATGCCTACATGGGCCTTCAGCTTCTTTTCGTCATCCCAGTCGTCTTTACATTTATAGTATGCCAGCAGTACGCACATATCGGCACAGTAGTCCGTCACTGAACTTCGTCTGGCGCAGTGCTTTTTGGTCGGGTGAACAGGACATCTGCCATATGTCACCTTTTCCTCTGTCTCGTATAGATCCGTCAGAATCATAATGAGAAAGGTCATATCATAATTAAGAGTCAGTCTCCCCCCTGTGCCGTGCCTGTCTCCAAGTGCATGGCATAATCCGCAATAATAACTGCGATATTTTTCAAAATCCTTAATTTTCAGTTCAGGCTTGTTTACCAAAACATATCCAAACATTTCTAAAAACCCGACCTCCCCAGATTTAATTATCTAAAAGATATTGTAGCAAAAAAAGCACACGATGTGTGTGCTTTATGTGAAGTTTAGGTTTTATTTTCGGCTTCCGCATCCGTCAACGCCACAGCTTTCACAGCTGCCGCTGCATCCCTCGGGAGGCTGAGGCATACCATCATGCTTGTCAGGATTATCAGCTGCAAGACACGCTTCAACCATGCCGTCCAGCCAGTCTCCGTCAAAGAGCTCGATCATGCCCTTATCGCATGCTGCCGCAATCTTGGTGTTCATCGGAATCTCTGCCAGATTATCGATGCCGTATTTGGCTGCAACCGCATCCACATGGCTCTCTCCGAAGATTCTGTGCTTTTTGCCGCAGTCAGGACACATGAAGTAGGACATGTTCTCAACAATGCCGATTACAGGAACGTTCATCAGCTGTGCCATCTTGACTGCCTTTTCCACAATCATTGAAACCAGCTCCTGCGGTGATGTCACGATTACGATACCGTCCAGAGGAAGCGACTGGAAAACCGTCAGAGCCACGTCACCTGTTCCCGGAGGCATATCCACAAACATAACATCGATATCTCCCCATACAACATTGTTCCAGAACTGCTCGATCACTCCGCTGAGCACGGGTCCTCTCCATACAACCGGGTCGGTAGTGTCCTCAAGAAGGGCGTTTACTGACATTACTGTTATTCCTGTCTTGGACTCAACCGGGAAAATCATTTCATCAGTTCCTGTTGCCTTGTCCTTTATTCCAAAAGCCTGAGGAATTGAAGGACCCGTAACATCGGCATCGAGTATGGCAACCTTGTAACCCATTCTCTCTGTTGCCACAGCCAGCATGGATGTAACCGATGACTTGCCGACTCCGCCTTTTCCCGAAACTACTCCTATAACCTTTTTTACATTGGATTGTTCATTCATTTCTACTGTATCTCCTTTGTTTAATACCTGCAGGAAATATTATACCACCAAAGGCCATACAATTTAACACTCTTTTTGATTTATATTTTTTCTACCGTGCCCATAAAGAGAGGCAGTCCCTCAAGCTGGCTGTCGTCAGCGATTATATAAATAAAAGGTTTATCAAGAATCACTGTCTTCGATTCTTCCACCATGGCACATCCATCCTTGGCTTCGGCTATGGAAACGGCTGCAGCTCTGGTTCCATCGGAATTCACTTCAATGAACGCCTTCTGGAAAGCCGCACCGATGTAAATATTGCCTCTTGAAGATGTCCCCATTCTGGTCAGATCTGCTCTGACGGAGTCAAAGATATCCTTCATCCCCATGCTTTCAAATACAGGCACAAGATTTGTGAATCCCTCATTGGAGAACTCAGGTATGCCAACGCTGACAGCAGTCTGCTGCGGCTCGTTAATAAGATTTCTCAGCGTTTCACCTGTCATCCGTGAAATATATCCGTCTGTAGTCACCCCATCCTTCGGTCTGATGGCTATGAAACTGAAACCGTCCTTGTACGGTTTTATGAATCCTTCTGCAATTTCATCCTCGAAGTATCTGTTTTCGTCGGAATACATGAATTCAGCTTTCTGTGAACTGCCGGAAGCATCGGTGAATATGCCGGTTCTCAGCTGTTCCTTTTCGTAAGGCACAAGCCACTTATTCTCATAGGTGAGGGCATTAAGAAGGTAGGCCACAGCATCAGAGCTGATTCTGTCTACAATCTTCTCTATCATTCCGTCAGTATGGTCGCTGCACCATCTGTTGATGTCACTGACAGTGGATTTATCGAAAGGCGCCGAAAACACCTGAGTGTCAAGGTATCTGCATTTGGCCAGAAATTCATCAGTCAACGCAAGACGTCCTTCCTCATCCCGCATCCAGAAGGAGTTTGCACTGCGCACCAGGGCTGTCTCCTTATCCCCATTGAGACTGCGGCAATATCCGTCCATGAGAAGGGTGAACAATTCGTCATCCTTGCCAGCGGCATCCTCAATCTGCTTCAGAGTTTCGCCGTCAGCAGCCTGTGAAAGAGATGCCAGCATGGACATGGCGGAAACAGGAGAAAAAACTACATTCTCACCTTCAGTTTCTGATAAGGCGGCTGCATTTTTAAACAGCTCCACACCAAGATTGAAAAGGTCGTCGTACTCTCCCACTGTGCATTTAACGTCTAAGGTAAATGGAGACTCCTCGCCTCGAGATGTGCCCGTAAGATCTGTGGTCCCGGAAGCAGTCTCCCCGCATGCAGCCAGCGAAAAAATCATCAGGAAAACCATCAGCAGACTTATGAAATTTCGCAAAAGCTTTTTGTTTTTCCTTTCCATGAAAATACCCCTCCTTTTTTATTTTACTTCAGCCACAGACATGACCGTTCCTATGAAAATCGGCGTTGCTGTCACATCGTCGATTATGGCGTATATGAACGGCCTGTCAAGGCGCACACTATAAATTTTTTCCTGCCGAGGCATGGAAGTGCAGCCTGCCACCATTTCTGTCACTGCCGCGGCTCTGGTGCCCTTGCGGTTTACCTCTATGAAGGTCTTGTGGAGGATTTTGCTGATGTAAAGGTTATATGCCGAATCTCCGCCTGCGGCTGCCGATGTGGCCATATCCGACAGATCGGCCATATCCGGGCTGAAAATATCTTTTATTCCCATCTTCTCAAAGGTGCTTATGAGATTATCCACAGTGTACTCAGAGGTAAACTCAGGAAGCGCAGTTTTGACCTTTTCGTATCTGCCATTTTCAATAAGGGTGCTGAAGGTACTTCCGTCAAGGTCCTTAACGCAGTCTGCCACGGCTGTGCCTTCCTCCGGCAGCAGAGCCACAAAGCTGTAACCGTCCTCATAGGACTTTTTAACTCCTGTAACCTTATTTTCCCCTATCTTTCCTTCAATATAAAAGCCTTCCTCTGAATAGAGCATATCGACCTTTTCCTCAGAGCCGTCTTCCAGGTAAAAGGTTTCGTCTTCTTCCACCTGATATTCCTCGTAAGGCACAAGCCATGCGCCTTCAAAGGCTGTAGCATTAATGATTATGGCCATATCCTCAGGACTTATTTCCTGAATTATTTTTTTAATCATGCCGTAGGTGTTTTCATCGCACCAGTTGTTTATTTCATCTCTGGTTCCGGCATCAAAGGGAGCCTTATAAGCCTGCGCATAAAGACAGTCATTTATTGTCTTAAGGTAGTTCTCTTTTACTTTCAGACCCTCAGTATCTCTGAACCAGAAGGAGTTGGCCACATTCATTTTCGTGTTCCGCCCTGTCTTAAGGGCAGTCATCCAGTTTTTTAACCAGTCGGAAAGTTCTTTGGTGGTGCACCCAAAAGCCTTTTCTATCTGTTCACGGCTGCCTGCTGCTGCTCCGTTTTCTGCCATTGCCATAGCCATAAGTATGGAAGCGGGCGAAATCATGCTGTTTTTTCCCTCGGAAACGCTTTCCTTAAAAAGTTCCATGGAAACATCTTTTACTTTATCGCTTGTATCCTGCATCTTCTCCAAATTTTTGACGGCCTCCTCCACGGCCTTATCGTCCTGTTTTTTCTCCTCTTGGGATGTCTCTGCTGACAGTTCACTAATCTCTGATGCATTCTCATGTCCGCATGCCGCCAATGAAACGACCAGGCAAATGCACATCGTCATTGCAAAAATTCTCTTTATTTTATCTCTCATAACATACTCCTTTCATGCAATTCTGCCACCCATGCCTGCCGTCCCTGACCGGCCTGGCAATAAGGGCTATGGCAGCTCCACACCATCAAAGATGTAAAATATTCTATCCACGCCCTCTTTGTCCTCACCGAGGCTCCGATCCATGGTAAACCTGTAACGGACCGTCCTTTCCTGCTCCGGTTTCTCACATTCTTCTTCATATTCTTCTGTGGTCATCTTCATCTCGTCAGGAAGGTTATAAAACCAGTCCATATAATCTGCTATATCCTCTCCGGTGATTTCTGTTCTGCTGTCATTCACAATGTCCTCCAGAACAATTCCTGCAGGAAGCATATAGAGATACTTGCTTTCGTCGTTATCTGAAAAAGAATCTGTAGCTGGTGCCCCTCCCGGCGCTGCAGTGCTGGCTGTGTCCTCCATATCAGTAACATTTATTGTGCCTGCCGCATCAGAGCCGTCAGCTCCGGTATTGTACATGCTCCCTGTGTTTCCGATACTGCCTGCACTCACTGCAACAACTAGGCATGCCGCTGCTGCCGCTGACCACCTCATTATTTTCTTTTGTTTTATCTTTTTCTCAGTCCGGGCTGCCTCTTTCTCCGCCATTGCGATTTCGCTTTTTTCCCAGACGTTCTTTATAAACTCATCTCTCGTTTTCAACTAAATCCCCTCCTCGCCCATAAGCTCTCTGACCGCTTTCTTACCGCGGCCCACCAGATTTTCCAGCTGTTTCGGAGTCTTTTTCATGACCCTTGCCGCCTCCTTATAGGAAAGTCCCTCGAAGTATACCAGGTGCAGCGCTGTGCGATAGTCCTCTTTTATGCTGCCCAGAGCCTCATAGAGCCTCCGGTTTTCCTCGCCTCTGATTATGTGCGACTCCAGCGTATGGAGATCAGCAAGCTCTGCCAGCCTTTCCTCCGGCTCCTGGGCCGGTCTGATTCTTGACTGCTTTCTCACGAAATCCACCGCCTTGTTTCTGCCCAGGGTGAAGATGTATGTCTTCAGTGACGAGCGGAAACCGTACCTTTCCGGATTGACTATGAGCTCGACAAAAACATCCTCCGCCAGATCCTCTGCGTCTGCAAGGTTTGCAACATACCTGTATATGAATAAAATAAGCCCCTCTCGATACATATCGACGATCTCCCCCAGTGCATCGTCGTCGCCGTCAATAAAGCGGCGGTAGCTTTCCGCGCCTTTGTCCATGGTACCCTCCGAAATGCTTGTTCATAACTTAGTCGTTTCTGCGTGCAAAAACCCTCATTTTAAATTTATATTTTTTTATGTATTCCGTCAACTGCTTTTGCCTTGCCAAGGCCTCTTGTAATTGGTATACTTTTGTTAGAACGAGCGAAATATAAACAAGATAGAAAAGAGGTCCGCAAAATGAGCGAAAAAACGAAGAAAAAGGTTATAAAGAAGCCCAACCCGTTTCTGTATTATCTGGCCAGCCTGATAATAGTACCTTATCTGAAATTCAGGCTTAATACCACCTACGACCGGTCCGGCATACGTGACATCGAAACGCCATCCATCGTGGTATGTCCTCACGTGTCCAATATAGACTTTCTGCTGGTGGCTGTCGCTCTGTTTCCGCACCGGCCTACCTTCGTGGTGAGCCAGCACTTCATGGCAAAGCCAAAAATACGCCGAATACTGGAAATCATGCATGTCATACCAAAGAAAATGTTCTGTCCCGATGTAAAAACCATCCTGAATATCATGCGTGCAAAAGAGTCCGGAAACATTATAGTTATTTTCCCTGAGGGCCGTCTCAGCTGCTTCGGTCACTCACTGCAGGTCACCGACGGAACCGCGGAGCTCATTAAAAAACTCGGTGTAAGCGTTTATACCATCTGCGAAAACGGTGCTTACAAGACCCTGCCTAAATGGGGCCAGGCTGGTGCCCGCCCTGGACGCATCGAAGTCACCAGCGCCAAGCTCATAGATTCATCTGACCTTGCGGCTATGACCATCGACGAAATAAACGCCGTACTGGATCAAGCCATTCTTCATGACGAAGACGCTATTCTTACCGATGTGACATACAAGTGCAAAGCCCCTGCTCTGGGCCTGGACGGTATTCTGTACAAGTGCCCTGAATGCCTGTCAGAATTCGAAACTGTTTCAGATGATCACTCCATCACCTGCCGCCGCTGCGGCTTCAGCTCCAGCCTGGATGAGAAGTACCGCCTCAGCGGAGGCCCTTTCGAGCGGATAAACGACTGGTTCTTCTGGCAGGAAAGCCTCATCGACCTGGACACTCCGCTGGAAACGGACTGTCTGGTGGGCACCACCGATTCCAACGGATACATGGACATGAAAGCAGGCCAGGGTCATATCACCATGGACCGCGAAAACATCCACTTCAAGGGAACCTGCTACGGCGAACCTCTGGAGTTCACCGAATCAACTTCTATTATAAAAGGCTTCCCGGCTTCCGTAGGAAATCACATCGACATCTACCACAAAAAGCAGCTTTACTACATCAAACCTCAGCCGGATTCACGAATGGCCATAAAGTGGGTATCCTATCTGGATAAACTGACCAAGGAAAGAGCGAGGTAAAGGATTTACGAGACTAGCTTTCCAAAAGAGCCGAAAGGTTTTCCCAGAGAAAACAAATCAGCCATTTTTGAAAACCAGATGATGTCAAAAAGTTACAAATCCAGAAGAACAATTTGTTCTTCTGGATTTTTGATTGTAAAAGGAAGCTCCCGAACATTGTGGATGCTTCCTGCGTTGTTTTATTTAATGAAAATATGAAAATAAAACAACATTGCACTGTTTTAGCAGTTGTTTCATGGCTAGTAAGTGATAAAATGTTGTAAAAAACAAGCATATGCACTCAAATTTACAACGGTACTGCTCTAAGCGTTGTAAAAACTGCCCCACACCTGAATATTTTACAACCTTAGCCCCCTGCCATACTGTTTTCACTCACATTCAGAGGCGAAATGTTGTAAAAATTATTAAATTCACTGAATTAGTACAACCAACCACACTATTCCGCCAGCTCGCTTCTCAGCTTGACCAGCTTGCGCACCAGACGGTTCAGGTCGTTGATCCGGCGGGCCACCTTGTAGGTGTTTTCCTCGCGGTGCATGAATATGGCCATCAGAGTGTCCTTAAGTTCTCTGCAGAGTCCGTCAACGGCGGCTGCAAAACTTTCGCGAAGGTCACGGCTTCCGTCATCGGCCACCTTGCCTCCTCTGAAAAAGTCCACCTGGCTGATATTGTAGTGATATTCAATTCCAAAAAGCTCTGAAACTCTGGCCGACAGACGGTTTTTGATGTCGTTCATGTGGGCCTCAAGCATTCTGGCATTGCCCGGGAAGCTTTCCGCAAACTCGGCAGCCTCCGTCTTTATCTCCTCGAAGAAGCTTTCCATCTCGGCAAACTTGGCATCGAATTCTGCGTGAGTCATGCCCAGAGCGGTTCTGTAAAGAACTATCTGTGAAAGAGCGCTTGCCACAATGTCACGCATCTTAAGCTTTGCCGACTCTTCAATAATCTGCTGCACCGTGGTCTGACAGTCGCGGGAAATTGCAGATTTAAGCTCTTCCACGCCGATGTTTTTCTTGGCACTGACAGGGAAAAGCTGAACGTCTTCCACTCCCATGAGTCTGGAAAGCAGGTTCCTGCAGTATGTCAGGTAATCCTCCAGGTCTGACTCGTCGATGGAATCGATTTTGTTTACTGCGAAGTAGAATTTAGATGCAAACTCTCTGGCATTTTCCAGAAAATCTATTTCTATCTGATTAATCGGGCTGTCCACGGAAAGCATGAAAATCACCGCATCGCTTTCCTTTACATATGAATATGCCGCATCGGAGTTTTTCTGATGAACTGAGCCTACTCCCGGTGTATCAACGAAGGTCATGCCGCCTTTGAGAAAATCAGAAGGGCAGTACAGGCAAACCTGAGATACACCAAGCTTGTTGTCCTGATTCTCCTGCTCATTTATGTAGGATGACATCTCGTCGAAGCTGATTTCCTTTATTATACCGTTGTCAAACTGAACTGTGGCCGCCTTTTCACCGTACTCCACTGTAGTTACCACAGCGGTTACAGGAACGATGCCCACCGGCAGAATCTTATCCTCCAGAATTGCATTTACCAGAGTGCTCTTGCCTCGCTTGAACTGACCTATGACAGAAACGGTAATCTTGTGGTTTTCAAGCTTGTCTGCCAGCTCCTGAACTCTGGCCAGTTCGCCTTTGGTCAGCTCATACTTGCTGAAAAGTTCGCAGGTCTCCTTTACCGTATCTAAAATTGAGTTGTTCATTGAATCGCTCATTAAGTCTTGTTCCTATTCCTTTCCGTAAAATATGCATTCTCTGCAGCAAGGCTCTTTGGCTCTCTTTTCCTCATCGCAGTAAAGCGGTTTAAGAATAAGGTTCGGGTAGAGTTTATCTCCGAAAAGAGATTTGAGAGCTGCTATTTCACAGAGGGTTCCGATGAACTCCACATGCTGCCCTGCCTTGACATTTCTCATGGTCTGTCTGTAAAGCGCCGGCATATCTCTTTCACCGTATTCATCACTGTATTCATAGTACTGCTCGAATTCCGGCAGTTCTACCGGATTGAAAAGAGGGCAGAAAAGCACGCAGGCGTTGCATCTGTTGCATCCGTTTTCGTTTACCCAAGGCTGTTTTTTCTTGCCTTCGCCTTCAGGTCTTTCCTCCATCTTTACGCAAACATACTTACAGCCTACCACGCATGCGCTGCATCCGTTACAATTTTTTACTCTATCTGTTAACTGCATTTTTTGCCTCCTGATTATCTTTTGTTTTGTCTTCTTTTTTCTACCATCATTATATAATACTACAATTTCAGGTCTGTTTCAATACTATTCTCCGCAAAGATAATCCGCAGTAAACTGCGCCGTCAGTGCACTGCCCCTTTCCAGGGCATCCTCGTCTGCCGTAAACTGCTCATGATGATTGGAATGCACCAGCCCTCTGGCTTCGTTATAAGCTCCTACGAATCCGAAGAACCCGGGCACCTTCTCCATGTACAGAGAAAAATCCTCCCCGCTCATGAGGCTTTCCATAGGCCTGATGCCTTCTTCACCGTAAAGCTTCAGCGCAGCATTCCGTGCGATTTCATTAAGCTCACTGTTATCGTTTATCACTGCCGGGTGCATATGCCTAATTTCAATCTCAGCTGTACACCCGTAGGCAGCTGCCGTATTGGAAACTATCGCCGTCAGTTCTTCCTTCAGCTTGTCTCTCAAATCATTTGAGAATGTTCTTATGGTTCCTTCCAGTTCTGTGTCTCCGCATATGGTGTTGTACATATTGCCGCCGTGAAACTTTCCTACAGTCAGTACCAGCGGGTTAAGAGGGTCGTTTTCTCTGCTGACAAAGCTCTGAAGTGCCATTACCACCGCCGAAGCAGCCACTATGGCATCATGTCCCAGATGAGGAGCGGCGCCATGGGCCTTAAGGCCCTTTATCTTTATGGTAAAATTGTCTGTGGATGCCATTCTTCTGCCCCCGTCTACGCACAGGTATGGAGCCTCCAGGGTTCCCCAGGTATGCAGGCCGAACACCGCATCGACATCATCCAGTACGCCGTTGTCTATATAGTATTTTGAACCGGTTGCTGTCTCCTCTCCTGACTGGAAAATAAACTTTATCCTGCCACGGAGTTTTTCGAGCACTTCAGCTTCCATGAGAATCTTTGCGGCACCCAGCAGCATAGCGATGTGGGTGTCGTGACCGCAGGCGTGCATTACTCCGGGGTTCTGCGATGAAAAACTCAATCCCGTGCATTCCTGAATAGGCAGACCATCTATATCTGCTCTCAGCAAGATGGTTTTTCCCGTACGACCTGTGTCCAGCATTGCTGTCAAACCTGGATAGTCTTCAAAAGTCCGGATCTCAAGACATGATGCATCGCCTGCATCTGCTGCAATTGCTTCCATGTCCAACCTGATGGCTTCCGTGGTCCGGTACTCCTTCAGACTCAGCTCCGGATTCTGATGGTAGTATCTTCTTCTTTCTACTATGTAATCTCTGTTTTTTTCCGCAAGTGCTCTGATATTCATTGGCATCCCTCATATTAATATAAATCGATTCTTACTTTTTCATTATATCTCTTTCATGGTTTTTACACAAGATACACCAGGGCCGAACAAAAGCTTCATGAAATTTTACCAGAAATAAATAAAATATTACTATCTTCATAGATGTTATTAGTATAATCTATCATTAGACTTAGTCTAATAATTAAAAATGCAAGCTTGTAAAACTAAAAAGAAATGAGGGTTTTCTACCATGAAAAAAGAATTCCTGGGTGAGTTTATAGGCACTTTCATGCTGGTTCTCTTCGGATGCGGCAGTGTTGCTGTCAAAACCCTTTTTGACGCCCATCAGGGGCTCTTCCAGATAGCCATCATCTGGGGCCTCGCCGTTACTCTGGGCATTTATGCCACCAGAAATCTCTGCTGTGCACATTTCAATCCCGCTGTTTCAATAGCAATGGTTGCTTCCAGACGTATGAAGGCAAAAAAACTGCCTGCGTATCTTGTTGGACAATTCTGTGGTGCATTCGCTGCCGCCCTGGTGCTTTACGGCCTGTTCCACACTGCTATTGCGGAATATGAAGCCGCCAACGGAATTGTTCGGGGTACCTTTGAATCTGTAACCACTGCCAAGATGTTCGGCGAATATTATATTCAGCCCGGCGCCACTCAGGCGGTAGACATCTGGATTGCCATGGCTGCAGAGTTTTTTGGAACTTTCATGCTGGTGTTTGGCATTTTTTCTCTTACCGAAGGATGCAATGTGGGCAAGCCAAGTAACGATGCGGCTCCTATTTTCATAGGTCTGACCGTTTCTTCATGCATCTGTCTGCTGGCACCTCTGACCCAGGCAGGCTTTAACCCTGCACGGGACTTTGCGCCCCGCCTCGTGGCTCTCATTTTCGGATGGGGCAGATGGGCATTCCCCGACGCCGTCGGCGGTGCTTTCTGGGTGTATATCCTGGCTCCCATCGTGGGAGGCCTTGCAGCTGGCATTTTCTTTACAAAGGTGATTGAGCCTAGTATGAAGGCAAAAAAAGAAAGCTGCTGCTGCAGATAGTGTGGAATTGTACGGTTATCTTTTACATAAAGGAGTTAAAAAAATGAGTAAAAGCAAAGTGATCATAGTTGGAGGTTTCCTCGGTGCCGGCAAGACAAGCCTGCTGTGGCGCGCTGCTGAGATCATAAAGAAAAGAGGGAATGCAGTCGGCCTGATCACCAACGACCAGGCTACCAATCTGGTAGATACCACTTTCCTGACCGGCGGTGAAAACATAGTTAAAGAAGTCAGCGGCAGCTGCTTCTGCTGTAACTTTCCGGGGTTCGCAGATGCCATCAAATATGTCATTGATAAGACCAATGGCGGAACTGTTATCGCTGAACCTGTAGGAAGCTGCACCGACCTGTCCGCAACTTTAATGCAGCCATTGAAAGACAAATATTCCGACACCGTTGATCTGGCTCCTCTGACCGTTCTGGCAGATCCTGAACGCCTGACAGAGGTGCTCAGGGATGTTGATGCATTCAGCGCATACATTGCAGGAAAACAGTTTGAGGAAGCCGATATCATTCTTATAAACAAAAGTGATCTTATGACCGCCGAAGCCCTGACGGAGCTGACTGCAAGAACAGAAGCTCAGTGGCCGAAGGCAAAGGTCATGACCGCCAGTGTCAAGGACAATGTGAGGGTTGAAGAATGGCTCGATACCGTTCTGTCTGATGATAATGCCGGTACCCATCTGGCAAGTGTGGACTATGACATTTATGCTGCCGGAGAGGCTGCATACGGCTGGCTTAATGCCACATTCGTTCTGGGAAAATCAGGCGATTTTGACGCTGCCGCCAGATCTCTCATTGAGACTCTGGGCAAATCCTTCGATGAGCGCAACGTTTCCGTGGGTCATGTCAAGTTCCTGCTTCAGACCACCGATCATCAGTGGATAGGAAATCTGATCGGAAAAGCTCATACCGCCTCTTTACGCGACCAGGCACGCAGCGCAGATAATGTCACACTAACGGTTAATGCACGCGTAGAAATGAAGCCCGAAGATCTGCAGAATCTTGTTCTTGATGCTGTACAGACCATTTTCGCAGGCTTTGATTGTGCACAGACCGGCTTGAACTGCCTTATCCCCGGTCGTCCTGATCCGACCTATCACTATACCGAAGTTATATAAATACTTGCATAGAAAATCGGGTTATCGAAGTTAATTGGGACAGGCCTATACTGCTTTTTATACATTTTTGTAATCTGAAACGCTCTGGGCCTCATAAAAACATTAAAAAGTTACACAGTAAAATCTTAAATCACCCTTGAATCACTTTTTATGGGCATGGTGCCTATAGAATAATGCCCATATATGTCATTATTTTGGATTTGTAGTATGATATTACTGGAATCCTATATGTCTCGTGTAACGCGACTGGTTTAATTCCAACGTTTGCGGGTTTGGCGTTACATTTTTGCATAAAACTCAATGCTACATCGCAGCGAGTACTCTATACATTACCGATTTAGGATTGAAACTCTATCGAGTGACCTGAATAAAAACTGTAAAACCCCAATTAACTTCGGATACCCAGAAAATCCCGTGCGGGCACAGAACACACGGGATTTTATTTATAAAAAAAAACGCCTCCGGCATTCACCGAAAGCGTCAGAATATTCGTGGTTGCGGGGGCCGGATTTGAACCGACGACCTCCGGGTTATGAGCCCGACGAGCTACCAACTGCTCTACCCCGCGATATCTCTCATATATATTATATGAATAAAAATAGGGCTTATGCCCAAATTCTTATGCCAAAGCTATAGATGGTGCCGGAGACCGGGGTCGAACCGGTACGATCGGTAAGGATCGCAGGATTTTAAGTCCTGTGCGTCTGCCAATTCCGCCACTCCGGCA
>JBJETB010000088.1:0-112044 GCA_051883095.1 Anaerovoracaceae bacterium
CATTGGGTTCATCAAAACAATCAAGGAGGTCATCATAATGACATTAGGTGAAAAAGTAATTGACAATATCCTGTACGTGACCGTTACAAATAATAAATATAAAAGGACTCGGGCGGTGCCTCAACATAGACATTGCTAAACCCGGTCCTTTTTCGATGCTATAAATTCAATTCAGTTATCATCTGATTTCTGAACGATTCATCAACCATCGCTTTCTTTAAATCATCAATGCGGTTCTGCTGCAAAAGCAGAATAGTAAGCTTGTTTTCCTGTTCGGCCTTAGCTTCAGCGGCGTCAGCCTTAGCTTCGGCAGCGTCAGCTCTGGCCCGTTCGTGCTCAATTTCCCTTGCATCCAGTTCAAGCTGTTCCTGTACAGTCATAAATCCCTGCACCTCCTTGTCATTGTTTGCACGCTCTACACGGGAATGGAGTTTCTTAATGAATGCATCATCATCCGAAACGATACCTTTATTCAGGTATGCGTAGAAAGTTTTAAGTTCGGGAGGACATTTGTCCTCGGAACATTTCCCGTTTAATATAATTGTATACTGCCCATCATTTAAAGGCAAGTAAATTTTTTCTTCCAGCATACGGAATCTGTAGATGGGCTCATCATGTTCCATGAGATCAAAGAGGCAGATAAAGATGACATAGCTGGGTTTTAGTGATCTGTAATCATTTCCGTGTTCCAGTGAATTAACTGCCATACTGGAATGATAGTATCGAGACCTCTTTGGCAGACTATCACGGTTGACAATCTGCAATTCTAAATCATATATGCAATCATCGTCCTCAAAGTAGACATCGAGCCTTACAGATTTTGAAAAGATGCTGGGGATGATTGATTTCTCGGTTTCTATGTAGTCAAGATTAATTACTGGTGAATCAGTAAAATGTATCTCGCGTACCTTTCGTTCGGGGATAACTCGTGAAAGAAGTTCTTTACAAAGTTCAGCATCTCTCATTACAATTGCAAACATTAACTGATTAGTGAGTTTATACTTAATATTACACATATGTTAAAATACTCCTTTCTTGTTATATTCATAATTTTACCATAACATACAGAGATTTCAACACAAACCGTTCGACATATTTCGACACGGAATAAATTATATTATAAATGTGCCCGGTCATAGACGTCTTTGATTTCATCCGGCAGATTATCCGGAATCATCTGATTGAGCCTGTCTTCATTACCGTCTTTAATGGCCTGTTCGTAGTACCAGCATTTGAAATCGATCATATCAAGAACACGGTTCATTTTTCGGATTTCCTCCTCAACGATTTCCTTGCGGCGGAGAAAGAAATCTCTGCGTACAGAATAGGTGCTGCTGCCTTCGGCACATAATTCCATGAACTGCTTGATATCCTTTATTTCCATACCGGTTTTTTTTAGACATTCGATAATGCGAAGGGCTTCGATTTCTTTTTCACTGAATCTACGTATACCTGAGGAGCGTTCCAAACTTGGAAAAAGTCCTTCTTTATCATAATAGCGGAGGGTAGAAACGGGGATATTAAACAATTCTGACACTTGACCTATGGTATACATGAAAAAAACTCCTTTTTCTGCAAAAAAATCTTGACCTGAAGTCAGGTTTAGGTTATACAATGAAGATATCACAGGGTGGCTTCACTGTCAATGATCATATCGTGACAGACGAGTCGCGTTGAAAGGAGGATCTGAAATGTCAAAAAACGTTCTTGTAATTAGCACAAGTTTAAGAAATAACAGCAATTCAGAAGTGCTGGCAGATTCATTTGCCGAGGGTGCAGAGAAGGCAGGACATCATGTTGAAAAGATTACCTTAAGGGATAAAAACATAGCTTTCTGCAAAGGCTGCATGGCATGTATGAAGCTTAAGGAATGCGTAATGAAAGATGATGCAGTTGAGATTGCTGCCAGGATGCACGATGCTGAGGTTATCGCCTTTGCCAGCCCTATTTACTACTATGAGATGAGCGGGCAGATGAAGACTCTGCTGGACAGGGCCAATTCACTATATGATTCGGATTACAAGTTCACAGATATCTATATGCTGACAGCTGCTGCTGAAGATGATGCACACACTCCGGACAGAGCTGTAGGCGGGCTGACCGGATGGATTGACTGTTTTCCGAGGGCAAGTCTTAAAGGAACAGTTTTCGCAGGCGGAGTAAACGATGAAGGCGAGATTGAAGGCCATCCGGCAATCAAAGAAGCTTATGAAATGGGAGGAAGAATATGAAACCAGTTGTATATTTTACTAGAGAAATCACGCCTGAAAAGGTGCTGGAGCTTTATAAAAAAGCAGAGAAAGAGCTGCCGGGCAAGGTTGCAATCAAGCTGCATTCCGGAGAAAAGGGTAATCAGAACTTTCTGGGACCTGAATTCTGGAAGCCGGTCATCGAATATGTGGGAGGAACTGTAGTTGAGTGCAACACAGCTTATGACGGCGAGAGAAATGAAACACGCAAACACAAAAAGCTTTTAGAGGACCACGGATGGAGCAGATATTTTGATGTGGATCTTCTTGATGCTGAAGGACCGGACATAGAGCTTGATATTCCAGATGGAAAGGTTATAAAGAAAAACTACATTGGAAAGGACATGGAAAACTATGATTCCATGCTGGTGCTTTCCCACTTCAAGGGACATCCTATGGGCGGCTACGGCGGAGCGCTGAAACAGCTTTCCATAGGTGTGGCTTCTTCATACGGAAAGGCTTACATCCACGGCGCAGGCGTGCCTGAGGACATATGGACTGCAGATCATAACGCTTTCCTTGAAGCTATGGCTGATGCGGCAGGTTCAGTGATCGAGTATATGAAAGGCAACATTCTCTACGTAAATGTCATGAAAAACATGAGCGTTGACTGCGACTGCTGTGCTGTTGCAGAAGACCCTTGTATTGCAGACATCGGAATTCTTGTTTCCACGGACCCTGTGGCCATTGACCAGGCCTGCATTGACCTGGTGTACGCATGCTCGGACCCGGGCAAGCCTCATCTCGTTGAAAGGATAGAAAGCAGAAACGGCGTGCACACCATCGAAGCCGCTGCAGACTTAGGATATGGCGTCAGAGAGTATGAGCTGGTTGAAGTAAAATAGGAGGATTTTAATATGGCAATTTATAAATGTATGGTATGTGGAAATATTTACGATGAGGAAAAAGAGGGCAAGCCTGTTTCCGAGCTGGACAGCTGCCCGGTATGTATGGTACCGGCTTCTTTTCTGAAACCTGTCGACGGTGAGCCGGCAGCAGAAGCACCATCCGCAACGGCAAAGGCTCAAAAAGCTGAGAATGCTGCAGCAGAAGATGGAACTTTAAAGCTGGAATATGACAGCACTACAGCACGCCATGACGAATCGAACAGATATATGGCTGAGATACACGAAATGGCTGTAACCGGCAAGTCTATAGGAGGCGCCATGAGCACCAGAATGCCTATGCCGAACTGGGACGATATTCTGCTTCTGGGAGCACAGCTCAACCCGGCTCCGCTCAACGACGGAGACTTCGTTGAAACCAAGACTGTTATCGGCAAGCATGCAAAGAAACCTATGGTGCTGGAAAGCCCTGTTTACATATCTCACATGTCATTCGGAGCTTTATCCAAAGAAGTAAAAGTGGCTCTTGCAAAGGGTTCTGCTATGGCTAAAACAGCTATGTGCAGCGGTGAAGGCGGAATCCTGCCTGAAGAAAGAGAAGCATCATATAAATACATATTTGAATATATCCCGAACAAGTACAGTGTAACCGACGAGAACCTGAGAAACGCTGATGCTATTGAGATTAAAATAGGTCAGGGAACCAAGCCGGGAATGGGCGGACACCTGCCGGGCGAAAAGGTGACTGCCGAAATCGCAGCAATCCGCGGCAAGAAGCAGGGTGAGGATGTTCAGAGCCCGAGCAAATTCCCTGAGATAAACTCCAAGGAAGATCTTAAAGCCATGGTTGACATGCTGAGAGAACGTTCAGAAGGAAAGCCGATTGGAATCAAGATTGCTGCAGGAAACATTGAAGACGACCTTGAATACTGTGTTTTCGCAGAACCTGATTTCATAACCGTAGACGGAAGGGGAGGAGCTACAGGCTCAAGTCCGTTCTTCCTGAGAGAGGCCACTACGGTTCCTACCGTTTATGCGCTTAGCAGAGCCAGAAAGTATCTTGATTCAGTAGGCTCCGACATTTCACTGGTAATCACAGGAGGACTGAGAGTATCCGCTGACTTTGCCAAGGCATTGGCCATGGGAGCTGATGCAGTTGCTATCGCCAGCGCAGGACTTATCGCAGCTGCATGTCAGCAGTACCGTATCTGTGGCACAGGTAAATGCCCTGTGGGAGTAGCTACTCAAGATCCGGAACTGAGAAAGAGACTTCATGTGGACGCTTCTGCTCAGAGAGTTGCAAACTTCCTGAACGTTTCCCTCGAAGAGCTTAAGACCTTCGCCAGAATAACAGGAAACACTTCGGTTCATGATCTTTCTATGGACAATCTTGTAACACTGGATAAGGAAATCGCCGAGTACACAGGTATCAGGCATGCCGGAAGTCCTCGGAGATAAGCTGAAGAATAAAGATTGGCAAAAGTAATATATATTGACCTGCGAACAAATGTTTGCTGTAATGAACACATAAGGAATGCCGTCTGGCGGTTCGGTCACTCTTCGAAAGGAGGGTGACAGGATGAATACATATGTGACATTTAGCGACATTTGTCAGCTGGGTTTACTGATTGTAGCCATCATTTCTCTTTGCGCAATGCTTAGAAAATAAAACCGAAACCGCCAAACGATGCGTTTGACGGCTTCAACCAAACATTATTTTGGATCGAACCGCCGTGCGAATGGCGGTGTTCCTTTTATTA
This sequence comes from Anaerovoracaceae bacterium, assembly GCA_051883095.1. GTDB lineage: Bacteria > Bacillota > Clostridia > Peptostreptococcales > Anaerovoracaceae > SUG1106. Next base: position 4,855 of record JBJETB010000088.1, read on the forward strand.
ACTCAATGATACACGATTTTTATTTAAAAGTCAACATATCGACTTGACTTTTCCCTCAAAAGACAATAAAATGGTATAGTTAATAACTGCATATAAAACGGTGACGAAGAGGAGTAGCAAAAGTCAGCACTTTACAGAGAATTGCGGTCATGGGCTGAGAGCCGCGAGAGAAAGCGTTTTGTGAAGGTTGCTTCCGAGTTTTGATTGATAATGAGGGTCCGTATCAGCAGCGTGCAGGTACGGGAACAAAGGTGGTACCGCGGAAAAGTATTTTCGTCCTTTGTGAGCTTAAAGGCTTGCAAGGGACTTTTTTATGTCGGAGAATATGGCCGGCAGACAAAGTGAAAGGCCCCGAGGCAGCCTGAAAAAAATCATTTACAGGAAAGGAAAAAACAATGGAAAAAAATTTGGCAAAAACCTATAACCCTAAGGATTTTGAAGACCGCATATATGAAATGTGGGAAACAAACGGCTGCTTCAGAGCGGAGGTAGACAAGGACAAGAAACCTTTCACCATCGTAATGCCGCCGCCAAACATTACAGGACAGCTGCATATGGGTCACGCACTGGACCAGACTCTGCAGGATGTTCTGACAAGATGGAAGAGAATGCAGGGCTACAGCGCCCTCTGGCTGCCTGGTTCAGACCACGCCAGCATAGCTACCGAGGTTAAGGTAGTTAATAAAATCAGAGAAGAAGAAGGCCTGGAAAAAGAAGACCTGGGACGTGAAGAGTTCCTTAAGCGTGCATGGGCATGGAAGGAAGAATACGGCGGCAGAATCACCCGTCAGTGCCGTAAGCTGGGCGATTCCTGCGACTGGTCCAGAGAACGTTTCACCATGGACGAGGGCTGCAACAACGCTGTAAAGACTGCTTTCATCAGACTTTACGAAAAAGGCCTTATCTACAAAGGTAACCGTCTGGTTAACTGGTGTCCGTCATGCATGACCACCCTGTCAGACGCTGAAGTAGAACACGAAGATAGAAACGGGAAGTACTGGTACTTCAGATATCCGTCAGCTGACGGTTCATTTGACGGTATCGTAGTGGCAACCTCAAGACCTGAGACAATGTTCGCCGATGAAGCTATCGCAGTTCATCCGTCAGACGAAAGATACAAGGATTTAGTAGGTAAGAAGGTTATCCTGCCGCTGGTAGGCAAGGAAATCCCTATCATTGCAGATATGTATCCTGACCCTGAAAAGGGAACCGGCGCAGTAAAAATCACTCCTGCTCACGACCCTAACGACTTTGAAGTTGGACAGCGTGCAGGACTTGGATGCCCGACCTGCATCAACAAGGATGCAACTATGAACGCCCTTGCAGGAAAGTACGAGGGGCAGGACCGTTACGAATGCCGTAAGAACTGGGTTGCTGACCTTGAAGCAGCAGGCTATCTGGTTAAGACTGAGGAAAAGGTTATACCTATGGGCGAATGCTACAGATGCCACACTGTAATTGAAGATATGATCAGCGACCAGTGGTTCGTTGCCATGGAAGAGCTGGCTAAACCTGCTATCAAAGCCGCAAAGAACGGTACCCTCAGACACATTCCTGAAAGATTCGAAAAGACTTATCTTCACTGGCTTGAGGAAATCAGAGACTGGTGTATTTCCCGTCAGCTCTGGTGGGGACACAGAATTCCGGCGTACTACTGCGATGAGTGCGGTGAAATGGTTGTTGCATACGATCAGCCGGAAAAATGCCCTAAGTGCGGAAGCACACACATGCATCAGGACGAAGACGTTCTTGATACCTGGTTCAGCTCTGCTCTGTGGCCTTTCTCAACTCTCGGATGGCCTGAAAAGACACCTGAACTTGAGTATTTCTATCCTACAGATGTGCTGGTAACAGGCTACGACATAATCTTCTTCTGGGTAGTAAGAATGGTGTTCTCCGGACTGGAATATATGGGAGATGTGCCTTTCCACGATGTATATATTCACGGACTGGTAAGAGACGCAGAGGGCCGCAAGATGTCCAAGTCACTGGGCAACGGTGTAGACCCTCTTGAAATCATCGACAAATACGGCGCGGACGCATTGAGATTCATGCTTTCCACAGGTATAACACCGGGCAACGACATGAGGTTTAAAGAGGACAGACTGGAATCCTGCAGAAACTTTGCCAACAAGCTGTGGAATGCTTCAAGATTCGTAATTATGAATCTTCAGAACGAGGACGGCAGCTTTAAGGAAATGGCCAAGTGCTGTGAGGACTGCTGCGGCGGATGCTGCGCCAATACAACCAACTTTGCCAACATTGCTCTTAAAGATGAAGACAAGTGGATTATAAATAAAGTAAACGAAGCTATCGAATACGTAGATGCAGCCATGGAAAGATACGATCTGGCACTGGCAGGTCAGAAGGTTTACGACCTTATCTGGAATGAGTACTGCGACTGGTATATCGAGCTGGTAAAGGCAAGACTCTGGGGAGACGACGAAGCGGACAAGAAGGTTGCCAGATTCACTCTGGTTATGTGTCTTAAGAACATGCTCAAGCTCCTTCACCCGTTCATGCCGTTTATCACAGAGGAAATCTGGGGCTTCCTGCCTCACGGAGAGGACGAACAGGGATACCTCATCAAGGCGGAATGGCCGAAGACAAGCATCAGCTATATCTATCCTAAGTCATCCAAGATCGTTGAGATGGCAATGGATGCAATCAAGGCCATCAGAAATATAAGAGCAGAAAAGAACGTAGTACCTTCCAAGAAGCTTAGAGCTATCATTCTGGCTGAGGGAGAGAAGGAAGATACTATAAAATCAGGTGCAGCTTACCTGAAGAATCTTGCCAACATCACCGAAATAACCTTCGCAGAAAGCAAGTCAGATGTCCCTGAGGATGCGGTTTCAGCTGTAATCGACGGTGCTGAAATCTATGTGCCTCTGGATGACCTTGTAGACTACAAGGAAGAATTCGACAGACTCACCAAGGAAAAGAAGAGACTTGAGGGTGAGGTTGCCAGAGTAAACGGCAAGCTTTCCAACCAGGGCTTCGTAAGCAAGGCACCTGAAAAGGTCATCAACGAGGAAAAGGCCAAGAAGGAAATGTACGAGGAAATGCTGGCCAAGGTAACAGCTCAGCTTGAATCCGTTTCAAAGAAGGTGCAGTAAAGTGCAGCATAAAGAACAGATGAATGCAAGGTCAGCAATAGAAAAGATTGAGGAATTCCAGCGTTTCGGAAGTATTCTCGGACTGGAGAGGATGAATGCGCTCCTTGAGCTTCTGGGAAACCCGCAGGATGAACTTAAGATAATTCATGTGGCGGGAACCAACGGTAAAGGCTCAATCTGCAGATATATTTACAGCGTGCTTCAGGCGGCCGGATATAAAACCGGCCTCTTTACCTCACCTTTCCTCGAAGTATTCAACGAAAGAATAGAGCTGGACGGGCGCTACATCAGCGATGAAGAACTGGCTGAATATACGGAAAGAGTTCTTACATGTGTGGAGACACTTACCACAAGAGGTGAACAGTCGCCTACAGAATTCGAAGTGATAACTGCCATTGCTTTCCTATATTTCAAGGAGAAAGGATGCGATTATGCGGTAATGGAAGTGGGTCTGGGCGGCAGAGGCGATTCGACCAATGTGTGCAAATCACCTCTCATTTCAGTCATAGCTTCTATTTCCTATGACCATACTGACAGACTTGGAAATACCATTGCTGAAATAGCTGCCGAAAAAGCGGGCATAATAAAAGAAGGATGCCCTGTAGTAACGAGTGCCGAAGCGGAAGACGCTTTGAAGGTAATAGAGGACAGGGCATCGGAACTGGGCTGCATGTACTTCGAGACACGTCATGTTCCGTACATTGTAAAAACTCAGGGACTGGCAGGCTCCACATTTGATGTCAACCTTCAGGGGGTATCTTTTGATAACCTTGAAATCTCCATGCCGGGAGAACACCAGGTAAAGAATGCCATATGCGCCCTGGCGGCTTTGAGCATAATGGAAGAAAGAGGCGATGTTTCGCTCAGCAGGGATGACATTTACAGGGGATTCCGAGAAGCAAGGCAGATAGGCAGGCTTGAGGTTATGTCGCCTGAAGGTATAAACCCCATTGTAATAATTGACGGGGCACACAATCCTGACGGTGCGTCAGCTCTTAGAAAGGCCATGAAACAATACCTGCCGGGTAAAAGAATTCTTATGGTCACAGGAATGCTGGCGGATAAAGATATAGAAAGCATTCTGAAAGAGTTTACGTCTATAACGGATACTTTCATTGCTACAGAACCAGAAAATCCCAGAAAGCTGGATTCAGACACACTGAAGGATAAGCTGGAAGCCCTTGGAGCAAAGTGTGAGAGCATTCCTGACTGCAGGGAAGCAGTCAGAGCAGCAGAGCGCGGCAGGGATTTCGATGCGGTTCTTTATGCGGGTTCGCTTTATATGATAGGAGCCATAAGAGGGCTTCTCAGACAGGGAGAAAAAATATGATGAAATTTACAATGAGCTCCACTGACGAGTATGAAAGGCTGGTTAAGTTTTTTGTGGAAAATCAGCTGGAGTTTGACGGTAACGAAGAGGTAGACACCGATATAATAAAGTGCTGGAAAATAACTCAGGGAGACGACTATCTCGTGGCGGGATGTGTGCTTGCCCAGAGAGAGGACAGGTATATTATTGACGGCATAGCTGTGGATAAACCTATGAGAAAGACAGGCATAGGCAAAATCCTCGTTGATAAGGTCATTTCCGAGGTTAAAGAAAGAGGCGGCGATTCCATTTATCTCGTGGCCCGTGCGCCGGGATTCTTTAAAAAGCTGGGATTTACAGCAATCGATCCGTCGGAGGCACCTAACTTCTTCGAATGCAAGCAGTGTCCGCAGTACAGAGTAAGCTGCCATCCTGAGGTTATGAAACTGGAGATTAAATAATGGATTACAGCAAACTTTTACAGGCTATTCTGGATATTGCCGAGGAAATGCTGGTCTGCGGAGCAGAGGTAAGCCGCGTGGAGGACAGCATTGAGAGAATGTGCAGCGCATATCAATGCACCAGGGTAAACGCATTTATCATCACATCCAATATCCAGGTTACAATGGAGGATCCGGAAGGGGAAATTGTAACACAGATCAGGCGTATTGTCAGGAGCGATGTAAACTTCGACAAGCTGGACTATCTTAACGATCTGTCCAGATACATATGCAGAGAAACTCCAGACGTTCCACAGATACGAGAGAAATTCGACAGCGTCATGTCCAGAAAAAGCCACCCGCTTTGGATAGATTATCTGGGAGCCGCCCTGATTGCAGGAGGGTTCGCCGTATTTTTCGGGGGCAATTTCATGGATGGAGCAGCTTCGGCGGTTCTGGGCATTGTTATGCTGTTTATGATGAAGTTTATGGGACGTTATGAGAAGAACCAGCTGGCTATGATGTTCATAATATCATTTCTGGCAGGACTGTTTACTATACTTATGATGACAGCAGGATTGGGTGAACATAAAGATAAGATTATGATAGGCGGTATAATGCTGCTTATACCGGGTATAGCCATGACCAATTCTGTAAGAGATATGCTGACAGGTGATATAGTTACCGGTATGCTCAGACTTACCAATTCACTGCTTCAGGCAGCGGCCATAGCCTGCGGATTTGCTCTTTCGCTGATGGTGACAGGAGGTGGCGCATTATGATTATTCAGACTGTGGCGGCTTTCCTGGGTTCCATAGGGTTTGCCATATTCTTCAGGATGAAGGGCAGACAGATAGTGCTGGCCGGAGCAGGAGGAGCTGTGACATGGATGGTTTACCTTCTGATTCAGAATTTTATAGAAGGATATTTTGTCCCGTATCTTGTGGCATCCATTTTTGTGGGCATATATGCTGAGATAATGGCCAGAGTGAATAAAGCTCCTGCCACCATATTTCTTACGGCGGCAGCTGTCCCTCTGATACCGGGAGGGAGCCTTTACTATACCATGCTGGGCCTTGTGGAACAGGATGAAGAGATGTTTGCACAGAGCGGCATATCAGCACTGACCATAGCACTGGCTATTTCTCTTGGATTCGTAGTGGTGGCACTGGCCAACAAATACATAAATATTTTAATGAGAAAGACCTCGCCTTAAAAGACGGGGTTTTGCTTCATTTAGGCATACTTTTCCTTCAGAATAATAAAATGTATAGACACTAAAACTATGGAGGAAAAATATGGAGAGCAATATAGCGGAACTTTGCGGGGCAGTTCTTTCGGAGCTTAAATTCAGCCACAAAACCTATGGCGAAATATTTTATACTTTTGTGCTTGGGATAGAAAGACGCAGCGGCTACATAGACGAAATAAATATCATGGTATCGGAAAGGCTGATCTTTGATAATCCGCCCAGAATCAACGATTTCGTAGAGGTAAAAGGACAGGTCAGAACATATAATGAACTTTCGGAGGGAAGAAACAAGCTTAACGTGGTTGTATTTGCTAAGGAGATTTATCTGAGCGAGAATTTCGGATATAACGAAAACTATGTGTATCTGGAAGGGTTTCTGTGCAAGGAACCGGTTAAACGTACATCACCTCTCGGAAGAGACATATGCGACCTGATGATGGCGGTCAACAGAATGTATAATAAATCGGATTACATACCATGCATAGCCTGGGGAAGAAATGCGGGTTATGCTGAAAGTCTTGGTGTGGGGACGAAGCTTTCTGTTGAAGGAAGAATTCAGAGCAGGGAATACAGGAAAAAGCTGGAGGACGGTTCATCCGAGACGCGGAAGGCTTTTGAGGTATCCATTGTAAAAATCGAGGAAATATGATAAAATCACTTCAACAGAACAGCCCGGCGGCTGAATTTACCCGAGAGGAAGCGACACGTCATGGCACAAAAACTAACATCAGATGACATTCTTAAGGCGCTGAACACCCATTACTGCGAATCTATTTTCATAACTGACGGAGAAGGAAAAGTAATTTTCGTCAACGAGCTGGGTGCCGAAAGAATGGGAACTAATCGCGAAAATCTTATGAACAGAAACGTGAGAGATTTTCTGTCTGAGGGTATGTACGAAAGGTCCACCACTTTGACAGCAATCGAAACCAAAGAGGATGTAGTGGGAACCCTGAACCCTGATGATGAAAAATCAAGTGTATCTCACAGCGTGCCTGTGCTGGACGATAATGGCAACGTTATCATGGTGGTCACCAATAACATGAATAAGGAACACAGCCGTGAATGGGAGGAAATCCTTAAAAGAGAGAGACAGGTCACAGAACGCCTGCGTCGTGAACTGGACAATCTGCGTGACCAGGAGGAAGAACCGCTCATAGCACACAGCCCTCAGATGCAGAAAATTTACAGCATGATAAGTGTTATAGCTCCCACGGACAGCAACGTGATTATTCTGGGTGAAAGCGGAACCGGCAAGGACGTAATGGCAAGATACATACACGACCATTCCGGGAGAGCTGATAAAGCTTTTATTAGTATAAACTGTGCTGCACTGCCGGAACAGCTGCTGGAATCAGAGCTTTTCGGATATGAAGGAGGAGCATTCACAGGTGCGCTTTCCAAAGGCAAAATCGGTCTTTTTGAAGCTGCTTCAGGAGGAACACTGTTTCTCGATGAAATAGGAGAAATGCCTCTCACATTACAGTCCAAACTTCTCCGTGCCCTTGAAAATCATGAGATAAGAAGGGTAGGAGGCGTTAAAAATATTCCTATTGATGCAAGAATAATATGCGCCACAAATGCCAACCTTCAGGAAATGATAAAGGAAAAGACTTTCAGAGGAGACCTGTATTACAGGCTGAGTGTATTTACACTTAACCTGCCGCCTTTGAGAGAGAGAAAGGAAGATATAATTCCGCTTGCGGAGGTTTTCCTCAAAAAACTTAATCAGAAGTACGGCACTGACAAGGTGCTGGCAGATGTAAGTATTGATACCATGAAACGTCACAACTGGCCGGGAAACATCCGTGAACTGAAAAATGTTGTTGAGAGAATTTTCGTGGTCAGCAAAGGCAGGGATCTTATCTTTACTCCTACACCTACTGCAGATATTGAACAAGCTGCATCCGAACCTATGAACTACATAAATACGGGTGAATACGGCAGTCTGAAGGAGTATATGGATGAAATGGAAAGACTGTATATTGCCAAGGTAATGGCCGAGTGCAACGGCTCTGTAAATGAAACCGCCAAAAAGCTGGGCATCCACAGGAGTGTATTATATAGAAAAACACATAAAGAAAAGAATGAAAATAGCGATAGCAAATAGTATGTTGCAAAATAAAGACACAAAAGGTTTTAATTTTGCAACATGTTGCAAAATAACATCATAACTGAATTGTTAAGAAAACCGCAAACTGGTTCAAAACAGGCGGTTTTTTTATTTGCTTACAAGTTGGCACACTTATTGCTTTTATGTTAGGTGAAAAACAAAATAATATTCTGAAAGGAATGAAGATTATGAAAGACATTAAAAAAGTTCTCATCATGGGCGGCGGTCTCATGGGAAAAAATATAGCTTTCGTGGTTTCCTCCGTAAAGGATTATGAAATCACAATCTACGACATTAATCCTGTTGATGTGGAAGCAGGAATCCGCATGAGTACCAAGCAGCTTGTGGACAAGGAAATCGTTTCTGAAGCTGAACTTGCAGAGAGACTCAGCAGAATTCATTTCACACAGGATCTGGAAAGCGAAGGAATCAAGGATGCTGATCTGGTTATCGAAGCAGTATTCGAGAATATGGACCTTAAGCGTGAAACCTTCGCAAAGCTCGAAGCAAGATGCCGTCAGGACTGCATCTTCTGCACCAACTCATCTGTAATGAGCCCTTCCGAAATCTCCAGAGATCTTAAATATCGCAGCAGATTCGTAGGAACTCACTTCTGGAATCCGGGACACCTCATTCCGCTGGTAGAGGTTGTCAGAACCGATGCGACAGATGATGAAACGGCAGAGACGGTTATGGACTTCATGGCGAAGATCGGCAAGAAGCCGGCACTGTGCAACAAGGACGTTCCGGGATTCATCGCCAACAGACTTCAGCACGCATTGTGGCGTGAGGCCATCTCCATCGTGGAAAACGGAATTGCAGATGCACCGACCGTTGACATGGCTATCAAGAATTCCTTCGGCCTCAGATTGCCGCAGCTTGCTCCGCTTGAAAATTCAGATATGGTAGGAACAGACCTTACATACAACATTCATGATTATGTTCTCAACTACATCGAGGACAGCCACAAGCCGTCACCGCTCCTCACTAAGATGAAGGAAGAAGGCAAGATGGGATTCAAGTCCGGAGAGGGCTTCTATAAGTGGACTCAGGAAGACATTCAGAAATGCAATGCAGACCTGAACAGCTATCTGATAAAGATGCTTTACAATAAATAATCAAAATCAAGAAAGGAAGTTGATTAAAATGTCAGATTTAAAAAACAAGCGTATAATTACCATAGCAACTACAGGAGCATGGCCTAAGAAAGAAAACAATCCTAACGTGCCGATGACACCTGCAGAGATTTCAGAAGATATCTATGACTGCTGGAAAGCAGGCGCTGCAATCGCTCACATTCATATGAGAGATGACGAAGGAAACGGCACCATGGATCACAACAAGTTCAGAGAAACAGTTGAACTTCTTGAAAAGAACCATCCTGACTGCGATATCATCATAAACATGACTACTTCCGGAGACATCTATGCCACAGATGAAACAAGAGTACAGCATGTCAAGGAGTTAAAGCCTGAAATGGCTTCATATGACTGCGGTTCAATGAACTGGCTGAACAAGGCGCTGTTCATCAACAGCCCTGATTTCCTCGAAATGTGCGGTAAGCTTTTCCAGGAAACAAACACCAAGCCTGAAATTGAAGCCTTTGACCCTGGTATGATCGCCAACGCAGCATACTACCTTAAGAAGGGCATTCTGAAGGAGCCTCTTCACTTCCAGTTCTGCATGGGCTGTGCAAACGGTATTCCTGGTTCAGTCAAGAATCTTCTCTTCATGAAGGAGACTGCTGATGAGCTTATCGGCAAAGGCAAGTACACATGGTCCTGCTTCGGCGTAGGTCACTCCGCTATGGAAATCATGTATGCAGCCATCGCTATGGGCGGCAACATCAGAGTAGGTATGGAAGACAACGTAATGTATGCCAAGGGACAGCTTGCAGAAAGCAACAGACAGTTCGTAGAAAGAGCAAAGAGAGTTATTGAAGAATACGGCTGTGAAGTTGCAACACCTGATGAAGCAAGACAGATTCTCGGCCTTAAATAAAAAAGCCGGTACAGGGGAGTTGGATTGAGATTATCCGTTGGGGAAGTATTGGTATAATTATTTTATTATCGAAAGGAGAAAATCTCATGCCAAACGAAAATGTAAAGCAGAGTAAAGGCACTCCATTATGGAGACTTTCCAAAAAGTTCCAATACGCGGCTGACAGAATTATTCCAGACTCATTAGTATTCTGCTTAATTCTTACATTCCTCGTATTCGTACTCGCACTTATCTTAACAAGAACTAACCCGTTAGACTTATGTACTTACTGGTTCAACGGACTGTGGACACAGAACAGCTTCGCTTTCCAGATGGGCATAATGGTAGTAACCTGTGCTACATGCGCTAAGGCACCACAGGTTAAGAGAGTAATGAACAAACTTGCAAGCAAGGCTCACACACCTACAGTTGCAATGATTATGCTGGTAATCTTCGGATTCGTAACAAGCTTTATCAACTGGGCATTCTGTACAGTAGTAGGTGCTCTCTTCGCTATGTATCTTGCAAAGAACGTTAAGGGTATGCACTTCCCTCTTATGCTTGCTGTAATCTACACATGCATGGTATTCGGACAGTGCCTTGGACCTACAGCTTCTGTATATGCATTACTTGCAACGGAAGATAACTTCCTGATCCAGGCTGGATACTTCGATGGAATCTTATCTCAGGATATAACCGTATACAACCCGCACAACGTTATCATCTGGGCTATCTTCGCAGTTATTCTGCTGGTTATTGCTATACTGACCAAACCGCCTCAGCACGAAATCGTTGAACTTAAGACCGAACTGGATGACGCAGATGTAAACTATGACGTTGAATCCAAAGAAACTCCTGCTGACAAGATGAACGGCGGAAAGCTCTTCATGTACATCATCGGAATTGCCGGTATTGTCGTTCTCGCAAGAGAATTTATCACCAAGGGCTTCATGGGAGCTCTGTCCATGAACCTTATCATCTTCCTGTTCATCGTACTGAACTGCTTCCTGTACAAGACACCGAGAGCCTTCATCGAAGCCTATAAGGACAACATGAAACTGGCTTGCGAAATCATCGTACAGTTCCCGTTCTACGGCGGCATCATGGGAATCATGCAGGATTCCGGTCTTGCTCAGGTAATCGTTGCCGGTATCGTATCAATCGCTACTGCTGCAACACTTCCGGTATGGTCATTCATCTCTGCTGCAATTGTTAACCTGTTCATTCCTTCCCAGGGCGGACAGATTATCGTTCAGGGTCCGTTACTGTTAGACGCTGCAAATCAGCTTGGAGCAAACAAGATTGACGTTATCAACGCATTCGTATACGGCGATGAATGTACTAACCTGTTACAGCCTCTGTATCTCATCCCGATGCTTGCTGTAGTCAACATGAAGCTGAAGGATGCATGGGGTATGTGCGCATTCATCTGCTTGTTCTGGTTTATCGTAGTAACATTAGGTTATCTGATTGTACCGGGACTGGTACCAATGGCAGCAATCTAAATTAAAGATTAGCACAAACTTTGTGAATAAAAATGGCACAGGTGGGGGTTAAGCTTCACCTGTGTCTTTAATCCAGAATGGAGGAATCCTGAATGACAAAAAAGAAAGAAAAAAAGAAGACTCCGTCATGGTTCCTATATGGACTGGTGGTCGTTATGCTGGCGGTTTTTGTATTTCAGATGGTTTTTCCTACTAATCTGGGAAAAATATTCGATAAGTATTCCCAGAACGCTGTGGAAATAGCAGTTACTGTAACAGCGGCTGACGGAGATAACGTTTCATACCATACGGATTCCAATGAGTCCATGACAGCTTTCAGCCAGTGGGCGCATAAGCAGACCATGAGGAACCGGTCACTGGCAGACAGCGTTACGGCGGAGGCTGTTTCCCAGACGGAATATAATTTTGCGATAAAAGCAGCAGACGGAACCTATTCTGCCATAGTTATTGATGAAAGAGGATTTGTCCATGTAGGAGCAGAGTTATATAAGGTTTCGGGAGATGTTGACTCTTTTATTAAAGAAATGATTTCTCAATTTGAAAGCTGGGGGTAAAAAGATGAAGAACCTTAAAGGGAAGAACGCTGTAGTTACCGGAGCTGCCAAAGGCATAGGCCTCGGCATTGCAGAAAGGTTTGCACAGGAAGGTGTGAATGTTCTGCTTGCAGATATCATGGGTGCTGAAGCTGAAAAAGAAGCAGCTCGTATTTCTGCTGAATATGGCGTAAATGCGGAGGGATATCAGATAGATCTGACATCTAATGATGAAATAGAGACTATGATGGAACATGCCTATAATACTTTCGGCAGTATTGATATCCTGGTATGCAATGCAGGCATCACAATTCACAACTGGGCAACAGATTATTCCATAGAAGAGATTGATAAGGTTTTTGATCTGGATCTCAGAGGATATTATCTCTGCGCCAGAACGGCGGCAAGATATATGAAGAAGCAGGGCAAAGGAAATATTGTTATGATTTCATCTGCTAATTCTGTTATATATCACTCCAAACGTTCTCTGTACAATGTTTCTAAAGCAGCGACTGCCGGAATGGCGGGAACCCTGGGGGTAGAACTTGCAAGATTCGGCATCCGCGTTAATTCGGTGGGTCCCGGATATGTAGCAACAGACCTTGTAAAGCAGGGCGTGGAAAACGGAACTATAAAGATGGAAAAGAACTTCCAGGTTATTCCGGAAAAACGCTTCATAGAAGTTGAAGAAATAGCATCTGTAGTGGCATTTCTGGCATCAGATGAATCCAGCGCAATAAACGGGCAGAATATACTGGCTGATCTCGGATGGTCAAAGAATGCACTGCCTGAAGATGCAGACATGGAATAGATGCATAGTATAAAAGATGTATTAGTAAATATCGTTTTAAAATCTATCAAAAGAAAGGGTGAAAGGATATGACCTGGGGACCGAGTTTTATGTATTATCACTGCGAGAAGTGCGGACATAAATTTAAATATGCACTTGATCTGATGACTGAATTCGGAGGGGATTTCGGAAAGTGTCTTCGATGTGGAGGCAATGGCGTATACGAAAAGGACGGCGCCAGAACTGTGGACGATTTTGATTACGAGGAAGTTGAGTAGGAACGCTTATTAGTCAGACAGGCTCAACTGATTTAACATAGAGTACAAGTATAAATACCACACATAAACCACTTGCCGCGCATTATCGGCAAAAGAAAAATCACCCGGCGATGACATTAATAATTTTCTCCTATCCATGCGGGGTGATTTTTCTATTGATTTAAAAAAGGTAAAGTGGTAAAATTATGTGTATTAATGAATAAATTGGAGGAAAAACAAAATGTTCGACGTTAACGGAAATGACAACAGCACGTACAATATTGACAATATTGAACTGATTAAGAAATCTTCACCGGTAGTAGGCGACCTGATTGAAAAGGAATACAACCGTCAGAAGAATAATGTGGAGCTTATAGCTTCTGAAAACTACTGTTCAGAAGCGGTTCTGGCAGCGTGCGGCAGCTGTCTGTCATGGAAATATGCAGAAGGATATCCTTATGTACGTACTTCCGGCAATACAAGCCGTTACTACGGAGGAACAGAGTTTATAGACCAGCTTGAAGAATACTGCTGCGATATGTGGAGAAAGGTATTCAATACGGATTATCATGTGAATGTGCAGCCTCACAGCGGTTCTCAGGCTAATTTTGCAGCGTATAAGTCCATTCTGAATCCGGGAGATACAATCCTTTCACTGAGTCTGGATAACGGAGGACACCTTACTCATGGTTCTTCTGTAAACTTCAGCGGAAAGCTTTACAATATGGTCTTCTACGATGTAGATGAAAAGGGCTACATCGATATGGCCGATGTGAGAAAGAAAGCTCTTGCATGCAGACCTAAACTCATCATGACAGGTGCTTCCGCATATTCCAGAATCATCGATTTTCCGGCTTTCGCTGAAATCGCAAAGGAAGTGGGGGCATATTTCATGGTTGATATGGCACACATCGCCGGTCTGGTAGCAGGAGGGGCTCATCCGTCACCGTTCGGATATGCCGACATCGTAACAACCACTACACACAAGACTTTAAGAGGTCCTCGCGGAGGACTTATCTTCGCAAGACCTGAACTTGCAAAAAAGGTTGACAGTGCAGTTTTCCCTTACGCACAGGGAGGACCTCTGGAACATATTATCGCAGGTAAGGCTGTATGTGCCGAAGAAGCATTAAAACCTGAATACAAGGAATATGTTCATCAGGTTGTAAAGAACTGCAAGGCAATGTCTGATGAATTCATCAGATTAGGTTATAAGATCGTTACAGGAGGTACAGATAACCACCTGATTCTTCTTGATCTGTCAGATGAACCTTTCAGCGGAAGAGTGCTCCAGGAAAGATGTGATGAGATTGGAATAACTCTTAATAAGAACTGTGTACCTTGCGAAAAGAGAACACCTAAGGAAACATCCGGAGTAAGAATCGGCACAGCACCGATGACTACCAGAGGATACAAGGAGGAGGATTTCGTAAAGGTAGTTCACAGAATCGACGAGCTCATCAAGAAACTGAGAGAAGAGTACAAATAGAAGAATAAGAAACATTAAAAATATTAAAGCCGCGTTGAATACCCGTAATCAGGTATTCATTGCGGCTTTTTTCTCATTCATAATTCCCACCACGTTTACTCCCGTAACACCTGCCAGAATAAGCACTGCGGCCACAATCTGCAGCGGCAGAATTGTTTCATGAAGTATTATGACGCTTGCTGTCATGGTAACCACTGTGGAAAGCCCCGCGAAGGCAGAGCGCCGCGTTGCACCGATAATGGATATCGAGTAATTCATGCATAGAAATGCGATAATGTTGCATCCTATGGACAAGTACAGAAGACAGATGAGAAATCCCATGTCTGTAAAAGGTAAAGTGATGAATTCTATTACTGTTCCGGCTGCAATGTTTTCAATCAGCGCACATGAAGTAAACACAACAGCACCGGAAGCGCACATGACATAAGTTCTTTCAGAACTGGTGAAGCCATGGATAGTTTGTGTAGTAAGGGAAAAACCTGTATCACATAGAATGGCAAGGGTCAGAAAACCGTATCCCAAGAAGTTGCTGGAAGCCTGCACTCCTCCGACACCGGCAGCGAGGACGGCTCCTGATACAGTTAGAACTATAAAAAGAACCTGCAGTCTGGAGGGCTTTTCCCTGAGAAAAATTGCGGCGCATATCATTGTAACTATTGGAATTGTGGCAATCATGATACCGCTTTCGGAAGCTGTGGTATTTTTTACTCCGGCAGATTCGAATATGTAATACAGAATGGGCTGGTATATGCTTAATTTTAAAAGGGGCCTTATGTTCTTGCCCTTAAGGTTGATTTTAAAAATGCCGGCTTTGGCACACAATGTCATTGCAGCCAGTGCAATCATGTGTCTCCATGAAAGCATGCTGAATACAGAAACTTCTGTCACGGACAGTCTGATAAAAATAAAGCTGAGCCCAAAAAGAAGAGATGTTAAAAGGCATACCAGTACGGCCCGTGCAGTCCTTGAAATCTTCATGTCTTACCTCGCAGTTTTGATTCTTAGAGCATTATATGCCTTATTTCGACATTTTTCAAGCCGGCTTTTTCAATGCATAGAAAACCCGTGCGCACTGCAGAATTCATCGCCAGTGCATAATCCTGCGACCGGCTTCGTGTTAATTAGTCATTGAGTTTTAAATAATTGATCACGCTTACTTCGATATTTTCTGCCTTACGGCATCTCTGACCCAGGAAACGAACTTTACCTCTGGCTGCTTTGCACGCATCAATATAAGGCATCGGCTTATCAAAATGCAGCTTTTCCCAGCTTGCACTCTCCGTTCCTGCAAGCATAAAAGACGTCTTAGGACACAGATGAACGACACAATCCGCATCAAGCCTTTCGTCAAGAGCCTTTAGAAACGGCACGGTGAATTTCTCTGTAACCTGTCTTGCGTATTTAGGACCGATGATATCCAGACTGCCCGGAGAGTCGGTATAATATATAATATCACAGCCTGCTTCTCTTGCAGCCAGAGCGAATTCCACCAGACCTTCAGACAGATTATTAAAGAACTGATCCATAATCTCGGGCTTTTTTCTCCATCCTATAAGAATTTTCATGATGTCAGCAAGTCCGTTGATGATAGTGACAGGCCCGTGAATCTCTATTGATGCCTGACCTCCGGCCTGGTTGATTTCTCTCACGGCTTTGAGGTTTTCGGCAAGTCTTCCTTTGGTCACATCAAGAGGCGGTAAATCTGCCAGCTGATCTATCTTGGTAATCACATCTTCTGCTTTTCTGGGGCCGAGGGGTGAATCATCGAATTTGACGGATGCTCCCATATTCTCGGCTTCAAGGACAGGATCCACAGGAAGAACACAATAGTCTGATTTTCCTTTTTCCATAGCCTGAGCCAGTCTGGCAAGGGAAGATGCGTTCATGTAGGATTCAGGCAGAGTAAGTCCTTCTGAAGCGGCAATTTCACCGGATATTCCTGTATATTCTGCATATCTGCATTTATAATCGATTAACTTGGCCATTTGGTTTCCCTTCTTTCCATTACTGATTTATATATTCAATTTTATCATCGGCCGGATAAAGGGTCTAATAGAATGATTATTTCATTTGGTACTTTTTTTATTTCCAAATAAAAAACCGGAACGGCCTGATGACCATTCCGATTCATGGTGGAGCATAGGGGGATCGAACCCCTGACCTCTTGACTGCCAGTCAAACGCGCTCCCAGCTGCGCTAATGCCCCTTGATTAATTAATGGAATCATTTTAACACACTTTTTATATGTATGCAAGAAAAAATGAGGACAAATCAAATATTTTGATGTATAATGGTGGGGCTGACAAGCAGAAAACGGAACAGGAGAAAAACTACAACAGATATGAAGAAATTTTTGAATCATATTTTTATCGACGGCCTGACAGGCATGGCACATGGACTGTTTGCCACACTGATTGTCGGAACCATTATACAGCAGGTTGGTCTTCTTTTAGGCGGCAGTGCCGGTGATATGATCTATCTTATGGGAAAGATGGCTGCTGCCATGACCGGTGCAGGTATAGGAGTAGGTGTAGCGTGCCGTTTTAAGGAAAGTACACTGGTTACGGTGTCTGCTGCAATTTCCGGTATGATAGGGGCTTTTGCAGGCAAGCTTCTTGCCGGTACGGTGCTGGTAGAAGGAACTATAGTGCTGGCAGGTCCGGGAGAGCCTCTGGGAGCCTTTCTGGCGGCATATATAGGAATTGAAATGGGTCATCTCGTTGCAGGCAAAACAAAGGTTGACATTCTGGTAGTGCCTATGGTTTCCATAGGCTTCGGCGCTGCCGCAGGCCTGATTCTGGGACCTCCGATTTCAGGATTTATGACAGCTCTGGGCAGCATGATAAACTGGGGAACAGAACAGCAGCCTTTCCTTATGGGCATAATAGTGTCTGTACTGATGGGCATGATACTGACTCTGCCTATCAGTTCTGCAGCACTTGGCGTTATACTGAACCTTTCAG
Source organism: Anaerovoracaceae bacterium (assembly GCA_051883095.1). Taxonomy (GTDB): domain Bacteria; phylum Bacillota; class Clostridia; order Peptostreptococcales; family Anaerovoracaceae; genus SUG1106. The sequence continues at coordinate 22,605 of JBJETB010000088.1, forward strand.
GACTGGCAGCCGGTGCGGCTACGGTAGGATGCTGCTGCAATATGGTCGGCTTCGCTGTTGCAAGCTTCAGAGAAAACGGTGTGGGAGGCCTGATAGCCCAAGGAATCGGAACGTCAATGCTCCAGGTTCCAAATATTGTGAAGAAACCTGTAATATGGATTCCTGCAATTCTGTCAAGTGCAATTTTAGGCCCCGTTTCCACTATGCTGCTGCACATGACAAACAATGCAACAGGTTCGGGCATGGGAACTGCAGGTCTGGTGGGTCAGATTATGACATGGCAGACTATGACTGCGGCAGAGCCTACGGGAATGGTACTTATAAAAATTCTTGCAATACAGATTGTCCTTCCGGCAGTTATTACGCTGATAATATCTGAATTCATGAGAAAGAAAAAGTGGATAAACTACGGGGATATGAAGCTGGACGTCTAAACGGGAGCAATAGAAAAAGGGCTGTTTTGCAGCCCCTGAGTTTATTTAACATGTGTTATCAGTCATCCCATCTGAAGTCCTTGTCGTAGTCGCGGACAGCACCTGTACGTGCATTGATCTCAACCTCGTATTCGAAATCTCCTGCGTAGAATTCAACTTCGTATACTCTGATTCCATCATCGTAGTCGAGCTTAACCTTTGTGAATTCGGCCTTAGAAGCGCTTACGCCTGCTTTATCCAGAGCAATCTGCTTTGCTTTGGTTTTACTGATGTATCCTGAACTGGAGGATGAGACTGTACTATTAGTTTTTACAGTGATATCTTCAAAGTCACCGTAGTATTTATTGCCAAAAGCTTCTCTGTACGGACGAACCTTGAATCTGTATGTTGTTCCGGACGAAAGACCGGTCACGGTGTATGATGTCTTGGAAGTAGTGATCAGTCTGTTCCATTCACCGGTAGTTTTATTGTATTTGTAAACCTGATACTTGTCGGCCCTTTTGACGGAATTCCATTTAAGGGTCACACTGCCGGTCGTTTTGGAAGCAGCACGAAGATTGTTCACATCCTTTGGAGAGGTAATGGTTTTGCAGGTATCAGAAAAATCGCTGTAAAAGTAATTACCTGATGCGTCCTGAGCGAAAGCTCTTATCTTGAAACTGTAGATGTTTGCTGAAAGCAGATCTTCAATTTCATCGTAGGTATTATTTGTTCTTTCTACTTCTATCCATTTACCGTAGGTAGGTGAATAACGGTAAATTTCATAACCTTGAGCTCCTTCTACGGCATTCCATGAAAGAGTCAGTTCGTCATCGTCTCTGGCAGAGGTTCTGATTCCGGAAGGAGCAGCAAGTGAAGAAGCTGTCTCAGCATAAGCGGAATCAATTCCCGCAGGAATGAGAGCTATTGCCAGTGCTGTCGTCAGAGCGACTGCTGCGATTTTTTTCTTTACGTTGTTTAATGTTGTTGTCATAATAATAACCCCCTTGTCTTTTGTACACACTTTAACATTGTAAAATTAAAATAAAATTAAAATTAAAAACTATTTAAAAAATTTTTTGAATATGATATACTACAAACTGGAAAACTATTGAGGAGATTAAACCAATGATTATTTCACGTGAACTGGATTATGCAGTTCGAATTATCAGACAGCTTAATAAGACCAGGATTTCCAATGCTGCACAGATTGAAAAAGCGGAGTGCATGAGCAGGGACTTTGCACGCAAGATTCTCGGAAAGCTGAAGAAAGCAGACATTGTTTCGGCAGAGAGAGGCACGAACGGGGGATACTATCTTAAGGCAGATCCCCATAATCTGACTCTTTGGGATTTGAAGAATGTTATTGAGCCGGGGCCTGTGGTGAACAAGTGCATGCGTGACGGATATGATTGCCCTATGAACTGTGAATCACCGTGCGCCATGCATATTGAGTGCATGAGGATAGAAGAACTCATCGAGGCTGAACTCAAAAAGAAATCTCTGGATCAGCTGATTTAGCAATGCAATATATGCATTAAGAGAAAGCGCGATTTCAGAATGGTGCTCTTATGAGAGAGCACATTTTTTGACATGCAATTAAAATTTCAAAATAGTGAAGAAAAATAGAGCCATTTTGTTGGCTTTTTTCTTTTTTTGTGATATGATAAACTATGTATGATTATGTACATTACAGGAGGTTTTCCTATGAGAATTATTTTAGACGGCATGGGCGGAGATAATGCTCCGTACGCAGTTGTTGAAGGTGCAGTTCTCGCATCTAAGGAGATTGAGCACGAAATTGTAATAATAGGCCAGGAAGAATTAATAAATCAGGAACTGAAAAAATATAAGTATAATCATGACAAAATCACTGTGGCAGATGCGCGTGAGGTAATAACCAACGATGAAGCACCTGTAAGAGCAGTGCGTTCCAAGAAAGATTCCTCTATAGTGAAGGGCATCAACATGGTGAAAAACGGTGATGGAGATATATTTATATCTGCAGGAAGTACAGGAGCCCTTTTATCTGGAGGTCTCTTTATATTGGGAAGAATTCAGGGTATAGACCGTCCGGCACTTGCCAGCATTTATCCCGTAGTAGGAGGCGAAGCTGACCTTTTGATCGATGCCGGTGCCAATGCCGAGTGCAAACCTAACAATCTGCTGGAATTCGGCATAATGGGCAATATTTATATGGAAAAAGTAGTCGGAAGACCTTCACCAAAAGTTGGTCTTGTAAATATAGGAACAGAAGCGGCAAAAGGCAGCACCCTCACTAAGGCCGCCTATGAGCTGCTGGAACAGAGCAACATGAACTTTATAGGAAATGTAGAGGCCAGAGAGGTTCCTAAGGGTATCTGCGATGTCATAGTATGCGACGGATTTACGGGTAACGTTATACTGAAACTTACCGAAGGTCTTGCATGGAACATCCTGCAGGTTATAAAGAGAAAATTTACAGACGGTGTAAAGGCAAAGCTTGGAGCGGCACTTCTCATTGACAAACTTGGCGAACTTAAAAAAGAATTTGACTATTCCGAATACGGAGGCGCCCCTATCCTGGGAGTAAAGGGACCGATTGTAAAGATGCACGGTTCATCAAGTGCCAATGCTGTAAAGAATACAATACTGAAGGGAATTCCGTTTGTTGAAGAAAAGGTAATTGAAAAAATTCAGAATTCCGTACTTGAAATCGAGGAGATAACCTTAAGTGAATAACACACAACTGGAACAAAGAATAGGATATAGGTTCAAGAACAGAGATTATCTGGAGAGAGCTCTCACGCACAGTTCTTTTAATCGTGAAAAAAATACAAAGCATAAGGATAATGAACGACTTGAATTTCTGGGCGATGCATTTCTGGATGCAATAATAAGTGTGGAGCTTTTTCACCGAATGGAAAATGAGAGCGAGGGAAAGCTCACGAAGACAAGGGCTCTTATAGTATGTGAAAAGGCTCTGGCGGATGCTGCCAGAAGGATAGATCTCGGCAGCTATATGAATATGGGACATGGTGAAGATACGGCTGGAGGCAGAACAAAGGATTCTATTCTGGCGGATGCTGCAGAAGCTCTGATAGGCGCACTATACCTTGATGGAGGATATGAGACGGCCAGAAGTTTTGTGCTGAAACTGTTTGAGGATACTATAACCGAGGCTGTCGAAGGAAAAATTTTTCTCGATTATAAATCCGAAATGCAGGAGGTGCTGCAGAGCGGAGGCATGCCGGTAAATATCTCGTATGTCATAGACCGTGAGGAGGGGCCTGCCCACGATAAAACCTTTTTTGTCCATATGGAATGTAACGGAAAACGTTTCGGCAGCGGCTCGGGAAAAAGCAAGAAGGAAGCCGAGCAGAATGCAGCCAGAGAAACACTTGCCACTCTCAAGAGAGGAGAAATTTTTTAGATGTATTTTAAAAGATTGGAAATGCACGGGTTCAAGTCATTTGCCGAACCTGTTGTCATAGAATTTCATGAGGGTGTGACATGTATCGTAGGCCCTAACGGAAGCGGAAAGAGCAACATAAGTGATGCCATCAGATGGGTACTGGGAGAACAGAGTCCTAAGATGCTCAGAGGCGGCAAAATGGAGGAGGTTATCTTCTCAGGTACCGCCAGCAGAAAGTCAAGGGGCATGGCAGAGGTGACTCTGGTAATAGATAACTCTACGGGAATTCTGCCTATCGACTATAATGAAGTGGCTATCACCAGAAGAATGTATCGCTCCGGTGAGAGTGAATATCTCATAAACAACAGCCATTGCCGCCTGAGAGACATTAGAGAGCTCATTATGGATACGGGTATCGGTGTTGACGGGTATTCCATAATCGGCCAGGGCAAAATTGCCGATATAGTGAGCAGCAAACCTGAAAGCAGGCGGGAAATATTTGAGGAAGCCGCCGGTGTTGTCATGTATAAAAGCAAAAAAGCCGAGGCTGAGAGGAAGCTGGCAGGTGCCAATGCCAATCTGGAAAGAGTTAACGATATAATAGGTGAAATAGAGGGAAGAATAGACGGTCTGAGAGAGGACAGTTCCAAGGCCAGAGAGTATCTTGAATTAAAGGACAGGTACAGAGAACTGGAAATCAACATCACTCTTAAGAATGTGGAAAAGCTGGACAGTTCAAACACCACTCTCAAAGAAGATGCAGGTCAGCTTGCCGAAAACATTGAAAAGCTCACAGCCAGAAAACGTGAAATAGATGAAAGGCTTACGGCAGGCAGAGCCAGAAACGAAAGCCTGGAGCAGCTTGGAAGTGATGCGAGGGACAAGCTTCTCGCCAAGGTTGAGGAAATAAACAGACTTACCAGCAAGAACCAGCTGGACAGCGAAAAGGCGGCAGGTTTCGACAGGGATTATGCCAGAATAAAGGAAGAGATAAGTCAGCTGGAGGAGAAGCTTGCCAGAGAAGCTGTGAATGCAGAGAATCTTGAATCGAATAAGGATGCTGTTATGGCCGAACTGAAGATGGAGCAGGAAAGGCTGGAAGAAAAGGTTGCGGCATATAATCTGGTAACCGGGGAATCGCTTAAGCTTTCCGAGATAATCGAAAATGAAAAAAACCAGATGTTCACTCTCCATAGCAGGGTGTCTGCAAAACGCTCTGAAGCCAAAAGCATGGAAAGTTACAAGGAGTCTCTTGCAAAGAGAAAAGAACAGCTTTTATCGGAAGGCGCTGAAATAGAAAAAAACACCAGGGCATTCAGAGAGGCTGTTGATAATACTAAAGCTCGTCAGAAAGAAAATGCCCTCATCCTGGAGCAGATTTCAGATCAGCTTGATGATTTAAGAGCGGACAGCCTCACCTGCAGTGATAATATTAAAAAACTAAGGGCAGAAGCAGAAGATTTAAAAATCAGAGAAAGTCAGCTTACGGCCAGAAAAAAGACCATTGAAGAGATGGAAAACAATTATGAAGGATATAACGGTGCTGTAAGGTTTATTATGAAATCAGGCATCAGGGGTATTGACGGAGTAGTGGCAGAACTGATGAAGGTTCCGGCAGGACTTGAGATTGCCGTGGAAACCGCCCTGGGGGCAGGTATGCAGAACATCGTATGCGAAAAAGACGCCAATGCCAAGGAAGCCATCAACCTGCTAAAATCAAATAAGGCAGGCAGACTTACTTTTCTTCCTGTAGAATCGGTGAAGTCCTCTCCGATAAATATAAACAGGGCAATAAGCGGTGCACCGGGATTCAGAGGCCTTGCATCTGATTTAGTAGAATACGATGCGAAATATGAAGGCATTTTCAGGTATCTCCTTGGCAGAGTAGCTGTAGTTGATAATATGGACAGAGCCATAGCACTTTCCAAAGCAGCGGGAAGCGGGCTGAGGTTTGTAACCCTCGACGGAGAAATCATCAATGCCAGCGGTGCAATTACCGGAGGAAAATACAAAAATGCAACGGCAAACCTTTTAGCGCGGAGGAGCGAGATTGAAAAGCTTACAGGCAGCATAGAATCACTGAAAAATGAATATAAATCGGTAGCGGAACGTCTTGATTCCGAAAAGCAGAAGGCTGAGAGACTTGCATCAGAGATGGACGCTGCAGAAGCAAGGCACCGCGAGGCGGAACTGGAGGCTGCTGATATCTCTGCCAAGCTTAATATGCTTGAGGAAAGCGGGAAGGATGCAGAACAGAATACTGCAAAAAAAGAGAGAGAACTGTCGGCTATCGAACAGGACTTTGACAATGCGGTAAAGCTGTCGGAGGAGGCATACCGTCAGGCCGATGAGGCAGAGAAAGAGATAAATCGTCTTGATACGGCAATAAATGCAAAACTTGAAGAATATGAAAAGGTGAAAGAAAAAGTAAGTGCGGCGGCAGAAGAAATTACTGCGGCCAGAATTGCGAAGACCGACAGAGAAAATAAATATGAGTCAGTTTGCCAGCTTCTCAGCCGCATTCAGGACGCGATAGACGATTTTACGGTTCAGATTGACGACAGAAATGATATGCTGGAAGCGCTGGAAAAGGAAAAAAACAAGCTGCTTTTCAGTTCGGAGGATGTCGGTGAAAAAGTAAATGCGCTTAATGAGGAAAAGACTCAGCTGGAGGACTACATATCCCGTATATCACAGGAAAAGGCAGTCCTTGTAGAGAAACTCAACGAACTTAATTCTGAGATGTACTCTGTAGGAGACAGCCTCAACGCATATCAGGACCAGAAATATCAGCAGGAAATAAAGCTTGCAAGGAATGAAACACAGCTGGATACCATCAAGGAGAAGCTCTGGGAGGAGTTTGAAATTTCCTATGCCCAGGCACTGGAATTAAAAAAAGAAAACTTCGCTCTGGCTCCTGCGGTAAAGGAAAGCAGAGAAATCAGGAATCGCATGAGGGAACTGGGAGACATTAACGTCGGAGCTATCAGAGAGTACGAGCAGGTAAGCGAGAGATACGGATTCCTCACCGAGCAGCGGGCAGATATTACTGCTGCAATGGACGAGCTCGGAGCAATAATCAATGATATGGAAAAAACCATCAGAATCAGATTCAAGGAAAATTTCGATCAGGTGGTAGTGAACTTCGAGAATATATTCAAGGAACTTTTTGGAGGCGGACATGCGGAACTAAGGCTTGACAACGAGGAGAATCCTCTCGAGTCAGGCATTGAGATTATAGCTCAGCCGCCGGGTAAAAAGCTGCAGAATATCAATCTTATGAGCGGCGGTGAGAAAACTATGACGGCCATTGCTCTTATGTTTGCAGTGCTTAAGACCAAGCCTACACCGTTCTGCATTCTGGATGAGGTGGAGGCAGCTCTTGACGATGCCAATATCGACAGATTTGCGGCCTATCTGAAAAAGTTCCACGAAATACAGTTTGCGATAGTTACTCACCAGAAGGCGACTATGGAGCATGCGGATGTGCTTTACGGAGTGACAATGCCGGAACAGGGAATCTCAAAAGTGCTTTCCCTGAGACTGGGAGATAAAATCGAATTATAGCTATGTGTGAGAGGAGAAACAATGTCTCTGTTTAATGAAAAAAAATCTTTCTTTGGAAGATTAAGCGAAAAAATTGCTGATGCTGTAATGGCCAGAGCTGAGGTTGACGAGGATTTAATGGATGAACTTGAGGAAATACTCATAACATCCGATATAGGTATGGACACGACCATTAATGTTATGACCGGATTGAGAGAAAGAATCAAGAAGGACTATATAACCAGTCCTGAGGGCGTAACTAAAGCGCTTAAGGAAATTCTTATCGAAGCTGTTGACAAGGGTGAGCGCCAGAAACTCAGCGAGAAGACCCCTCTTGTGATACTTATGATAGGAATCAACGGAGGCGGCAAGACCACGACCATAGGCAAACTTGCGCATAAGTGCAGGAAAGAGGGCAGGACAGTCATGCTGGCCGCCGCCGATACTTTCAGAGCAGCTGCGGCAGAACAGCTGGTAATATGGGGCGAAAGAAACGGTGTAAATGTAATAAGGCATCAGGAAGGAGCTGATCCGTCTGCTGTAATTTACGATGCAATCCAGTCTGCAAAGGCTAAAAACATCGATGTGCTCATATGCGATACAGCCGGACGTCTCCAGAACAAAAAGAATCTGATGAACGAGCTGGAAAAGATGAATAAGGTCATTTCAAGAGAATTTCCGGAGGCAGAGAGAGAGACTCTTCTGGTTCTTGATGCAACCACAGGGAAAAATGCGGTTTCACAGGCAAGCGAGTTCGGGCAGGTTGCAGATATTACAGGTATTGTGCTCACTAAGCTTGACGGCACTGCCAAGGGCGGAATTGCCATAACCATAGCTGATGAGTTTGATATGCCTATAAAGTTTATAGGTGTGGGAGAAGGCATTGAGGACCTGGAGGAATTCGTGCCTGAAACCTTTATAGGAGGAATATTTGATGAGTAAACCTATAGTTGCTATCGTAGGTAGACCCAATGTGGGCAAATCTACTTTTTTCAACAAAATAGTCGGGAAGAGAATATCCATTGTTGAGGATACACCGGGAGTAACAAGAGATAGAATTTATGCAGAGGCAGAGTGGAATTCGATTCACTTCGCACTGATTGACACGGGCGGTATTGAGCCTTCCAGTGCTGATGTAATCCTTTCACAGATGAGAGAACAGGCGCAGATAGCTATGGATATGGCTGACGTAATACTTTTCCTCACCGACGGAAAGGACGGACTGACTCATGCTGACAGAGAAGTTGCAAACATGCTCATGCGTACCGGAAAGAAAGTTATCCTGGTAGTTAATAAAATTGATAATCCTTCCAAGCTGCCGGATGATTTCTATGACTTCTATGAGCTGGGACTGGGAGAACCTATTCCAATTTCTGCAGCCAATATGCTCAACTTCGGCGATGTGCTTGACGAGATAGTTGAAAGTTTTCCTGATGATCTTGAGGAAGAGGATGAGGATACTATCAAGATTGCCGTAATCGGTAAGCCAAATGTGGGAAAATCATCTCTGATTAACTGCCTTCTGGGTGAAAACCGTGTAATAGTTTCACCTATAGCAGGAACAACAAGAGACAGTATTGATACGCCTTTTGAAAAGGACGGAGATAAATACATTCTGATTGATACGGCCGGCATCAGAAGAAAGTCCAAGGTCAATGAGGATATAGAACGGTACAGTGTGGTAAGAGCTGTTGCCGCCATTGAGAGATGTGATGTGTGTCTGCTGGTTATCGATGCGGCCGAGGGAATCACAGACCAGGATAAAAAGATTGCAGGAGTGGCACATGAGGCCGGAAAAGGAATCGTGGTGGTTGTAAACAAGTGGGATCTTATTGAAAAGGAGACCAACACCATGAGAGACTTCAGGAAGCTCATTGAAGCGGAAATGCAGTTCATGTCCTATGCACCTTCTGTATTTATTTCAGTAAAGGATAAGCAGAGAGTATTTCAGGTCATAGAAATGGCCAAGTATGTGGCGGAAAAGAGAGCAATGCGTGTTCCGACGGGACAGCTTAACAGCCTGATTGCAGATGCAACCATGATGAAGCAGCCGCCTTCGGATAAGGGCAGAAGACTGAAGATTTATTATGTAACTCAGGTTGCGGTGAAACCGCCGCTTTTCAGTTTCCAGATAAACAAGAGGGAGCTTATGCATTTTTCATATGCCAGATATCTTGAAAACAAAATCAGAGAGGGCTTCGGATTCGAGGGCACATCTATAAAGTTTGTGTTCAGAGAAAAAGGCGAGAAAGAAGAATAGAAACAGGACGAGGTATTTTTTATGTTTGACATGGTGTTGGTTACAACGGGAGTTCCCGTCTGGAAAATAATAGTTCCGGTTGTTATTGCTTATATCCTTGGAAACGTTTCACCGTCCATCATACTGGGAAAGCTGCACGGAATTGACATTAAAAAGGAAGGCAGCGGAAACGCAGGCACCACCAATGCACTCAGGGTACTGGGAAAGAAGGCAGCTCTTATAACTCTTGTCATAGACGTTGGCAAGGGTATTCTGGCAGTTGCTATAGGCAGACTGACAGGAGGAGAAGCTGTGGGGTATCTGTGCGCTCTGGCTGTTTTCTGCGGTCACATATGGCCATGCTTTTACAGCTTCAAGGGCGGCAAGGGTGTAGCCACTGCTTTTGGTGCACTCCTTGCAGTAAACTGGTTACTTGGACTTGCGGCCCTGGCAGTGGTTTCCGCAGGACTTGCACTTACACAGCGAATGTCTGTCGGTTCCCTTATGGGCGCTCTCTTATTCCCGGTTATCTGCTGGTTCACTGAGCCTGATTTTATCTGGATAGGCTCACTGATGGCTTTTATTGTGCTTATAAAACACAGAGCCAACATAGGAAGGCTCATAAGAGGAGAAGAACCTAAGATGTCGTTTAAGAAGTAATTGGAGAATAGAATGTATAATCATAAAAAAATTGGTGTTATCGGTGCAGGAAGTTTCGGTACAGCACTTGCCATGGTACTGGCAGGAAAGGGACATAGTGTCACTGTCTGGGCCAGAAAGAAGGAACAGATCGATAATATAAAACAGACTGGAGAAAACAGCCGATATCTTCCCGGAGTAAAGCTTCCGGAAAAGATAGAATTCACCGATAATCTCAGGGAGGCTGCAGAAGGAAGAGATTACCTTCTGTTTGCTGTACCTGCCCAGAGCTTCAGAGGTGTTCTAAAGGACGCAGCGGTCTTCTTCGACCATTCAGTTCCTGTAATAAACGTTGCCAAGGGAATAGAGAAAGGAACGCTGCTTCGTCTTTCGCAGGTGGCAGAGGAAATTATGCCGGATATAAGATATGCTGCACTGTCGGGACCTTCTCATGCGGAGGAGGTGGCAAGACAGCTTCCTACCACAGTAGCTGTTGCAGGTAAAGATCACGACCTTGCCATGGAAGTTCAGGAAGTATTCTTTACTGACAGATTCAGAGTATATACAAATGAGGATCTGGCAGGAGTGGAACTGGGCGGTGCTCTTAAAAATATAATTGCTCTGGGAGCAGGTATTTCCGATGGGCTTGGATTCGGCGACAATGCCAAAGCCGCAATGATGACAAGAGGCATCACCGAGATGACAAGACTGGGGCTTACCATGGGTGCAGAGATGAAGACATTTTCGGGTCTTACAGGGATAGGAGACCTGATTGTAACCTGCACCAGCATGCATTCCAGAAACAGACGCTGCGGCATACTTATAGGCGAGGGAGTAAATCCTGATGAAGCTACCGGCAGAATCGGAATGGTGGTGGAGGGAATTTCCACTGCTGAAGCTGCTTATGTACTGGCGCAGAGGTATAATATAGACATGCCTATAACCGAGAGTATATATAAAGTGATTCACGGTGAAATGGATGCCCGCAGTGCGGTGGCATATCTTATGGGCAGAGAAATGAAAAACGAAATGCATATCATTTGATATTTTGACAGAAAGGGTAGACCAGATAATTGGAAAAGAAATTTCATATTACCACCTTCGGATGCCAGATGAACGAGCATGATGCGGAGACTATTGCGGGGATGCTCATGGAAAGAGGCTATGTGCAGACGAAGGAAAGAAAAGATGCTGATATTGTCATATTCAATACGTGCAGCATCAGAGAGAATGCGGATAAGCGTTTTTTCGGGACATTAGGACAGCTTAAAAGAAAGAAGATGGAGCAGCGTGATAATTTTACTGTCTGCGTATGCGGATGCATGATGCAGCAGCAGCACATCATAGATACGCTGAAGGCTAAATATCCCTGGGTGGATGTTATTTTCGGAACTCATAACATACATGAACTGCCTGAACTCCTTGACAATCTGTATAACGAAAAGCAGAAACAGCTTTCCGTATGGCCCGAGGGCGGAGACATCGTAGAAGGATTACCTGCAGAGAGGCTTTTCAGGCATAAAGCATTCGTGAACATAATGTATGGCTGCAACAATTTCTGCACCTATTGCATTGTTCCTTACACGAGAGGCAGAGAACGCAGCAGGAAGCCTGAGGATATTATACGGGAAATACAAGAGCTGGCTGCTGACGGAGTGAAGGAAGTGACGCTCCTTGGTCAGAATGTCAATTCGTATAAGGGAGAGAGCGAAACAGGACTTGGAACCTGTGACTTTACCGACCTGATATATCTCATTGACAAGGTTGATGGCATAGAACGCATCCGTTTTATGACCAGCCATCCCAAGGACCTTTCGGATAAGCTGATAAAGGCATTTGGAGAGTGCAAAAAACTGTGTCACTATTTTCACCTGCCTGTTCAGGCCGGTTCCAGCAGAGTCCTGAAGCAGATGAACAGACGATATACCAGGGAGGATTATATTGAACTGGTAAGAAAGCTTAGGGAAGTGGATCCGGACATGGCGATTTCGACGGACATTATAGTAGGCTTTCCGGGAGAGACTGAGGAAGAGTTTGAAGAAACTCTGAGTCTGTGTGAGGAGGTAAGGTATGATTCGGCCTTTACCTTCCTGTATTCGGTGAGAACGGGCACACCTGCTGCGAAATATGCAGACCAGATTCCTGAGGAGGTTAAACACGAAAGATTCAACAGGCTTGTAGATGTAATCAACAGAATTTCTGCGGAAAAAAATGCAGCTTATGTAGGCAGAATTGAGAAAGTTCTGGTGGATGGACCTTCTAAAACAAATTCAAAGACCTACGGAGGCAGAACTGAGACTTTCAAGCTGGTCAACTTCCAGGGATCACCGGAGATGGCAGGCAAACTGGTAAATGTGAGAATTACTGCATCAAACACCTTCAGCCTGGAAGGTGAGGTTGTTTCAGAATAAAGCTAATTAGTGTTAATTGGGGAAAGGAAATTCAAGAAATGAATATTTTTTCAGTCATCAAACTCCTGGGTGGATTGGCAATGTTCCTCTACGGAATGGAGGTTATGGGAGACGGACTAAAGAACCTGTCCGGTTCCGCTCTTAAAAGTGTTCTGGGAAAGGCAACCCAGAATGTAGTGATGGGAGTTATTACGGGCATGCTTGTTACAGCGGTAATACAGAGCTCCACTGCAACCATAGTTCTTACTGTAGGTCTTATAAGTGCAGGTATCCTTAACCTTAAGCAGGCTGTCAGCATAGTAATGGGAGCAAACATAGGCACAACCATAACGGCTCAGATTATCAGACTTATGGACATTGACTCCTCTGGAAGTATGATACTGGAATTTTTTAAACCTGATACACTGGCTCCGTTGGCAACAATAGCAGGAATCATTCTTTTAATGTTTATAAAGACTCCAAAGAGTAAGACTCCAGGTGAAATTGCCATCGGTTTCGGTGTGCTTTTTTCAGGTCTTTTAAATATGACTGCTGCTGTAGAGCCACTGGCTGAGTCAGATGCTTTCATAGATCTCATGCAGAGGTTCAGCGACAGACCGATTCTGGCCATAGGTGTAGGCCTGCTGATAACTGTAATAGTGCAGAGTTCATCTGCTACAGTCGGCATGATTCAGGCCATTTCCGTTACAGGCGCAATGTCATTCAACCTGATATATCCTCTGATTATGGGTATAAACCTGGGTACCTGTGTTACTACAGCAATGGTATGTTCAATCGGCTCATCTAAAGATGCGAAGAGAACGGGTATTGTTCATATAATTTTCAATGTGCTCGGAACGATTTTATTCATGGTGGTGATGTCCATAATCAAAGCTGCAGGCGGTTTCCCTGAACTCTGGAACAGTGTGGTAAACAGCGGAGACATAGCAAACTTCCAGACTATATTCAATCTGGTGACAGCTGTTGTACTGGTGCCTTTTGCAGGAGTTCTGGTTAATGTTTCCCTTAAGATTATCAAGCCTGAACCTTCTGACGCAGAGGACAGAGCAGACCTTGCGGTTCCTGACGAGAAGCTTTTCCAGGTGCCTGCTATGGCTCTTGACGAATCCAACAAGGCTATCACTCATATGGGAGAGGTTGCACTCAAGAACCTGAAGCGCAGCTGCAAGCTGGTTGAGAGATATGATGAAGGCAGAGTAAATGTTATAAACGAAAATGAAGATAATCTGGATATGTTCACTGACTCCATGGACAGCTATCTGGTTAATCTGTCAGGCTATGTGGAGTCTGAACATGATAATCAGCATATTAACATACTTATGCAGGCAAGCACCAACTTTGAACGAGTTGGAGACCACGCTGTAAATATCATGGAAGTAGCACAGAAAATCAATGCAGAAAAACTGGAACTGTCAGAGATTGCTGTAAAAGAGCTTAACATTGTCGAGCAGGCAGTCATGGAGATTACAGATATCACTGTTGAGGCATTCAGAACTCTTGACAGCGTTAAAGCGAGAAATATCGAGCCTCTGGAAGAGGTTATCGATGACATGGTAGTAAAACTGAAGGATCGTCATGTGGATCGTCTTAAAAAAGGTCAGTGCACTACTCCAAACGGCATGGCATTCATTGATCTCATCACCAATCTGGAAAGAGTTGCAGACCAGTGCTCCAACATTGCTCTGCTGATTATGGGATACAGCGACAGTGCTATTATCGGAAATTATCACGGCTATCTGAAAGAACTGCATAAGGGCGGCGAAGTAAACTACGATGCTGAACTTGCAAGAAGAAAGGATCAGTATCTTGAACAGCTCAACAGCCTGATGTAATGTGTCTTTTGACTGATGAACATTTAAAAAAGTAATATCAAACCCCTCCGCATCATATATTCATAAAAAAAGCAGGGTTATGCGGAGGGGTTTTTATGATAAATAAATCAATATATGAAGAAATCGGCATCAGATCCGGAGGAGACATATACATTGGGGTGGTAGGTCCTGTCAGAACCGGTAAATCCACATTCATAAGACGATTTATGGATATTATGGTTCTGCCGGTGATAAATGACAGGTACGAAAAAACAAGAGTAACTGATGAGCTGCCACAGAGCGGCGAAGGCAGAACGATAACCACAACTGAACCGAAATTTATACCGCCTGATTCTGTACTGATATCGACTCCGAGCGGCGCGAATCTTAAAGTGCGTCTTGTTGATTGTGTGGGATATATGGTTCCGGGAGTACTTGGAGATAAGGAATATGGGAATGAGAGAATGGTTTCCACACCATGGCAGGATGAAAAAATTCCTTTTACCAGGGCTGCTGAAATGGGAACAGAAAAAGTTATAACAGAGCATTCTGTGGTCGGAATTGTAGTGACAACTGACGGATCTTTCGGCGATATACCGAGAAAAAATTTTAAAGAAGCTGAGGAAAGGACGATTGATCAGCTGAAGACCCTGGGAAAGCCTTTTGTCACTGTTTTAAATTCTTCAGAACCGGATAGTGCCAGATGTATTGAACTGGCCGGAAAACTTAAGGAAAAATACGACGTGCCGATTATTCCTCTCAACTGCCAGAGAATGAACGAAGGGGATTTTGACAGACTTTTCGGACATCTGATAAATCAGTTCCCGTGCTGCCAGATTGATTTCAAGCTTCCCGGATATCTGGAGGCACTCACAGGTACTCACTGGATAAAGGCAACAATAATAGAAAGTGTTAAGAACTGGATGGGAACCTTTGAAACCATAGGTGAAGCTATGGAAAGCTGTCACGGCATAGCTGACGGCAGGATAGTAAAAGAAATAAAAATAGTCAGAGCGGATATGGCACATGGGGTCCTTACATTGGAACCGCAGCTGGATGAAAATTTGTATTATAAGGTTATTGAAGAACTTATGGGAGCACCTGTCTCCGATGACAGCCAGCTTTTTATGCTTCTAAAAGAGTATGCACAGGCCAAGGTGGCATATGACTGCATAAAGAGTGCTCTGGAGGAAGCCCGGAGAACAGACTATGGTATAGTGGCACCTAAGCTTTCAGAAATGGTTCTGGAAAAACCGGAGGTATTCAAACAGGGAAGCAAGTATGGAGTGAGAATGAAGGCCAAGGCTCCATGTCTTCACATAATAAGAACGGACATAACCACAGAGGTTTCTCCGGTGGTGGGCACAGAAAGTCAGTCGGTAGACCTGGCAAACCTTCTTACTGAACAGTTCGGAAGCGAAGAAGATATATGGGAAACAAATCTTTTTGGAAAATCCCTGAAGGAAATGGTTACGGAACAGATGGAGAGCAAGGTAAATAATGTACCGGAAGCGCTTAGAGGCAAAGTACAGCGTTCACTTCAAAAAATAAGTGATGAGGGCAAGGATTATTTTATCTGCATAATACTTTAGTTTGAGCACAAAATATCCCTATGGAAAAGATTAGGGAACAGAAAAATACGATTATCGTATGTGTGATAACAGCATTTATAACAACTTTCATGGGAAGCGCTCTGAACCTTTCAATTCCGGATTTGGAGAAGGAATTTGGGGTAGGAGCGCAGACCGTAGGATGGGTTGTCACTATATATATGCTTACATGTTCAGCACTGGCGGTGCCTTTCGGACGGCTTGCCGACAGAGTTGACAGAGTATTAATTCTAAGGACAGGCATTCTCATTTTTTCTGCAGGCTCACTGAGTGCGGTCATCTCCCGCAGTATGGGGATGTTTCTTTTATTCCGATTGATGCAGGGTATAGGTGCTTCAATGATTTTCAGTACCAATATTGCAATTCTGGCTGCAGCTTTTGATGAAAAAGAAAGAGGAAGAGTTCTGGGATATGCCACATGTGCCACATATGCCGGGCTTTCAGCCGGACCTGTAATTGGTGGAATTCTTAATCAGCATTTTGGATGGAGAGCGATTTTTTTAGTTACCGCTTCAATAACGGCTGTTGCCTTTTGTGGCGCGGTTCTCAAGCTTCCAAAAGGTTCCGGAATGGAGTATTCATCATCTGAAAAAGTTAAACCTGTGACTGATTATGCTGGAAACATTCTTTTTGTCATGTCTATGGTGATGTCCATGTACGGTCTTTCAGCTTTTAAAAATAATGTTTTAGCCCCTTTCATTCTGGTGGCGGGGCTTTTTTTGTTTATTATATTTATAAGGACGGAAAAAAGGGTGGCAAATCCTGTGGTTGATATAAGAATGTTTTGCAGTAATCTTCCTTTTACATTGTCATGCTTTGCAGCCACAGTTAATTACGGCTCCAATTTTGCCATATCTTATCTAATGTCAATATATCTTCAGTTGGTAAAAGGAATGTCCTCCCAATGGACGGGGATTGTGCTGGCAGTAAGCACAGTGATTATGGCAATACTTTCTCCTTGGGTTGGACGGCTTTCGGACAGAGTGTCGCCTAACAGAATATCAGCCGCCGGGATGGCGTTTTGCGCGGTGGCTTTGGGATTATTTACATTTGTAAGGAAGGATTCGTCTCTGACGCAAACAATTATTACCCTTGCTCTCTCCGGATTAGGTTTCGCTTTGTTCTCGACGCCTAATACAAATGCTGTAATGTCCTGCGTAAAAAAGGAGGATTATGGTACTGCTTCTTCAATTCTGTCCACAATGCGTTCTCTGGGACATACAGCAAGTATGTCAGCAGTTACGGCGATTTCGGGAATATATATGGGCAGCGACAGCATGGGGGAGGCACCACAGGAAATGCTGATGAAAACTCTTCACGTTTCCTTCGCAATATTTACTTTTTTATGTATACTTGGAATTTTTATGGCGGCAAAGCGAAAAGTGTGATATGATAAAATGTATTAAACCTTAATCTTAGGAGGTATTAAAATGGAGAACAAACTGCAGTATTATATAAGAGTTTTTAAGGGCGCAAGCTTTCAGAAGTTTTTTAAGGTGCTGGACAATGCTCATACCAGATCAGGTAAGAATAAAGCTGTGCTTTTCTGTGATATGCTTTATTCAATGGCAAGATACGGAGCTGGGTATAATGACTATGTGACATTTGAGTTCTGGAATCTCAACAGCAAGCAGAGGGATACTTATCTTACAAGATTCAGAAGCAAAAAGCTTATGATGTTCATGAATGATCACAGTTATGCCCACATATTTAATAATAAAAATGAGTTCAACGAAGTTTTTAAGGATTTTATCGGAAGGGAATGTCTCGACCTTGAAACCGCATCTGATGATGATATAAAGAATTTTTTCAGGAGCCGCAAAAAAATATTCGCCAAGATGAAAGATCTCAGCTGCGGCATAGGCTGCGAGCTTCTGGAGACAGAAAAATTCGAGGATGCTGAGGCTTTCCTGAAATATATACGTGAAAAAGGCTTTGCTACTATCGAAGATGTTATCGAGAACCATCCGGATGTAGCCAAGTTATATCCGTTCTCTGTCAACACCATCAGGATTATAACAATGCTGGATGCAAAGGGTGAGCCTCATTGCCTCTATGCTGTATTCAAAATGGGTAAGGATGGCAGAGTAGTTGATAACTACGGCCTCCACGGACCGGTTGACATGGAAACAGGAGAATTTCTGTTCCCTGCTCATTCAGGCGATACTACTGCAGGCATACATTACACTGAACATCCTTACAGCCATATCAAGCTTGTAGGTTACAAGGTGCCATACGTTAAAGAAGCTGTTGAGCTTGCAAAGAAGGCGGCTACAGTGGTTCCTCAGATGCGTTATGTGGGATGGGACGTAGCTATAACTCCGACAGGTCCTGTAATTATCGAAGGAAACAACTACTGTGCTCATGACTTCTGGCAGCTTCCGGGACAGACTCCGGGAGGCATAGGCATTCTGCCTAAGATCAAGGAAGTTGCTCCTGAATTTAAATATTAATAAAAAACAACACATATTGAAAGGACCATTTAAAAATGGGTAAACTTAGATATTTTATTGCACTCTGGGCTGCTAAACTGTCAATAGTAGCTTTGAAAATAACAAGACATAATGGTACGAACTTTCCGGGAGTTCTGGCTCTGAAAATATGCCCTCAGTTTCTGAAATATGCGGACAAGCCGGAAAAGATCATTGCGGTTACAGGAACCAACGGCAAAACCACAGTATGCAACATGCTTCTGGACATGCTGACCATGGACGGACATAAGGTTCTGAACAATAAGATGGGTTCCAACATTAACTCAGGAATTGCTTCAAGCCTTATCTACGGCAGCAGCATATTGGGAAAGTGTAAATATAAGATAGGTGTATTCGAGGTGGATGAAAGATCTGCCCTCAGAGTGTACCCGTATATGAAACCGGATTATATGCTTATTACAAACCTTTCCCGGGATTCTATCATGAGAAACGGACATCCGGAATACATAGCCGGAATATTGACAAAGTATATCCCGCGTTTCACTAAACTGGTTCTTAATGCCGATGATCTGATTTCTTCAGCCGTAGCACCTGAAAACAGCCGTGTCTACTTTGGAATCGAAAAAATGCCGGGAGACGTTAAGGAGTGCATCAACTTAATCAATGACATGCAGATTTGTCCTGAATGTCACAGCAGACTGAAATATGAATATCTGAGATATAATCATATCGGTAAGGCTTTTTGTCCGGAGTGCGGATTTAAGGCACCGCAGTATGACTACGCAGGAATCAATGTAAGCCTGGATGATATGAAAATAGAAGTGCGCGATAAAGAAGGAACGGGATGCTACAGGCTTCTCAATGAGAGCGTATTCAATATTTACAACGTGGTATCCGCTGTAGCGCTTCTTCGTGAAATGGGATATTCACACGAAAAAATCCAGGGATTTTTTGAAAAGCTTAATATTGTAGGAAGCAGATTCGACGAGGAGCATGTAGGAGATAAGACATTGTACAGGCTACTTGCAAAGGAAAAGAATGCTTTTGCCACATCTCGTGTCTTTGACTACATTTCAACTTTGCCGGGAGATAAGGAAATAATCCTTATGAACAGCTGCCAGGGAGATATGAAGCACTGGTCAGAAAACACCTGCTGGCTTTACGACTGCGATTTTGAATTCCTCAACCGTGATGAAATAAAGAATATAGTACTTTGCGGACCGAGACGCCTGGACCACAGGCTGAGACTCTTACTTGCAGGAGTGCCGGAGGACAAGCTTTCCTATGCCGAAAAAGAGACAGATGCACCTGATAAGCTTAAGTTTTTTGATAACGATAATGTATTCGTTCTCTACGGAACGGACTCTATAGCACTGGGAAAGAAAGTTGCTGACAGAGTGCTTGATATGATGAAGAAGGGCACTGCCGAAGAAAAAGGAGGCGATGAGTAATGGAAGGCAAAATCAGAATTGAAGTGCTGTTCCCTGAAATCGCAAATCTTTATGGCGACCTTGAGAACATAGAATATTTAAGAAAGTCCTGTCCTGAAATTGAGGTGGTTGAGACTCATCTGACAGGTGAACCTGAATTCATGAAGGAGACTCCATCTCTGATTTATATGGGGACTTTAACTGAAAACGGTCAGCGTCTGGCCGCAGAAAAGCTTTCTCAATATACAGATAAGCTGATAGAGATGATAAATGAAGGCGTTTATTTCCTTGTGACCGGAAATGCACTGGAGGTCTTCGGAGGTGAAATCGAAGACGTTGACGGAAGCCGTGACTGCGGGCTCAAGATTTTCCCGACTCATGCAAAGCGTGATATGATGCACAGATTCAATTCTCTTTATCTGGGACAGTTTGAGGGGATGGATATTGTGGGGTATAAGAGTCAGTTTACACATTCATGGCGTGATGATGATGCGGATGATGAGGCCTTTGGAAGCCTGTTTGAAACCAGACGCGGCCCCGGACTTAACCCGGATGTAATGGGAGAAGGCATCAGAAAAAACAACTTTATGGGTACTTGTGTAATAGGACCTCTGCTGGTGCTCAATCCACCTTTCACAAAGTGGCTTCTCAAGGGAATCGGAGCCGGCGATGTGAATCTTGCTTTTGAAAAGGAGGCCATGGAGGCTTACGAGGCGAGGGTAAAGGAATACTCCGACCCGAATACGGGATTTTATTATTAGTTTACAACATAAAAAACGTCAATACCCCGGCACAGGTGCAATCACCTTCATGTCGGGGCATATTTTTGATGTAATTATTCCTCAGGAATAATAAGAATGGTTCCTACAAGCATATTGTAAGGGTCTATGTCCGGGTTTGCACGCATGAGATTATCCAGTCTCACACCATGTTTTTTGGCAATTAAGTACAGTGTATCTCCGGCAACTACAGTATGTGTCCTGCGCGGCAGTTCTTCTTCTCTGTCAGGAAGCTGATCCTCTGTGCCCGGAATGCAGAGTCTTGCTCCGATTTGAAGATTGTACGGATTGTCAATATCGTTGACCTTCATCAGCAGACTGACAGGAAGCTCATATTTTTCAGCGATAGAATAGAGTGTATCGCCCTCACTGATGGTGTAAACATCAATGCAAACAAGGGTGTTAGTCATAAAAAACCACCTTTCAAAGAGGCAAATGCCAGATTTCTTTCTAATATAATATTTCAAAGGAACGGAAAATGTGCTAGAATAGACGTAATAATTTCAAAATCGAAAGGAAAAGGAAATGAGAGAAAAACTACAAAGGCTTTTTAGAAATGTTAACCCGGCAATGATGGTCATAATCCTGATTCTCCTTGCGGACAACATCTTAAATAACAATATGACCCTGGGGCAGTGGTTTTATTCCAAGGTTATAATTCTGCCCGGAATAATAATAGGACTTACTTTCCACGAGGCTGCCCACGGATATGCTTCATATTTTCTTGGGGATCCTACACCGAAGCTTCAGGGAAGACTTACGCTAAATCCATTTAAGCATATGGATCCTGTCGGATTCATTGCGCTGATGTTTGCGGGCTTCGGGTGGGGCGTGCCTGTTGAAATCGATCCAAGGTACTATAAGCACAGAAGGGCGGATGAGTTTATAGTATCCATTGCAGGAGTTACGACCAACTTCATTATCGCGGTTGTATTTGCGTTTATAGCAAGAATGATGAGTAAAAATATGTCATATGATTTTTATATGGGCATAGGTGGAACTATCCTTGAAATTTTTATTTATATAGTGGCAATAAACATTATTCTGATGATATTCAATCTGCTTCCGGTGCCGCCTTTGGACGGATTTGGTATACTGACTCAGGTTTTTGATTTAAGAAAATATAATTGGTATTATAAACTGTATAACAACGGTTTCCTGATTCTGATGATTATGATTATCTTTAACATTACCGATAAGATAATCGACCCGCTGTATGACTTCTTTATGAATCTGCTGCTGTGGTAGGAGAGAAAATCATGAAGATACTGATTGTAGAGGATGACAGAGCTCTGAATAATGGAATAGCTCTTTCTCTGGGAGAATATGATGTGGAGCAGGCCTTCTGCCTTGACGAAGCAGAAAAGACACTTGACGAAAGCTTCGGTCTGATTATACTTGATGTAAATCTTCCTGACGGCAAATGATATGGAACTTGACATAGTTAACGGTCTTGAAGCCGGCGGCGATGATTACATAACCAAACCATTTTCTCTTGCAGTGCTCAGAGCCAGAGTGGGAGCGGTGCTGAGGCGGCGGGAAAGCAATTACTGCGCAGATAGAAATACGATTTTCACGTGGCAGGACTTCAGATTCGATTTTGAAAACATGATTTTTTGCCATGGAAATATGCGGGTTGAACTGAGCAAGACCGAGCAAAAACTTTTAAGAGTGCTGGTTTCAAACGCAGGTATTACCATTTCCCGGGAAAAACTTATAGATAGAATATGGACTGATGGTGCAGAGTTTGTGGAAGAAAATGCTCTTTCTGTGACAATGAAAAGACTGCGTGAAAAGCTGCCGGGTATTCCGGTAAAGACAGTTTACGGCATAGGCTACGTCTGGGAGAAGTTGGGATGACAGGATATATTATACTTGGAGTTATTTCAGCCGTCGCCATAGGCTTTGCCGTATTTACATATATAAAAACATCAAAAACTATGAGCCGTTTGGATGAGATGGTGGAAAGCGCAGTTTCAGGAACTTTTTCGGAAAAAAGTTTAAGTGAGGAAAGAATGTCTCGTCTTGAATCGAAGATGTACCACTACATTAACAAGGGCGAAACGGGAAGAGCACAGATTGAAAAGGAAAAGAAAAACATAGAATCACTTATAAGTGATATTTCCCATCAGACCAGGACTCCTCTTGCGAACATTTTGCTTTATACACAGCTTCTCAGTGAGAGCAGCAGGCTAAGTGACGAAGACAAAAAAATTACAGAACAGATAGAAAATCAGACTGAAAAACTGAGTTTCCTGATTTCATCGCTGGTTAAGACGTCCCGCCTTGAAACAGGCATAATCGCCGTCAGTCCTGCTGATCAGGACACGGAAGGTATGCTTCGACAGCTCACAGATGATTATATGCCTGCTGCAGAACAGAAGGATATAACTCTGGTTTTGGGCGAAAACACCGCGGGCAGTGCTGTTTTTGACTATAAATGGACCATGGAGGCTATTGCCAACATTATCGACAATGCCATAAAGTACACACCCTGCGGCGGCATAATTACA
Source organism: Anaerovoracaceae bacterium (assembly GCA_051883095.1). Lineage (GTDB taxonomy): Bacteria > Bacillota > Clostridia > Peptostreptococcales > Anaerovoracaceae > SUG1106. Next base: position 45,822 of record JBJETB010000088.1, read on the forward strand.
CTGAGCGCCTCTGAATACAGCATGTTTGCCAGAATCGATATCAGCGATACGGGGATAGGAATGACAGAAGCAGAGACAGCTGCAGTATTCCAGAGGTTTTACCGTTCATCTGAGGTAAGTGATGAAAAAGGTGTAGGAATCGGCCTGTATCTTGCGAGGAAAATCGTGGAAAGGGAAGGTGGGTATATTAAGGTAACGTCAAAGAAGGGACGAGGTTCCAACTTTTCTGTTTTCCTTCCTAAAAATCAGAATTATGTCAGAACTGTAAGAATTGAGAAAGATTCAGGAAAGAATCATGTTTTATAGTAGTGTATGTAGGGAAAAACTGCATACACTATTTTGTTTGAAAGGGGAAAAGTCATGGACATATTGAAGACCGAAGAATTAAAAAAATATTACGGAAAGGGAGATACTCTGGTGAAGGCACTGGACGGTGTGAATTTTACAGTGCGCGACGGTGAGTTTGTGGCCATAGTGGGAACTTCCGGCAGCGGCAAATCAACCCTGCTTCACATGATGGGCGGACTGGACAGACCTACATCGGGCAAGGTGGAGGTTGCCGGAAAGGACATTTTTACGATGAAAGACGATGAACTGACAATATTCCGAAGAAGGAAAATAGGATTCATCTTTCAAAGCTACAATCTGGTGCCTGTGCTTAACGTATATGAAAACATAGTGTTGCCAATAGAACTGGATGGAAATAAAGTCGACAGAGGACATATCGACAGCATAATAGAGACTTTAGGACTGACGGATAAGGTGAACAACCTGCCGGGACAGCTTTCGGGAGGACAGCAGCAGAGGGTTGCCATAGCCAGAGCTCTGGCATCAAAACCTGCTATAATTCTTGCCGATGAGCCTACGGGCAACCTGGACAGCAGGACAAGCCTTGATGTGCTCGGACTTCTTAAAATCACGAGCAAGAAGTTCAGCCAGACCATCGTTATGATAACCCACAATGAGGAAATCGCCCAGATGGCAGACCGCATTATCCGCATTGAAGACGGCAAAATCGCAGGCGGCAGAATTGCAGGTGACAGAAATGCTTAAGGTAAGAAACGCAAAATGCATAAACCGCCTGTCTCAGCGGTCACTCAGAAGCAGCAACTCCAGAAATATTGTAGCGGTAATTGCCATTATGCTGACGGCGGTACTTTTTACATCTCTGTTTACAATCAGCATGAGCCTGATGGATTCTTTACAGTTTTCTACCATGAGGCAGGTGGGAACCAGGGCACATGCAGGTTTTAAATTTATCACCATGGAGCAGTATGAAAAGGTGAAAGCCGATCCTGAGGTGAAAGATATTTCATATAATATTATTGTTGGAACCGGTGAAAACGAGGAACTCTTAAAGACATACACAGAAATCAGATACACCGAGCCTAAGGCTGCTGAATGGGGCTTTACAATGCCCACCACAGGTCATCTGCCGGAAAAGAGTATGGAGCTTGCTGCGTCCACAGCTGTTCTCGATGCTTTGGGCGTACCGCATAAACTGGGGGAAAATGTAACTCTGGAATTCACCGCCAAGGGTGTGAAGCATAAAGACACATTCACTCTTTGCGGATTCTGGGAACAGGATAAGGCAGCTATGGCTAATGAGGCATTTGTCTCCAGAGAATACTGCGACAGCGTGGTAGACGTATGGCAGGATGAGGCAAATAATGGCGGCGACTGGACCAATATCGAAGGCTCTGTTAATCCTTCATTTTGGTTTGATTCCTCATGGGATATAGAAGGACAGGTAGAGGCTCTCAAGGAAAGATGCGGATTAGGAAAGGAAGTAAATGAAGGTGTAAACTGGGCCTATGCAAGCTCATCGGTTGATACTGTCACTGCAGCTTTAATTACAGGGGTGCTTGCAGTAATAATATTGTCGGGGTATCTGATAATATATAATATCTTCTATATTTCTGTTACGGCAGATATTAGATTTTACGGTTTACTCAAGACTATAGGCACTACAGGCAAGCAGCTGAAAAAAATTGTAAGACGGCAGGCTCTTCTGCTGAGCTGTATCGGTATACCGGCAGGACTTGCTTTGGGATACGGCATTTCGTATATCCTTATGCCTATAGTAATCAAAGCCAGCGATCTCGGCGATGACAATATGGTAATTTCCCTAAATCCTCTTATCTTCATAGGAAGCGGACTATTTTCACTGGTCACAGTATGGATAAGCTGTATCAGGCCCTGCAGACTGGTAAAAAAAATCACACCGGTTGAGGCAGTGAAATATACGGAGAGTACCAATGAAACTCAGAAGATTAAGTGCAGAGAAAGAAAAAGCAAAAGAGTCACGCCCCTTTCTATGGCCATTGCCAATCTTGGGCGAAACAGAAAAAAGACGGTTTCGGTAGTGCTTTCTATCTGCCTGTCGATTATTATGATGGGAAGCTCAGTGACTGTGGCTCAGGGATTCGATATGGATAAGTATCTGGAGTCAAAGATGGTGACGGATTTTTATGTGACAGATGCCACTGTAGATAATGTAATGAGTCAGTATAAGGAATATGCAGGTGTATCGGAGGAAGACAGGGAGAAGTTTTCGAAAATAGATGGCATAACAGGTATGGGAAGTGTATATATGCTGGAGGGAAGTCATAAAGCGGAAGGCAAGGCTGCGGAAAGAGCAAAAAAGCTCTTTGAAGAGCATAAGGATATTGTACCGATAGATGAATATCTTAAGACTCTTGAAAAAGAAATCAATGAGGAACATACGCTGCCTTCCCATCTCTACGGTATTTCACCATATATCTGCGATAAGATTGAAATAACCGACGGCAGTTTTGATGCGGAAAAATTCAATACAGGCAATTATGTTATAGCGTCAGCATTCTCCTATAACGGAGATGATACAGGAAAAGAAAGATATTACGATGTGGGGGAGAGGGTAAAAATAGAATTCAGTGACGGTACTTACAAGGAGTATGAGGTGATGGCATTGGGCGAAATGGCCGATGCTCTGGGGCCGCAGCACGGACACTGGTTTGAGGTGGACTTCATATTGCCGGAGGCTGAGTTTATTGAGAGAACAGGGGAATCCGGAGCACTCAGAACTGTCTTTGATGTGGAGGAAGTATACGATGATGCTGTGAGTGATTTTATGAATGACTACTGCAGCAATGTGAAAGACAGCCTTACCTGTAAGTCAAGGCAGGACTATGCAGATGAGTTTAAGTCCATGAATCAGACATTTTTAACAGTAGGTCTTGCTTTGAGCTTCATTCTGGCTCTTATTGCTTTGCTGAACTTTATAAATGCAGTCATAACTTCGATTCAAAGCAGGAAAAACGAGCTGGCAATCCTTCAGTCGGTAGGTATGACAGGGAAACAGCTTAAAGCAATGCTAATATGGGAAGGTGTTCTTTACGTTATAATATCGCTTGCGCTTGCACTTACAGTTGGAACACTTTTAACCTATCTGCTGGTTAAAGCGATAACATCCCAGATGTGGATGTTCACATACCGCTTTATCATATGGCCTCAGCTTGCGGCTGTACCTGTGACAATGATTTTTGCATGGCTTATACCGGTTTTATGTTATAAAAACATGTGCAGAAGCAGCATTGTGGAAAGGCTGAGGATGGCTGAATAAAAAAGATAATATAACGATAATGAAAGGAACTCGGGATGGGTTCCTTTTTACTTTTATTTCATTCTAATTTATCGTGTGAGTGGGCGACAGTATTCTTTATACTATTGTCCTGGTGCTTAATTTAAAGAAATGAGCGCAAGATGTTGAATCTTATTTATTTTTTTTGCCGGTTTTGAGAAGTTCTTCAGGAAAAAGAGAGGCGTTCAGGAGATCACCGGGATTAACTTCAAGGGCATCGGCAATATTGTAAAGTACCTCAAGAGAAAAAGGACGCACAATATTGGGTGCTTCAATGGAGCTGATATGTGAGCGACTTACCTTAGCTTTTTCTGCCAGCTTTTCCTGTGACATTCCACGCATTTTCCGTATAGCAGCAATAGTTATTCCTAATTGTATAAATCGGTCTCTGTTTTTGAATCCTATTTCTTTACTCATAAGTGTAGCATTACCCTTTCAGCGAATTATAGTATAATTATACTTTCTTAGTCATACGAAGTTTGCCGCTAATAAAAAGCATTTGACTTATATTTTGAGCAAAGTTATAATATATGAAGAAACACATGCATCGGAAAGAGGTTAATAATGAAATTAAATATAAGAGTAATCTGTAGTAATTATTCGTTGGATTACGAAGTTCAAGAAGACAAAGAATTGGTTATAGATTGTAATTCTGCCGATGATTTTGGGTGCAGAAAAGAAGATATAAAAGGGTCAATAAAGTTTGTTTATTCAAATGGGGTTTGGAAAGCATTTTGTGATGGTGAAACGTTTTTAAACAACGATAAGCCGCATATCGTAGAGATAAACGGTGATGAATTGTTTACACTCAGCCTCAATGAAAAAAACAGACTTTTTATTTTACCATATTATGATGAACTTGAAAAAATAAATGTAAGCTTATCTAATTATGAAGTTTTTAGAATCGGAAGAAAGAACACCTCTGATTTAATTATATCAAGCCCTCGGGTATCAGGAAGCCATGTGGTTATTGCAAAGGAAGGAGAAAAGTATCTTCTTGCAGACGATAACAGTCGTAATGGCACGTTTATAAATGGGAAACGTGTTTCCGGTAAGACGCTTGAGGAAGGAGACGTAATATATATAGATAAACAAACCATTGAATACAGGGAAAATAAACTAATATGCAGTAACATTCAGGGACAGGTTTCAACAAAAGAAAGTATGTTGGAAGGTGCTAGAAAAACAAATAGTATTAAAGATAGGAAAGAATATCCTTTATTTAAGAAGTCTCCAAGGTTGAAATACGAATTGCCTAAAGATGAATTTGTCGTTCAGCAGCCTCCCACAATAGGAAGCAAACCGGAGATAAATTGGCTAGCGGTTCTTGCTGCACCTATCGGCATGATTTTGATTATGATTATGGTAGTCGTAGTGATGAAAGGAAGTACGGTCTCAATAGTTTATACAGCACCCATGTCGTTACTTTCGATTGTAACTTCGGTATTAAATTATAAAGGCCAGATTAAAAAACATAAAAAAAATGAACAAACCAGAATTGATGTATACAATGATCATTTATATGAAATAGCCGGAAAATGTACGGACGCATCCCAAAAACAAATGAAAGCGTTGCTAAGTGTTCATCCATCGACTGTTGAGTGCTTTAATATCGTAAACAGTTTGGAAAGAAGACTATGGGAACGTAATTTTAATGATTCGGATTTTATGGATCTTAGGGTAGGAACTGGTTCTGTGGAGACAAGTTTTTCCATAAAAGTTCCCAACAAAACCGTAAAGCTTGAAAAAGATGAGCTTCAGGAAAAGGCCTATGAATTGGAGAAGAAATATAGCGTATTAAAGGATGCGCCTATTTCTTTTAACATCAGAAAGAATATTTCATGTGGTATTATTGGTGACAAAAAGAGCAGCAGCAAATTGGCAAAAAACATGGTTTTGCAGGCTGTCACGCATCATAGCTATGATGACCTCAAAATAATAACTTTGTATGGAAAAGAGGATAGTGAATGGGAGTTTATAAAATGGCTTCCGCATTCTTTTGATGCAGGCAGAGAGGAACGATTTGTTGGCAGCAATTTTTTTGACGCTGAAAAAATCTTGAAGGAATTTGAAGAAATTATAAAAACGCGAAAAAATGATGATGCAAGTGCACATACGAATGTTACTTCTGAGATACAAAGGCCATTCTATCTTTTTGTTATAACGGAAAAAGAATATCTTGAAGACAACAAAATTTTAAAATTCTTTTCCGGAAGAGATGATTTAAACATCGGTGTGATATATGTTTTTGATGAAATTAACGATCTCCCTAAAGATTGCAATGTGATTATTGAAACAAAGCTTGATAAGGGATTTATGTATATGAAAAACAATGTGGACATAAAGAAGCGGTTCACATTTGATAGATTTTCAGAAAATGATTATGAGAGCTTTGCCAGAAGTATGGCACCAATCCGACTTTATTCGAGTGCTAATAATAGTACACTTCCAAATTCAATAACTTTTCTTGAAGGTTACGGTGTTAATATGCCTGAAGAGCTTCCTATTGGTGCGTGGTGGCAGAGAGCCAAAACTTACCAGACCATGGGAGTACCTATCGGCGTAAAAGAAAACGGAGAACCATTTATATTTGATATTCATGAAAGAAAGCACGGCCCTCATGGTCTGGTAGCAGGCATGACAGGTTCGGGCAAGTCTGAAATGGTTCAGTCCTGGATATTATCTATGGCTCTCAAATTTTCGCCACAGGATGTTGCCTTTGTGCTTATCGATTTTAAGGGAACAGGTTTAATACTTCCTTTTTCCAAACTTCCACATCTGGCAGGAACGATTTCCGATTTGGATACAAATATTACTAGAAATCTAATTTCGCTGGAAAATGAATTGACAAGGAGAAAAGCGCTCCTTGATAAGTATGGTGTAAATAATATAAGCGCATACCTGAAGTTGAGGGAAGCGGGAAAAGCTCATGAAAATATGCCGTTTTTGTTCATTATTATTGACGAATTCGCTGAATTCAAAGAACAATTTCGAGAGTTCATACCAGTTATAAACAGGATTTTTGCAATAGGAAGAACATTGGGTGTATTTACTGTTTTGCTTACACAAAAACCTTCCGGTGTTGTTGATGATAAAATGAATGCCAATACTCGTTTCAGGTGGTGCCTCAAGGTTGCAAACGTTGCTGATAGCAAAGAAATGCTTCATCATCCTGATGCAGCAAGAATAACTGTACCCGGAAGAGCTTATATACAGGTTGGCGAAGATGAAATATATGAGCAGATTCAGTCATTTTGGAGCGGCGCACCATTTGATCCCGATGGAAGAAAAAGAGGAACAGACGGACAGATATCGGTTGTACAAACCAATGGTAAAAGAAAAAGGTACATATTGAAGCCTGAAGAACAAAGCACAGTTTCAGGAAAAACGGAGATAGAAACAATAGTAGAATATATTTCTTCGTATGTTAAAAAAAGAGACATACCAGATGCGCAAAGAATTTGGACGGAACGATTGCCGGAGATTATTGATTTATCCAAACTGATAGAAATATTTAAAGCAGAGAAAACTTGCTCTGCAAACGATGGCATATCGGCTATTATCGGTCTCGTTGACAATCCAAAAAAGCAGATGCAGTATCCGTTAGAAATTAATTTGACTGATAAGGGGCATGTAGCAATTTATGGTGCTCCTACAACAGGAAAAACAACACTGCTTAAGACTTTTGTATTGTCTCTTTGCTGCAGATATAGCCCTGATGAAGTTAATTTGTATATACTTGACTTCGGTGGATGGGGCATGAATGTATTCCTCGGTTATCCTCATGTGGGTGGAGTGATAATTGGAGATGAAAGAGAAAAAATGGAGAAGTTCATAACAATGATCTCTGAAAAAATTTCTGAACGTAAACATCTCTTTGCAGCCGAAGGAGTAGGAAATATAAAGGAATATAATAGGATAGCACCTTCTCGGGTACCTGAGCTGGTCATAGTACTGGACAATTACAGCACAGCACTGGGGCATTTCCCGGAACTTGAGGATTTGATGATAAACCTCACGCGAGAAGGCGGAAATGTTGGAATGTATCTTGTTGCGACATGTAGTTCCGCAATGTCACTTGGCTTCAAGGTATCACAAAATATTAGATACTCGTTGGCACTTCAGATGACGGATAAGGCGGATTACTCAACAATTCTTGGCAAGTCTGCAGCTATTTTGCCTTCAGTTTGCCCTGGTCGAGGTCTATGCGCAGAAGACGAAATTTTGGAATTTCAGACTGCACTTCCTTCTGTTGAGGCAGATGAGGCAGAGCGAAGCCGGGAAATTAAAAAAATAGGCAGTAGTATCATGAGTTCTTGGAAAGGTAAGAAAGCTGATGCCATTCCGATTATGCCCGATGTGATACACCTTAGCGATTATTTTGATGAAAAAATATGTATAGGTCTTGATACCAAGGACTGCAGTAAGGTGATTATGCCTCTTGGGGACATACACACGATGTTGATTTCAGGAACGATAGGTTCAGGAAAGACTACAATTTTAAGAGCGACAGCACTTCAGTGTGTGTCTGATTCAAAATGCGTTTTGGTTGATTCAATTGCTCATGGGTTGGCTGCTGTAAAAAACGTCGCAGAATATTATTGTGACAATGCACTGGATTTTGACATTTATATGGAAAAGCTTGTTGTAGAACTGGAACGTAGGAGAAAAATTGTACAGGAAGGTTTATACGAAAATTTTGAAGGGATATTCATTATTATTGATGACTATTATTCTCTTTTCAAAGAAGTGGATAATAAGACCATGGAGCGATTAGAAGCGGTAATAAGGCTTGGTAAAAACCTTAAAGTATATATAATCGCGGCTGCAAATAACGCAGATATTTCAAAACTATATAATCAGGGTGAAGACTTTACAGTGGGGCTTGTAAATCAAAAGAATGGAATCATGATGGGAGGCTCGCCTAATGATCACAGTATTTTCAGTATAGATTTACCTTATACAGAAAAAAGCAGAAAAATGAGTAAGAATGAAGGATTTTTAATAAATCAAAACAGCCTTGTAAAATTCAGGATTATTGATGATGAAAAAACTGAAAGTGAGGGAAAATGATTTGGAAAATAAATCGATAATAACCCTAAAATACGGCGTGAATTCAATCGATGTGGAAGTATCACTGGAACTCAGACTATCTGAACTTGAGAGCTTACTGCCCGAAATAATGTTGGATTGTGGACTGGGAGAACCAAACAAAAAAGTTTCTTTAAGATTACAGGGCAAAGCCCTCGACAGTGATAGAACGTTTCGAGAATTATCCCTTTGGGATGGAACAATTTTAACTATAAGTTAATTTAAGGCTTCTGCCTTGAAATAGAAAGGAGACAAACAAATATGGCTATTATTCAAGTAACACCAGAATTATTAATGAGCAAATCCAACGAGGTAAGAAATCTCAAAGCAAATCACGATGAAACTATGGCAAAGCTCAGACAGCTTGTTCTGGCACTTAATGAGCAGTGGAAGGGTGAAGCTCAGGATGCTTTTGTGGCAAAATTTGAGAGCATGCAGCCTACATTTAACAACTTTTCTGAAATGCTTGAAAGGTACGCTCAACTTATGGATACGGCTGCCAAGGAACTTCAGGCAACAGACCAGACTTTAAAGGGCAAGATACAAAGTTTTGGCTAATAGCATATGTTTGATGATGCCTGCCCGATGTGGGCAGGCATCTTAGGTGCAAGTATTTCAAAGCGAAAGAATGAAAATGAAAGTAATATATGAGGCGAGAGTCAACCAAGGAAAACGAAGAGAAAACAACGAGGATAATATTTATATAAATGGACAGTTTTTACCACGAGAAAGTGCATCAGAAAAAACCTTTTCCGGTGATAACAAAGAGGAACTTCAGATATACGGTGTATGCGACGGACTTGGCGGTGAAGCTTTTGGCGAGGAAGCTGCTTATATTATGGCAAGTACACTGGGGAAGTATCAGAAACTTTTGCTCTCAATCAATTATCATAATATAGATAAATATGTGGAGAGCTGTATTAACGAGGCTAATAATCTTGTCTGCGAGAAGTCCTATATGGAGGGTGGTGTCAGGATAGGCACGACACTTGCTTTAGTGTGCATAGAAAGGGAAAAGATGCACATTTGCAGTATAGGTGACAGCAGAGTTTATCTTTTTAGGAAGAATAGACTTACGCAAATTACAGAAGACCACACACAGGCTGTGCGTGCATATAAAATGGGAATCATCACAAAAGATGAAATAAAAACGCACCCTCATAGAAATAAGCTGACACAACACATCGGAATAAGTCCAGAAGAACTAGAAATTACTCCATACAAAAATCTAATCAGACTAAATGATAGTGATATTGTGCTTATTTGCAGTGACGGACTGACAGATATGGTGTCTGATGGCGAGATTGAACATATGCTTAAACAGAATGTACAGCTTTATGAAAAAGCAGATCTTCTGTTGAATAAAGCCCTTGATAATGGAGGCCGTGATAATATCTCAATTGTTCTCCTGCAAATTGAAAAGGATAAAACGCTTTTTGATATATTCAAAAAACAGAGGGATAAGGAATGAATACATTTTTAAATGGTAAGTACAGGAAGGTAAAAACAATCGGAAGCGGTGGTATGGGAACCGTGTATCTGGTTGAAAACACTGCTTTGGGTACCCAATGGGCAATTAAAGCAATAAGAAAAAAAGAGTCAGATAATTTCGATTTGCTTGCAGAACCGAACATACTGAAAAAACTTAATCATCCTGCACTGCCCAGGATTATCGACATTGATGAAGACGAAGAAAACCTATATATAGTTGAGGATTACATAGAAGGAACACCGCTGGATAAGCAGCTTGGTGTAAAGAAAAAGTTTGATGAGGCAACGGTAATTGAATGGGCGAAGCAGCTCTGCAATATTTTAATATATCTTCACAACCAAAAGCCTAACCCTGTAATATACAGGGATATGAAACCGTCAAACATTATTGTAAGTGCAGATAATGTTGTAAAGGTAATTGACTTTGGTATTGCCAGAGAGTTCAAAACAGATAGCGGAAGTGACACTAGCTATATGGGAACCAGAGGATATGCTGCGCCAGAACAATATGGAACCAGCCAGACAGATGCCAGGACTGATATCTATTCTCTGGGCGCAACTATGTATCACCTTCTGACCGGAATCAGCCCTAACGAACCTCCATATGAGTTTAGACCGCTGAAACAGGTGGATTCATATTTTTCGGAGGGAATAGAACATATTGTAGCTAAATGTGTTCAGAATAATCCAGATATGAGATATCAGTCCGCAGAGGAACTTCTATATGATCTGGACAATATTCATATTTTTAATGATAGATACAAGGCTTTTCAAAGAAAAGAAAAAACAAAAAAGATTCTTCAGGTTGCTTTAATTATGTGGTTTAGTGCTTTGGTAGTGTTCGGTACAACCTTAATGATTACAGAAAAAAATGAAGCCTGCCAGCAGCTTATAGAAGAAGGTTTTAAATCAGTACAGCTCTATAAATTAGAAAGTGCGGAGACAAGTTTTAGTGATGCTATTAAACTCAATGACGATATTTTTCAAGCGTACTATGGTCTGGCACAGATCAAATATTTGAAAGGCAAAGATGATGAAGCGATAGAGTACCTGCTGAGTATCTCATCAGAACATCCCGGAATGGAGACTGATGGTGGGTATAACTATTTTCTTGGGACAATCTATTTTGACAGAAGAAATTATGAAAACGCCATCGGATACCTAAAAAAAGCAGTAGAAGCAGATAGCAGCGATGAAGTCTATTTAAGAGATTTGGCTGTAAGTTACGCAAGAACAGGTGAACTGGAATATGCAAAATCGCTTCTGAACGAAGTTGAGCCTATTGCAGAAGATGAGGATACCCTCACTTATATCAATGGCGAAATTCTCTTGGCACAGGGAGAGAAAGATGAGGCGGTAAAATATTTTAATAGGACAATTGATACGACGAACAATGAACAGCTAAAGAGAAGGTCATTTCTGTCATTATCGGATTTATATAAAGAGGATCGCAATTCTGTGACAGGAGCTCTGAAAAAACAGATAAAAGTTCTTGAAGATGCTGAGAAATCTCTGGCAAATAAAGACGATATTGTAATTATTGAGAGTCTTGCTGAGGCATATTATGCAGATAAAGCTTACAATAAGTCTGCAGATAAGTTTGAAAGATTGCTTGAGCTTGGGTATAACCGAGCCTATATTTACAGAAATCTGGCGATAATTAATCAGCTGAATGGTGACTATAAAGCTGCAGAGGAGTGCCTGGACGAGATGAAAGCAGAGTACCCTGATGAGTATACATGCTATCTACAGTATGCGTATCTGTATTTGGAGAAGGAAAACAAAAAACCTCAGGCGAGCCGTAATTATTCCTCTGTAGTCAGTTACTATAACCAGGCAGTAAATTTTGCTCCGGAAGGTGAGAGAACATCAGATCTGCTTCCTTTGGCTGGCAAGATAAAAGAACTGAGAGCTAAAGGATGGTTGTAGGAGGGAAAGACAATGTATATAGGAAAAGGATTAGTTCTCATCGTTATCGGAATTATGGGAATTATTGCAACAATTATATGGGTTACATCAGATAGAAAACTACGAAATCAAAGAGAAGCTGATATTGTAAAAGAGGCTGTCAGTCAAAACATAGGCGAGGCACTGTCGGTTGCTCTTGATGTAATGGCAGATGAAAATGAGACAGAAAGTCTGTTTGGAAACAAAAACACAGTTGGAATAAATCCGAAAGGTACGGAAAATATGGATATGAAAGTGCCACAAAATAAGGCATCAGATATGACAGATGGTCTTACTCAAGGGCTTACCCAAGGTCTTACCCAAGGGGCGACAGATGAGTTTACCCAAGGTTTAACAGAAGGACATTCAGATGAGCTAACTGAAGGACTTGCAGCGGATGACGGGACACAAGGACTGACCAGAGGATTGATGTAAAAAGGAGTACCAGAATGTTTGACAACAAATTGGAATTAATATGCACAATTGCTGTTGCGGTATGTGCAATATTGGGAATAGTGCTTAGTTACTTGACCTTGCGTAGAGCAAACTATATTGCGGCGCATGAGTTTCTTACAAGCTTGGAATCTCCGGATTTTATTGCAATAAGAAAGAGAGTAATAAATCTAAAGCAGCCAATCACCGTAGATAATGAAGATGCAGCAGCCATCGTAAACTTTTTTCAGCATTGGGGCTTAATGGCTGAGAAAAAATATTTGCCTATGTGGGTTTTTGATTCAGGTTCAGGCGCAGGAACAATAAGAATGTATGACTGCACGAAAGATTATATTCAGTTGATGAGGGAAACACAGGAGGACGATACCTATGCTGATAAATTTGAGCAGTTATATAATGCAATTCAAGCTAGAAAAGCTCAATAGGTTAAATATGTAGCTATGAAGTGTGAAGCGTAAAGTTTTGAATTAAATGGGAAGGGTAAAATGGAAAAATTAAGATACTTAATCGTATTAGTGTTTGTAATCTGCCTCTGCGCCTGTAACGGCAGCACCAATCTGGACGAGCTTCTGGAATTGGGTGTTAAGTATCTGGATGTGCATAACTACGAAGAGGCAATCATTACTTTTGAAAAAGCCATAGAGATTGATGAGAAATGTGAGCAGGCTTATATGGGTTTGGCAGATGCCTATTTCGGAAATGGCGATATTGGCTCCGCAAGAAGCATTTTGGAGAAAGGGTCAAAATTAACTGATAGCAATGAAATAAAAAATAGGCTTGAAGCGCTGGATGCAGAAATAAAAAACAAATATGACAATCCATTGTTGAGCAGTAAAGATATAAAAGATGTGTATGTAGAAAATTCAATGTGTAATATTGTACTGGATTTGAAAGCATCAGATAGGTTTTCTAACACTAATACGCTGATAAGTACTTTTAGTGAAGAAAATATTGATATATATTCAGCATTATCTGCAATTAGCATTTGGAAAAAGGAAAATGTCTATAGGGAAAACCAAAGCAATGAAATTATTCTTGGCTTCCCTTGTGAAGGGTTGGAAGGAAAACAGATCTCTGTAGTCTTGCTGACAATTAACAGTGACTATGATTTAGTTGGAATTTCAAATATTGATATGGTTGTACCTGAAAGATGAAACAATTTAAATATTGTTTAAGACAAGGAGAAAGTAAAAATGAAGGAAATAAGATTTTTAATAGCATTATTATTAGTAATCTGCCTCTGCGCCTGCGGCGGCAGTTCAAAGTATGACAACATGTCGTTAGACGAACTCCTTGATTTGGGTACGAAATATCTGCAAGAGGAAAACTACAAGGAAGCAGTTATTGTATTCGAAAAAGCGATTGTAATTGATGAGAAGTGTGTGGATGCATACATAGGATTGGCAGACGCATATATCTGCACCGAAGAATATGACAAGGCAGAGAAAATCCTGAAAAAAGGTTACGAGATTACCGGAGATGAGAAGCTAAAGGAAATGCTGAATGGCTTGGAATCCGGACAGATCAATACTTCTTCTGTGCCGGTCAACACATACAATGCAACGGAGTTCATTTACAGATCTAAATATTATGGTTTTGAAGATATGACGGAAGCAGAGCGCCAGATAATCAATGTGGTTGGAACAGCGGTTATTAACAATAATATGGAGTCCATGTACGATATTCTTGATGACTATTCATGTGAAATGCTTTCTTTTTCCAATACTTCTAAGTACACGATGTGGAATGATTATAAGATGGAGATTTTGTTTCGACCATACGAGGACGATGAAGATGGAGATTGCGTCGGCTCAATTGAAGTAGAGTTACGTGCTGAAAATGGATCCGGTTTTTTAGGGAGTATCTATCATACATATGCAGTCACAACAGAAGGAAGAGATTGTTGGTTTGATTATTATTACGACACCAGTTGGGGTACCTGCCCATGTGTTGATTGGCAATGGAATGGAGAAGTTCTTTTTAACAGAGTGCTTAAAACGCTTTGGCACAGCTCTGATGGTGCAACAATTGAAGACTATGAGGATACGAAAGACGTAGGCGTAATGAAGGACTGCCTTCGTGATGGACAATTTATTAAAACAGGACACTATGTGGAAATCGAGAATAAATACCCTGAATTTAATCATGATGTAATTAATGAAACTGTAAGCATATATGCAGATGGTGTTCTAATGGAAGAAGACGGCGTTGTAGTAGACGACAACTACAGCGTCGCTAATATCAAAGGTGAACGTTGGGGTGGCGTTAAAGATCAGTCATATCTTGATCGTCTTTTCTGGTAAAATCCAGGACTACCTAAGTATGCCTTGTGCTGTAAAAATGTCGAAAAGCAGGGGAAAAACTCTTACAGTGGCCTACAATCAGATTATTTGATTTCGCTCATTATTCGAAATATCTAAAACGCCATTATTATCAATTATCGGGCAAGTGGTACGAAGGGTTTTTAGCTTACCGACTTCTTATCCAAGGAACGGATTATGTTGAAAGCATTAAACGATATTTCAACTGGTCCGATTATCAAGATTGTTTAACTCGGTTTGGAATTACTGTATTCAAATAAGCAAATATCAAACTTGAGAATGCCGTAAAGATGAGTGAATAGAAGGTGATTGAAACATGATGTACACAGTAGTGTGGACGATTCGTCATAATGTAATAAAATATATTGTTGTGATAAAGACAGAAACTTCATCAGTGAAACCGAGTACGATGGCAACGGCAAAGTAACCGGCAAAACAGAGCATGACAAATAATCACATTGACGCGGAGGAAAGTTAAATGAAAAAACTAAGACTTTTTATAGTATTGGCACTGGCAATTTGCCTCTGTGCCTGCGGCGGCAGCTCCAATCTGGACGAGTTTCTGGAGCTGGGTGTTAAGTATCTGGATGAGCAGAACTACGAAGAGGCAATCATAACCTTTGATAAGGCAATACAGATTGATATAAAAGAGCCGGCAACATATTTAAAAATAAGCGAAGCCTACTCTTCATTCGATTTGAAACAAATGTCACTGGATTATTTGCTTATTGGGTGGGAAAACACCAAAGATAATTCCATAAAAGAAAAACTGCTGGAATTTGGTATAAGCACAGAAATACCGGACTCATTGCAAATAGAAATGCTAAAGCAAATATATCAGGCAATGGAAAATAAAGATTTCAGCAGTATTTGCAAAATTGGCAAAGAGAGAATAAAAAGCAGCCTAAGCCAATATTCGGGATATTCTTTTGATGGAAATGAACTGAGAATTGTTTATGACGGCAAAGGACTCAAATTAATGTTTGAAGATAGAGTCGACGGGATATATTTCGGCGGTATTGAAAATGGCAGAGCGAACGGAGACGGCTACTGCATCTCCGGAGAAATCAAAAATAACGGAGAGGCATTTTACAAATTGTTTTCAGGAGCCTGGAGCAATAATCTTCCTGACGGAGAAGGAAAGATATATGAAAAATCGGGCTACGGGTGGACGCGGAATGTTGTTGGAACTTTCAGTAATGATATGTTTGACGGTGAAATTCAAGAGAAGATTAATCAAGGTGAAGGCGATATAGTATTTGAATATTGCTGCCAGAATGGCAAATTGGTTTTGGACAGCAGGTGGAAAGTGAATGAAGAAGGCAACCACTTTATAGAATCCACAGACGATGCTTTTGGAAGAATGATATTTGAGAACTCAAATGAATCTGTTTATGCTGTATACAACTTTAATTATGATTAAGCCAAAGATTTGGAGGAAAGTGAAATGAAGAGAATAATTAAAGTCCTATTAATATCACTGTTGATTATAACCTTGTATGGCTGTAGCAGTGTAAGCGGTGGAACCTGGCAGGAACATTATGATTTAGGTATAAAATATCTTGCTGATGGTAAATATGAAGAAGCAATTCTAGAGTTCACTGCTGCAATAAAAATCGATGATAAACAGGTTCCTGCGTATATTGGAAGGGGCGATGCGTATATAGGCTCAGGTGAAACTACTGATAACCTTGAGGCAGCTCTTGGTGACTATATACAAGCAATAAGTTTAGACGAGTATTTTGCACAAAGTTATCTGAAAGCCTATGACGCATATATTCGCTTAGGTCAGTTCGAAAAAGCAGAGGAAATATTAAAAAAGGGCTATGAAAAAACCGGAGACAGCGTCATTAAGAATAAAATTACAGAATTTGAAAAAGGGACAATAAGAGATGATTCAGGAAAGGTTAGAAGAGAGTCTGGGTTTGATGGTTCGGGTACATTAATTTATTACATTGATTATTCATACGACATAAATGGCAGATATGCCACTGCTACATCTTATGACAAAAATAGGAAAAAGACCGGCGAAGTGACTTGCAAATATGACGAAAACGGAAACCAAATTGTAGGCTTTTACAGATCTTATCAAGGTAATAACTCAGTTATAATTGGTAAGATAGAAAATGAATATAATGGCAAAGGACAGATTACTAAAAGTTTCTGGTATGTACTTGATAGCACAAAATTGCAGCAGTATGAAATACTTAAATATGATAAAAACGGAAATCTCATAGAAGATACATACTATTCCGCAGATGGAAAAATCATACAGAAAACAGTCTCTGAGTATGATAAGGATGGAAATATAATTCATATGAGAACCGACAAAGACAGTGGACGTACCTATGAGATTGCGGAATATAGAGATGGAAGATGTATAGAAACGAAAGAGTATTATAGTCAAGATGATACGCTGCTTGTTCATCATAAATTTTTATATGATGATGAAGGGAGACAAGTTGAATGGAGGACATATGACAACCATGAAAAGTTAATAGGATTAATTGAAACAGAGTATGACGATAAAGGGAAAGAATGTAGAACTATCTACTATGATGGCAATGGTGAAATCGAAAAAATCGTTGAGTATTGAAACAGCTGGCTTACTTTGTTAAATATATGATATTCAAAATCACCTTTTGTTTTAGAGGTTCAAGAAATGAATAAGTTTACATATCTTATAGTATTAATGCTGGCAATCTGCCTCTGTGCCTGTAACGGCAGTTCCAATTTGGACGAGCTTTTGGAATTGGGTGTTAAGTATCTGGATGAGCAGAACTACGAAGAGGCAATCATTACTTTTGAACAAGCCATAGAAATTGATGAGAAATGTGAGCAGGCTTATATGGGTTTGGCAGATGCCTATTTCGGAAATGGCGATATTGGCTCCGCAAGAAGCATTTTGGAGAAAGGGTCAAAATTAACTGATAGCAATGAAATAAAAAATAGGCTTGAAGCGCTGGATGCAGAAATAAAAAACAAATATGACAATCCATTGTTGAGCAGTAAAGATATAAAAGATGTGTATGTAGAAAATTCAATGTGTAATATTGTACTGGATTTGAAAGCATCAGATAGGTTTTCTAACACTAATACGCTGATAAGTACTTTTAGTGAAGAAAAAATTGATATATATTCAGCATTATCTCTAATTAGTATTTGGAAAAAGGAAAATGTCTATAGGGAAAACCATAGCAATGAGATTATTCTAGCCTTCCCTTGTGGAGGGTTGGAAGGAAAACAGATTTCTGTAATTTTGCTGACAATTAACAGCGACTATGATTTAGTTGGAATTTCAAATATTGATATGGTTGTACCATTAAGTTAAAAACAATTCCATATATGGTTTAAGTTCAGGAGAAAAGGAAAATGAAGAAACTAAGATTATTTATAGTATTAGCATTGGCAATTTGTCTCTGTGCCTGCGGCGGCAGCTCAAAGTATGATAACATGTCGTTAGAAGAACTCCTTGATTTGGGTACGAAATATCTGCAAGAGGAAAACTACAAGGAAGCAGTTATTGTATTTGAACAAGCGATTTTAATTGATGAGAAGTGTGTGGATGCATACATAGGATTGGCAGACGCATACATAGGAGAAGAGAATCCTAAGAAGGCAGAAGAAGTTCTTACTCAGGGATATGAAAAGACAGAAGATAGCCGTATCCTTTCTCGCCGGTTTACTATTAAATGGGCAGACGAAATAGAAGCACTAAAGCAGCAGAATGTTGCCTCATCAGATATGCTTTCACTAGGAGGGAAAAAGCTACAAGACCTTAGTATCTATGATGTCGAAAAGATGTACCAAGGTGTAGGAACTTTTTCACATCAGGTGAACAAAGGAAAAACAACTGATGGGAGAAGCGAGCTGTATTTTGATTATCAGGATGGCTCGAGTGGTGTAAGATTTATGGCACTAGATTTAGAAGATGAAGATTATCTTAGTATTTATTGGGAGACTTTTGATTGGGAACAGATAACACCATCTCAAGCAGAGCAGTTTGATGGAATAAGGCCTAATATTGATGGTTTCTTTATTGGAGATAGTCTTGAGCAGGTTTGCAAAGCACTTAAAATAAACTACGAATTTGTTTCAGAATTACGCAAGATTGCAGTTGCAGATGGAGGACAGAACTTTGGCAATATCAGTCAATACATTGATACTGCTAATGGTGCTTTATTGTGGCATTCACCAGCCATGGGGGTGGGCGACATGCATTCGGATTCTATAACGATTATTATTGATAATGATGGACTTAATGAAAATGTTTCATTGTATTTTTATGGAGAGAAGCTTGTCAGAATTGACTTAAGTATCTATTAAATACGTTAATTCGGATATTTCTAGTTTGATTGTGTGCATATTCTGATGGAGGTATTAAAATGAAGCAATTAAAGTACTTTGTAGTATTAATATTGGCAATCTGCCTCTGTGCCTGTGGCGGCAGTTCCAATCTGGACGAGCTACTGGAGCTGGGTGCTAAGTATCTGGACGAGCAGAACTACGAAGAGGCAATAATTGCTTTTGAACAAGCCATAAAAATTGACAATAAATGTGCTCAGGCTTACATAGGATTGGCAGACGCATATATCTGCACCGAAGAATATGACAAGGCAGAGGAAATCCTGAAAAAAGGTTACGAGCTTACCGGGGCTGAAATAATAAAGGAAATGCTGGATAGCTTGGAATCGGGACAGATTAAAACCTCCGACGGTCTGGTTCGACGGATGAATCATTATAACGAAAAAAACGAGCTTGACTGGTATCATACATATACCTACGACAATCAGGATAGGAAATCACTGGTGACTTCTTTTGATGGAAACGGTAAGCAGACAGGTCAGGTGCAGTGTGAATATGATGAACAGGGAAATGCACTAACAAGGTATTATTGTTATAAAGATGGAACAGTCAAAAGGATAAAATGGGAGTATGATAAAAACGGCAATATTGCGAAAGAAACCTATCCCAATGGTTGGTATACTGTTTTTGAGTATGACGAAAATGGAAAACAAATCGGTTCTGTGGAATATTATGAAGATGGTGAAATGATGGGAAGGTATGTTGTAAAGTATGAAGGAAACCTTCAAATAGAAAAACATTATGACGGTAATGGAAATATTATAGAAAGAAAAGTGATAGAGTTCGATGAGAATGGTCGAATGATTTCCAGTTCCAGTTACAGTGCAGATAATTCGTTGAACTGGAAAATGGTATATTCTTACGATAAAGACGGGAAGCCAATCAGCGAAACTGAGTACGATGGCAACGGCAACATAACCGGCAAAACAGAGTATGACAAATAGACGCCCTATTAGAAGATAATACAGGAGGCAGTAATGACAGAAGACAATAAAACATTAACAATGACGGAATTTATTTACATAGCAGAGATTCTCGGAGCAACGGAGCTTTTCGGAATATCTGACCCGTATTATGGTTTAAGCGCATCCGAAAAAAGAATAGTAAAAAATGAGGCAGAATGTTCCCTTGAAGAAAAAGGACTGCTTATTCGTGGTTTCGGAAAATCGGAGTTGAAGGAGTCTGATGTCAAAGAGCTTGTTAAAACATGCATTTTCTGCGATAGACTGGCTGTACTCGACTATATCGTTGGCGGAGAGCAAAAATCTATACTTTACTATATAAAAGATAGCATAGCTGTCAGGGTGGAAAACATGGGTGAGCCGCTATGTCTGAAGCGTACCTTGCCGAAACGGATAACTTCCGAAATTGAGGATATTTTGATGTCAGAAAACAGTATCGGTATTTTTTCTTTTTCGGCTACAAATTTCGCAGCCAATGTTGTTGAAAACATAACTGTAGAAAAGGAAGACGATAAATATGTAAAATTATCCCTGGATAATATCAGTGGAAATGTCCTAAGAACGGCACTTTCAATGGAAGAACTTATAAACGAACTACATCATATCGAAATGTTAATAGATATGGAGGTGTAAACGGATATGATTTATGTTGATTACAGCAAAAGCAGGCGTAGTGCACGAAGATTAGGTAATGCAGCTGATAATATGCGAGCAGTTAACAGCTCGATCAGCAAAGAAACACAGAATGCAGCGCTAGGGTGGAAAGGTCAATCTTCTGATGCTATGCAAGTAGCTCTTGCAAACTGGATGAATGAAACAAGCAAAATAGCTGTTAGCTTGGATAGAGTTGAGAGGCAGATTATTTCTGTGGTAAATGAACTGGAAGAGGCAGAACGTAGGCTCAAAGCACAGATGTTAGCAGAGCAGGCAGCAAACAAAGGCGGCAATTCATCCGACGGTGGGTTCAGATAGGAGAAAGAAATGAGTTTGATTAAAGTTGATACAAACAGCATAAGTGTAATGTATGCAAATCTCAGCAGGCAGTGTGATGTGTTTGAAGAAGTCCTGTCTCAGATAAGGATAGCACGCAGTGAGCTTGATATGAGAGTGAGTACTGCAAGACAAATCAATGAATCGCTTACCAATATTGAGATACGTACACGCAGACAACTGGAAAGGCTCAATAGCTATATTTCATTTCTCAATGATGTTATCAATCGATTTGTGGACAGTGATAAGACAATATCTGACAGAGCTAAGAATATAGATTATATGCTCGAAAAAATGATTTCCCGGTTGGAGAATGGATATAAGACGAAGGAAACTTTGGGAATAGGTACAGCGTGGCAGAGCATAGCGGCTGTCAATGCTATATGTGGAATTAACAGCAGTTTGACAAATCGAACTGATTTCGATGGTTCTTCCGATGATTATGCCGAATATATAAAAAAGATGGATGGTGCCAATATCTTTGGAAAGTATAATCATGTGATTGACTATGTAGAGGACCAAGGCTTTTTAACTATGATGGGCTATGGCATACTTAACTGGAAAGATACCATTTGGGCAACAGCCAAAGCTTCTTTGTCTGGAAATGATATTTCTGATGAGTACATGAATGATTTGCTGGCACAGAAAGATATTCTGCGAGATGTCGTAAATAAGATGAATGATAATGAGGATCTGAAAATTCTTTCAAAAAACGAAAAGGATGCTTTGAAGTATGCTGAGGAGATAGCAAAAAAGTGTGGCATGGATATATCTGAATTAAGCGGATTTTTTGAGCATATGATGGATGGAGCAGAGGCTGGTCAAATTTTGTTTGAAGATTACAACAGCAATATTGCAATGCTTGAAAATCTGCAAAAAACAATGCCTAAGGACAGTACGCTCTACAAAGCTGCTGATATGCTAATAGAAGATTATCATAATGCTGCAAGAGGAATATTAATTGATGAAATAAAGAAAAAGGCCGACAAGAGCATAGGAAACCTTCTTGATTTGGCATATGGAACATCTTTTGGAAAAGTCGATTCCGTGATTCAGGAAACGATAGGCCGTAATGAGGGAATAAAAGGGCTGGACACTGTAATCAATATTAATAGTTTAAAGGCTTCAGCAATAAGCAACTATAGAAGCTTGGCTGAAATCATACAGTCTGGAAACTATACTGAGCAGGACTTTTCAAACTTTGAAAACTCTTTTAACATCTGTAAAGAACTGACGATTAAAGAGTATACTGCTATGGTTGCTCATTATAAAGAAGGTACTGAAAACTATAAAATGCTGCAGGAGCAGATAGATCAACTTAAAAGAATGTCGGTAAACAATATGTCAGGGTCGGACGGGTCATTTGGAGCTGGCGGAGGAGGTGGAATAAGATAAAGTATTAATACAAAGAAATCCTATTTCGGAGCGTAGAGATACTAATATTGTTTCAAAGTGAAGGAACTCGGGCTGGGTTCCTTTTTACTTTAAGAAACTTTGTTGACTATGGGTTACATAGAAAATTCAATGTTAAAAGGATATGTGACGAAATCTTCACAAATTTGTTAGCACTCTGCCATAAAGAGTGCTAATTTTCTCTTTACTTTTTGTTTTTCCGGGTATATTATATATGTATCGAGAAGAATAAGAAAAAAGGGAGGGAAAGAGATGAACATAGAAAAATATACACAGAACGCACAGCAGGCCATAATGGACTGCCAGAATATAGCAATTTCAGAAGGACATCAGATGCTGGATGGTGAACACCTTCACCTGGCCCTGATGATGCAGAAGGATGGACTGATTCCTAAACTGATTAAGTTTATGAATATTGATCCGACATCTATAATCGTCGATCTGGAAGAAGAGATGGAAAAGCTGCCTAAGGTTTCCGGAGCAGCTGACAATATGTATTCTTCAAGACGTCTTTCGCAGATTCTCATGAGAGCTGAAAAGATTGCTGATGAATTCAAGGATGAGTATGTCAGCGTTGAACATCTGTATCTGGCTCTTCTTGAAGAGAGAGGAACTCCAAGCGCGAAAATTTTCTCCAAGTTCGGAATCGACAAGAATAAATTCCTGGATGCTCTTTCAAAGGTAAGAGGGAACCAGAGGGTAACAAGTCAAAACCCTGAGGACAACTACGATGCCCTTAACAAGTATGGTCGCGATCTGGTGGAGATGGCAAGGGAAGGAAAGCTGGATCCTGTAATCGGACGTGACGCGGAGATAAGACATGCCATACAGATTCTTTCCAGAAGAACTAAGAACAACCCTGTGCTCATCGGTGAACCGGGCGTAGGTAAGACCGCGGTAGTAGAAGGACTTGCTCAGCGTATTCTCAACGGAGACGTTCCGGAAGGTCTGAAGGATAAGACCATATTTGCCCTTGATATGGGTGCTTTGATTGCGGGAGCCAAGTTCAGAGGTGAGTTCGAGGAAAGACTGAAGGCAGTTCTCAACGAAGTGGAAAAATCCGAGGGAAGAATTATTCTTTTCATCGATGAAATCCATAACATTGTAGGAGCCGGAAGAACCGAGGGCTCTATGGACGCCGGAAACCTGCTGAAGCCAAAGCTGGCAAGAGGCGAGCTGCACTGCATAGGCGCAACTACTCTTGACGAATACAGAAAGTATATCGAAAAGGACGCTGCTCTGGAAAGAAGATTCCAGAAGGTACTTGTAGACCAGCCTACAGTTGAGGACACAATTTCCATACTTAGAGGTCTTAAGGAAAGATTTGAGATACATCACGGTGTAAGAATCACTGACGGAGCGCTCATTGCCTGTGCTACACTTTCAGACCGTTATATCAGCGACAGATTCCTGCCGGATAAAGCTATTGACCTGATGGATGAAGCAGCAGCAAGAATCAGGACTGAAATCGACAGTATGCCGCAGGAACTGGACGAGATTTCGAGAAAGATAATGCAGCTTGAAATCGAGAAACAGGCTCTAGGCAAAGAGACAGACAAGGCTTCTGCCGCCAGACTTGCAACTCTCGAAAAAGAACTGGCAGCGCTCAAGGAAGAAGATAAGTCCATGCGTGCCCAGTGGGAAAACGAGAAGAAAGCAATCTCGGAAGTTAAAGGCACCAAGCAGCAGATTGAAGAGGTTAAGCACCAGATGGAAGAGGCCGAGAGAAACTACGACCTTGAGAAGCTGGCACAGCTTAAGTACGGTACTCTTCCTGAGCTTGAAAAGAAGCTTGAAGCCGAGAAGGCGAAGGCCGATGCGGCAGATGGAGGAGAGAACAGACTGCTTAAGGAAGAGGTTACAGAAGAGGAGATTGCTGAAGTTATCAGCGGCTGGACCGGTATTCCTGTAAGCAAGCTTGTGGAGACGGAGAGAGAAAAACTTCTTAGACTGCCTGATATTCTCCACAAGCGTGTAATCGGTCAGGAAGATGGCGTTAAGGCTGTTTCAGAGGCGATTTTGAGGGCCAGAGCAGGTCTCAAGGATGAGAACAGACCTATCGGTTCCTTCATTTTCCTGGGCCCTACGGGAGTAGGTAAGACGGAGCTGGCCAAGGCACTTTCCGAATCGCTCTTTGATACCGAAAAGAATATGATAAGAATAGATATGTCTGAATACATGGAGAAACACTCAGTGTCCAGACTGGTAGGAGCTCCTCCGGGATATGTTGGCTATGATGAAGGCGGTCAGCTTACAGAGGCTGTAAGACGTAAGCCGTACAGTGTAATTCTGTTCGATGAAATAGAGAAGGCTCACCCGGATGTTTTCAACATTCTGCTTCAGCTTCTTGATGACGGCAGACTGACGGACAATCAGGGCAGAACCGTAGATTTCAAGAACACAATAATCATTATGACTTCAAACATCGGCAGCAGCGAGCTTATCGACAATATGACCGAAGACGGAACTATTCCGGAAGAAGTCAAGGAAAAGGTTACGGGTGAACTTAAGAACTACTTCAGACCTGAGTTCCTTAACAGGGTGGATGACATAATCGTATTCAGTGCCCTTACACCTGATCAGGTTAAGAAGATAATAGACCTGTCCCTTGAGTCCCTGTCTAAGAGACTTGCGGACAGAGAAATGTCACTGGTAATCACCGAACCGGCTAAGAAGTTTATAGCAAATGAGGCTTATGACCCTCAGTACGGTGCAAGACCTGTAAAACGATATCTGCAGAAGCATGTGGAAACTGAAATCGCGTCCATGATAATCAGAGGGGATCTGGTTGACGGAGGCACAGTTACAATAGATTCCGACGGAGAAAAGTTGATTTTTAACGCATAGTATGATAAAATATCCTTTCAATGAAAACATTGGGAGGATATTTTTTATGGGTTTGTTTGAAATATTTATGATAGGTGTGGGCCTTTCAATGGATGCCTTTGCTGCCTCTATCTGCAAAGGTCTGAACATGAGACGACTGAATGTAAAAAACATGCTTGTGATCGGGCTGTTTTTCGGGGGATTTCAGGCTCTGATGCCGACTGTAGGATGGGTATTGGGAAAGCAGTTTGAAAGCTACATAACAAGCGTGGACCACTGGGTCGCATTCGCTCTGCTGGCCTTTATCGGCGGAAAGATGATCTATGACGTCTTCGTAGAAAGTGATGAAGACCAGTATGGCGAGAAAACGGACAGGCTTGACATGAAGGAAGTACTGACTCTGGCCGTGGCCACAAGCATAGATGCGCTGGCTGTGGGAATATCCTTTGCTTTCCTGCAGGTGGAAATACTAAAGGCAGTTTCCGTTATAGGGGTGACTACCTTTGTGCTTTCGGTTATAGGTGTGGCTGTAGGTCATATGTTCGGGTCAAAATATGAAAAAAAAGCCACCTTGGCAGGCGGCATTATTCTTATATTGATCGGATTGAAAATTCTGCTTGAGCATACAGGTATACTGGGATAAAGCTCAGGGTACACCAGGTATCTATTTCCTGCGCAGCATGGATTTATATGCATGTATCTGAGCGGCTTCCGCACCGTCTTCAGGTTTTCTGTTTCTGAAAGCATCAAAAATAGCCCTGTGCTCTTCAAGCACAGTAGGAAGATAGTTAAGAGGATATTTGATATCAAGGTTGGCATAACGGATGAAAAAGTCATATCTGAGCAATGTTCTTTCGAGTTCAGCATTGTGAGATGCATTGTATATTATAGCTTCAAAGCCGCGATTGATCTTCTGCATTTTTTCAAGATCTTCCGTGGCCGTGTAAAATTCCATGAAGGCAAAAGTTTCTTCGAGGGTTGACATTTCTTCATCAGTTATACGTTCAACTGCCCATTTTACGCACTGCGGATACAGAAGAATCTTCATATAGAAATAATCGTCGATGTCACGTTCTGTTACTCCCGAAACGAATGCACCACGGTTAGGTATGATTTTTACCAGACCCGATGAAGCCAGTCTGCCGAGAATTTCCCGGATTGGGGTACGGCTCATGGAGTACTTATCGCATAAAGTGTGTTCAGCTATACGCTGCCCCGGTTTGAGAACGCCTGTCAGTATATCTATGGCTATTGATTCCTCAGCCTTCTGGGCTGGTGACTTGGTGTCCTCGTAATCATTGCTTAAAAAATCAAGACTTATCATAATCCTTCTCCTTTGTGAATTGTATACAATTTTAACATTATTAATAGAAAAAAGTCAAGAAAGAGGTAATAGCTTTGCTGGAAAAAAATAAGATAAAAGAAGTCCTGGACATATTGGAGAAAACTTATCCGGAAGCTGAATGTGCTCTTCATCATCAGAATGTTTTTCAGCTGATTGTGGCTGTGGCACTTTCTGCACAGACTACCGACAAGTCGGTGAACGTGGTTACTCCGGCGCTGTTTGAAAGATATCCTGATGCGGAGGCGCTGGCGGGAGCAGATGTGGAAGAAGTATCAGAGTACATAAAACGGATAGGTATGTATAAGACCAAGGCAAGGAATATTGTGGGTATGGCGCAGAAGATTGTATCTGATTACGGCGGTCAGGTACCTGAGGACTATGATGCTCTTGTAAGTCTGCCCGGAGTAGGGCGAAAGACTGCCAACGTGGTGCTTTCCGTAGGCTTCGGACATCAGAGGATAGCTGTGGATACTCATGTGTTCAGAGTTGCCAACAGAATAGGGCTGGTACACGAAAAGGATGTACTTAAGACGGAACTTTCACTGATGGAGCGGATTCCTGAGGAAAGATGGTCAAGAACTCACCACAGCCTGATTTATCATGGCAGACAGTGCTGCGAAGCCAGAAAACCAAAATGTGATGACTGCCCTGTAAATACACTTTGCGAATATGTAAATGGAGAAAAGTGATGAAAAACGATACTGTATCTGATATAATAAAACATTCTGTAATGGCTGCTATGGGACTTATGCTGTTCGGCTTCGGGGTTCATCTTACCATTCAGGCCAATATTGGCGTTGCCCCCTGGGATACGCTGAATCTGGGGCTTTCAAAGACTTTCGGTATTC
Organism: Anaerovoracaceae bacterium; assembly: GCA_051883095.1. Taxonomy (GTDB): domain Bacteria; phylum Bacillota; class Clostridia; order Peptostreptococcales; family Anaerovoracaceae; genus SUG1106. Next base: position 73,496 of record JBJETB010000088.1, read on the forward strand.
TGTACGGGACTGCATCTGTGGCAGTGTCCTTTACTATTATTGCAATTGACCTGATGCTTCGCGAACGTATAGGTATAGGAACCGTTCTTGATGCCATAGTGGTAGGCAAGACCGTTGATCTGCTCAACTGGATAGGTATAGTTCCTGCGATAGAAGGGAATCTGCCTGTAAGCATCGCAGTAATGCTCATAGGGCTTTTTATCATGGGACTTGCACAGGTGATTTATATGAAGGCCGGATTGTGCTGCGGCCCCAGAGATGCTCTGATGCTGGCAATAAACAGGAGGCTTAAAAAGCTGCCTGTTGGAGCTGTAAACGTATTAATGATGGTAGTAGTGCTTTTTGCGGGCTGGAGACTGGGTGGACCGATAGGTATAGGGACTATCATATGCACCTTCGGTATAGGAGCGCTCATGCAGCTGGCGTTTGCGATTACACGCTTTGAACCGAAAGATGTGGAGCATACAGGTTTTGTTGAATGCTGGAGGATGATTAAATCGGGTATAATAAAAAAACAGGATAAATAATAACAAAATAATAACAAAACAGTAGAAAAAAAATCCAAGTTGTAGTATAATCAAACTGTTGCCGCTTGTTCGGCACTGTGCTAGTGTGGCTCAATGGCAGAGCAGCTCATTCGTAATGAGCAGGTTGGGGGTTCGATTCCCTTCACTAGCTCCAGAAGATGATGACACCATCGAGGTGTCATTTTTCATATAAGGAGAGCAAATATATGAGCAAAATTATTATACTGGCAGGAAGCGTAAGAAAGGGCGGAAATACGGAACTTCTGGCAAGGTCATTTGCAGCTGGAGCTGAAAAAAATAACGATGTTGAGATAATCTCTGTGGCGGACATAAATGTAAATCCATGCACAGGATGCGACAGGTGCTTTAAAAGCCCTGGAAATGAATGTGTTCAGCATGATGACATGACAGCAATATACGAAAAACTTAAAACGGCAGATATGCTTGTAATCGCTTCGCCTGTATACTTCTATGGCATAAGTGCGCAGCTTAAGACGGTAGTAGACAGGCTTCACACACCAATGCGAAACACTTTCAAAATCAGAAAACTGGCCCTTCTCCTGGCAGGGGCTGCGGAGCTTCCGGAGATGTTTGACTCTATACTGATGCAGTATACTCTGGTGCTGAATTATTTCAATCTTGAGGATGCAGGAAAAGTTCTGGCCCGCGGATTCAGAGAACCGGGGACCATAAAAAACAGCGTATTTCTCGACGAAGCATACAATTTTGGCCTCAGCATAAGAGAATAGATTATGAGCCGGATTTCACTTTGACGTGAAGTCCGGTTTTTATTTGACTAAAACCCTAAAATATTTTACAATGAAAGTCTAGAACAAGACTAAGAGGTACAATGTGTTATTAACGGAAGATGCTAAAAAGGCAGAAATACAAAATCTGAGATCTCAATTGGCAGTTTTAAATGAAAGACTTGGATATGAGGTTCAGATTGATGACAAGAAAAAGGCTTTGGCGGCTCAAATTAAAGGACTGATGCAGGAAACGATACATATGACCGGATTTTCCTGCTGAGTATAGATGAAGTATCTGAATATGTGCTTATGCTTGACAAAATCTGTTTTGCCACCTCCTGTGCCTTGCAGAAAGGTGCTACTGTAAGTAAGATTTGTGGCTTATCTTGAATATAGAGGGTAATAGTAATGATAAAAGTTTTATTCATCTGCCACGGCAACATATGCCGTTCACCGATGGCTCAGTTTGTCCTGCAGGACATAGTTAACAAAAAGGGCTTGGAAAATCAATTCGAAATATATTCTGCAGCCACCAGCAGAGAAGAAATCGGCAACGGCGTCCACCACGGAACGCGGCGTAAGCTGGCGGAAGAGGGAGTGCCTTGCGGTGAGCACAGAGCCGTGCAGGTGACCCCAAAGGATTATGAATATTACGACTACCTGCTCATAATGGACGAAAACAACCGCCGGAATCTCATGCGGATTATCGGCGGCGACCCTGATAAGAAGGTCTACGGACTTCTGGACTTTTCCAACAGGCCTCGTGACATTGCAGATCCGTGGTATACAGGTAACTTTGATGTTACATACGACGATGTGGTTGAAGGCTGCCAAAGCTTTCTCAAGTGGCTTGATGAAAGGAAATACATATGACTGATTTTACAAAACGGGAAATAAAGACAAAATTCATGGAGCTTCTGTCGGAAAAAAACTTCGATAAGATAACCGTTAAGGAACTGGTGGATGCCTGCGGCATAAGCCGGAACACCTTTTACTATCACTATCACGACATATTTGAGGTAATGGAGGACATTTTCCAATGCGAAATAATGAAGGTAGTAGAGGCTGAGAAAAGGTACGGATCACTTAAAGAGGCTTTCCTTCTTTCAACGAAGTTTGCACAGGAGAACAGAAAAGCAATGCTTCATCTTCATCAGTCCACTAAAAGAACTTTTTTTGATGATTACCTGATGAGAGTATCTGACAAGATAATTAAGGAGTACATATATCAGCAGGCTGAGGGTCTGGAAGTAGATGAGAATGATATAAACCTTTTATCAGTATTCTATAAACACGGTCTGATGGGTATTTTAAAAGAAATGATAGAAAACGGGCTTCAAGGCGGAGAAGAGAAATTAATTGAGAGAATGGCATTCATCCTTGAAGGAAATATAAGGAATTCTTTGACAAAAATTTCATCAAAATAATGTTACAAATTAAGCTTCATGTACAATATTTGTGCATGGAGCTTTTTTTATGTCTATGAATAAAGGAAAGTTTAAACTACAATATCTTAGAATAGAATGAAACAGAGTAAGAATAAGAATAAGATGAAATAACAGAATGGGGGAATATATATGTCAATGAACCTTGCACACATGGCGGAGAGAAAAGCCTTCGAGATTACTCTTAATTCCATAATAAAGAAAGCGCGTAAGGGAGAAGATCTTTCAGAAGCATTCGGATCTCTTATTGATAAGATGGAAAAGGTGCTGGGGGATTCCTGGCAGGCATCATCCTATGAAATGCTTAGAAAGATTGCCTGTGAGCCTGACAGCAAATGGGCACACTACACGGAGAGAATTCTGAAAGAGGTTGATCCACACATTTTGTCAACCTTTGCACTTAATGCAGGATACGAGGGCGGCTTCAGGGGCTTCAAAACATCCCTGGAAATGTCTGAAAAGTACGACTGCAACATTCCGTGGATAATTCTCATGGATCCTACGACTGCCTGCAACCTTCACTGCACAGGATGCTGGGCTGCAGAATATGGAAACAAGCTGAACCTTACATATGAAGAAATGGATAAAATCGTTACTGAGGGTAAAGAGCTGGGAATACATGCATATCTCTTTACCGGCGGCGAGCCTCTGATCAGAAAAGATGACATAATCAGACTTTGCGAGAAACATAAGGACGTGGCCTTCCATGCATTTACAAACGGAACTCTCATCGATCAGAAATTCTGTGATGATCTGCTGAGGGTAGGAAACTTCTTTGTTTCAGTAAGTATAGAAGGATTCGAGGAGTCCAACGACGGCAGAAGAGGCAGCGGACATTATCAGAAGGCTCTGGCAGCTATGGATCTGATGCATGAAAACCATATTCCTTTCGGAGTTTCAATTTGCTATACATCAGCCAACTACCTGACGGTTACAAGCGATGAATTCCTCGATATGCTCATCGAAAAGGGCTGCATTTTCGCATGGTACTTCCACTATATGCCTGTGGGAGCAGGAGCGGGAACAGAGCTTCTTCTCAGTCCTGAGCAGAGAGAATATATGTACAACAAGATTCGTGAAATCAGAGGGCTGGAAGGCGGTAAAGAGCTATTTGCCATCGACTTCCAGAACGACGGTGAGTTTGTAACAGGATGTATTGCGGCAGGAAAGAAGTACTGCCACATAAACGCTAACGGTGACGTGGAGCCTTGCGTATTTATCCACTACTCAGGAGCAAACATCAAGGAAAAGTCACTCTTGGAATGTCTTCAGCAGCCTCTCTTCAAGGCTTACAGAAAGGGACAGCCTTTCAATGACAATCTTCTAAAGCCGTGTCCGATGCTGGAAAACCCTGAAATCCTTCAAAAACTGGTCAAGGAAACAGGTGCTGTTTCTACAGATCTTATGCAGCCTGAATCGGCAGAGGAACTTTGCGGCAAGTGCGTAAAGTATGCTGAGGAGTGGGGACCTACAGCCGACAGACTGTGGAATGAGACACACCCTGCAGAGTAAAAAATAAAAAGATAGGAAGATTTAAAGTAAAGCATGTCGGGTTGGTATCCGGCATGTTTTTTGTTTAAACAAAAAGCGGACAACTTGAATCGCTTTTAAATATATGATAAAATGTCAAAGATACTTACAAAAAGTAAAGGAGGGCAGCTGCAGGAATCATCAGCTGCGATATTTAAATGAAACATGCAGTGACATACAGTTTAATAAAGAAGGATAACAGAACCCGTGCCCGCCGCGGCGTTGTTCATACTCCTCATGGTGATATACAGACGCCTGTATTCATGCCGGTGGGGACTCAGGCTACGGTGAAGGCTATGAGACCGGAAGAGGTTAAAGAGATGGGGGCTGAGATTATCCTTTCCAACACTTATCATCTTTACCTGAGACCCGGCCACGAGATTGTCAGGGAAGCGGGCGGCCTTCATAAGTTTATGAACTGGGACCGCGCCATTCTCACTGACAGCGGCGGATTTCAGGTTTTTTCTCTTGGAAAACTCCGCAAGATAACAGAAGAAGGAGTAAAGTTCCGTTCCCACATAGACGGTTCAGCCCACATGCTGACACCGGAAAAATCAATAGAAATTCAGAATGCTCTCGGCTCCGATATTATGATGGCCTTCGATGAATGTGCACCTTATCCTGCTGACAGACGATATGTAAAGGACTCTCTTGAAAGAACCACACGCTGGCTTAAGCGCTGCAAGGATTATCATCAGGACTGGGAACGCCAGTCACTGTTCGGCATCATGCAGGGCGGAATGTATAAGGATTTAAGAAAGCAGAGCGCAGAGGAAGTTTTAGAGCTTGATCTCCCGGGGTATTCCATAGGAGGGCTTTCTGTAGGCGAGCCAAAGGAACTTATGCTTGATATACTGGACGATTGTGTGGATTATCTGCCGGAGGAAAAACCGAGATATCTTATGGGAGTAGGAAGTCCTGACTATCTTTTTGAGGGCGTTGAACGAGGAATAGATATGTTTGACTGCGTGCTTCCTACCAGAATTGCCCGTCACGGTCTGGCTATGACTTCCCACGGAAGGGTAAACATCAAGAATGCAAAATATGAGAGAGACTGGGAGCCGCTGGATAGGGAATGTGACTGCTATACCTGCCGTAATTATTCCAAAGCATATCTCAGACATTTATATAAAGCAGACGAAATGCTTTCAGCTATGCTTTTGTCAAATCACAACCTTCATTTCCTTGTAAACATGATGAAAAACATAAGGGAGGCAATTGAAAAGGACAGATTTTTAGAATACAAGAAGGAGTTTTATGATAAATATGGCAGATTTTAAAGAATTGTGTCCACATATGGAGTTTTGCGGCGGCTGTATTTATCAGGATGTACCTTATGAAAATCAGCTTGCCGAAAAGGAAAGGGAAGTACGCAGACTTCTTGAGGCTAAAGGCGTAACGCCTGAAAAGATAGATCCCATCGAGGGATGCCCGTCAGCATACTGCTACCGCAACAAAATGGAATACACCTTCGGAGACTTTGTAAAGGACGGGGAAATGACCCTTGGAATGCACCGAAAGAAAAATTTCATGTCTATTGTCACCGTTGACAGCTGCCAGCTTGTAGATCCTGATTTCAACGTAATACTTAAGGCAGTTCTTGATTTTGCTGTGTCAGAGGGCTATACCTTCTACCACAAGCGCAGCCACAGCGGGCTTTTGAGAAATCTTATAATCAGAAAGGGTATCAGAACGGGAGAACTGCTCGTAAATATAGTAACTACATCAGAGGAAGGTTTTGATGAAGATAAGTTTACGGAAATGTTATTATCGTTAACATTGAACAATAAAATCGTCGGTATACTCAGGACGTATTGTGACAGCCTGGCAGATGCTGTAGTGCCGGATTCATTGAAAACGCTGCACGGCAGGGATTACTACATGGAAAGGCTTCTGGGACTTGACTTTAAAGTGAGCGCTTTTTCATTCTTCCAGACCAATGTGGAGGCTGCCGAAAGACTTTATACGGAGGCTCTTGCACTGGTAGATTCTTTTGAAGGTAAGAAAGCATTTGATCTTTACTGCGGTACGGGAACCATCAGCCAGGTATTGGCACTTAAAGCTAAAGAGGTTCTGGGAATTGAGCTGGTAGAGGAGGCAGTTGATGCCGCCAGGGAAAACGCAGCGCTTAACGGTCTCGACAATTGCCGATTTATAGCGGGAGATGTGTTTAAGGTTTTAAGTGAGGTTTCCGATAAGCCGGATGTAATCGTAGTTGATCCGCCTCGTGTGGGTATTCAGCCTAAGGCTCTTGATAAAATTATCAGTTACGGTGTTAATGAAATTATCTATATTTCATGCAACCCGAAGACTCTGGCAGAGAACCTGAGATATCTGGATTACTACGGATACAAATGCAAGTATCTGAAGCCTTTTGATAATTTCCCTATGACGAAACATACGGAGTGCATTGCACTGCTGTCAAAATAAAACAGATTATCTTTAAAAACAGTATCATTACGTTTAGGAGCAGGCATTCCAATGGATTACTATTTTTTAATTATTACAATTATCGACGTTTTTGTCTTGGGAATCATGTGCGTTTTTACAAAGTGCAGTGATATACTTAACAGGGAGCAGAGAAACTGGTTTATATGTTCCTTTCTTTTGATAATGGTTATCTCGGTTCTTGAGGTAATAACTGTTACTATAGATAAAGGGCCTGCGTCATTTCGGATAGTAAATATTGCAGCAAATTATCTGGGCTTCGGACTGACACCTGCTGTTTCGGTTTGTCTTGCGGCTGCGCTCGGGAGAAGTCCAAGTACAAAATATGCATTGACAGCTGAAGGAATATATATGTTGTTTATGGCTGTATCATATCCATTAGGTCTCGTTTTTTATGTAGACAAAGATAACACCTACATGAGAGGAGATTATTTCTGGATATACTTAGCAGCTTATTTTGCCGGGATAATATATCTTCTTCTGATGACTCTGGAAGTTTCAAAAAAGTATCAGAACAAGAATAAGAACACTATTTATGCTGTCGCAGTATTCCTTATAATAGGGACAACTGTTCAGGTTGCACTGCCGAAGCTGCATGTTACATGGTTATGCGTGTCATTACTTTCAATTCTATATTATACATATTGTACCTGTATGTGGCAGCAGCTTGATGCTCTCACCGGTCTTCTTAATCAGAAAAGTTATCTCTATCATACCGGTGAATTATCATCAAGGGGAACACTTATTGTATTTGACATTGATGATTTCAAGCAGGTTAACGACAGATACGGACACCCTACAGGAGATAAATGCCTGAGAGAGGTGGCAGAATGCATCAAACATGCATACTCAAAATATGGATTCTGCTATAGAATCGGAGGCGATGAATTCTGTGTAATTCTGAAAGAAAACGCAGATGAAGAAAGCTGTTACCAGAAGTTTATCAGGGAACTTGACACAAGAAGAGAATCCCTTGACATTCTTCCATTTGTATCTGCGGGATCAGCATACTTTGAGGCGGGAGATAATGCTTTAAAAGTGAAAGAAGAAGCGGACGCCAATATGTACCGTGTTAAGAAAGAACATAAATCCGGCCATCAGGCATAATTATAAAACAGAGCTGCCGCAATAACGCGACAGCTCTTACTTTAAACAATTAACCTCTGTTTTGCTGAGCAACCAGCTGATCTGCTCCGTATTTCTTACGAAGGGCAGGCTTTTCGATTTTACCGGTGGCATTTCTGGGAACATCTGCGAAGATAATCTTCTTAGGCCGCTTGTACCTTGGAAGACCCTTGCAGAACTCTTCGATTTCTTCTTCTGTGCAGGTCATGCCTTCTTTTATAGAAATGATGGCACCTGTAATCTCACCCAGACGCGTGTCCGGAAGACCGATAACTGCAACATCCCTGACTTTTTCGAAGGTACTCAGGAAGTTCTCAATCTGTACCGGATATATATTCTCTCCGCCGCTGACGATTACATCTTTTTTACGGTCCACCAGGAAGTAGAAACCATCCTCGTCCTGCATGGCCATATCGCCGGTGCGCAGCCACCCGTCAACGATAGTTTCCGCCGTTGCCTTCGGGTCATTGTAATAGCAGGTCATAACACCGGGACCTTTGACACACAGTTCACCGATTTCTCCAAAAGGAACCTCAACCATGTTCTCATCTACAATCTTGCATTGCCAGCGGTATCCGGGAACACCTATAGCACCAACTTTATGGATGTTTTCTATTCCGAGGTGAACACATCCCGGCCCGGTGGATTCGGAGAGACCATAGTTAGTATCATAGAGATGATTCGGGAAGTATTCTTTCCAGTGTCTGATCAGAGATGGGGGAACAGGCTGAGCACCGATGTGCATAAGTCTCCACTGGCTAAGATCGTAATCTTCAAGTTTCACATCTCCTCTGTCCAGGGCATCCAGAATATCCTGTGCCCATGGAACAAGAAGCCATACGATAGTGCATTTTTCCTTGGAAATAGCATCAAGAATGATTTCCGGTGTGGTACCTTTAAGAAGTACCGCCTTGCTTCCCGCACAGAGGCTTCCCATCCAGTGAAATTTTGCCCCGGTATGATAAAGGGGAGGAATACAAAGAAATACATCATTCCTGTCTGTCAGGTGATGCTTCTGTTCCATCTGAGCAGCCTGAGTAAGGCTTTCGTGGTTATGCAGAATAGCCTTCGGGAATCCGGTAGTACCGGAAGAAAAGTAGATTGCCGCATCATCTTCTTCCTCCAGACGAATCAGCGGAGGCTGGCTGGAACAGTCGGCAACCATTTCACGGTAACTTTCTGCGAAAGTAGGACATGTATCGCCTACATAAATGAGGAGACGTCCTTTTGACAGATCATCTTCGATGGCTTCAATACGTCCGATAAACTCAGGACCGAAAAACAGGGCATGAACTTCTGCCAGATCAGCACAATATTTTATCTCATCTGAATCAAAACGGAAGTTGAAAGGGACTGCGATGGCACCGCTTTTCAGAATTCCGAAGTAAATCGGGAGCCATTCCAGACAGTTGAACATAAGTATCGCAACGCGGTCTCCCTTTTTAATACCGCGATTGATAAGCATATTTGCCACGCGGTTGGCTTTTTCATCAAAGACACTCCAGGTGATCTCTCTTCTGTATGGTTCAAAAGAAGTCGGCTGCACCAGGCTGTATTCTCTCCAGCTCGTTCTTTTAGTGTCCTTCATTGAGGGGTTTAATTCCACAAGAGCGACTTCGTCCCCGTATAATTTATGATTCCGCTCAAGTAAATCCGTAACAGGCATAACATTTTCCTTTCTTTTTCGTGCTTTTTTACACTTTAAGACTATAGAACAAGATAGCATATCTGGCAGTCAAAGTCAACAAAGTTTTAACCCTTTAAAGATATAAAAAATAATTGTTTACGATTCAGGATAAAAGTGGTACAATGAACAATAATATGTGTTTTCGTAAGCAGGACGCGTCTGCATTCTGCAGGAGAAAGGTGTTTAGGAGAAAGGTGTTTATATGAAAAAGAATTCTAAGAAAGCCAGGAAAGAAGACATGTACAAGGCAGTTCTTCAGCTGGAAACCATAGAAGAATGCATGGATTTTTTTGAGGATATCTGTGCCGAAACGGAACTTCGCGCCATAGAGCAGCGTTTCGATGTGGCGAAAATGCTATATCAGGAAAAAGTATATTCGGACATTATGAGCGCTACAAGTGCAAGTACAGCAACCATCAGTCGTGTCAACCGTGTTCTGAACGGCGGAACCGGAATGCTGGAAAAATCCTTCAGGCGTCTGGAAGAGAGTGAAGAAAAAACGGAAAGCGATAAAAGCGATATTTGAAAGGAGATTTGATATATCAATGAAACAGCTGATGTTAGGTAATCAGGCATTTGCCAGAGGATTATACGAGGCAGGATGCAGTGTCGTATCCAGCTATCCGGGGACTCCAAGCACGGAAGTAACCGAGGAAATTGCAAAGTATGATGAAGTGTATTGTGAGTGGGCTCCAAATGAAAAAGTTGCAATGGAAGTTGCTTTTGGAGCATGCCTTGCGGGGAAAAGAAGCTTTTGCGGTATGAAGCATGTAGGTCTGAATGTTGCGGCGGACCCTCTTTACACATGTTCATATACGGGCGTTAACGCAGGTATGATTATCTGCGTGGCAGACGATGCAGGTATGCATTCTTCCCAGAACGAACAGGATTCACGCCATCATGCAATAGCAGCCAAGGTACCTATGCTTGAGCCTTCTGATTCCCAGGAAGCGCTGGAATTCGTCAGAACAGCTTATGAGATTTCTGAAACCTATGATACTCCTGTCATAATAAAAATGTGCACCAGGATAGCCCATTCACAGAGTGTTGTGACACTGGGCGAGCGCGTGGTTCCGGAAAAGAAGCCATATGAAAAAAATATCAAGAAATATGTAATGATGCCCGGCAATGCCATACCGAGACATCCATTCGTAGAAGAGCGTACCAGAAAACTGACTGAATATGCTGAGACAAGCCCTCTGAACCGTGTGGAGATGGGCGGTACTTCAATAGGTATAATTACTTCTTCCACCAGCTATCAGTATGCAAAGGAAGTTTACGGAGAAAGTGCAAGCATTCTGAAACTCGGAATGGTAAATCCTCTGCCGGTAAAACTTATCAGAGATTTTGCATCAAAGGTTGACAAACTCATAGTCATAGAAGAACTTGACCCGATTATCGAAAATCATTGCAGACAGCTTGGACTTACATTGTCAGGAAAAGATCTGCTTCCAATCTGCGGCGAATTTTCACAGAACCTCATTGCTGAAAAAACCGCCGGGAAAAATTCAGAGTTCTGTTCCCTTGAAGAGGAGCTTCCGGGAAGACCGCCTGTTATGTGCGCAGGATGTCCTCACAGAGGTTTATTCTATACTCTTTCCAGAAATAAATGTACAGTTCTCGGAGATATAGGATGCTATACCCTCGGAGCTGTTGCTCCGCTGGCTGCCATGGACATGACTCTCTGCATGGGTGCTTCCATCAGTGCAGTTCACGGATTTAACAAGGCAGCAGGCAAGGAGAGCGAAGGAAAGACTGTAGCTGTAATAGGTGATTCCACATTTATGCATTCCGGTATGACCGGCCTTGCAAATGTTGCTTACAACCAGAGCAATTCCACCGTTATTATCCTGGACAATTCAATTACAGGCATGACAGGGCACCAGCAGAATCCTACCACCGGATATAATATCAAAGGTGAACCTGCAGGAAAGATTGATCTTGAGGCGTTATGCAAGGCCATGGGATTTAATCGCGTAGCTGTCATTGATCCGTACAATCTGGATGAATGTGACAGGGTATTGAAAGAAGAACTTGCAGCCGACGAACCATCAGTAATCATCAGCCGCCGTCCATGTGCACTTCTTAAGTACGTAAAGCATAAAGCTCCGCTGAAGGTTGAAGCAGATAACTGCATCGGATGTAAATCCTGTATGCATCTTGGATGTCCGGCAATCAGCATAAGAGATAAAAAGGCTGTAATTGATACAACACAGTGTGTAGGCTGCGGTGTATGTCAGCAGCTGTGCAGATTTGATGCATTGAAGAGCGGGGAGGAATAGTAAAATGACAAAGAATATAATGATTGTCGGTGTAGGCGGACAGGGTTCATTACTTGCCAGCAAACTTTTAGGCCATCTTCTTCTTAGCGAAGGATATGATGTTAAAGTATCCGAGGTGCACGGCATGAGTCAGCGAGGCGGAAGTGTAGTTACATATGTAAGATTTGGCGATAAAGTATATTCACCTATTATAGACAGAGGCGAGGCTGACTTTATTGTATCGTTTGAAAAGCTTGAGGCGGCACGTTATGTGGAATACCTGAAAAAGGGCGGACGCATAGTTGTGAATACACAGGAGATAGATCCTATGCCGGTGATTACAGGTGCTGCAGCTTATCCGGAAAACCTGATAAAAAAAATGGAAGAATTGGGAATAGCGGTTGACGCCATGGACTGTCTTTCTCTTGCAGAACAGGCAGGCTCTTCAAAGGCAGTAAATCTGGTTCTCATGGGAAGACTTTCTAAATATTTTGATATTCCGGAAGAAAAATGGCTCAGGGCAATTGAGCAGTGTGTTCCGGCCAAATTTGTAGAAATGAATAAAAAAGCATTTGCTCTCGGAAGAGGTTAATGATAAACAACAAGTTATAAACAATAAGGAGATTTAAAAGAGATGAGCAGATATTATCAACCGGAGATCGAGTGCGCATCCAGAGAAGAGATTCGCAGGATCCAGAGTGAAAGACTTGTAGAACAGGTTAAGAACGTTTGGGATAACGTTCCGATGTACAGAAAGAGAATGGAGGAAAAAGGTCTTACTCCAGAAGACATCAAGTCGGTTGATGACCTACACAAATTACCTTTCATTGAAAAAGATGACTTAAGAAATGAATATCCGTACGGATTGCTGGCACGCCCCCTTTCAGAGTGCGTACGTATTCAGTCTACCAGCGGTACTACAGGCAGACGTGTTGTTGCCTTCTATACCCAGCATGACATAGATATCTGGGAAGACTGCTGTGCCAGAGCAATCGTTGCTGCAGGCGGAACCAATGAAGATGTTTGTCATGTAAGTTACGGTTATGGTTTATTTACAGGCGGTCCCGGATTAAACGGCGGTTCTCATAGAGTGGGATGCCTGACACTTCCTATGTCTTCCGGAAACACTGAGAGGCAGATACAGTTTATGACTGACCTGGGTTCCACCATCCTTTGCTGCACCCCTTCTTATGCTGCTTACCTTGCAGAAAGCATTCATGAGAAAGGTGTCCGCGATCAGATTAAATTAAAAGCCGGTATTTTCGGAGCAGAAGCGTGGACAGAAGAAATGCGTCATGACATTGAAGAAAAGCTCGGCATCAAGGCATATGATATATATGGACTTACAGAAATTTCAGGACCGGGAGTATCTTTTGAATGTGAAGAGCAGACAGGTATGCATGTAAATGAAGACCATTTCATTCCTGAAATTATCAACCCGGTTACCGGAGAAGTTCTTCCTTATGGCGAGAAGGGTGAGCTCGTGTTCACCAGCATTTCCAAGGAAGCATTTCCGCTTATGAGATATCGTACACGTGACATCTGTATCCTGAGCGAAAAGAAATGTTCATGCGGCAGAACTCATGTCAAGATGAGCAAACCGCTTGGAAGAAGTGATGATATGCTCATCGTCAAGGGCGTAAACGTATTCCCGTCACAGATTGAAACAGTTCTTATGAACCAGGGTTATCCTGCAAACTATCAGATCATCGTCAACAGAGTAAACAACAGCGACACCATCGAAGTTCAGGTGGAAATGACGCCGGAAATGTTCTCTGATAACCTCAGCATTGTAGCAGAGAAAGAAAAGGAACTTGTGAACGGACTTAAGGCTATGCTTGGCATCTATGCGAAGGTTAAGCTGGTTGCTCCGAAGACTATTGTAAGAAGCGAAGGCAAAGCTGTTCGTGTTATTGACAAACGTAACCTGTATCAGGGATAACAGAGAGGAGGAAAAATCATGACAATTAAACAGATTTCAGTATTTCTTGAAAACCGTCCCGGAAAACTTTCTGAATTCGCAGCAGTTCTTTCGGCTCAGAAAATCAACCTTCGTGCCATATCTGTAGCTGAAGCGGCTGATTTCGGTATCGTGCGTATTATTGTTGATGATGTCTTCAATGCAGTTACAATTCTGAAGAGCGAAAACTATGTCTGCACAATTACCGACGTTCTCGCTGTAGAAGTAAGGGATGAACCGGGCATGCTTGCAAATATGATAGGTGTACTTGGTGCTGAAGGAATCAATATAGAGTATATGTATACTATTTTAGGAAAGAAAACAGATGTTGCTTTTATGATAATCCGTACTAATGCCGATTCAGAAGCAGTTAAGATTCTTGAGTCAAAGGGATTTAAGCTGGCGTCTCTGGAAGTTCTGAAATAATCGATAATCTGATTTAAAATATAATATAAATCTGACCCGCTGGATGTTTTGTCCAGTGGGTTTTTATGTATTGACAAATCATGACTGATGTGATAGAATCAAGTCGCTTTAAAGATTTAAAGTTTAGAACTTTTTGGCATTAAAAATACACATTTTACAAAGTAAACATGAAAGAAGAGGAACGAAGAAATGTTAAAAATAATTTTACTACTGGCATACTTTGCACTTATGGTCTGTATCGGTCTGTATTGCCGTAAAACAGCGACTGATGTTAACGGATTCGTTTTGGGCGGGCGTTCTGTAGGACCGTGGCTTACAGCTTTCGCTTATGGTACTTCTTATTTTTCCGCGGTAGTATTTGTAGGTTATGCAGGACAGTTCGGATGGAAATACGGTATTGCTGCCACATGGGCAGGTATAGGAAATGCCATCATCGGTTCTCTTCTTGCGTGGGTTGTTCTCGGAAGAAGAACCAGAATTATGACACAGCATCTTGATTCAGCAACTATGCCGCAGTTTTTCGGGCGGAGATTTAACAGTAAATCACTGAAGCTCTGCGCATCACTGATTATCTTCGTGTTCCTGATTCCATATACGGCATCTCTGTACAATGGTCTTTCCAGACTTTTCGGAATGGCCTTCAGCATTGACTATTCTGTCTGCATTATACTGATGGCAGTTCTTACCGCTGTTTATGTAATAGCCGGAGGCTATATGGCAACTGCAATTAATGATTTTATTCAGGGTATAATTATGCTTATAGGTATTACAGCAGTTATAGCAGCTGTGCTTGCAAGCAAAGGCGGATTCATGGAAGCATACCAGAGCCTTGCACAGGTTTCAGACGAAACGGTTTCCAGCGTACCGGGTGTGTTCGCATCCTTCTTCGGACCTGATCCGCTCAACCTGCTGTTCGTTGTCATTCTTACATCTCTTGGTACATGGGGACTTCCTCAGATGGTGCAGAAATTCTATGCAATAAAAGACGAAGGTGCAATCAAGAAAGGAACTATTATTTCCACACTCTTCGCTCTTGTTGTGGCAGGCGGATGCTATTTCCTCGGAGGCTTCGGACGTCTTTTCTCAGATAAGATAGATATTGCTGCAAACGGATACGACTCCGTTATTCCTACCATGCTGGAAAGCTTAAGTCCTCTGCTGATTGCACTGGTAGTAATTCTCGTATTGTCCGCGTCAATGTCAACATTGTCTTCACTGGTTATTGCATCGAGTTCCACGCTGACTATTGACTTTATCAAAGACAATATCGTTAAAAATATGAACGAAAAGAAACAGGTTATGGTAATCCGTGGTTTCATTGTAGTTTTTATTGCTATATCCGCAATCATTGCACTGGTTCAGTACAAGAGCTCCGTAACCTTCATAGCACAGCTGATGGGTGTGTCCTGGGGTGCACTGGCAGGCTCATTCCTGGCACCGTTCCTGTATTCTCTGTACTGGAAGAAGACAACAGTGGCATCCTGCTGGGTATCATTTATCTGGGGCTGCGGTCTCACTTTTATCAATATGTTTGCCAGAACAAGCCTTCCGGCAATCATGCAGTCACCGATAAACATGGGAGCAATTGCAATGCTTGGAGGACTTATCATAGTTCCCCTTGTAAGCCTTGTCACTCCTAAGCCTGATAAGAAGCTTGTTGACGATGCATTTGAGTGTTATAACAAGACTACTGTAGTCGCACAGAAAACAGCACTTGGCGAATAATGAACAGACAATGAGAAGACATGGCAGCCAGGCGTAAGCTTTAGTGATTGATTTTCTGCGATGCAGAGGTTATAATATGGTAAAACTACAGAAATGAAAGGAAGCGATTATTATGATACAGATTGAAATGTTAGAGGTTGCAGGCAAGGCGGTTCAGGGTATTCGCATCCAGGAACCGGGAGGAGATGGACATCCTAATATGCTGCTGCTCCTCTGCGAAAAAGGATACATAATGTGCGGATATCTCAACAAGGAAGCTGCTGATAAATTCGACGATGCTGCTGCAGTGGTAGGAGGAAGCTGCTTCGAAGAAATTATGGCAAACCCTGTTAAGGCTGTTACGGCTAGAGCTGCAGAGCTTGGTGTTGAAGTTGGCATGACAGGTGCAAAGGCAGCAGAAAAGCTGAACGGATAATATTTAATAAAAACAAGGCAGGCCGACAGTCATTACGACTGTTTTGGCCTGCTTTTCTTGTAGAACGGGAATAATAGAATTTAATAATTGAGAAGCTGATGCACTTGGAAGTATAGGGTATGCAATAAAGGAAATCAGCGGCAAGGACGGCTCACTTCTTTTGAGTGAGTTTTAGAAAAGCATTTGCTTGCTTTGTGTCCTGTAAATTTAAGATACAGTGGGATATACTTTTTCACTGAAAGGAGGTCATAAGACTATGGACCAGCAAAAAATCGGAAGGTTTATCTGCGTGAACTGATTGACGGAGAAAGAAAGGGCGAGAAGACAGGCGGGGAACTGGAGGAAACCGTTTTAAAGGTGGCAGACTACAGCAACGAGAAAAAACAGAAACTTATGCGCAATATGCACCGGCTTTTTACAGGCATTAAAATAAGGGACGGATTTGTAAGGTGCCGAATAATATGCTCGTTTAATCTGAATAATAATGTAAGAATATAATACCATGGAGGTAAGCATTATGAATTCAGATTTTAAGTCCAGCCGTACGGCGGTAAATCTTATGAGAGCCTTTGCCGGAGAAAGTCAGGCAAGAAACAGATATACCTTTGCTGCGGATCAGGCGAAGAACAGTAATCTTCATGTGATTGAGGCAGTGTTCAGGTTCACTGCTGATCAGGAAAAAGAGCATGCAGAGATATTTTATAATCATCTCAGTGCTCTGTCAGGAGAGACAATACAAATTGACGGAGGATATCCCGTTGATCCCAAGGATACGGTAGTTCAGCTGCTCAGGTCTGCACAGCATAATGAATACGAAGAGTGGCAGGACGCCTATCAGGCTTTCGGAGATGAAGCTTCAGAAGAAGGGTACATGCCAGTAGCGACATCGTTCTACAAGATTGCCGAAATTGAAAAAACTCACGGTGACAGGTTCGGTGAGCTTGCGGATCTGATGGAGCAGGGAAAGCTCTTCGTGTCTGACATAACCTGCAAATGGATGTGTCTCAATTGCGGACATGTGGAGGAGGGCGGCGCAGCGCCTCAGAACTGTCCTGTATGTCAGCATGATCAAGGGTACTTCATCAGACTGGAACTGGCACCTTTCACAAGGTAAGACATAAAAAAACGGCAGTCATGCCGTTTTTTTGCACTATTTTTCTTCCGAAATGCCCATATCAAGGAAGGTAACTAAAGTTCCAGCATACTTTTCTTTAGTCTTTTCCGTTACTCCCATAAAGAGCATAGCCATTTTTTCGTTTTTGCCGGAAAGAATGGTAAGCGGTGTGAATTCCACCACATCCTCAACTTTCATTTCTGAGTCACCGGTAAATTCTTTAAAAGCACTTTCAAACGCGGTGAGAAGCTCATCGTTTTCAGGTTTTCCCTCTCCGTTATATACATCATACTTTTCTGTACATTTATATTTAACATTGCAGAGACCTGAAATTGTGCGGTATGAATCCGATATTTCATTCATATATTCCGCACTGCAGCTCATGGCAGCAACTTTTATACGAAGCATTCCGTCTTTAGATGAAATTTTGCCCATATTTGTAATAGCAACAACGTTTCCATCATCATCCTTATTGTATACACCGTTGAGTGCAGTGTACATAAGACTTACCAGATTGTCTGTTTCATCCTTCGTAAAAACGCGTGACGGCATATCTGTCTCTTCATAGGTATATTCGATTTCGGGATAATCTTCAGAATACTTATCCATGAATTTTTCAATAGCATTGTTCATCTTGCTCTCAAATTTGGAAGTATCAGAACTGTTTATAACGAGATTAATTACCGCTGAAGATGGAATCATGTCAGCATCTTCACCGCCATAGAAACTCGATATTTCGAAAAGCATTGATGTGGACTTAAAGTTAGCCAGAAGATTGCCAAGAATTTTTATGGCATTTGGTTTACTGTTAAGTCTGCTTCCTATAACTTCAGAAGGAACATTTTTTATTCTTATTTTATATGCTTTATCGTAAGAAGGTTCTGCATATTGCAATTCTTCATACAGCTCATACTGCTCATATCCGCCGGTTATCTGCGAAACCTTGGCAGAGCCTGATTTACCCAGGTAAAATACCCTTGTATCATCTGTGAAATGGGAAGAAGATAGTTTTTCGGTTCCTGTCTTTTCACCGTTGCTTTCAGGACAGAAAATAACCTTGTAGCTGCAGTTCTGCTGACTGTTTTTGGCTGCTGTAAGAGCAACAGCCATTGATTCAGTATAATCACTCATGTTAGCAGCATCGTAGCCGCAGATAATAACACAAGGGGGCACATCTTCGTGTCCTTCGGCAGCCTTAATTGTGTATATGACATTTCCGCTGATATCCAGGGATGTATTTATTTTCTTGTTTTTGCCCCAGTTGACAAGGTATGATGCCACATCAGCATTTGTCTCCAGAGATTCAAGAGAATCAATAAGATCTGTCTCATATGCGGAAAGTTTCTCCGATATTATTTCGTCAAGTGAAGGCTCATCTTCGCGTTCCGAGCCGAATAAAAAAATCCCCCCGACAGCGCAGACGATGATTATTATAACGGCTGCAGCTGTAATTAATATTTTCCTGTTCTTTAAAATACTCATTCCAATTCACCTTTTTTTATACTATAATTAAAATGTAAAAATTTCAAAATTAAATATATCACAAATTTGTGAAAAAGGGAAGTGAAGAAGATGAAGAAACTTGAAATGGAAAGAATTTTTCTGAGAGATAGTACTTTCGATGATTGCGAATATTTTGCCAAATGGGAGCAGATGGATACTGTAACAGAGTTTTTTACCATAGATAAAGGAAGAAACTATGAAGAGGTAGTTACCGAATTTATAAGTCGTCAGGATGATGATGATAAAATTCAGCTTACTGTTTGCTCAAAAGAGAGCGGACTGCCAATCGGAAGGATATATATAAGCAATATTGATCACCACTATGATTCATTGGACATTACAAGGATTTATATAGCCGATAAAGCTATACGAGGTACCGGTCTGGGGGAGGAAGCCCTCAGAGGGGCGCTTAAACTGGCATTCGAGGATATGAATATGGAAAGAGTTACCCTTGACCATTTTACGGGAAACCAAATTGCATCGCATCTGTATCTCAAAGTAGGATTTCAGTATGAGGGTGTGATGCGTCATGGTGGCAAAAAGGACGGAAAATACGTAGATCTGCACCTGATGTCTATTCTGCGTGACGAATATTTCTCAAAAAAAGATTCCGGTAAAGAGTAATTTCTTGTTGACACTCGCTTCATTTAGTAGTATATTTTTACTGCGCCCACTAGATATAGTGGTGGTGCTTTAAGAAGAACAAGGAAATGAAGGGAGCAAGCAATGGATAGCATTAAGAAGATCGTCAAAAGAGACGGCAGAACGGTAGATTTTGATGTGAATAAAATTGCGGACGCTATTTTTAAGGCGGCGCAGGTTCTCGGCGGCAGAGACAGAGAGATGTCAATGTACCTGGCGAGACAGGTTGAATTATATCTTCTGGAGGTATGCCATAACAACGTACCTACGGTAGAACAGATTCAGGATGCCGTAGAAAAAATCCTCATCGAAAACGGACATGCACGTACTGCGAAGGAATACATTCTTTACAGAGCGGAACGTACCAGAGTAAGGGACATGAACACCAAACTCATGAAGATATATGAGGACCTTACTTTTAAAGAAGCAAAGGACAACGATGTAAAGCGTGAGAATGCCAACATTGACGGCAATACCGCGATGGGCACCATGCTTAAATACGGTTCTGAAGGTGCCAAGGAATTCTACAAGATGTATGTCATCGACCCGAAACACGTAAAAGCACATGAACAGGGTGACATACATATTCATGACATGGACTTCTACACTCTTACCATGACCTGCTGTCAGATTGACCTTGTCAAGCTGCTCAAAGGCGGATTCTCCACAGGCCACGGACATTTAAGAGAACCTAATGACATCGAAAGCTATGCTGCTCTGGCTTGTATCGCTATCCAGTCAAACCAGAACGACCAGCACGGCGGTCAGTCTGTGCCGAATTTCGATTACGGAATGGCTCCCGGAGTAAAGAAAACATATAAGAAGCTGTATCTCACCAACCTGGGCAAGATGCTGGATTTCCTCGAGGACATCGACGACGGTGTGGAAAGAATGAAAGCCTTAGGTGCTGAAATTGAGGAAAAGCATGGCGTTTACCCTTGTATGGCATGGGATAACAACTACAAAGAACTTGAACTTGAGGAACTGAAGAAAATAGTTCCTGAAGAAGAAGCCAGAAAGATGCAGGACAGAGCAACCAAGTTTGCTGATAAGGAAATCAGGAGAAAGACTTATCAGGCAATGGAGGCGCTCATACATAACCTTAACACAATGCATTCCAGAGCAGGTGCACAGGTTCCGTTCAGTTCAATCAACTACGGAACTGATACATCTCCTGAAGGCAGACTTGTTATGGAAAGCGTGATGCTGGCTACAGAGGCAGGGCTCGGAAACGGTGAAACACCTATTTTCCCTATACAGATTTTTAAGGTTAAAGAGGGTGTAAGCTATAACCCTGAGGACCCGAACTATGACCTGTTCAAGCTGGCATGCAGAGTATCTGCAAAGAGACTTTTCCCTAACTTCTCTTTCCTGGATGCACCGTTCAACAAGCAGTACTATGTAGAAGGAAATCCTGATACCGAGTGTGCATACATGGGATGCAGAACCCGTGTTATAGGAAACGTTTACGATCCTACCAGAGAGATCGTAACAGGAAGAGGTAACCTGAGTTTCACTTCTATTAACCTTCCTAGACTTGCTATCAAGGCCAAGGGAGATGTGGACATGTTCTTCGAAGGTCTTGACAGAATGATAGATCTGGCCATTGATCAGCTTAACGACAGATTCAAGATTCAGTCACAGAAGAAGGTAAAGAACTTCCCGTTCCTCATGGGACAGGGCATCTGGATGGATTCGGACAAGTTAGGTCCGGACGATACCATCGAGGAGGTTATCAAGCACGGAACTCTGACCATAGGCTTTATAGGACTGGCAGAGTGTCTCAAAGCCCTTATTGGAGTTCACCATGGTGAGTCCAAGGAGGCTCAGAACCTGGGCCTTGAAATCGTAGGCTATATGAGAAAGCGCATGGATGAAGAGGCCAGAAAAACAGGCCTTAACTGGTCGGTTATCGCTACTCCTGCTGAAGGTCTGTCGGGAAGATTTGTAAAAATCGACAGACAAAAGTACGGATCCATTCCTGGTGTGACTGACAGAGATTATTATACCAACAGCTTCCACATTCCGGTATACTATGATATAAACGCCTTTGAAAAAATCAGACTTGAGGCTCCTTACCATGAGCTGACCAACGGCGGACATATTTCATATATTGAGCTTGACGGTGACCCGCTTAAGAATCTTGATGCCTTCGAAAAGGTAGTAAGATGCATGAAGGAAAATGGAATCGGTTACGGTTCAATCAACCACCCGGTAGACAGAGACCCTTGCTGCGGATATACGGGTATAATAGATAACGAATGCCCTCAGTGCCACAGAAAGGAAGGAGAAGGTGATGTAGGTTTCGAAAGAATCAGAAGAATCACAGGATATCTGGTAGGAACCATGGATCACTGGAATAATGCCAAGCGCGCAGAGGAACAGGATCGTGTAAAGCACGATATGACTGAGGGCGAGCTGGAAAAGCTTTAAAATAAATAATAGAACTGCGGAGGCAATTTAAATGGCAGATACAAAGAATGCGATAAGAATTGCCGGAGTTGTAAGAGAATCAATAGTTGACGGACCCGGACTGAGATTTACCATCTTCTGTCAGGGATGTCCACACGACTGCAAGGGTTGCCATAACATGGCAACCCATGATTTTTCCGGAGGCTATGACTGCGATATCGCTAAGATACTTGATGCAGTAGACAGTAATCCGCTGCTTGACGGAGTGACCTTCAGCGGCGGAGAGCCTATGTGCCAGCCGGAGGCCTTTTACAACCTGGCTGTTAAAGTAAAGGAACGCGGACTTAACATAGTGACATATACGGGCTATACCTACGAAGAACTGCAGAAAATGGCTGTAAACAACCGGTGGATTAAAGGTCTGCTTGAACTGACCGATATTCTCATCGATGGAAGATTCGTTCTGGAAGAAAGAGATCTTACGCTTCTTTTCAGAGGCAGCAGAAACCAGCGGGTGATAGATATGAATCTTACGCGCAGCACCGGAGAACTGACTCTGGCAGAAAAATATTATTAAAATAGAAAAAAATGCTTGAAATACAGGGATTGTTTATGTTATACTATCTTGTGTTCGAGTGCGGACAGATAAGTTAAGAAAAAATGCTACGGCTTAAATATATTAAAGGAGGTGCGGTAGATGTCAAAGAAATGTGAAATTTGCGGTAAGGGACAGGTTTCAGGAAACAACGTTTCTCACTCCATGAGACACACGAGAAGAAAATGGAACGCTAATATCCAGACTGTAAGAGTTGTTGATGAAAACGGAACAGTTAGAAGAGCTAACGTATGCACAAGATGCATCAGATCCAATAAAGTAAACCGTGCCATTTAATTAAAAAAGAAACTAAGAGAACTCGCAGTTTGGTGTGGGTTCTTTTTTCATATATTCAAATAATAATAATATCAGCATCGGAGGACATGACAATGAAAGAAACAACAATAGGAACTAAATGTGTGCAGGGTGGTTACAGACCGGGAAACGGTGAACCGAGGCAGGTGCCTATCATACAGAGCACTACTTTTAAATATGATACAGGTGATGCTATGGGAAGACTGTTCGACCTGGAGGACAGCGGATACTTTTATTCCAGACTTCAGAACCCTACTTCAGATACTGTAGCAGCTAAAATATGCCAGCTGGAGGGAGGAACCGCGGCAATGCTTACATCCTCGGGAATGGCGGCAAATTTCCTGGCGGTATTCAATATATGCGGGTGCGGAGATCATCTGGTGGCATCATCAGCTATTTACGGAGGAACATATAACCTGTTCGCTGTAACAATGAAGAGAATGGGTGTGGAGGTTACCTTTGTGGCTCCCGATGCTTCAGAAGAAGAGCTGAATGCTGCTTTTCGTCCGAACACCAAGGCTGTTTTCGGTGAAACGATTGCAAATCCGGCTTTGAAGGTTCTCGACATAGAAAAATTTGCCAGAGCGGCACACAATCACGGATGCCCGCTTATCATCGATAATACATTCCCTACACCTGTAAACTGCAGACCTTTTGAATGGGGCGCAGATATCGTCACTCACTCCACTACCAAGTACATGGACGGTCACGGCAGCGCGGTAGGCGGGGCCATTGTTGACTCAGGCAGATTTGACTGGACGAAATATGCTGAAAAGTATCCGGGACTTTGCACTCCTGATGATAGTTATCACGGTGTAACATATACGGAGAGATTCGGCCTTGAGGGAGCTTATATAACAAAAGCTACGGTTCAGCTCATGCGCGACCTTGGTGTAACACCTGCTCCAATTAGTGCCTACATACTGAATCTGGGACTTGAGAGTCTTCATGTGAGGATGAAACGCCATTGTGAAAATGCCATGGCAGTAGCTGAATACCTTGCAGCTCACGATAAAGTTGCATGGGTGACATATCCTAAGCTTAAGTCAGACAAGGACTATGAGCTTGCAGAAAAGTATCTTCCTGACGGGGCCTGCGGTGTAGTAAGCTTCGGAGTGAAGGGCGGCAGAGAAGCAGCGGGAAAATTTATGGAAAACCTTAAGATTATCGCTATAGAGACACATGTTGCAGATGCACGTTCATGCTGTCTGCATCCGGCTACGACAACTCATCGTCAGATGAACGATGAAGAACTTGTGGCTGCCGGAGTCGGTCCTGATCTTGTGAGAGTTTCACTGGGACTTGAGGATGCGGCTGACCTGATTGCTGATATTGAACAGGCGCTGGCAGCGGTATAAATTAAAGAAACCGGAGGATAAATAAATGCCAATTAAAATACCTAATAATCTGCCGGCGGTTCAGACGCTGGCCGATGAGAATATCTTCGTCATGACGGAAACCAGGGCTATAACCCAGGATATAAGACCTTTAAGAATCCTTCTCCTGAATCTTATGCCTAAAAAGATAGAGACAGAAACGCAGATTTCAAGGATTCTGGGTAATACGCCGCTGCAGATAGAACTGACACTGGTTCGGGTAAAAAGCCACGAATCCCACAACGTTACTGAAGACCATCTTCTCTCATTTTACAAGACCTTTGATGATGTAAAGAATGAGAAATTTGACGGAATGATAATAACAGGAGCACCTGTGGAACTTATGGAGTTCGAAGAAGTGGACTACTGGCAGGAGCTTACTGAAATAATGGAATGGTCCAAGAAGAACGTTCACAGTACTCTTCATATCTGCTGGGGAGCACAGGCAGGCCTGTACTACCATTACGGAATAAAAAAGCACCTGCTGCCGCAAAAGCTTTTCGGCGTCTATGCTCATACTGCGGATTATCCTCATTCTATGCTGCTCAGGGGCTTCGACAGCACATTCTATGTGCCCCATTCAAGATATACTACAGTGAACAGAGAAGATATAGAGGCGATACCTGAACTCAAAATACTGGCATCTTCAGAGGAAGCAGGCGTATATCTTGTATCAAGAAACGGCGGCAGGCAGTTTTTTGCCATGGGACACTCCGAATATGATCCGATGACACTGGACGCCGAGTACAGAAGAGACCAGGCGGCAGGTCTTGGTACGGCCATACCTGAGAATTATTATGCAGATAACAATCCTGATAATCCGCCGATAGTAAACTGGCGTGCTCACGGAAGTCTTCTGTACATAAACTGGCTTAATTACTTTGTATACCAGTCCACGCCTTATGACCTGACAGAGCTTGCAGGAGAAGATTAGTGCCCGCATGCACAGACGTCAGCGTTTGAGTAAAGTAAAACCACATATGATAAGCAGGATACCAAGGAGTATGATCCATGCTTTTGGAGGGAGGAAAAAGGCGCAGATTGTCACTGCACCGAAAACCAGAAGCACGAATCCTATGTCCTTGGTCTCTTTATATATGTCAAAACATTTTTTTTTGCGAAAGTTGTTGTTCATTTCTTACACCCCATATATTCTATGAAAAAGCATAGGAAAGTGTGCGGAATTGTGGTATATTAAAAGCAGCATAAACGTATGCCATCAATGCAGCGAAAGGCGAAAGTCGAAAGGAGAACGGACATGTCCCTTGAACGCACAACACAATACGGAAAAATAAGACTAAATGATAATATATTTGCCAAGGCAGTGCTGTCATCAATTGCCAGGACAGAAGGAAAAGTGCTTTGCGCTTCCGAAAAAGGAAAAATTCTGGGAGGCATCGATCAGAAGGTTTCAACGAGTGAACTTGCTTCGAATATTTTTATAAAGGAAACAGAGGACGAATACCGCCTTGAATTTTTTGTAATCATGTCCTTCGGTGCCAGCATAAAAGAAAACTGCACCGCCATTCTCGACAGTCTGGAGAAGCAGATGAAAACCATGCTGCCGGATAAAGGCGGAAGAATAGTACTGAGGATAGTAGGCGTAAAATCAAAAAAAATCGCCGCAAGGAACATAGAAATAGTGAGGGAATATGGGATCAGATAAAACTCTGAAGCTGGCAGACAGCGTAACCTCCATAAAAGGGGTAGGCAAAAAACGGGCTGAGCTTCTTGGAAAAATGAATATACACACTGTGGAGGACCTTCTTTATCTTTTCCCGAGAAAGTATGAGGACAGACGTCATGCGGTGACCGTAATGGAAGCGCCTTTCAATCAGGATGTGCTGCTGGAGGTTCGTGTTGTCACGAAACAGATAAGCGGAAATCCATACAGCAAAAAACGCCTTCTCAGAGTACTTGTGGAGGATAATACCGGAAGCCTGGAGATGCTGTTCTTTAACGGAAAGTATCTGGCGGATTATTTTAAGCCGGGTCAGGCTCTTACTCTTTTCGGAAAGATTACGCTGAACAATGGCAGGCGTCAGATGGCTCATCCGGAATTCCATAATACAGGAGACAAGGATGATGTAAGAGGGCTTTTTCCTGTGTATCCGCTGACAGAAGGACTTTACCAGGGGCAGATGCGTTCTATGCAGCTGGCAGTGAGAGAAACCGCAAAGGAAATAAAGGAGTGGCTACCGGAAAAAATAGTGAGGGAAAACAATCTTTGCGATCCGGCATACGCCATAGAGAACATACACTTTCCTCTGGCAGAGAGACCTGTGCTGGAAAGCAGATATCGTCTCATTTTCGAGGAACTGCTCACTCTTCAGAGCGGATTGTTTTATATCAAACGTGGACGGGAAAGAAACAAAAAAGGAGTTTCTGTAAGCAAGGAAGTTACGCTGCAGCCATTTCTGGATATATTACCTTTTAAACTGACAGAGGGCCAGGAAAGAACTCTGAAACAGATTGAAGAAGATCTTGAGAGCAGCAGAGCCATGAACAGGCTGGTTCAGGGTGATGTAGGCTCAGGAAAGACGGCCGTGGCCGAGCTGGCAATGTATAAGACAGTAAAAAGCGGTTTTCAGGCGGTTATGATGGCACCTACGGAATTACTGGCAAAACAGCACATAGCCACCTTAAAAAGGCATTTTGAGCCTTTGGGCATTGACGTAAGATTGCTTTCGGGAAGCACCAGGGCTAAGGAACGTTCAGAAATCTTGGCTGACCTTAAATCAGGGAAGATTGACATACTTGTAGGAACTCATGCGGTCATACAGCCTGACGTGGAGTTTTCTGATCTTGGCCTGGTAATCACCGATGAGCAGCATCGATTCGGAGTGAATCAGAGGACTTTACTTGCACAGAAAGGCGAAAATCCCAATATTCTCGTAATGACGGCGACGCCTATCCCGAGAACCCTGGCAGTAATTCTCTATGGAGACCTGGATATTTCAGTTATAGATACATTGCCGGCAGGAAGGAAACCTATAAGGACTTTTTTAAGATACAGAGACAGCCGCAAAAAAATTTACGATTTTGTGGAAGCTCAGGTAAAAGAGGGCAGACAGGCCTATGTGGTTGCCTCGCTGATAGAAGAATCCGAGGCAATAGACTGTAAATCAGCTGAGGAAATATATGAAGAACTCAGAAAACTTTATCCGAACCTGCGGATAGGACTTGTTCACGGTGCAATGAAGCAGCAGGAAAAAGATTCTATTATGGAAACTTTTGCGGCAGGCGCCATTGACGTACTTGTATCAACTGTCGTTATAGAAGTTGGAATAGATGTGGGCAATGCCACAGTTATGGTCATAGAGAACTGTGAGCGATTCGGACTGGCACAGCTTCACCAGCTGAGGGGACGTGTCGGCAGAAGCGGACATCAGTCCTACTGCATATTGGTGTGTGGTTCTGACAGCGAAACAGCACGGAAGAGAAATGAGATAATGTGCTCCACTGAGGACGGATTTGTAATAGCAGAGGAAGACCTTAAACTGAGAGGCCCGGGAGAAATATTCGGCACACGGCAGCATGGACTTCCCGAACTTAACATCACAGACCTTGTAAAGAATGCAGATATCCTTGAGAAGGTCAAATATGTTGCACGTGATCTGATAGACCGGGATCCTGAACTGGAGCTTCCTGAACACGTCGAGCTTAAAAAAAGGGTAAAAAAGATGTTTGGAGAAAAGATACAGCTGAGGCTGTGATATGCAAAAAGACCGCGCAAGGAGTGCGGCCTTTTTGAATTTATCCAATCTTATAGGTTATTTTCCGGCTAACTGTCTTTCAGCCATTTCAACTAACTTCTTAGTCATATAACCGCCAACATAACCGTTCTGTCTAGCAGTAAGGTTTCCCTTGTCAGTCTGTTCGTAGTTAGATAAACCAAGCTCGTTAGCGACTTCTGTCTTTAAGCTGTTTAATGCAGGCTTTGCATTAACATTCATCTTATCCTGTAATGACATTTTGTTCACCTCCTATTACATTACTAGTTTGGCACGGGCTTTTTTTAATATGTGATGCAATAAATGGAGGCTCTGGCCGTCTTTGGAAAAATGCGATGTACGAAATATTTGCTTTTGCAGAAGATTTGGGTTAATATAATTAGTATTACTGCTTTTAAAAATAAAAAAATAAAAAAGGATTATAAATATATGAGAATTATAACAGGAGATTTTAAGGGCAGACGTCTGGAGATGCCCGAAAACAACAATATAAGGCCAACCACAGAAAAGGTTAAGGAAGCCATATTCAGCATAATAGCAGGAAATCTGGAAGATGCAGTCTGCGTTGACCTTTTTGCAGGAACAGGGAATCTTGGTCTGGAGGCGCTTTCCAGAGGTGCAGAGAAATGCTATTTCGGTGACAATTCAAGAGAGAGTCTGGCACTTATTAAGAGAAATATTGAAATGTGCCGGGCAGAAGAATGGTCTGTGGTAATACCGGGAGATTTTGAAAAGGTGCTTGCAAGACTGGGAGAGAAAGGAGAAAAAATAGATATTTTTTTCCTTGACCCTCCATATAAGAAAGGTCTTTATGAAAAATGCTTTGAACTGATAAGCGAATATGATCTACTGGCGGATGAGGGCATCATAATTGCAGAGCATAACGTTCGTGACTCACTGGAAGATGATATTTACGGATTTGAAAAGATAAAGGAAAGAACCTACGGAACGGTTGCAATATCAATATACGGTTGATTAAGGCATTTTAATGTGGTAAAATAGCAGAAGATATTTTTGTAATGCATTGAGGTAAAAATGAAAACAAAGGCTTTATATGCAGGGTCCTTTGACCCTCTTACCCTGGGACACCTTGACATAATAGAAAGAGCATCAAACATATTCGATGAAGTTGTGGTAGGTGTAGTGGTGAATCTTGAAAAAAAGACCATGTTCACCTTTGAGGAGCGTATGGATATGATAAAAGAGGTCACTAAGCATCTTCCTAACGTTACAGTGGATATGTGCAACGGCCTGTTGGCAGATTATGTGAACAACAACGGTTTTAATGTGGTTGTTCGCGGCCTCAGGGGAGTTTCCGATTTTGATTCGGAGAGACAGATGGCTCAGCTTCACCAGTATCTTTATAAAGATAAAGTGGAGACTGTTTTCCTGATTTCGGATTCAAAGTATGATTTTATCAGTTCAACCATGGCCAAGCAGGTCATTTCACTGGGAGGAGACGGACGGTGTCTGGTACCTCCTCATATATTAAATATAATGAAAGGGAAATTGGGCAAGTAAATGGAAGATACGACAAAAGTTTTAGATTTACTGGATGAATTAGAGGACCTCATGGAGGAGGCTACCGCAGTACCTCTGACCAATAAAGTGGTTTTGGAAGCTGAAGAAATTTTTGCTATAGTTAAAGATATCAGGCTCTCTCTGCCTGACGACATGCAGCAGGCCAAGTGGATAAGAGATGAGAGAGACAGAATACTTGCCGAAGCAAAGGCAGAATACGAAAGAATCATCCGCGAAGCAAAAAAACAGGCTGATTATCTGGTTGAGACAGATGATATCACTAAGAGAGCAACCAAGCTTGCCGGAGAGATCCTTGAGGATGCGGAGGTTAACGCGAGAATGCTCAAGATGAAGACCTACGACTATGTTGATAAGATGCTCTATGATATGCAAGGCAAAATGGATGAGCTCAATATGAAATATTTTGGAGAAATGTATACCAATCTTGCCCATACATTTGAGGAAATAGGTAATACTCTTAATGCCAACAGAGAAGAAATAAAAAATCTTGCCTATAGAACTCAAAGTGAAGCAAAGGGCTCTCCGGAGATGGGGGAATAAAAAGAGATGGAACGGAATACGCCTATGGATTCTGCCAGGACATACAGGCAGGGACTGTCATCAGCCCTTATATGCAGCGTATGGTGGGGAATTATGCCTATTTACTGGCAGTGGCTCAGACCTATTGAATCCTCGGTGATCATATTTTATAGAATTTTGCTGGTGGCAGTTGTTTGTGTGATTGCCGCCTTGTTTAGGTACAGCATTAATGAAATACTGGAGCCTTTAAAAGATAAAAAACAGGTTATTAAATATATAATTGCAGGTGCTCTTATTACGGCCAACTGGTCAATATACATATGGGCGGTTAATGCTGATTATGTGATTCAGACATGTATTGGATATTATATAGAGCCTCTTATGGTATGCACTTTCGGAGTGGTGCTTTTTAAAGAAAAACTGACTGTATACAAAAAAGCAGCACTTGCTCTTGCATGCGCCGGAGTACTGGTCATAATCATATATTTCAGAGAGGTGCCGGTGATAGCCCTGGGACTGGCAGTTACATTTTCCATATACGCGGCATGCAAGAAAAATTTCAATAAGCCGCCAATATTATCTCTGCTTTATGAGACTGTTTTTCTGGCACCTTTTGCGCTGATCGTGATTATATATCTTGAGGTGAGCGGTCAGGGCGCTCTGGCATCACTCGGAAGCGGAGAAATGTACAAATACGGACTTCTTATGTTCTGCGGTCTGTTCACCGCGTTTCCGCTTGCGCTGTTTGCTGATGCGGCCAACAAAATCAATTTATTCGCCTTAGGACTTACTGAATATATTTCTCCGACACTGTCACTTGTAATAGGTATTTTCCTCTTTCAGGAACCTTTTGAAAAGATTCAGCTGGTGGCATTTGCTATCATTTGGACAGGACTCATGTTTTTCAGTTATGGAGAGTTCAAGTATTATAAATCGTCTAAGGAGACTTTAAATGAATGACAACTCAAAATCCGTCAACCTGAATTTATTAAACGTGGCTCTCATGTTCGTCGGTGCGATAATGGGAGCCGGTTTTGCGTCCGGACGTGAGATATGGCAGTTCTTCGGGGTTTTTGGTACAAGAGGGAAGGTCGGAGTTCTGCTGGTTGGAATTCTTTTTATTCTTCTGGGGACAGCTACTGCATATATAGCAAGAAAGCTGGGAACCAACGAAATGGGCCGAATTATTGCCCCGGGAAATAATGAAAAGATTACCAACGCAGTGAGCTGGTTTATGGCTGCAATATTGTTTACTGTTCTTATTAATATGACCGCAGCCTGTGGAGCTATGTTAAATCAGCTTTTTGGAATAAATCCCATGGTGGGAGGCATTCTCATCGCCGTGCTGGTGGTTGCAACAGTTCTGGGAGAGTTTGAACGTATATCAAAGATATTCAAGTACATAATGCCGGTGCTTTTCGCTGCTGTTGTAGCATTAAGCATAATTATCATCATGACATGTGAAAGAACCGAGGCAGATCCGGAACTGCTCAATCCGTCACCTATTGCAGGCAACTGGGTTCTGGCATCATGTCTGTATATCTCGTATAATATACTGGCTATGATTCCAATAGTAGCAACATCTTCCGTAAATGCAAGATCGGAAAGAGCAGCCATATTGGGTTCAGGTCTTGGAGGTGTACTTCTCGGGATACTGGCATTTGTTATCGTCAGTGCTATTCAGAAAGATATGTTATTTGCTCAGGATGCAGATATGCCTATGCTTGCTTATTCGACCAGAGTGTCTCCGGCTGCAGGACTTGTCTATTCCGTATTGCTGTTTGCGGCGATTTATTCATCAGCTACCAGCAATTTTTATGGATTTACGACTAAAATAAAAGAAGGCCCGCGCAAGGGCAGAATGGTGATAATCGCCGCAGCAGCGGCATTTTTGCTGGGCCTTGTGGGCTTTAAGAACGTGGTAGCCTATATGTTCCCAATAGAGGGTTATCTTGGATTTATTATTGTTGCAATGATAGCAGTAAATTTTTTCGATATATGGAGGAAAGAAAAAATGCGTGATGAAAATCCATTTAATTTTCCCGAGCCTCTGGTAAGGGTAACAGGCGGCAGAGGCGGAGAGGCGATACTGATACTGGGGACGGAAAAAACAGGACTTTACGACTGCGGAATGGCATGTTTTGAAGACAGACTTATAGCGAACATACATGAGGTTCTTGACCGCGAGAACAGAACATTGGATTATATTTTCCTTTCTCATACTCACTATGATCATATAGGTGCACTTCCGTATATACTGGAAGAGTGGCCGGAGGCCAAAGTTTGTGCAGGCGAGAAGGCTGTCAGAGTTTTTGCAAGTGAGGGTGCGAAACGAACAATGGTCAGACTCGGAAATGAGGCCAAAGAACAGTTCGGCAGCGATGTCGAAATAACTGCTGACGGAATGAGAGTGGACATCATTATGAAGGATGGCGACAGCGTAAGCCTTGGAAAAGAAAAAATAACCGCTTTTGTTACAAAAGGTCATACAGACTGCTCCATGAGCTATCTGCTGGAGCCGCAGAAGATACTTTTTGCCAGCGAGTCCACCGGCGTCAGAAACGGAACAACTTTTATTTATCCATCCATACTGAAAAGTTACGAAGATGCCCTTGAGTCGGCCCGCAGACTGAAACAGATTGACGTCAACTGTATAATCGGACCTCATTACGGAGCAGTGTCTAAAAAAGAACAGAAGACGTTCTTTGATGATTTTATCAATGAAGCAAAGGCTGAGCGGGAGCTTATTTTTAAGGGGATAGAAGAGGGACTTACCGATGAGGAAATACTGGAAAGGCATGAGCAGGCATATTGGAATAAGGAAAGAAGTGACAATCAGCCATATCCTGCTTATAAACTTAATGCGGAAATAACAATAAGACTGACAAGAGTTGATTTTTCAGAAAATTGTGGTAAAATAATTTCATCAAAAGAATAAGAAAGAGGTGAGTTAAATGGATAAATATTCAGAATTGAAAAAAATTTTAACCGAAAAAGTAGAAGAAAAATTCCAGGATATGATTTCCTTAAACGATGATCTGGCAGATAATCCGGAGTTATCGGGAGAAGAATTCCGTTCTTCAAAAAAGATAGCAGAAGTTCTTGAAGCAAACGGTTTTTCTGTTGAGATGCCTTTTGCAGGTCTGGAAACTGCTTTCAGAGGAATACAAGGGAATAATAACCATAAATATAAAGTTGCAATTATGGCGGAATATGATGCTCTGCCGGGTATAGGTCATGCGTGCGGACACTGCGTAAGCGGTTCAATCAGTGTACTTGCAGCCATAGCTCTTGCACCGCTGCAGGATGAACTGAATTGTGATATTCATATTCTGGGAACTCCTAATGAAGAAGTTGACGGAGCAAAATGCACTATGGTTGAACAGGGAGTTTTCGATGGATATGACATGGCTATGATGATACATCTGTATGACCAGAATCTTCTGTACTGCAAGCTTCTGGGACTTCATTCATATCTTTATACTTTCCATGGAAAGGCTGCTCATGCATCGGCAGCTCCTTGGGATGGTGTGAATGCTCTTAACGGAGCGCAGCTCATGTTCCATGGTATAGATATGCTTCGCCAGCATGTTACACCTGATGTGAGAATGCATGCTGTCTACAGAAACGGAGGGGAAGCACCTAACATCGTTCCTGAAGAAGCAAGCGCAGAGTTTTACTTCAGAGCACTTGACAAAGAATATCTTCTCGGTCTCATAAAGAAGGCTGATAACTGTGCTGAGGGAGCAGCAATTGCCACGGGAACAACATGGGATAAAGTTGCCACAGCAAAGGCTTACGACAACCTTAAGAATAACGAATTCGGATTAGAAGTTTTAGGTGAGGTCTACAATGAACTGGGCATTGAGATAAACGGTGATCATGACAAGATTTTCGGTTCATCGGATGCCGGCAATGTAAGCTTTGTCTGCCCGACTTTCCATCCTACGTTACAGATTGTTGACAGAGGAGTTGCTATACATACCAGAGACTTTGCCGACGCAGTAAAAGGTGAATGTGCTCATGATGCAATCAGAAAAGGTGCTATGGTAATCGGACTTCAGGTAGCAAAAATATTCTCAGATGAGGAAAAAATCCGCAGAATGAAAGAGGATTTTTAGAAAGAAAAGGAAGATACAATGTTAGATATTTTAATTACGACCGGAAAATATCCTGATTATGAGAAAAATCAGTTCATTGAGGCTAACATCGGCATAAAGGATGGCAAAATAACATACATCGGCGCTGAAACTCCGGATGCCGAAAAAGTTATTGATGCAGCCGGCAGAGTGGTTTCTCCGGGCTTTATAGATATTCACATGCATGAAGAAAACTTTGCCGATGAAGGAAAAGAATACATTATCTCCAGGATGATGCTCAAGCAGGGAGTAACAACCTGTGTGGGAGGAAACTGCGGAGTAATGTATCAGACTTTGAGGGAATTTAAAGATACAATCAGAGAACTTGGCGGCTCACCTGTAAACTATGCAATGCTCACCGGTTATAACTGGTACAGGACATCTTTGGGACTGGGGCACTACGATACTGCAACCAGAGAACAGTGGGATATAATCAGAGGCAAGATGCAGGAAGACCTCAAGGAAGGCGCTATGGGCATTTCCTTCGGAATCGAATATGATCCGGGAATTACCTTTGATGAAATCATATATGGAACTGAAGCATCCGATGATCCGAATCTGCTTGTAGCAGCTCACTACAGAAATGACTGTCTGAATGACATTTCTTCAATTGAGGAAATGGTAAATATCCAGAAACACATAAACAAAAGATTCCAGATATCTCATCTTTCCAGCTGCTCTGCAATGGGAAAAATGAAGGAATCACTGGAGCTTATAAACAAGTCCATGGATGAAGACCCAAGACTGAATTTTGATACATATCCATATAACGCTTTCTCTACGAAAATTAATTCAACTGTTTTTGATGATGGATGTCTTGAAGCATGGGGCAAGGATTATAAGGATCTGATGCTTACGGATGAGCCTTATAAGAATGTTTACTGCACCGAGGAGATATTCAGAGATGCCAGAAAGAACTATCCTGAGATGCTGGTTGTAGCTTTCGTAATGAATGAAGAAGAAATTGCTGAAGCAGTGGCAAATCCAAGGGGAATGGTAGCAAGTGACGGCATTATCAACCATGGAAACGGCCATCCGAGAGCAGCGGGAACTTTTCCGAGAGTTCTCGGCAAATATGTGAGGGAGGAAAAGAGGCTTTCACTGATAGATGCTTTAAAGAAGATGACTATTGAACCCGCAAAACGTCTCGACCTGGAAGAACGGAAGGGCGTCATAAAGATTGGAGCAGATGCAGATATCACCATATTTGACCCTGAAACCATAATTGACGGAGCTACATTCGGAGATATCTCCAAACCGCCGAAAGGAATTGACTGGGTAATCGTAGGTGGTCAGCCTGCAGCATGCGGCAGCGAGATTATCACTGAAAAGGCCGGAAAATTCATCTCTTATTTTGATAAATAGAATAATGCTATACTATTCATGCTTCCGCAGTACAATTTGCTGCGGAAGTTTTTTTGTATTTTTTTATACAAAAAGTCATTTTGTATAAAAAAAGTGCTTTTTCTTCGAAAATGTTGAAAATTCAACAATATATGGTATTATGTGAAAAGTGATAAAACTTAAATACAATTACGAGGTGAGCTTAAATGGCAAAAAACAAAACTTTGGTTATAAATCCGAAGTGGTGCAAGGGCTGCGGAATATGCGTAGCGTTTTGCCCTAAGAATGTGCTCGCAATTGAGCACGAAAAGGTGCATATTGCTGACGAAGAAGCGTGCATCAAGTGTGGACTCTGCGAACTTCGCTGTCCGGATTATGCAATTTATATAGAGGAGGAAAACTAATGGGAAAGAGATTTCAATTACTGCAGGGCAATGAAGCCGTTGTAGAAGGAGGAATCGCTGCAGGAATGAGATTCTATGCAGGCTATCCTATCACTCCTTCAACAGAAATCGCTGAGAGAAGTGCTCTCAGACTGCCTCAGGTAGGAGGCAAATTCATACAGATGGAAGACGAAATAGGCGGTATCGCTGCAGCACTGGGTGCTTCCGTAGCCGGACTCAAGGCTATGACAGCAACATCAGGTCCTGGATTTTCTCTTAAGCAGGAAAATATAGGATATGCCGCTATCGCTGAAATTCCTATTGTTATAGTAGACGTACAGAGAGAAGGTCCTTCCACAGGTCTTCCTACATCACCGTCCCAGGGCGACTTAATGCAGTCAAAATGGGGTACTCACGGTGACCATCCTGTTATCGTAATTTCACCTTCATCAGTTCAGGAATGCTATACTGAATGTGTAAGAGCCTTCAACATGGCAGAACGATTCAGGGTACCTGTTATATTCCTTATGGACGAAATCATAGGTCACCTGAGAGAAGGATGTGAACTCATTCCGCCTGAAGAACTGACTATTTCAGACAGAAAGGTAGACCGTACATTCAACGGTACACTTGCTTACGCCGTTCAGGAAGGAAACTATGTTCCGGAATATGCTCCTTTCGGTGAAGGCGACAAGTTCAATGTAACAGGTCTTTTCCACGATCTGGACGGATTCCCGACAAACGACAACAATATCACAGATACACAGGAAAGACGTCTTCTCGACAAGATAAGAATGAGAAGAGACCGTATTCAGAAGTGGGAAGAAGTCGACTGCGAAGACTGTGAAACAATGATCGTATGCTTTGGCGGTACAGCAAGAGCAGTGCAGGGCGCAATGGAAGATGCGAAGAAGATGGACTTCGTTAAAATCGGTATGTTCAGACCGATTACAGTATGGCCGTTCCCTGAAGAAGCCCTTCTGAAGGTTATCAAGGAAAACAAACATCTGAGACAGATCATCGTTGCTGAGCATAACGATGGACAGATGCTCCTTGAAGTGCAGAGAATCGTAGAGGGCAGAGTGCCTGTTGATTTCCTCGGAAAGATTGACGGAACAACTATTACCCCTACGGATGTAATAGACAAAGTAAAGGAGGTGTATTAATATGCCTAGCAATCTTATTGAAAAAACAATGCGTGTTAACAGACTTCCTCATATCTGGTGTCCGGGCTGCGGTCACGGAATTCTGATGAGAGATGTTGCACAGGCAATAGAGAACTGCGGACTTGACCCTGATAAGGTGGTTATCGTTTCCGGTATCGGATGTTCATCCAGAGCTGCGGGATACATGAACTTTAATACTTTACATACTACTCACGGACGTGCAATCGCCTTTGCAACTGGTGTAAAGCTGGCAAACCCAGAGCTGCATGTAATCGTAATCACCGGCGACGGCGATGCAACTGCCATCGGAGGAAACCATCTGATTCATGCCTGCAGAAGAAACATTGATATGACTGTCATTGTATTCAACAACAATATCTACGGAATGACAGGCGGACAGTATTCTCCAACTACACCTCACGGTGAAAAGGGAACAACTGCTCCTTATGGAAATATCGACTACAACTTCGATATTCCACAGCTGGCACAGGCTGCAGGCGCCACATTCACAGGACGCTGCACAGCATACCATGCACAGCAGGCGGTAAAGCTTATAGAGGCAGGCATTAATCATCATGGCTTCTCTCTTATAGAAGGACTTTCAGTTTGTCCTACCTACTATGGACGTAAAAATAAAAAGGGCGATTCCGTGAAAATGCTTACATGGCAGAAGGATAATGCTGTTGATGTTAAAGCAGCAGCAAAGATGACCCCGGAGCAGCTTGAAGGCAAGTTCCTTATCGGAGAACTTTCAAGAGTCGAAAATAAGGAAGAATATACTGATATGTATATGAAAATTATCGAAAAAGTCGGAGGTGACAAGTAATGGCTAAGACAGAAATCAGAATGACCGGCTCCGGCGGACAGGGTGTAATAATGGGAACCATTATCATTGCTGAGGCTGCTTATGAGGACGGCAAGAATGTGGTTCAGTGCCAGGCTTATGGACCGGAGGCAAGAGGAGGTTCATCCAAAGCTGAAACTATCGTTTCTGACGAAAAAATCACATATACTAAAGTAATCAGGCCGGATCTGCTTCTCGCACTTACACAGGTTTCCCTTGACAAGTATGTCGGTTGTCTAAAAAATCAGGCTGTCGTAGTTGTCGATGAAGGAATCTCAGTACCTGATGAAGTTGAATCTCTCCATAAGGTTTACCATCTTCCTATTCTTGAAGGTGCAGCAGAGGTGATAAAGAACCGTATGTCAGCAAACATCATTTCTGTAGGCGTAGTAAATGAACTTCTTCACGTGGCTTCGCAGAAGGCTGTTGAGGAAGCTGTTCTTAATCATGTACCTAAGGGAACAGAAGAGATTAACTTAAAGGCACTTCATTATGGTGCACAGCTTGTACAGGAAGCTCAGAAGTAAAAATCATATAATTTTTCAGCCCGGAAGGTCACTTCCGGGCTTCAGACTGTAGACAAAAGCCATGAATGTCTTGTGATGTTCGTGGCTTTTTCTACG
>JBJETB010000089.1:0-28107 GCA_051883095.1 Anaerovoracaceae bacterium
GAAAGTGTATATTGCAAGTGACTAGCTAAATGAGTCAATTACAATATACCAGGAAGAGATAAGACTATGAGACTATTTGTATACAGCTTGAGGGAATTTGACGAAAAACCTTTCTTTGAAAAGTTCTGCAGCAAATACGGCGTAGAATACGGTTTTACCACGCAGACGCCATGCCTTGAAAATGTAGAACTTGCACAAGGCTATGACGCCATAGATATACTCACCACGGTAATTGATGCCGATATGCTGGACAGGTTTGCAGAGATAGGCATTAAATATATAACTACGAGAACTATAGGATATGATCATATAGATGTGGAGCATGCGGCAAAACTGGGCATACATGTGAGCAATATCACCTATTCTCCGGCAAGTGTTGCCGACTATGCGGTTATGATGATGCTTATGGGGTTGCGCAGAATAAAACACATAATGATGCGCACTGATGTACAGGATTATACCCTTAAGGGCAAAATCGGCGGTGAACTGCACAATTGTACAGTGGGAATCGTGGGAACAGGCAGAATCGGAACCACGGTTATCGAAGACCTTTCAGGATTTGGATGCCGCATAATCTGCTATGATCCGTACCCTAACGAAAGAGCAGCAAGTCTGGCAGAGTATGTAAGTCTTGAAGAACTCATAGAGCAGAGCGACATTATCACCCTCCATGCACCGGCAACGGAAGAAAACTATCATATGATAAACAGGGAGACAATAAGCAGAATGAAAGACAGTGTGGGCATAGTAAACTGCGCCCGGGGAGCACTGATCGATTCTGACGATCTTATTGAGGGAATTGAGAGCGGTAAAATCGGATTTGCCTGTCTTGATGTAGTGGAACATGAAAGCGGACTCTATTACTTCAACCGCATGGGCGAGCCTCTTAACAATCCTAAACTGGCAATTCTCAGGTCATATTCAAATGTTATCGTAACACCGCATACTGCATTTTATACTGATGAGGCAGTTTCCAACATGGTGGAGAACTCCATAATCGGTGTAGTTAATTATTTTGAAGGAAAGTAAAAAAACTCGCATCTCAGCTGTGATGCGAGTTTTTTGTATTCTATTCCTTTACAAGCTCCTTGACGGAGGCTGCAAGCCCTGCCAGACCCTGTATCTCTGACGGGATGATAATCTTGGTTGCCTGACCGTCGGCTGCCTTCTGGAAAGCCTCCAGGCTCTTCAGCTTGATAACCGCATCATCAAGTTCTGCGTCTTTAATGAGCTTGAGACCGTCGGCAGTAGCCTTGTTAATCATAAGGATGGCTTCGGACTGACCTTCAGCTTCCTTAATGGCAGCCTGCTTCTGCGCTTCTGCCTGAAGAATAGCGGCCTCTTTCTGACCTTCTGCAATAAGGATTGCAGACTTCTTTTCACCTTCAGCGATAAGGATAGCTTCTCGTCTTTCACGCTCAGCCCTCATCTGCTTTTCCATGGCTGTCTGAATATCGCGAGGAGGAGTGATATTCTTAACCTCCACACGGTTTATCTTGATGCCCCACGGGTCTGTAGCCTCATCCAGAACCAGTCTGATCTTGGAGTTGATGTGCTCACGGCTGGTGAGAGATTCATCCAGTTCCAGCTCGCCGATGATGTTTCTCAGGGTGGTTGCTGTCAGGTTTTCGATGGCGTCCATAGGGCTTTCAACGCCGTAGGTATATAATTTCGGATCGGTAATCTGGAAGTAGATTACCGTGTCTATCTCCATAGTTACGTTATCTTTGGTGATAACAGGCTGAGGCGGGAAGTCGATAACCTTTTCCTTAAGGGAAACCTTTCTCGCAATCTTATCAATCAGAGGAATTTTAAAGTGAAGACCTACCTGCCAGGTTCCGTGATATGCACCGAGTCTTTCTACAACATAGGCTCTTGCCTGAGGTACGATTCTGATGTTGGTCACCAGTAGTGCTATAGCAATGAGTACCAGAGCGCCTAAAACAATCCATTTTAAAATTTCCATAATCTTTTTCCTTTCTCTCCAAAATACTTGGCTAATCGTGTTTTACAGGCGTAACAACAAGCTTTACACCTTCAATAGCATTGATTTTTACCAGCTGATCCACGGCAAAGGTTTCGTCAGGATTTTTGCCGACGGCTGACCATACCTGTCCGCCCACTTTCACTTGGCCTACTTCATAGGGGTGAATAGGGCTTACAACAACTCCTTTTTCTCCTAAAAGAGCATCTACATTGGTTTTTTCCGAACCTGCCTTAAGTTTTTCCACGAAAATTTTACGCGTAAAAACAAGCAGACATATAGATACTGCCAGGAAAAGCACTATCTGGACAGCAATGGAGAAATCCAGTAAAGCAGCTAAAAGTGCCACCAGTGCACCGGCTGCGAACCATATAGTCGCAAGTCCAACGGTCAATGCTTCAATTACCAGCATAACCAGTGCTACAGCAAGCCATATGACAATCATGCTTACATTAATTCCAAATACGGTCATATAGTTCCCCCTTTTCGTTTATATCGTTTTAATTATATCATTTTTTAAAACTATATTCCACATGTTTTTTCTCATACGCACTATTATACATAACTCATGTCGTAGTTGATGACGCAGAAGAAGGACGGATTATAATTCTGGACTCTTTCGCTTATGATGTCGGTAATCTGCTGGCGGTCTATGTGGCATTCCGGGGAAAGGACCACGTCA
This sequence comes from Anaerovoracaceae bacterium, assembly GCA_051883095.1. GTDB lineage: Bacteria > Bacillota > Clostridia > Peptostreptococcales > Anaerovoracaceae > SUG1106. The sequence goes on from JBJETB010000089.1 coordinate 2,667, forward strand.
AAGACAACGTTGGTGTGGGTAGGCCCCGGCACGATGCGAAGATCGTGGAAGTTGAGCACGCCTTCAAGTCCTGATATGGCATCGGAGATAACATGTGTGAGAGGTTCTCTGTTAGGGTCACCCAGATTAACAGGATCCATGTGCGCTGTGACGAAAATATTGAGATCCTGCTGGAGCCTGCCCTCTATATTATCCACAAGGTCATGGCTGACCATCACATCAACGGCGGCATCCACCTCTATATGTATTGATGCGAAAATCTTGCCCGGGCCGTAATTGTGAACAACAAGGTCGTGTATTCCTATTACACCGTCATAGCTCATTACTATATCTTCAATTTCATTGACGAGCTCGGGGTCAGGGGCTTCGCCCAGCAGAGGGCTGATTGTTTCACGTACGAGACTGATACCCGACCATACGATAAACAGTGCCACCAGTACGCCCATGTATCCGTCTATCTGAATATCAAAAATATATCCGGCGATGATGCTGATGAGCACTGCAGAAGTTGCTATGACGTCATTTCTGCTGTCGGTTCCGGTAGCAATGAGGGTAAGCGAATTGATTTTTTTGCCTGCCGAAACGTTGAACATGGCCTGCCAGACTTTGATGGCTATGGCCAGGAGCAGGACGATTACTACAGAAATGCTGAATTCCAGCGGCTCCGGATGGAGTATTTTTTCGAAGGAACTTTTGCCGAGTTCCACTCCTACAATTATGATGATAAGGGATACCACCATTCCGGCTATGTACTCTATTCTGGCGTGACCGTAAGGATGCTCTTTATCCTCGGGCAGGGCTGCCAGTTTGAATCCCACAAGGGTGATGACAGAAGAGGATGCATCGGCCAGATTGTTTACCGCATCTGCAACTATAGCAATACTGCCGGAAATAAAACCCACAAGCATTTTCATGACGCAGAGCAGCAGGTTGGACAGTATCCCCACAATTCCGGCAAGCTTGCCGTAGCTGTCACGTACTTCAGGATTTTTCACATCTTCATAGTTTTTTATGAACTTCTTAAACAGAAAATTTCCCATGAATAATATATGCCTCCTTGTTATTACCTGGCACCTGCTTCTATAGCCGCATCGATGGCGCGGGTCAGCTGGTCGGGGCAGGATGTTGATTTAAGCCCGCAGCGGATACCGCTGAGTTTAGACTTGACTTCGTCGCAGGACATTCCCTTGACGAGAGAACAGATAGCCTTCAGATTGCCGTTGCAGCCTCCCACAAATTCAATATCCCTGATCACACCATCTTCTATGTCAAGATAAATGCTGCGGGAACATACCCCGCTGGGTCTGTATTCAAATTTCATTTCAAATCTCCTTTCAAAATTACAGCCTGATATGTTATAATCAATCTGCTACAATAATCTAAACATTATATCACTTTTTAAAGGAAAATAATATAAAAATGGACGAAAATAAATTATTTTTAAAGATAATTGAAGATAGATTTCAAAGGTTTAAGGATTATTACACGCCAATGAACAGCGATTTCCTCAGCCTTGAACAGCAGAGTATGCTTGCAGGTTTTCTCAGGACTCACAGAAATGAGGGGGTCATTCTTTTCGGAGGCTATGATGATGCGGAAAGAAAACAGGTGCTGTTTATGCCGGACTATACCGGGGTAACGGATGAAACCTCAGCACTTGAATATTTTCGTGATAATCCGGATGAATGCACCATGGCTCTTATCGATGTGAAGGTGCCCCGCGCAGAGAAGGGAAAGCTGACACACAGGGATTATCTGGGAGCACTGATGGGAGAGGGCATAAAACGTGAAAAAACAGGAGACATCATAGTCGGTGAAGACGGCGCACAGATTATTGTGGCAAAGGAGATGGCTGAATATCTGACACATAATTTTACCCAGGCCGGGAGAGTCAGTGTGACCGCTAAGGCAGTGCCAATTTTTGATTTAAAAAAGCTAGAAACACGTATAAAAAACGAGAAATTCACCATATCTTCACCGAGAATTGATAATATAGTATCATCAGTTTTTGGAATATCGAGAAAGGAAGCACAGGAGGCTGTTTCGAGGGGAAAGGTCTTCGTAGACGGTGTTGAAACGGCTAAGGCTGACTACTTCCTCAAAGGCGGCGAAAAGGTGGTTCTGCGGGGCAGAGGCAAGGCTGTCTATATAGGCGAAAAGGGGACAACCCGAAAAGGGAAGGTCGTCATCGAGGCCGCAATTTATCTTTAGCGACTATATATTATGACATATTTGATACCGAAAGGAGAAACAGATGGATAAGAGAGAACTGACCAGAATTGAGGGAAATCTGAGATCAAAATATCTTGAGATGCCTGAAGAAATATACAGAGCAAAAGGCCTGGTAATAATGGGGAGAAGAATTAAATCGGTGATTTTTACCACAGATATTGCAATAATAAGGAGCTGCAACGCAGATGCGGTGCTGGCAGTTTATCCGTTTACACCGCAGCAGATAATTTCACAATCTATTATAAATGTGGCGCCTATGCCTGTTTTTGTGGGAGTGGGCGGAGGCATCACCAACGGAATCCGTTCCGCAATGATTGCCAAGGACTCCGAAGGAGACGGTGCATGGGGAGTGGTTGTAAATGCTCCTGTCACCAACGAAAATATAAAGATGATAGCCAATGTGGTTGACATACCGGTCATTGCTACGGTTATACATGAAAATGTGGATGTCCAGGCAAGACTGGACGCAGGAGTGTCCATTCTCAATGTGTCTGCTGCCGCAAGGACACCGGAGGTGGTACGTAAAATAAGGGAAAAGTTCCCGAAGGTACCTATCATAGCAACCGGAGGACCCACACCGGAGACCATTCTGGCAACTATTGAGGCAGGTGCGGACTGCATAAGCTACACACCGCCTTCAACAGCTGAAATCTTTGCAGATATAATGAGAAGTTACCGCGAGCAGGAGGACGTTACCCTTCCGGCAGAAAAGCAGGTGACAATCCTGGACGCCATGGAGAACATCTAGCTTTGAAGCAACTGCTATAACTTCGAATTGGCAATATATACCCCGGATAGGATTACTATCGCACCAATCACCTGGATAACGGAGAACGCTTCGTTCAGGACAAGTATTCCCGCAGCGATTGAAACTACAGTTGAAACTCCTATAAAAGATGAGGTGCGATTTACGCCTATTTTGGAAATTGCAACATTTGAAAGGAAGAAGGCCAGTATGGAGCAGCCGATTCCCTGATATAATATGGCAGAAAGAAAACTCATATTGGTGAAAGGCAGCGTTGCCACATATGCCAGGTTGCCCTTTATCAGAGCTTCTGCCAGCGCAAGCGTCACATATACGGCAGCTCCAGCGGCAAGCATAACAAAGGTTATTTCCATTTCTGTATATCCGCTTGATTTTTCAACGAAAACGCTGTACAGCGAGTATGAAATCACTGCGGCTGCGAGCATTACATATCCGACAGCAGAAAAACTGGCTTTCAGACCTACGGCAAACACCGTTATCAGAACTCCCGTGAGAGTCACCGTGATGCCTGCAACCTGAATCTTTTTTGGCTTTTCCTTTAAAATCAGTGTGGATGCCAGAAGAGAAGCTACAGGGATGCATGCCAGGAATGCCCCGCTTTCGGATGTGGTTGTATAGCTTATGCCGATTGTTTCACATATGTAATAAATAACGGGACTGAACAGGGCCACTATGAGAAGCGGCCTTATTTTTTTACCCTTCAGCTGGATTTTTATGATACCCAGAAAATAGCACAGCAGCAGTATCAGAAAAGCCAACAGGAATCTCCACCCCAGCAAAGTCAGGGTGCTGGCGCTGTTAATGGCCTGCTTGGTGAATATATAGCTCAGTCCAAAAATCACTTCGCATGCCAGTGTAGCTGCGCAGCCAATCATAGAATCTCTGTATTCGTGTTTCTGCATATTTCTACCTCCACGTTTATAGCTTTTTTATAGCTTTCGCTCAGCAATCTGCAGCATAATAGCGCACTCCATACGCTTGCGGAAGAGCCTGCATCCGTAGTCGTAGACTCCTGTAATATCTCCTGAAGCATGGTAAGCATTGGCTGCACAGCCGCCGGAGCAGTAAAGTCTGGCCCAGCAGTCGTCACATTCCTTGCGGGCGTATACATTACATCTGCAGAAATTTTCCTGAATGTCCGTATTGGTCACTCCGTCCCATATGTTGCCCATGAGATATTTTTCATCACCGACAAACTGGTGGCAGGGGTAAAGGTCTCCCCATGGTGTTACTGCAAAATATTCTGTGCCGGAGCCGCAGCCTGCGATACGCTTGTGGATGCAGGGACCGTGGCTGAGATCCAGCATGTAGTGATAGAAGGTTATAGGATGACCTTCTTTTTTTCTTTTGAGCATTTCCTCAGCCAGAATTTCGTATTGACGGCAGAGTACCGGCATATCTTCTTCAGTAAGGGCGTACGGGTCGTCAGGACTGCATACAACAGGTTCCATGGAAAGCTGCGTGAAGCCCAGATCTGCAAGATGGAAAATGTCCTCTGTAAAGTCTGTATTGGCATGAGTAAAGGTGCCGCGGACATAGTAGTCGCTGTAACCGGAATTTTCGCTGCTTCTGCGGCGGGCAAATTCCTGGAATTTAGGAACGATCACATCGTAACTGCCATTTTCCTGGTAGTCCTTTCTCAGGCGGTCATGGACCTCCTTGCGTCCGTCGATGCTCATAACTACATTATGGCATTCTTTATTGGCAAAATCAATAACTTCATCGTTTACACCCACACCGTTTGTGGTCAGGGTAAATCTGAAATTCTTTCCTTTTTCCTTTTCTATGCTGCGTGCGTATGCCACCAGCTCCTTGACCACATCGAAGTTCATCAGCGGTTCTCCGCCAAAGAAGTCAACCTCCAGGTTAACATGGTTTCCTGAATTTTCGATGAGAAAGTCAAGAGCGCGTTTGCCCACTTCGAAAGACATGAGGGCTCTTTCTCCATGATACTTGCCCTGGCTTGCGAAGCAGTAGCTGCAGTTAAGATTGCAGGTATGAGCCACGTGAAGGCAGAGAGCCTTAATGTCACGCGATTTGTTTTTGAAATCAAAGGCCATGTCCTTGTAGATGTCCTCGCTGAAAAGCTTTTTCTGCGCTATAAGCTCTCTGATGTCGGACAGGCAGAGGCGGATTTCCTCTTCGGTAACATCCGGTCTGTCACCGTATCTCTTTAAGATTGTATCTATAATCTGATCTTCTGTGGAGTTTTCGTACATTTCTATTATGTCATATGCCACATCGTCTACCACATGGACGGAACCGGAGTGAACGTCCAGGACGATGTTATATCCGTTTAATTTATATTGATGAATCACTTTAACTGGTTCCTTTCTTTCAGCATAAAGCCGTAAAAAACCGCCTGCATTTACAGGCAGGCGGCCCAGGCTTTAATTATTCGTTATCCTTGTTTTCGCACTTCTGGTTTGCAACTCCGCAGGAAGTTTTGCAGGCAGACTGGCAAGAAGTCTGGCATTCTCCGCAGCCGCCGTTTACAGCACTTGCAGCCAGATCGCGCGTTTCAATTGTCTCAATTCTCTTCATTGACCTGTGCCCTCCTTTCAAGATTTGATAACCAATATATTATACATTATTGGAGACGGTGGGTCAACGGTATTATAAAATCAAAAACTATACAATCTTAGTGGTCCAGTCCTCTACATTCCAGATGTCGGTGACGAAATCCTCGTAGAAGGACGGGTCGTGGGAAACCAGCAGGATGGTTCCCGGATATTCCATGAGAGCACGCTTCAGTTCATCCTTGGCGTCCACATCCAGATGATTGGTAGGTTCGTCGAGAACAAGCCAGTTGTGCTCTCTGTTCATTACAATGGCAAGTCTGACCTTGGCGTTTTCACCGCCGCTCAGGACTCTCATCTGGCTGGTGATGTGCTCGTTGGTCAGGCCGCATTTAGCAAGACACAGACGGACTTCCCTGTTTTCCATAGAAGGGAACTGGGCCCAGAATGTGTCAAGAGCTGTGACCGTGGAATCTCTGTCGGCTTCCTGCTCAAAATAGCCGGGGAAAAGATAGTCGCCCAGGTGAGCTTCGCCGCTGATTGGAGGAAGCTTACCGAGAATGGTCTTGAGCAGGGTAGTCTTTCCCAGACCGTTGGTGCCTACGATGGCGACCTTCTGACCTCTTTCCAGCGTAAAGGAAACAGGCTTGGTCAGAGGGTTTTCCTTGTCGTAACCCAGAACCAGATCTTTGGCTTCCACGATGAAACGGCTCGGTGTTCTGGCCATGAGGAAGCTGAATTCCGGCTTGATTTTTTCCGAAGGACGCTCGAGAATTTCCATTTTGTCAAGCTGCTTCTGACGGGAGTTTGCCATGCCGCGGGTGGCCACACGAGCTTTGTTACGGGCGATGAAGTCCTCCAGCTTTTCGATTTCGGCCTGCTGACGTTCGTAGGCTCGCTGTTCCTGTGCCTTCTGAATTTCGTACATGCGGAGGAAATTGTTGTAGTCTCCGGTGTAGCGGGTCAGGTTGCCACCGTCAAGGTTGTAGATTACATTGACTACTGAATTGAGGAAATCCATGTCATGGGACACCAGAATGAAGGCGTTTTCGTACTCCTGCAGGAATCTGGTGAGCCAGACGATGTGTTCATGGTCCAGATAGTTGGTAGGCTCGTCAAGAATGAGAATGGACGGGTTTTCCAGAAGAAGCTTGACCAGAAGCACCTTGGTTCTCTGTCCTCCGGAAAGATCCGATACGTCCTTGTCCAGTCCGATGTCACGAAGCCCCAGACCGCCGGCTACTTCCTCAATTTTGGAGTCAAGCTGATAGAAACCGCTGTATTCAAGAATCTGCTGGATTTCCCCTGCATCCTCCATCATTTCGTTCATGGCTTCGTCGGATTCGGCGGAGGCCATGTCTTCGTAAAGCTTTAACATTTCAGCTTCCAGATCATACATATGATTGAAAGCCGTTCTCAGCACTTCCCTTATGGTAGTGCCTTTTTTTAATACTGAATGCTGGTCCAGATATCCCACTGTAACGTGTCGGGACCAGGTTATATTGCCCTCGTCAGGCATGATTTTTCCTGTAATAATATTTAAGAAAGTGGACTTGCCTTCGCCATTGGCACCGATAAGCCCGATGTGCTCGCCCTTAAGCAGGCGAAAAGACGCGTCTTCCAGAATCTGGCGCGCGCCGAAACCGTGGGTTACTTTTTCAACTGTAAGTAAACTCATTTAAAAGAAAATCTCCTTGATTATTAATAAAGGCGTTTGTCGGATTTTTTCGCCAGGTGGTCACCGACGCTCTGGAAAACCTGTACGATGATGATGAGCAGAATAACAGCCATAATCATTATCAGGGTTTTGTAGCGGTAGTAACCGTAGTTGATGGCGATTTTACCAAGGCCGCCGCCTCCGATAATTCCGCTCATGGCCGAATAGCCCAGTATGGTTGTAATACCTATAGTGGCATTGGAAATCAGCGACGGTACGCTTTCCGGAATCAGCACCTTGACGATAATCTGGAAAGGTGATGCTCCCATGCTCTGAGCTGCTTCGATAATGTCAGGGTTAACCTCGCGGAAGCTGCTTTCTGCAAGCCTTGCCACAAATGGGAATGCTGCAATCACCAGCGGTACGATTGATGCCACAGTTCCTACGGTGGTGCCGACTATAGCTCTGGTCAGCGGAATGACCATGATCATCAGAATCAGGAAAGGTATGGAACGCAGCAGGTTAATAACTACGTTGAGCACTGACATTACAGGCTTAGGGAGGGGCAGAATGCCGTTTTTATCTCCTGTGGCCAGCAATACTCCCAGAGGCAGACCTATGACTATGGCCAGGGCTGTGGCCAGAACTGTTACATATACGGTTTCCCAGAGAGCCAGCGGGAATTCGTTCTGAAGAACTACAAGTGCCTCGCTGACCTTATCAGGTGCGAAAATCTTATCTAACATGGTCTGTCACCTCCTCTACGATAACGTCGCCGCCCTGGCTGAAAAACTCTATAGCTTCTTTAACCTTGTCAGGACCGCCGGAAATGCCAAGAATCATGTTGCCGTAGGCCTTTCCTTCTATAGTTTTGGTATTAGCGGACAAAATATTTGCCGCTATGTTTTTATTCATTGCAAGCTGTGCGATAAGCGGGGAGTTTGTAGCGCCTTCTCCGGTAAAAACAAGTCTGATATGTGTTTCGTCGTCCTGAATAGGAAGTGTATCGGTGACACCGTCCGGGAATACCAGTCTGCGGGCCGCTTCTGACTGAGGGCGGGTGAAAACTTCGGCAACAGGGCCTTTTTCCACTACAACACCGTGGTCAAGGATTGCCACCTTGTTGCATATTTCCTCTACAACGCTCATCTGATGGGTAATGATTATTACTGTAATTCCAAGCTTCTGGTTGATTTCCCTGATAAGCTGAAGCACCGAATGGGTGGTCTTGGGGTCCAGTGCGCTGGTGGCCTCGTCACAAAGGAGAACCTTCGGGTCTGTAGCCAGAGCCCTTGCAATGGCGATTCTCTGCTGCTGACCTCCTGAAAGCTGTGCCGGATAGGCGTTTGCCTTGTCAGGAAGGCCTACTACATCGAGAAGCTCCAGAGCACGTTTTCTAGCCTCTGCCTTGGACACTCCCGCCAGTTCCAGTGGAAAGCATATATTCTTAAGACAGGTGCGCTGCATAAGCAGGTTGAAATTCTGGAAAATCATCGTAATGTTTCTGCGGACCTTGCGAAGCTCTGGATCGGAAAGGGTTCCCAGGTCCACTCCGTCTACGAGAACAGAGCCCTCAGTAGGTCTTTCCAGCATATTTATGCATCGTACCAGTGTACTTTTGCCTGCTCCGCTCATGCCGATTATACCGTAAATGTCCCCATCATTTATGGTGATGGAGACATTTTTAAGTGCTTCTACGGTGTTGTCGGCAGAGGGAAAGGTTTTGGAAAGGTTTTTAATTTCAATCACTTTGTTTCCCTCCGGATTATTTTATTTTAAAGCGTCCAGTGTAGTCTGCTTGCCGCCGTACAGTCCAAGCGGTTCAACGTGGATAACTGCAACTGATACGATGTGTGTGCCGTTCTGTGCGTTGAAGTCATCAAGGTAAGGAACGTGCTGGAAGTAGTTAGCATCGATTTCTCCGCTTTCTACTACGTTGTTAGGCTGTACATAGTCGGTGAATTCCTTAACTGTAAGAGTGATATCTTTTTCTGCAAGGATTTCCTTAGCTACTGCAAGAACTTCTGCGTGAGGTGAAGGAGTAGCTGCAACTGTGATTTCAGTTCCTGCAAGTGCTGCATAGTCAAGGTCAGGGTCAAATCCGTCGCCAGGGTTTTCAACTGTACTGATAACAGCTCCGCCGTAAGTTTCTGCGATGAAATCTGCAACCTTCTGGCTCTGGAGTGCTGCTACGAGAGCTTTGATCTTAGGCTCGTTTTCGTTGCCTTCCTTAACTGCAAGGATGTTGCCGTATGCTGATGATGAACCTTCGATTAAAAGTGAATCTTCTACAGGATTAAGTTCTGCAGGGATTGCATAGTTGGAGTTGATTATTGCGTAGTCAACGTCCTGAAGTACGTTTGGAAGCTGTGCTGCTTCTACTTCCTTGAATTCGATGTTCTTAGGATTCTCTGCGATATCCTGGATTGTAGCTGTAATGCCTGCGCCATCCTTTAATGTGATGATGCCGTTGTCCTGAAGAAGGAGAAGGGCTCTTGCTTCGTTGGTTGTGTCGTTAGGGATTGCAATCTGAACAGGGTCCTGGCTGTCATCTCCGCCGCCGCAGCCTGTAAGGCCTACTGCAAATGTGAAAATCAATACGAGTGATAAGATTGTGGTGATAACTTTTTTCATTTTGTTTTCCTCCTGGATTGTTTTGGTTTTTGATTTAGTTTTAGTTTTCTTGTTACTGCGGCACATGTGCCCCGGTAATAAAAAAGGAGAGTTTCAAATGAACTCTCCTCGTAATTAACTGTTTAAATCAGCCCGCCTTTAGCACGGCTGTGTTCTCATGATGGAAAGCGCATTTGAAAGATTTTCACAGCAAAACATGCACATGCTGCACATGCACATACCCATCATCTTCATTACGATTACAGTGTTTGCTGAAAGCTTCTTCATGAATGCGTTTCTCCTTTCCTCAAAAGTCAGTTGATTAACTATGGTGGTATATTAACACGCTGTTTGGCGGTTGTCAATAGTTTTTTTTATAAAATTTGTGGTGTTTTCACAAAAAGACAATTAAAATTCATTTCCCGGGAACTTAGGAATTCCATCGAAGCCTTTCTGCAGGTCTTCGTCTGTAGGAATGAAGTCTGTCATTGTGCCGTCGTTGAACTGCTCATATGCTTTAAGGTCGAAGTATCCTGTTCCGGTGAGACCGAAAAGTATGGTTTTTTCTTCGCCGGTTTCCTTACATTTAAGAGCCTCGTCAATGGCGACCTTTATAGCGTGGCTGCTCTCAGGTGCCGGCAGAATACCTTCTGTTCTTGCGAACTGCTCTGCTGCAGCGAAAACCTCTGTCTGCTCTACGCTGCGGGCTTCCATAAGTCCCTGATCATACAGCTCGGATACAACGGAGCTCATACCGTGATATCTGAGGCCGCCTGCGTGGTTTGCTGAAGGAATAAAGCCGCTGCCCAGAGTGTACATTTTTGCCAGAGGGCAGACCATACCTGTATCGCAGAAGTCGTATACATACTTGCCGCGGGTAAGGCTCGGACATGATGCAGGCTCTACTGCTATGAACTGATAATCTGCTTCACCGCGAAGTTTCTGACCCATGAACGGTGCGATGAGACCTCCCAGGTTGGAGCCGCCGCCTGCGCAGCCGATGATTACGTCAGGCTTGATGCCGTATTTGTCCAGGGCGGTTTTTGCTTCCAGTCCGATGATGCTCTGGTGCAGAAGTACCTGAGAAAGAACGCTGCCGAGAACGTATCTGTAACCCTCTCTGGTCGTGGCGGATTCTACAGCTTCGGAAATAGCACAGCCCAGACTTCCTGTGGTGCCCGGATGTTCTGCAAGAATCTTTTTTCCTACTTCAGTGGTTTCTGAAGGTGACGGGGTTACATTGGCGCCATAAGTTCTCATGACTTCTCGTCTGAATGGTTTCTGCTCGTAGGACACCTTTACCATATAAACGTCACAGTCAAGTCCCAGATAAGCGCATGCCATGGAAAGTGCAGTTCCCCACTGTCCGGCACCTGTTTCTGTTGTCACGCCTTTAAGGCCCTGCTTTTTAGCGTAGTAGGCCTGGGCAATGGCGGAATTGAGCTTGTGGCTGCCGCTGGTGTTGTTACCTTCAAACTTGTAGTATATTTTCGCCGGTGTCTGAAGCTTTTCCTCAAGGCAATATGCTCTTACTACCGGTGATGGACGGTACATCTTGTAGAAGTCGCGGATTTCCTGTGGAATATCGAAATATGGTGTGGTATCGTCCAGTTCCTGTTTTACAAGTTCGTCACAGAATACTCCGCGCAGTTCTTCGAAGGTCATAGGCTGAAGGGTGCCCGGATTCAGCAGCGGTGCAGGTTTCTTTTTCATATCTGCTCTTACATTATAATACTGTGTGGGCATTTCATTTTCTTCAAGATAGATTTTGTAAGGAATTTTCTTTGTTTCTTTTGTTTCTGTGTTCATTTTTTCTTTCTCCTTTCGATTATCGCGGACAGGAGGCAGATGGTGTATACTGCCGGAGCGCTGCTCTGAAATGCAGTAGAAACAAAAAACTCCTGTCCCAGTTATAATTATGCTGGGACAAGAGTGATAAATCTCTTGCGGTGCCACCCGGCTTGGCGTGATATGAATCACACCCACTCTGCGCATACTGTCATATGCCGATTTTGATAACGGAGTATCTTCTCCGTCGCCCCTACTGACCGGAGGATTCCGGCGTTGGGTTTGCCCTCAGGAGTCCATTGGGCTGAGCCTTTTCCTGCTGCAATCTCACCGCCTGCAGCTCTCTCATAGGTAAGTATCAAAGCTTACTACTCTCCCTCAAAGGTTTGATTTATTCAATTTGTCTGAAATTATTTGTCATATTAACACGTTAAAGCGATGATGTCAAGGGGGTTTGAAAAAAATCTGAAAAAACTAAAAAATGGTTTGATATGCCGGTACGGACCATGAAGCAGGAAGTCAGTGTTGTAAAAAATGGACAAGAAAAAGATTATTTACAACATGGTACTATTCAGCAAGAGAGAAACGTCTATCATGGACCAGAAATGTTGCACAATTATCATATTTTATAAGAATTTTACAACGTAGAAGAAGGGACGGTTGTAAAAATGACTGAACCCTAGAAATTATTACAACATTAACACACAGTATGGTTTAACAGATGGGGGAAAATGTAAGATATGTTGTAAAAAAGCACTCCATATTAAGATTTAAACAACATGTTTTTGAAATGCAACCCGGCAAGTGTTTGACATATACCCATAGGGGGTATATACTAGCTGTATTACTTATGAAAATCAGGAGATAATAGCATTATGGATAATGAAGCGAAGAAAGACAGCTGCCCATGCTGCAGTGCGGATGCAAGCTACGGGCGCACTACCCAGCGCAGCGCGGACGAAAAGAAAAAGCTGATCAACCGCCTGAGCAGGATAGAAGGCCAGATACGAGGCATCAGGAGCATGGTGGAAAAAGACGCCTATTGCGTTGATATTCTCACTCAGTCAGCGGCGGCAGGAGCTGCGCTGGATGCTTTCAGCCGTCAGGTGCTCTCGAGGCATATGCATACATGCGTAGCCGAGGATATCCGTGAGGGTAATGATGAGACAATAGACGAGCTGATGGATATACTCCAGAAGCTGATGAAATAAAGCTGACGAAACAGGTGAAAAGATAATGAAACAATATTCAGTTACTGGCATGAGCTGTGCAGCCTGCAGCGCCCGTGTGGAAAAAGCAGTTTCAAAAGTTCCCGGGGTTACGTCATGTTCGGTAAGCCTTCTGACCAATTCCATGGGAGTTGAGGGAACTGCAGATGATAGAAAAATAATAGAAGCCGTAGAAAAGGCGGGCTATGGTGCTTCAGCAAAGAGCGGCCATTCGCCGGAAGGAAGCCTCGGTACAGGAGGAGGGCAATCGCCAAAAGCTGCAGCCTATGACGATATGCTTACAGACAGAGAAACGCCCGTGCTTAAGCGACGGCTCACAGCATCGGTAATATTTCTTGCTGTACTCATGTATTTCAGCATGGGTGTCATGATGTGGAGCTGGCCATGCCCGGCAGGACTTGAGCATAACCCGGCGGCCATGGGAATTCTGCAGATGCTGCTTTCCAGTATAATAATGGTGATAAATCAGAAGTTTTTTATAAGCGGATTTAAGAGCCTGTGGCATCTTGCGCCTAACATGGATACCCTTGTAGCTCTCGGTGCAGCGGCATCTTTCGGATACAGCGTGTATGCCCTCTTCGCCCTGACGGGGGATATGATGCAAGGTAATATGAACGCAGCCCACAGCTATATGCATGAGTTTTATTTTGAGTCGGCGGCCATGATACTGACCCTGATTACAGTAGGCAAGATGCTCGAAGCCCGTTCAAAGGGCAGAACAACAGACGCGCTAAAGAGTCTTATGAGGCTTTCTCCCGTGACAGCCCTCGTGGAGAGAGATGGCGCAGAAACAGAAGTTCGTGTGGAAGCTGTACGCAAAGGAGATGTTTTCCTGGTGAGACCGGGTGAAAGTATCCCCGTGGACGGTGTGGTCCTGGAAGGAATCAGTGCGGTAAACGAGTCGGCGCTTACGGGGGAGAGCATTCCGGTGGACAAGGAACCCGGCAGCCTGGTTTCGGCGGCAGCCATCAATCAGTCAGGTTTCCTGCGGTGTGAAGCCACTCGGGTAGGAGAGGATACCACCCTTTCTCAGATAATAAAGATGGTGAGTGACGCGGCGGCTACCAAAGCACCGATAGCCAAGGTGGCTGACAAGGTTTCCGGAGTGTTCGTTCCGGCAGTTATTGGAATAGCGCTTATAACAGTGGCGGCGTGGCTGCTGGCAGGAGAGACCTTTGGCTTCGCTCTGGCGAGGGGAATATCGGTGATGGTAATCAGCTGTCCTTGTGCCCTAGGTCTGGCAACTCCTGTGGCAATTATGGTGGGCAGCGGTGCGGGAGCAGGAAAAGGAATTCTGTTCAAGACGGCGGTTTCCCTTGAAGAAACGGGCAAGGTACAGATTGCCGCTCTTGATAAAACGGGCACCATAACAAAAGGAGAGCCTCGGGTGACTGATATTGTTGCGGCAGAGGGCTTCAGCGAAGAAGAACTGCTTCGTATTGCGGTGTCTCTTGAAAAGAAGAGCGAACATCCTCTTGCGAAGGCGGTGCTGGAAAGGGCTGCAGAAGCCGGTATTGAAGCAGCAGAAGTCACAGACTTTAAGGTACATGCAGGGAGCGGGCTGACCGGTAAGCTGGACGGAAAAGAGCTTCATGGCGGCAGTATGAAATATATAGGAAAAATTTTGGGGCAGATGCAGACCGATGCAACCGATACAGAAGTTTCCGGACTGATGCATCAGGCAGAACAGATGGCAGAGCAGGGAAAGACTCCTCTGCTTTTTGCAGAAGACGGCAAGGCCGCAGGCATAATTGCGGTTGCCGATATTATAAAAGAGGACAGTGCCGAGGCTGTAAAGGAACTTCGCAATATGGGAATACGCGTAGTCATGCTGACAGGCGATAACGAAAAGACCGCTGCAGCCATCGGAAAGCAGGCAGGAGTGGACGAGGTGATTGCAGGGGTTATGCCCGACGGCAAGGAGCAGTCCGTGCGCAGTCTGGCCGGTCAGGGCAGAGTCCTCATGGTGGGTGACGGCATTAACGATGCACCGGCTCTCACAAGGGCGAATATAGGAATGGCCATAGGTGCCGGGGCGGATGTAGCGGTAGACGCGGCAGACGTGGTGCTGATGAAGAGCAGCCTGAAAGACGCCGCTGCGGCCATCAGACTGAGCCGGGCTACTCTGAGAAATATACACCAGAACCTGTTCTGGGCGTTTTTCTATAATATAATAGGTATACCTCTTGCGGCAGGAGTGTGGATACACGCTTTCGGCTGGCAGCTGCACCCTATGTTTGCTGCTGCGGCCATGAGCCTTTCCAGCTTCTGCGTGGTCACCAACGCCCTGAGGCTTAATCTGTTTGATCCATACGATGGAAGAAAGGATAAAAAGGTAAAAACAAAAATGAGTACAGTAACACAAAATCTGACAAAGACATTGAAAATCGAAGGAATGATGTGCGGCCACTGCGAGGCACATGTAAAGAAGGCTATTGAGGCTATGGAAGGCGTTGAGGCTGCAGAGGTAAGCCACGAAAAAGGAACTGCCGTAGTTCATATCATAGGCGGAGCTGTCATTACGGACGAGGCATTGAAGAAGGCTGTTGAGGAGGAAGGCTACACCGTAATTGCTATTGACTAACTTTTACGAAAAAAATAAAAAATACCCCTTGACTCTGACCTAACGTCATAGTTTATTATATGCTTAAAGTTCGAACTGAAAATAACAGATTTTGCAAAGAGAGGGTAAGACACATGAGAATAAATGAGGCTGCGGAACTGGCAGGCGTAACCGTAAGAACTCTGCATCATTATGATAAGATAGGACTTCTCTGCCCAATAAAGTCAGCGGAAAATGGGTACAGGGACTACGGCGAGACGGAGCTTTTGAGGCTTCAGCAGATATTGTTCCTCAGGGAAATGGATTTTTCACTGGAGGAAATCAAGGAGATGCTGGATAAGCCGGATTTTGACCGGAGCAGGATGATGGAAGCACAGCACGAACTGCTCATAAAGAAAAAGCAGCGCCTTGAAAAAATCATATCCCTTCTCGAGGCAGAAATGAGAGGAGATAATAAAATGAGCTTTAATGCATTTGATATGAAAGAAATCGAGGAATGCCGCAAAAAATATGCGGATGAGGCTCGTGAAAAATGGGGCGGTACCAAAGCTTATAAGGAGAGCGAGGAACGCACTGAAAATTATGACGAGGGGGAGTGGCAGAAGGTGGACGATGAGCAGGGCAGAATCATTTCTGAGTTTGCGGCTTTTGCGGCAGAAGGGGTAAAGCCGGACAGCTCTAAAGCCATGGCGCTGGCGGCTAAATGGCAGGATCATATCAGCGATAATTTCTATGAGTGTACAGACGATATTCTGGCAGGACTGGCGGAAATGTATATCGCTGATGAACGATTCAAGAAAAATCTTGACAAGGCCGGGGATGGCACCGCAGAATTCATGTCGGCGGCTATAAAGGCCTATGTAGAAAGCAAGGAAAAATAAACAGAGACAAAAAGACAGTGTAGAAAGCGTGAATGCTTTTACACTGTCTTTTTTATGCTCCTATGATTATTTTCTCAAATACCTTGCAGTAATTGTTTCGCCGTTCTCAATCATTTCTTTCGGTGTGCCTGTGAATACAACCTGGCCACCTTTTGTTCCGCCGTCGGGACCGATGTCAATGATGTAGTCGGCAAGTTTCATGACATCTGTGTTATGCTCAATAACGATGACGGTATTGCCGCGGTCAACAAAGGATTCAAGTATATCGACGACCTTCTCTACATCGGCTATATGTAGTCCGGTTGTCGGCTCATCAAGAATATAGATGTTGCCCTTTTTCTTTATATTCTGTGCAAGCTTGACTCTCTGGCGCTCACCGCCTGAGAAGGTTGAAAGCGGCTGCCCCAGTGAAATATATGAAAGACCCACTTCCATAAGTGCGCTCAGCATTGAGGAAATCTTTTTGTTATCTGCAAAGAAAGGCACAGCCTCCTCAACGCTCATATTCAGAACGTCAACAATAGTCTTGCCCTTAACAGTATACCGGAGCGCCTCATCGCTGTAGCGTGTGCCATTGCAATGCTCGCAGACGGTTGTTACAGGCTCCATGAATACAAGTTCGGTGGTTATCATTCCTCGCCCTTTGCAATGAGGACAGGCCCCCTTGCTGTTGAATGAGAACAGACCCTTGTCTGCATTGGTTTCAGCGGCAAAAACATTTCTGATTTCATCGAAAAAGCCGAGGAAGGTGCATACTGTTGAGCGACCTGTTGCAGTAACGGCACTTTGGTCAATGAGCACAACCTGATCCTCATATTGCTTTGCGAAAACCTCACGGATGAGTGATGATTTACCGCTGCCTGCAACGCCTGTTACAACAGTCAAAATGCCAAGGGGAATATCAACATCCACATTTTTGAGATTGTGAATATTTGCATTTCTGACTGGAAGAAAACCCTTTGGTTTACGTACTTTTTCCTTTACCTTAATCTCTGATGAAAGAGCATTGCCTGTTTTGGTCCCACTGATAAGCAAATCCTCATAACTGCCCTGGAACAAAACCTTTCCGCCGTTTTTACCGGCCAATGGTCCGATATCAATAATTTCATCGGCAACGCTGATAATGTCCCTGTCGTGTTCAACAACAAGAACAGTATTACCCTTGTCGCGCAGGCTTTTCAACAGGTCTGACATTCTATGGACATCTCTGGGATGCATACCTGTGCTTGGTTCGTCAAAGATGTAAATCATTCCGCAGAGGGAACTGCCCATATATCGCACCAGTTTCAGGCGTTGTGCCTCGCCCCCTGAGAGTGTTGAGCTTTCTCGATTCATAAACAGGTAAGGCAGGCCGATGTCTATCATTCTGTCAAGAGATGCCTTGAGCTGTTCAACTATTGATTCTGCGCGTTCATCGTGAATGCCATCAAGCACCTTGCGGAGCTGGGAAAACTCCATTTCGCACATGTCGTAAATATTGTATCCGTTGATTTTGCAGGAGAGAGCAGCATCATTGAGACGTTTTCCTCTGCAATCAGGACACTCACATTCATATAAATATTTTGCAATCTTCTTTAATGTATAGTCGGTCTGTTCTTCAACACCTTTCATGAGAACAAGCCGCTTGAACTGGTTATAAACGCCTTCAAGCTTTTTATCTAAACGCTCTCCGCTCCTTGTTCGGCTGCCGTAAAGAAGGATGTTCTGCTCTTCCTCGGTAAGATTCTCCCATTTGACATCGGTTCTGAAGTACTCCGGACGTCTGTACACTTTCCAATAGTAATTGCCATGACCAAAGGCAGGAAGATCGAAGAAGCCCTCGTCATATGTTTTATCAACCTTGATTACATTGGTTATATCCAGGTCCATAATCTTGCCGATACCTGCACAGGTTGGACACATACCGTTAGGATTGTTAAATGAAAAATACGATGCAGGACCGACAGACGGTGTACCGATTCTTGAAAACAACAAACGCAGAAGGGAATACATATCGCTGATTGTACCAACTGTGGACCTTGCATTTCCCCCGAGCTGAGACTGGTCGATGATAACAGATGAATTAAGATTATCTATAAATTCCACATTTGGCTTTTCGTACTTTGGCAATCTGCCTCTTACCCAGGCGCTGTATGTTTCGTTCATCTGACGCTGGCTTTCGGCAGCAACCGTATCGAAGACGATGCTTGATTTACCCGAGCCTGAAACACCTGTAAAAACAACAATTTTATTTTTGGGAATATCAAGAGATATATTTTTAAGATTATTCTGCTTTAACCCTCTGATTATAATAGGTTCTGACATAACACACACCTCCTTGCCTTTTAAGTGCAATATTATACCCTCCCGTAAGGGGAGAGTCAAGAACAAAAATGAAACGGTGTAACTCTTTTTTTGAGAATTACACCGTTTCTTACTGTATATAACGATCCTAGAACAGCAGGTCTTTATCCTCGCCCATGGCAGGCATACCGTCAAGAACATACAGCTTGCCGTCTTCGTCTCGTACATACCCGTAGATAGTACCGAAAGCCACGAAATATTCGATATTGACAAAAGGTCTGGCGTGAGTAATCATCCTGAATACGTTATCCACATGGAACTCGATGTTTACCATGTCATGCTCGTCTTTAACCTTCCAGAGGGCATGGTCCTTGAAGTCCATAGTAGGAACGTCTCTGGAGAAGGTTACAGGAGTCAGCAGACTGGTCCTGTCTTCCAGCCAGATGAGGTTTTCGTTGTATTTATCCTGGTCGATGGACTGGTTTCTGGTCAGGTTGAAAGCAAACCATTTACGCTCTCCGTCGGCATCGTGAATACCAAGTGTGGTGAGCCAGTCGTAATGAGCCTTTCTCGGATAATATCCTCTGTGATCGTCTATGATGGCTGTGCTGTTTTCTGTGGCGTGGAATGTTTCGCCGTTGAGGGTCAGACTGCCTTCAATTTTAAAGAAATCTTTCTGGGAGTAAAGAGGGCGGTGGCGCTTATCCGGGTCAGCGAAAGGAATTGATACCACTCCCGGCTTTGAAAGACGCTTAAGTTCAAAGCTGTACTCGATATGCCCGTCCTCTCCGTCGTGATGCCCCTCGGCATGGCAGCGTCCATCCTGGAAGTCGTTCACATAGCGGATGTGGAAATTGTCGGCTTTCGCTTTGGTTTCGGCACCGTTCAGAAGATTAGGTGAGATGAAAGTTTCTTTGCTCTTCACATTGGTGCTGAAGCTATAGACTTTTTTGGTGCGTTTGTCATAAAAGACATGGAAGGTAAGTCCGAAGACCCCCATGTCGCAGCACACGGCAAGAAGCAGACCCTCTTCCAGGTGCACTTCCATAGCTTCCCAGAGTGTAAGTTTAAGTCGTTTAAAGCAATCAGGCGCAGCTGTAGGATTTTTGATCCCTAATAAGTCCATGGTCTCGAATTCTTTATCGAATGTACCGAATACACATTTTCCATCTTTGACCATGTCCTGCGGTGTGGGAACGCTTCGTCGTTCCGGAGCGATAAACTTACTGTAATCTTCCATAATTTTTCCTCCTTTTAAAAAATTCCTAAACATATTTTATGCTTTATTCTTTTCAGCCAGTGCCAGAGCACTGTTTATTCGGGATTTGGCCGCCTTACGCTCCTCGATATCCTCTGTGAAGACCTTGGAGCCTGAGTCAGGTGAGTAATAAAAATCATTTCCCATAAATGCGCACGATACTATTTCTCCCTTTTTCTCTCTTACTGCAAACTGACCTGCATCCAATCCGTGAAGACGAGCCTTGCTGTCCAGATACATTCCACCTGTCAGAACAAGTTTTTCAGGCTCTTCAGGCAGCAGAGCAAATTTGAAGTCATAAAGCTTCACTGTGCTGCCGTCATTATCTTTGTAATCCCAGACCTTGACAAACCTGGTAACCTTGTAGCCGGAGAAGGTGCCCAGGTCAGCTGTAGTGCTTTCGAGAGCCTTTTCCATCTGCGGAATCAGATATTTCTTATACTTCTTATATGGACTTTTCTTTACAACCGTTTTAGAGTCCTTGCTGCAGCGAACCAGCTGATAGAGATTCTCGTCCTCCAGCTTTACGGTGTCGTATGCGCCTGCCTGACCGAAGGAAATCTCTACGATGTTTTCCGTAAGACCGCAGCGTATTCTGAAATGCATGTCGCTTCCCACAATACCTGTTTCAGGGTCTCCCTCAATTGCAGGAATAAGTTCCCAGAACCACTTGATATCTGTTTCGCCCATTGCCTCAGCATCGGAAAGAGCCAGGAGCTTATCCTCCTTGGCTGCACGGCGCAGAGCAGCTGCCAGCTTCTTGGCTGAGACATTGCCGAGATCACCGCTGTTAACAAAATCGTAAGACCTGACTTCTGACATGGCGGTGATTACGTTTACCTGGGATTCTCTGTTGGCCACCATGGATGTAATGTATCCGGAAAGCTCAGACGAGTCTACCCACCAGGTTTTACCTATGGTGCAGAACTCCTTTTCGGAGGCTCTATCAAAGGTAAAATACATCTTACCATCGGATACCACATTAAGGAGGATATTCTTCGCATCATCGGTGCCTTCGGTAATATCCAGCACGTAGGAGCAGCCATCTGCGGCAGGGGGAGCCTCGTAGATGTTTACCTCCTGAATTTTGCTGAAGATGGATGCCAGCCTGGACTTTTCATCATCTCCTGAAAAGTCCACTATTATCTGGTCGCTTTCGTCGGTCTCCCTGAACCGGAATGCCTTTGCCTGAGTAATATTGTCAGCACTGATATTCTGTACCCACTTCAGGAATGCTGCATCACGGGCAGCGTTAAACATGGAAACAGCGCCGATTTCCACAGCAAGCAGCACTATTATCAGAATGCCGGCCCAGAATGCCGGATGTTTGATAAAATCACTTTTAAATTTAACCATTTTTTCTCCTATAATATAAATCCACATCTGTATTATTTTTTTCTATAGCACATTATACAGCAATATATCGGTTTGTGTCGATAGGTTTTATAAAGGATTAGAAAGGAAAATTTTAAATAAGCAAAAGCTTTTTTGATTGTTATGCGTTAATATTTATAGAGACATAGAAAGGAGGCGGTGGCAACGGAAGACAGAAGGCTTATAAACAGAATAAGAAGCGGCGATAAAGGCGCCTTCGAAGAACTTGTCAAGAGGCACTATGAGGATATTTTTTCCTATTGCTATCGCCGGACGGGAAACAGGGAGGACGCTGAGGATCTGACCCAGGAGGTTTTCCTGAAATTAGTTAAAGCAATATACAAATACCGGACATCAGGTGCAAAACTGATATAAAAAAGTTCTCTTCATTCCAAAAAAACAGGAAATGTGATATACTCTTCCTATATCAATGCAAGGAGAGGAGCCCGGAATGTTTAATATACTGGTAGTTGACGATGATAAAAACACCAGACTGCTGATGAAGGCAGTGCTGGAAGGGGAGGGCTACAGCGTATTTCTCGCAGAAAACGGCGTCGATGCCATGGAAACCATGGACAAGGTTCATATAGATCTGGCTGTACTTGACGTCATGATGCCGGAGATGGACGGCTATGAATTTACACGTACCATGAGAGCTGCCGATAACAATCTGCCCATACTCATGGTATCAGCCAAACAGCTTCCTGCCGACCGGAAGCAGGGATTCCTGGTGGGAACCGATGATTATATGACCAAGCCTGTGGATGAGGAAGAGATGCTGCTGCGCATAAAGGCACTGCTGAGACGTGCCCGCATTGTAAGCGAGCGGCGCATAGTTATCGGCGATGTGGTTCTGGATTACGATTCCTTTACAGTGACGAGAGGTGAAGAAAGACAGGAGCTGCCTCAGAAGGAATTCCAGCTCTTGTACAAACTGCTTTCATATCCGGGGAAAATATTTACAAGAATCGAACTGATGGACGAAATCTGGGGTGTGGACAGCGAGACCGGATGGGAGACGGTGACGGTTCATATAGGGCGTCTGAGAAAACGCTTTGAGAATTACAGCGAATTTACCATTGAAAGCGTGAGAGGGCTAGGCTATAAGGCGGTGAAAAACATATGAAAAAATTTGTAAACAGGAGGGACATCGACCCGAAAATAAGCCTCACGGTGATATTTTCCGCGGTACTTTTCGCTGTTATAACAGTGACAATGTTTCTGGTAGCCTGCCTTATTATGGCTCTTGCACAGGCGGGAATCATTTCCTTCAAAAATGCAGGGACTACAGGTGGCTTGTTTATTATACTGATGACCATAGCTTTAACCAGCATTATGGTGGGTACCCTTGTGACTGTACTTATAAGCAAAATTCCTCTCGACCCTATAAACAAGGTAATACAGGGAATGAACAGGCTGGCCTCGGGCCACTATGACACCAGAATCGACATGGGCGGACTGGAGCTTACCAGAGGGGTCAGCGACAGCTTCAACAAGCTTGCCGAGGAACTTGAAAACACAGAAATGCTCAGATCCGACTTCATCAATAACTTTTCCCACGAGTTCAAGACTCCTATCGTATCCATTCTGGGATTCGCCCGGCTGCTAAAAAAGGGCGGTCTGGCTGAGACAGAGCAAAAGGAGTACCTCGACATAATTGAGACTGAATCGGAGAGGCTTTCCAACATGGCCACCAACGTGCTCAACCTTACCAAGGTGGAAAACCAGACTATTCTTACAGACGTTACGGAGTTCAACCTGTCTGAGCAGCTGCGCTCGTGCATAATACTTCTGGAAAAGAAATGGAACTCCAAGGGACTGGAGCTCCAGGTGGATTTTGATGAATATATGATACGGGGCAGTATGGAGCTTCTGAAGCAGGTATGGATAAACCTTCTGGACAATGCCATAAAGTTCTCGCCCGATGGAGGAAGCATTTCCATTACTATTGAAAAAAGGGAGCAAAAACTGATAGTTTCTGTATCCAATACCGGTACGGCTATCCCGGAGGAAAACATGGGCAGAATTTTCGACAAATTCTATCAGGGAGATGTTTCTCACTCATCTGAAGGAAGCGGAGTGGGGCTTGCTATCGTAAAACGGATAGTGCAGCTTCACGGAGGTACTGTCGGTGTATTATCAGAGGATGGAGTCAATACATTCAGTGTAGAACTGCCCGAATTCTTGAAATAAATGCATAATGTTCATAAAGCCGTCACAAAACTGGCAAGTGGCGGCTTTTTAGTTTATTTTCAGTTTCGTTTCAGACAATAAAATCATACTATCGGAAAACACACATAGAAAACATAGTTTACAAATACAGAAAGACAGGCACAGAAATGAACGAAGTAAAAAAACCTAAAAAACCCCTGATTTACTATTACCTGATAATAATGCTTGCCCTTATTCTCTTTAACTCACTGGCAGTACCGTATTTCAGCCAGACCAAGATAACTGATGTTGATTACGGAACATTCATGACCATGACGGAAAAGCACAACATAGGCAAGGTTGAGATACAGGAGAATCAAATACTTTTCACAGATAAAAAGGAAACTCAGGTCTACAGAACAGGCATCGTAAATGACCCGGATCTTATCGCGAGACTTCACGAAAGCGGCGCTCAGTTCTATGGAGAGATAGTAGAGGAAATGTCTCCACTGCTGACCATCCTGCTTTACTGGATACTGCCTCTGATGGTTTTCATAGGCATAGGACAGATGCTTTCCCGAAAGCTTATGGAAAAGGCGGGAGGCTCCAACTCCATGATGTTTAACATGGGAAAGAGCAATGCCAAGGTGTATGTCAAGTCCTCTGACGGCATCAAGTTTTCGGACGTGGCGGGAGAAGACGAAGCCAAGGAGTCTCTCAGCGAAATCGTGGATTACCTTCACGATCCGTCCAGATATGAGGAAATAGGCGCATCCATGCCAAAGGGAATTCTGCTTGTAGGCCCTCCGGGAACAGGCAAGACAATGCTGGCCAAGGCTGTGGCCGGTGAGTCAAATGTACCGTTTTTCTCCATGTCCGGCTCGGAATTCGTGGAAATGTTCGTAGGTATGGGAGCTTCCAAGGTAAGAGACTTGTTTAAACAGGCCAAGGAAAAGGCCCCTTGTATAGTATTTATAGATGAAATAGATGCCATAGGCAAAAAACGTGACGGCGCCATCGGAGGAAACGATGAAAGAGAACAGACTCTCAATCAGCTTCTGACAGAGATGGACGGTTTCGAAGGGAACAACGGAGTAATCATTCTGGCTGCCACAAACAGACCGGAATCTCTTGACCCTGCGCTCACAAGACCGGGAAGATTTGACCGCCGTGTTCCGGTGGAGCTGCCTGATCTGAAAGGCAGAGAAGAAATTCTGAAGGTACATGCAAAGAAGATAAATATTGAAGATAATGTGGACTTCAGCAGGGTAGCCCGCATGGCCTCAGGCGCCTCAGGTGCGGAACTGGCTAATATCGTTAACGAAGCTGCCCTCCGTGCTGTAAGAGACGGAAGAAATACCGTTACTCAGGCAGATCTGGAGGAGAGCATTGAAACTGTAATTGCAGGTTATCAGAAAAAGAATGCAATTCTTACAGATAAGGAAAAGCGTATCGTCGCATATCACGAAATCGGTCATGCCCTTGTGGCAGCATGTCAGACCGACTCCGCCCCTGTGCAGAAAATCACCATCGTGCCGCGTACATCCGGTGCATTGGGATATACCATGCAGGTGGAGGAAGGCGACCACTATCTGATGAGCAAAGAAGAAATAGAAAACAAGATTGCAACCTTTACCGGAGGCAGGGCTGCAGAGGAACTGGTATTCGGTTCTGTGACAACAGGCGCTGCCAACGATATCGAGCAGGCCACCAAGCTGGCCCGTGCAATGATTACAAGGTATGGAATGAATGAAGAATTCGGTATGGTTGCAATGGAGACTGTAACCAACCAGTATCTGGGCGGCGACACCTCCCTTGCCTGCTCAGAGTCGACACAGTCTGAAATAGATAAAAAGGTTATCGCTCTCGTAAAGGAGCAATATGAAAAGGCATCGTCAATTCTCAGTGAAAACAGACAGAAGCTCGATGAGCTGGCGGATTTCCTTTATGAGAAAGAGACAATCACAGGCGAGCAGTTTATGGAAATACTGCATCGTTAATTAAATCGTTTTTCCTTCCCTTTAAATTTAACCATAATTAGCGCTTTCAAAATGGGGCCGACAGGGGGACAGTTCGTAAACGGTAAACCACATACGTTCTTCTCAGGGCCTCGCTTTTTTGAGATAA
>JBJETB010000090.1:0-109722 GCA_051883095.1 Anaerovoracaceae bacterium
ACATGGGTAATTGCACCTACAAGGCGGTTATTCTGAATTATTGGACTGCCGCTCATGCCCTGAACAATGCCTCCGCTGTATGAAAGAAGCCTTTTATCGGTAACTTCTATTTCCATACCTTTACTGTCTGGAGTCTCCTGCCTGTTTACCTTATTGATCTTAATATCAAAGCGTTCCACTTTATCACCGTTAATTGTCGTGAGTATATAGGCATCCCCTTCCTCAACCTGTTCCTGAGTGCCCATTACAACAGGCTGTGCAAGCTGTAAGCTTTCAAAATCTGTTCCTTTTGAATATATTCCGAATTTCGAGTTCAGCAGGACATCTCCGATAGGTTTTTCGTTCCCATAGAATATACCTCTGATTTCACCGGGCTTTCCGGCTTTTCCTTCTTTTATGGACCTTACCTCTGTTCTTAAAAGGCTTCCTTTACCTGCACTGAGAAGTGCGCCCGTTCTGTTTTCATATATTCCATGTCCCAGAGCTGCGAATACATTGGTTCTCGGGTCATAAAAAGTCAATGTGCCGATACCTGCAATTTTCTCCTTGACCCATATGCCTACTTTATATTCGCCTGTTTCATTATCCTTTGCAGGATAAACCTTCAGGCTTTGTTCTTCTTCTTTTCTCAGAATCTGCAGTTTCAGCGGCATGTACCGGTTCTCTGACATGGCTTTATTTACTGCTTCAGTTACATCTGCAGCATAGTATACATTTTGGCCATTGATGGAAAGAATCATGTCTCCTATCTGCACACCTGCATCATATCCCGGACTTATCACACCTCTGTCTGTTTCTATTTCCTCCAGCCCTACTACCAGCACACCCTTCACATCCATCTGAATACCGACAGACTGACCTCCTGGTACCAGAACTCTCTCACTTACAACCTGAACTGTCTCTTCAGCCTGATGAAAATAGTCGATAACAAAGCCTGCGCAGCTTATAATCCCGATTGTAATTACAAAAACAGCCAGCGCTTTTTTAAAATTTTTCTTCATTTCGGATGCCACCTAGCTTTCAAAATCCTGAAGCAAGATAGCCAGTTCCTCCTGACTGTTAATGGTAACGCCTTCATCGAAAAGCTGCTGGTCGGCTGTACTCAGAAGATCATAAACTATCTCTGTAGTTTCCAGCTCAACCGTTTCACCCTTTGCATCTATAAAAAAAACTTTTATCTGGCCATCTACGCTCTTAACCCAATAATATGAAGAACCGCTATCTGAAATGATATCTTTTTTTCCCGAAGTTACATCATTTTCAGAATCATCTAATAATTCACTGTCAGTATCAGGTTCGGGAATACGGCTCGTATCAGTGCTGCTCTGCTTGTTTACCGGCTCTGTTTCCGTATCTGCAGGCCATGCGATGGCGACAATCAGAAGACAAAGCACCACAATTATGGCTGAATATATAAAGGTTACGTAATTTTTTCTTTTTTTTGTAGCAAACATATCATCACCTCAAAGATATTGTTTACTGAACTGGAAAAAATTATACCGTAATGTAGTTTTTTATGCTGTCGTAGGTTTTGTCTCCGATGCCTGTAACGTTTTTTATATCTTCTGTTTTAGTAAATCTGCCGTTGGTTTCTCTGTATTCAATTATGCGCTCAGCTTTTGACGGTCCTATACCTGGTATCGTCTGAAGCGTAACCGAATCTGCCATGTTAATATTAACCTTTCCATTGCTGATACCGCTCATGCTGCCGGTGTTTCCTTCATCTGAAACATATCCTGCCTTTGACATTACAGTGATTTTCTGTCCGTCGTATACAGCCTCCGCTCTGTTAAGCATTTCCGTCGAAGCACTTTCTGTCAGTCCTCCTGCCATTTCAATCACCTGGAACAGTCTGGTACCCTCACTTACCTTATATACTCCCGGTGATTTAACCTCACCGTCTATATCTACATATATTTCTGCTCCGGATAAAGCTGATTCCTCCGTTTCAATCTTAGTCTCACCTCTATTTACGGCTTTTTCCTCAGTTACAGTTGGCGTTTCTCCACCTGAGCCGTAAAACCAGAAAAATAAAACAGCAGCACCGATTATTACCGGGAGGGCTGCCGTTTTTAATCTTTCTTTATTGTTTAAAACAAGCGTCTTTAAGCTGTCTAAATTTACAAGCTTTAAAGTGTTTTGGATTTTCATGTAAATGCCCCCTTTAATGACATTATATTACATCATTTTGAAGCATTTGTCAATGTTAATATTGTAATTTGTTTACAAAAAAAATGTTTATACGCTCTACTTCTATTTCATACCTTGGTGTGTCAATGCCGCTGAATTCACAAAAGCTGGAAATAACAAGCTCCGGACTGCAGTTAGATTTGCTTCCACAATCAAGAAGAGCCTTAATCATTGCAAACTCACCTATTTTGCTTATTTCCAGATTTCTTATCATGTTTCTGATATTCACCGGCTCCATCTTTTTAGTTTTTTTCATGCGCTTCATAGCTGTAATTTCGCTCAGAGAAAGATATTTTTCCATGGTATCCTGCAGTTCTTCTTCACTCTGTTCAGTAGGAATCCAGATCTTGTACTCGGCTGCATCAGCATCTGCTGCCAGAGATTTAATGTTCTCATCAAGTTCAAAGCAGGACAGGAGTTTTATTCCCTCAGGCATTTCATTTCGAAGCTTCTCCATAATTTCCCCGGTGGTATGGGGCATCTGGGTTTCAAACTCAATCAGTTCACATCTGCTTGAATAACCAAGAGAAAGGGGCTGGGCAAAACCCATTTTAGGGTGAGGGTTAAAGCCCTGAGAAT
Source organism: Anaerovoracaceae bacterium (assembly GCA_051883095.1). GTDB lineage: Bacteria > Bacillota > Clostridia > Peptostreptococcales > Anaerovoracaceae > SUG1106. The sequence continues at coordinate 2,770 of JBJETB010000090.1, forward strand.
ATTTCAGAGCAAGTCCCGTCTTTTTGAATGCCCTTTTAAACATTCTGAGAAGATCCAGGTGGGAGGTGTACTTTATATATCCGTCCTTGCTGAACTTGATAGCATATCTGTTATTCATCAGCGCATCCCCCTTCCTGTACAGAATCCTTTTTTAATATTCCATCCATAGCACATTTAACATGACGATTCATACCGCAGCCTGTACATCCCAGCCTGCAGTCACGTGTCGTCTTTTCTTCGAGAGCCTTCTTTGCCTCATTGATAAGATATTTCTTTGATACTCCGCAGTCTATAACATCCCATGGCAATATTTCATCAAAGCTGCGTTTTCTCACAGTATAGAAATCAGCATCTATGCCGCTTTCGTTAAAAGCTTTTTTCCATGCATCAGGCCTGAAATGCTCTGTCCAGCCGTCCAGTCTGGCGCCTGCCTTATGAGCCTCATAAAGAAGCTTTCCTGTACGTCTGTCACCTCTGGCAAAAACAGCCTCGTAGGCGCTTGTGGTGTTGTCGTGATAATTAAATGTCACGCCCTTTATCCGCAGTTTCTGAGCAAGATAGTTGTGCTTCTCCTCGAACTCCTCAGGAGTATTCTGAGATTCCCACTGGAAAGGCGTATCTGCCTTAGGCACGAAATTCGAGACGCTCACTGTCACGTTAAACCTGCCGCCTTTAGGTCCGTTAATCTTATAATTCAGTTCTATAATCCTCTTTGCAATATCTGCGATTCCGTCCAGATCCTCGTAAGTCTCCGTCGGAAGTCCGATCATAAAATAAAGCTTAATGTGCTTCCACCCCAGAGTAAGAGCCTGCTCTATGGAATTAAAGATATCATCGTCAGTTACACCTTTGTTTATAACGTCTCTCAGCCGCTGAGTTCCGGCCTCCGGAGCATAGGTAAGACCTGATTTCTTGTACTCCTGAATCTTGTTAAGCACGTCAAATGCAAACTTGTCAATTCTAAGAGACGGCAGTGAAAGAGAAACGTTTTCTTTCTTTGTGTAATCGATAAGCTCTGTTGCAAGCTCCTCAAAACATGAATAATCACTTGTGGAAAGGGACAGAAGCGAAAGCTCTTCATGGCCGGTGTTGGCCAGCTGTGCTTTTGCCAGCTTCAGAACTGTTTCTCTGCTTCTTTCTCTTACAGGTCTGTATATCATTCCCGCCTGACAGAACCTGCATCCTCTGGTACAGCCCCTGAAGGTCTCCACCACGGCTCTGTCGTGAACAGCTTCAACTATTGGAATTATCGGATTTACAGGGAAGTCAAGTGACTCAGTGTCCGGGACTATTGCGCGAAGCACAGTATCAGGAGCGCCTTCATATAGTTTACATAATTCTTTTATTGTTCCATCACCGTTGTAAACAGGCTCATAAAATGAAGGCACATAAACTCCTTCCATTTTGCAGGCCTCCTTTAGAAAATCTTCTCTGCTCATGCCGGCTTTTTTACACTCGGCATATTTCTCCAGCATTTCAGGCAGAGCTTTTTCTCCGTCACCTATTAGAAAAATGTCTATAAAGTCAGCAAGTGGCTCAGGGTTGTATGCACATGGTCCTCCTGCCGCGATAATCGGGTATTCTTCTCCTCTTTCCTTTCTATATAAAGGGATTCCGCCAAGTTCAAGCATATTGAGAACAGTAGAATACGACATTTCATACTGAAGTGTAAAACCGACAAAATCCATCTCTCTTATGGGTGTTTTGGTTTCCAGTGTCATCAATGGAACATTTTCCTGCCTCATCAGATCTTCCATATCCGCTGCAGGGGCAAACACTCTCTGACAGTATATGTTGGCATTCTTGTTCAGAACGTTGTATAAAATCTGCAGTCCCAGATATGACATGCCGATTTCGTAAAGATCGGGAAATGCAAAAGCAAAGTTCACATCTACATTGTCAGGGTTTTTTACAGCAGAATTAACCTCGCCTCCGATATACCTTCCCGGTTTTTCGACCCTCTTTAAGAGCTGGTCAAGTTTATTTTTTAAATCCATACTTTATTTCTCCTTATCTGAAAACAGGCTGTCCACACTCTGTCCTATTACACCTGCTATATCCTCAAGCAGCATTTCCGTTTCCGCTTTTCGCGCCATAATATTGGCTTTAATCTCCGGTCTGTCAGGAGCTTTATCAAGTATATATTCTATTCTCTCGTCCAGACCCACATATTTATCTTCCTTTACCAGTCTGTCCGCAAGGCATACCATGTCACACTCATTAAGCCTGTCCACAGGATTAAACGGTGAGTAGAACATATGCACGCGAATTATATCAGCTTCATCATTATAACCAAGAGCTTCGAGGGCATCAGCACCGATTTCCCAGTGCTTATCGCTGACTCTGGCCACATCGTGTGCAAGCCCTGCACCCTTTATAAGGTCCAGATCGAGGCTGTAACCGTGTTTATTCAAAGTCTCCGCCAGTTTTACCGCTGTATCTGTAACGGCCATGCAATGTGCCTTTACGTGTTCCGGCGTTTTATACTCAATATATAGTTTCTTAACTTCTTCTTCGGAAATTCTTTTTTTCTTTGCCTGTGTCATAGCCTGTCCTTCCGTTTTCATCAATTCATGCCTTAATATTGTATCATAAATCCGTCTGACTGTACAGAAATTCTGCCCCTGATTTCTTGTCAAATGAGCCTATTATCTGACCCTTTTTTACCTTGTCTCCTGTTACAACAGTCAGCTGGCACAGATTGCCGTATGTTGTGACCTTGTCATTGTGTTTTATTTTTACGTACATTCCCATATCCTCGTTTATTCCGACGGTGGTTACCTCTCCTGCCGCCGTCGCATAAACTACCTGTATGCCGTTCTCATCCGCCTTTCCCATAGGTTCACCGAATTCCCCGACTTTATTTGCCTTCAGAACTACAGATGTAATGTCGCTGTGAATATCTCCTGCTTCCTCAATCAGCCTGGAACCTGCGGTTTTTATGTCTTCTGCTGTGTAGTTTTTTTGAAAGTGCTCTCCTACAAAAGCTTTTACCTCCCGCACACCTTTTATGTCGAGCATGCCTATTGTCCTTATCCCTGCAAAAATCACCATGCAGATGACTATCTGTATCACGAGCTTATCTCTGAAATTCATTTTTTGCACCTCTGCTTTATTCTTAGTTGATTTTATGAAAGTGCAAAGTCTATAATTACGCTTTTAGTATAATTTAATACATAAAAAAATCCCCTATGCGGGGATTAAAATTTTAATATTCGTCCCAGTATTCAAATTCGTAGTTCTGGATTCTGATGCTGTCGCCTTCTTCAAGACCCATTTCCTTAAGTTCGTCGATAGCTCCGTTTTTCTCAATATATTTGTAGAGATACCTGAGTGAACCCATATCATTGAAATTGGTTGAATTGAAAATCTTCGTAAGCTGCTTGCCCTCGAGAACATATACACCTGCTTCTTCATCATAGCTGGCATAGATGTCTCTGTAGGTAGGATCATTTTCATCACTCTCGAAGTCAAAATACTCTGTCAGATCCTCTTCAGGCTCAGGATTTGCCTCTATTCTCTTAAGCTCATTCAGAGCAGCCGCAAGAATTTCCTCCACGCCCATATTAAGTGGTGCGGACATCGGGAAAACCTGATATCCTTTTTCCTCTACATATGCCTTGAATTCAAGATATTTAGGATCGTTTTCGTCTATCATATCTATCTTGTTGGCGGCAACCAGCTGAGGCTTTTTAAGAATTCTAGGGCTGTACGCCTCCAGTTCCTTATTTATCTTTTCAAAATCGTCGATTGGATCTCTTCCCTCACTGCCTGATACATCTACAACGTGGATAAGTACCTTGGTACGTTCAATGTGCTTGAGGAATTTGAATCCCATTCCCAGTCCTTCACTGGCGCCTTCGATTATTCCCGCTATATCGGCCATGACAAAACTGGTATCGTAAAGCTGTACTACCCCCAGATTAGGGTCAATGGTCGTAAAGTGATAATTTGCAATCTTAGGCTGAGCGCTGGTTGAAACAGCCAGAAGTGAAGATTTACCCACATTAGGAAAACCTACAAGTCCCACATCAGCAATGAGCTTAAGCTCCAGTATTATACTTCTTTCCTTGGCTGCTCCTCCGGCTTCGGCAAAATTAGGCGCCTGTCTTACGGAATTTTTGAAATGAACATTACCTCTGCCACCTTTGCCGCCCTTTGCTGCAACAAAAGATTCGCCATCTTCAGTAAGGTCCTTCATTACCGTTCCGCTGGCTTCATCAAGTATTACAGTTCCCATGGGAACTTTTATGATAAGGTCTTGTCCGGCCTTTCCGAAACGATTTTTTTTCATTCCGTTCTTGCCGGCTTCAGCCTCATATTTCTTCTTATATTTAAAATCCATCAAAGTTCTCAGGTTTCTGTCTGCCTGAAATATAACGTCGCCGCCTTTGCCGCCGTCGCCTCCGTCAGGTCCTCCCTGAGGAACGAAAGGTTCACGTCTGAAGGTTACGGCACCGTCTCCGCCCTTGCCGGATTTTATCATAATTTTGGCTCTGTCTACAAACATTTTAGAACCTCCTCTGTATGGTACAAAAAGACCCTGTACGATATATTATATACAGGGTCATAAAATCTAATTAAGCTTCTTTCGGATAAACGCTGACTTGTTTTCTAGTCTTGTCTTTTCTTTCAAACTTAACTGCTCCGTCAATCTTAGCGAATAAAGTATCATCTCCGCCGATGCCTACGTTATTGCCTGGATGGAACTTAGTTCCTCTCTGTCTAACCAAAATGCTTCCGGCGCTTACGAACTGACCGTCACCAGCCTTAAGACCAAGACGTTTGGACTCGGAGTCACGACCGTTCTTAGAGCTACCTACACCTTTTTTACTTGCCATAAAAAGTACCTCCTAACTATATCAGATAGATTACTTTAATGCTGCTTCAATAGCTTCGATGATTACAGCCTTGGTAGCCTTTTCATCGATAGCGATATTGTTTTCCTTAGCAAAAGCAATCAGTTCGTCTTTTTTCATTGATGCGGAAACCTTCTTAACTGCCTTAGCTTCTTCCTTTGCAGGTTCTGCTGCAGCCTCAGCCTTAGGTGCTTCCTTCTTAGCTGCCTTCTTAGGAGCTGCTCCGCCGAGAGATTCAATCTTAACCATTGTGTATGGCTGTCTGTGTCCCTGTTTCTTGCGGTAGTCCTTCTTAGCCTTATACTTGAAGATGATAACCTTCTGGCCCTTTCCGTTTTCTACTACGCTGCCTGTTACAGCTGCATCAACGTAAGGAGTTCCAACCTTTACGTCTTTGCCTTCTCCCAGTACGAGAACCTTGTCAAAAGTAACTGTTTCACCAACTTCTGCGTTTAACTTCTCAATGGTGATAACGTCGCCTTCCTGTACTCTGTACTGCTTTCCACCAGTTTCAATTACTGCGTACATTAATTTTTATCCTCCTCTATCCAGTCTCGCCATTGTGGGTGGCTTAATTGCACTTCAAAACCCAGTCTGCGCGGCTCAACTCAGTTATCATACCATTGAAACAACTCAATGTCAAGGGTTAAACTGAAAAAATTTCGTACAATTCGCTATTTTTCAATAATTACGCCGTCATCATCTACAAGCATATCCATGATTTCAGATATATCCTCTTCAGGAATATCCGGTTCCGGGACGTAATCTTCATCCTTCTTTATCTGATCCAGAAGCATTCCCTCAATCTTATCCATTACTGCAGGATGCTCCTTGAGATAAACCTTGACGTTCTCTCTGCCCTGCCCGATTCTCTCGCCTTCAAAGCTGTACCAGGATCCGGCCTTTTCAACAATCTTAGCTTCCACTGCAGAATCGAGAATATCTCCCGCTCTGGAAATGCCTTCACCGTACATGATATCAAATTCAGCCTGCTTGAAAGGAGGCGCAACCTTGTTCTTTACGATCTTAACTCTTGTTCTGTTACCCACAACATTATCGCCTACCTTGAGGCTTTCTATTCTTCTGACATCAAGTCTCATGGATGAGTAGAACTTAAGGGCTCTTCCTCCGGTGGTAACCTCAGGGTTCCCGAACATAACGCCAACCTTTTCTCTGAGCTGATTGATAAAGATAACACAAGTATTGGACTTATTAACAGTACCGGTTATCTTACGCAGTGCCTGTGACATGAGTCTTGCCTGAAGCCCTACGTGAGAGTCACCCATTTCGCCTTGAATTTCTGCTCTTGGTACCAGTGCGGCAACAGAGTCGATAACTATTACATCGAGAGCCCCGCTGCGTGCAAGCATATCACAGATTTCGAGGGCCTGTTCACCTGTATCCGGCTGTGAAACCAGCAGATCTCCAACGTTTACACCCAGATTCTTCGCATAAACAGGATCCAGTGCATGCTCCGCATCAATGAATGCCGCCTTGCCTCCTGCTTTCTGCGCTTCTGCTACAATATGTAATGTAAGAGTAGTCTTACCCGATGATTCAGGACCGAAAACTTCAACTATTCTTCCCTTAGGCACTCCGCCTATTCCTGTGGCAATATCAAGGCTGATAGAGCCTGTAGAGATTGCATCTATATTCATATGTGTGTCATCACCCAGTTTCATGATGGCACCCTTGCCGAACTGCTTCTGTATCTGCGCCATTGCGGCTTCTAAAGCTTTATCTTTTTCAGTCTGATTTATGCTCATTTTATCCTCCATAATTAAACAGGAACTTTCAGAACATCTGTTCTTATGTTCTTATGATACCTTATTTTGCCTTAACGGTCAAGGGTTTTTCGGAATATTTCTATGGTAATTTGTGTAATCACTATAACATTATTACACATTGGTGTCAATATACAATTACTTGATAATATATCCCTGTTTTTTTAAAAATGAGTATGTGTAATCAAGGGCATTTTTTGATTCACACCATACATCAGGCTTATATCCTTTACCATCTATGATTTCAAGTTTATTTTTTTCGTAATTGTATTCAAGCGAAGCACCAGTTGTCATATCGAAAGATATACCCGATTCAGGAAGATATAAAGTGGTTCTTTCCATGGATGCCTGTGCGCCCACTGTATTGGTTCCGACTACAATAACCTCTTTCATACTTCTGAGAAGACATAAACTGTGCTCAGCTGCAGATGCGGTCAAATCATCAATTAAAATATATACAGGAATATTGTTGTCCACAACCTGAAGATTTGAACATTGCAGCTCCATTTCCTCTCCTTCCAGATATTCGTATGGATTAAATGATGTGTTTTTAATCAAACGAAATTTTGGTATAGCCGGCACATTATCTGTGAATCTCTTTATCCATTCCACAGTCGCTTCAAAACTTCCGCCGCCGTTTCCTCTAATATCAAAAATAACAGCTTCACATTTTTTTGCCTTATCTGCAGAATCTATATATTTTTGTGTATCTGAAATTGAAAAAAATGAATTTACATCAATGTAGAAAACATCTCCTTTGCGGACAAATTTATTAGCAGAATGATCAAATACGGCATTTTCTTCCTTCTTCCATGAAGCTGTTAAGGTTTTTACAGCACCCCTGTCCGTCTTAAGTGTCACCTTTGATTTTCCATTTACTTTCGATGCAGGTAAATTTAATATCAGCTGATATTTTATCTTCCCTGATGAAGTAAGTGTGCGTTCAATGGAAGCATTTTTCTCATTGCAGCTTTCGAAATAATATTTTTTGCCTGAATATTTCTTATAATATCCCTTCTCATCTTTTGAGAAGTAAATTCCGGAATAATAATATTCATAATCATTTTTAGTATCGAAACCGTTGATTTTTCCTCCGATTCCGCAATGTCCATCCACCATAAACATGGAATTTTTATATAAAATATTTGTAAGTTCTTTTTTGGTAATCTTCGTTTTGCCTTTAATAGCTTTTAAACAGGCATTTTTTGCCTTTTCAAATTTGCTTTCTCCATAATAATTATACAATGCATAGCCGTATTTATAGGCATTAAAATAGGTTTCAATGTCGTATTTAGCTTCTTTATAAGTTAAAGTACTCTTTCCTTTGTGCTCTTTCATGAGCTTCTTTATTTCATTATTGGTCAATGCATCTGATGAACCTTCAACCGAAGCAGTTAAATAACTGAAATCAATATTAAACAAATCCAGTTCGGCGTGCAGTTCCTTTTCTTCATTGAGTTCTGTCATCAATGCGCTTTGTTCAGGATAATCTTCCCTATTATATACCTCCACAACGCAATTAAATGTATTTCCATTATATTTTGCGCTGACTGTGGTTTTACCGATAGAGATGCCTGCAATTACCCCCTCAGACACTGAAGCAATCGCCGGATTCTTGGATGTCCATATAATACCGGATGCAATATCTTCATCAGGCACTCCAATCAATGTCAGTTCAGCAGTATCCCCTAGATTTAATCTAATTGATTTATGTGAAAGCCTTTCTGCACATTTTATTGATACTTGATTTGAACAGTTGGTGAAACGCCTTGTTGATCCGTCGGTGATAAACCCTCTTACATCATATGAATACGTTTCCTGAGGAATAACATCAGTATCTGTCCATGTTGTACCACCGTTTTTTATCGTCGCTACAAGCTTATCTGAATTATCACCTGTTTGCTTAAATACCTGATATCCGCTCAGAGCTTTATTATTAGTTGATTTCCATGTCAATTTAATTCCTTCGTCAGTATTTGCTGCTTCTAAAGTTACTTTTATAGATGCAGCAAGAGCTTTTGCCGAGGAAGCTGCATATGCAAAATTTGACATACATACTGAAAAAATCAATGTGACAGTTAAGATTACAGGGATAATTCTTTTCATTTTTTTTATCCTTTCCTTTTATCAATTACTTAACCTTGAGCGTTTTAAGATATGCTTTCTTCTCCTGTGTAATCCGGTAGCTTTCCACCGACTTCTGAATAGCCTTGTTATGAGTCCACTTTTCGAGGCGATTTCCTTCTATAAAAGGGAGAACCGCATCGTACTGCTTGGCAAGTGCAGTGGCAAAATACCAGGCAATCATCATGTTCACATAGTATTCCTCGGATTTTACACATGCAACCATCTCGGGATATTCCGGTTTGAACTGTTCATCCAGATAAAAACTCATAAGCATTTCGATGCCGAACCTTATGGTATATGTATGGTCCGAGCTCATCCAGACTTTTATTTCATCCAGAAGCTCGGGCAGATGTTTCCTGAAAACCTTCGGTGAGATAATATCGCATGTGGCCCAGTTGTCGATGTACGGCAGGAAAAGCTTCATCTCCGCAATACACTTTTCATAGTCCTTCATGTTCTCTATTATCAGGCCGTGAAGGTTGTTTTCTTCATAATACTTGTGAGGAAGTGTTCTCAGGAAAATTCCGATATCCGGGTCTTTGGAAAGCTCCCTTGCCAGCTTGCGAAGCTGTGGAGTCCTGACTCCGATTACAGTTTCCTTATCAACGTTAGGTATTAATGATGCGTTAAAATCTCTGTATTTTAAATCCTGCAGTTCAAAGAGCTGCCTGCGTATTCTTTCATTTATATCAGCCATAATGTCTCCTATTTGATCAGCTGGTACACCTGATTCAGCATTCCCAGGAGGGCGTAATGCCTGTTCCACTTTCTGCTTACATTTCTATACTGGGATTTGACAGCCATAACCTGTCCTTTGTATGCTATGCCGATAAAGGCAAGTCCGACAGGCTTTTCGTCAGTTCCGCCTCCAGGGCCTGCAATTCCTGTAACTGAAATGCAGAGGTCTGAGCCGGTCTTCTCAGCAAGTCCTGCAGCCATTTCGCAGGCGGTTTCAGGGCTTACGGCCCCGAACTTATCGAGAGTTTCAGCCTTTACACCCAGTTCCTCCATCTTGGCCCTGTTGCTGTAGGTCACGATTCCACGCTCGAATACTTCTGAAATTCCAGGTATCTCAGTCAGAGCGGCTGCAAAGAGCCCTCCGGTACATGATTCGGCACATGAAATGGTTATGTGCTTTTCCATCAGCAGTTTTCCTACAACATCGATGAGATCTTCGTCATCATAGCTGTAAATATATTCACCAATTAATTGGTTTACATCTTCAATCATACGGTCAACCGCAGCCACGGCTTCTTCCTTAGTAGCTCTTTTGGATGCAACTCTCAGGCTGCACTCGCCTTCTTTGGCATAAGTGGCTATAGTAGGATCAGTCTGACCGTCTATCAGCGGAAGCAGAATAGTTTCCATGCTGGATTCACCCAGTCCGAAGGTTCTTATTATACGATAAAATATAACGCTGTCCTGCATGGATTCCAGGATAGGCTTCACCTGCAATTCAAACATTCTCTTCATTTCACGAGGCGGTCCGGGCATTGAAATTATCAGCTTTCCATCCTTTTCCAGGGCAAAACCCGGTGCGGTTCCCGCGTCGTTAGGAAGAACTCTTGCTCTCGAAGGCATATATGCCTGTTTCAGATTGTTTGGTGTCATAGTTCTTCCTGCCCTCTGGTAGTTTTCCAGCAAAGCCTTCATACACTCTTCGTTTTCTACTATTACATCTCCCATGGCCTCTGCGATTACTTCCTTGGTCAGGTCGTCCTGAGTAGGCCCCAGCCCGCCCGTAGTCAGTATAAGGTCACAGTCATGGAAAGCAAAGGCTATCAGTTCTTTAAGTCTTCCCGGGTTGTCTCCTACAGAATAGTGATACATAACATCATATCCCATGTTCTGCAGCTCCTGAGATAAAAAGGCAGCATTGGTGTTAACAATCTGCCCGAATAAAATTTCCGTTCCTACGGTTAAAATTGCGGTTTTCATTTTTTAAAACCCTCTCTCTATTTCATTGAAAATACCTGCTTGTTCTGTACCACGTACTCCACTCCGGAGTAAACCGTCATTACCAGTGAAGCCCACAGGAAAATCTGTGCAGCCCAGTAAAGCGGCGCAAAATCAGGCCATGCAGGCACCAGAAGCAGCAACGGCACGGCTATCATCTGAAGAACAGTCTTGATCTTTCCGCTCATTCCTGCAGCAACAACAATTCCTTCTGAAGCTGCTACAGTTCTCATACCGGCTACTGTAAATTCTCTTGCCAGAATTATTATGAACATCCAAGCCGGCACATACTGCGGTATCATCAGGCAGAAAGCCGAGTAAACCAGCACTTTATCGGCCAGCGGGTCCATAATCTTTCCGAAGTTCGTTACCAGATTGTGTTTTCTGGCTATCTTGCCATCCAGCATATCCGTTAATGACGCTAAAATGAAGATGACAAAAGCAATCAGATAATACTCAAGCATATATGCAGCTATAAAAAACGGTACTGCTATAACTCTTCCGATAGTTAATTTGTTTGGTAAATTCATTTTTTATACCTCCCTGCCAACTAAATCATAATCAAATGCATCCTCAACCAGAACACGAACTATTTCTCCCGGCCTCAAATCATGATCCGATGTAAAAATAACGGAATTGTCGATTTCAGGCGCATCGTACTGAGTTCTGCCGATATAGCTTCCGTCCTCGTCCTTTTCTTCAACCAGAACATCAAGCTCTTTTCCTACTTTTTCACGGTTGTATTCAAGGGAAATATCAAGCTGACGGCGCATTATGGCGTCCAGTCTCTCCTGCTTGATTTCCTCGTCTATCTGATTTTCCATATCTCCTGCCTCAGTGTTTTCCTCCTGGGAATAGGCGAAAACGCCCAAACGTGCGAACTTCGTTTCCTCTACGAAATCAAGAAGCTTATCGAAGTCATCTTCCGTCTCTCCCGGAAAACCTACAATAAGAGTGGTTCTTATGTGAATGTCAGGGATTGCAGCTTTCAGTCTTTCTATGGTTTCTCTGATGGATTCTTCTGTGGAGCGGCGTCTCATAGCCTTTAAAACGCTGTCTGAAGCGTGCTGAATCGGAATATCGATGTAATGACATACTTTCGGCTCTGAAGCCATTACTTCAATGAGCTCGTCGGTAATTCTGTCTTCATAACAGTACATCAGTCTTACCCACTGAATTCCGTCCACTCTGCAGACCTTTCTGACAAGCTCCGCAAGTTTAGGCTCACCATAAAGGTCTCTGCCGTAATTGGTCACATCCTGAGCTATAAGTATCAGCTCTTTGCATCCTGCTGCAGCCAGTTCTTCTGCTTCTGCTACAACCGCTTCCATAGGCTTGCTCCTGAAACCGCCGCGGATTTTTGGAATTATGCAGTAAGCGCAGCAGTTATCGCATCCCTCAGCGATTTTAAGGGTCGCGGTGTAAGGATTTTCTCCCAGAATACGTTTTGGGGTGGAAAGAATCTTATCGCAGCAGCCGCTTACTTCCTTTATTCTTTCACCGCCATCTGATACAAGTTCACTAAGCAGTTCCGGCAGTCGTTCATATTCGTTTACGCCTATAAAGCAGTCTACCTCTGGCATTTCCTCATAGAGATCATCTGCATATCTTTCGGAGAGGCAACCGGAAACCACCAGCTTTTTGCCTTTCTCCCGATAAGGCATCATATCAAAAATTCTCTCGATTGATTCCTTTTTGGCATCGTTAATGAAGCCGCAGGTGTTCACCACAATCACATCCGAGTCTTCGGCTGTTCCGGCGATTTCAAAACCATTCTCCGTGAGGACTCCCTTGGCCGCCTGAGTGTCATTGAAATTCTTGGGACACCCTAATGTTTCAAAAAATACTTTCATTATTCTCCTTCGTTTTCGAGATTATCAAGTTCCTCTTCGGTCATAAGCACCTGACGAGGTCTGCTTCCGTCCTGAGGTCCGATTATGCCTCTTGCCTCCATCATGTCTACAATACGGGCAGCTCTGTTATAGCCTATTCTGAACCTTCTCTGCAGCATGGAAACAGATGCCTGTCCGCTTCTTACCACTAAATCTATAGCTTCCGGAAGGAGGTCATCACTGTCGTCCATGCTTTCCTGGACGTTTGTTCTCTCTATTTTTGTAAGTATATCTTCGTTATATGATGATGTGCCGTTTTCCGCCTGACTTTTTACGAAGTCGATTACCTTATTTACCTCGCTGTCTGACACAAAGGTTCCCTGCACCCTGATTGGTTTTCCGATTCCCATAGGGTTAAAGAGCATATCTCCTCTTCCAACCAGTTTTTCTGCACCCTGCATATCCAGTATGGTTCTTGAATCCACCTGAGATGTTACCGCAAAAGCTATTCGTGACGGAATATTGTTCTTGATTACACCTGTAATTACGTCAACGGACGGTCTCTGAGTAGCAACAATCAGATGCATTCCCGCAGCTCTCGCCATCTGAGCCAGACGGCATATGGATTCTTCTATCTGAGAAGGAGCTGTAATCATCAGGTCAGCCAGCTCGTCGATGATGATAACCACCTGCGGCATTACCTTTTCAGGCTCTTCATTGGCTCTGACATACTCGTTATATGATTCCAGGTCTCGTACGCCTTCTTCGGCAAACTTTTTGTACCTGTCGGTCATTTCGGCAACGGCCCAGTTGAGTGCTGCTGCAGCCTTGGAAGGGTCTGTGACAACAGGAATCAGCAGATGCGGTATACCGTTATAGTTTCCAAGCTCCACTACTTTCGGGTCTACCAGAATCAGTTTGACCTCATCAGGGTTAGCCTTGTAAAGAATGCTTGTTATTATGCTGTTGATGCAGACAGACTTTCCTGAACCGGTCGAGCCTGCTATCAGCAGGTGCGGCATGGATTTCAGGTCTGCCACTATTGCTTTGCCGCTGATGTCCTTACCAACAGCGAAAGTGATCTTGGATTTGCTGTTTCTGAATTCCTCAGAATCGATGATTTCACGCAGTCTGACCATTGTAACGGCATCATTTTCAACTTCGATACCTACAGCAGCCTTGCCCGGAATCGGTGCTTCTATTCTTATGGATCTGGCTTCAAGATTCAGAGCGATATCGTCTGCCAGCCTTACGATGCTGTTTACCTTGACACCTACAGCTGGCTGTATTTCATACCTTGTGACGGTAGGTCCCTGAGTAACCTGCATTACCCTGGCATCGACGTGGAAGTTTCTGAGGGTTTCTTCCAGCTTCTGAGCCTTAGCCGTCAGAAGGCTGCTGTCTGTTTTGGTACCACCCGAGGCACGTTCCAGCAGACTGATCGGCGGCTTCTTATATTTCTTCACTGCCTGAGGCTGATTAAGTTCCTCTTCTGTGAGCATGGCCTCACGGGCTTCCTTTTTGGAAAGCTTCTCTACATTTTCTCTGGCCGGTGTGCACGCAGCTGCTCCTGCCGCTGCCTGGGCAGCATCAGGTGTAAGGCCTTTTGTCCATGACGGAACTGCAGACTCGATACCTTCTATGCCGAATCCGGCCTCCGTCTTCCTCTGATCTTCAAGACCTGTAGTGGATGATTTATGTCTTCCGAAGAGACTGTCATCGTTCATGTATTTTAATATGCTGTTTTTCTTTTCCGGTGTCAGCGTCACTGCAGTCTGGCTCGGAGGCATGTACTCTGCCTGAGGCTGACTGCTGGTGACAATCTTAATTTCATGCTGAGGTGACGGCTGCGGACTGTCAGGTTTCCTGACGGCAGACGCCTTAGGCAGAGTCTTCATTGCCACCTGAACGCCCTGTTCATCCTCGGTCTCAAGATCAAGATGTGCATTTTCCTTTATAAGACGTCTTTCCTCCATCTTCTCGCCAATTTTAGCAAAGAATCTGGAAACCGGCGTATTTATAAGGAGCAGCAGGCATATAAGGGTCACAACCACCGTAAAAATCCAGCAGCCGCTTTTGCCCAGCCACATAATGAGCACAGAACCTATTACCATACCCAGGAAGCCGCCGGAAAGCAGCTTTTCACCTGAAATGTAAAATCCTTTTACTTCCTCTATGGACCAGACGATTTTTTCCGGTTCAATGAATCTTATCGAATTCATAGTGCAGAGCATAAGAAGAATTACAAACAGCAGCAATATAGTCTTCACCGAGAAATGTGACGTCTGTCTCGCAAAAAGCAGAATACCGAACACAATAAGGTAAAATGGCAGCACATAGCCCATAAATCCGAATAAACCCTTTAGACAGAGGTCAATCAGTTCGCCCAGTCTGCCGGCGCCTCCCGTAAATGAAGCCACTATAAGAAATACACCGATTGCTATGGTGATTATGGCCCATATCTCGTCGATAACCCGCTTATCAGCATTCTTTTTTGCCTGTATCTCCTGTGCCTTGGCTTTTGCTTTGGAGTCTGTCTTTCCTTTTGTATTTTTATTCTTTGAGCCGGGCGGTCTTCCCGGTCCTCTTTTAGTTTCAGCCATTTTTAATTTCTCCTAAGTGTTCTGTTTATTGTCCCTATTATCCATTGATTATGCCAAAATACTGTAAAGTACTGTAAAGTACAACGATTGCACCCAGTACCCATACATAGTATGAGAAATAGCTTAATTTCTTATCTGATACAATTTTAATCATGGTTTTGATTGCAATCAGTCCGGATATTGCGGCCACTGCCATTCCAACAATGACAGGTCCCAGCTGCGCCATATCGAAACCGGCTTTTATTGCGTCCGGAGCCTCCATAACAGCAGAACCCAGAATCGACGGTATGGAAATCAGGAAAACGAACTTGACCGCAAATTTTCTGTCAAGGTTGCAGATAAGGCTTCCGAAAAGTGTAGAGCCAGATCTGGAAATTCCAGGGCAGATGGCTATTCCCTGAACCGTACCTATAAACAGAGCATTGCGGAAATTCATTTTTTCGATTCCCCTGCTTGAATTTCCTGTTCTCTCTGCAAAAATCAGCAGAAATCCCGTTATTATCAGCCCTATGCCTATTGGAAGCACCGAAGTGTAAAGCCTATCAAACAGATCGTTAAACAGAAGACCTATTATTGCCGTAGGAATGGTGGCAACGATAATCATCACTCCCAGTTTCCTTACAGGCCGTTCTTCCAGTCTCAGACCCTTTCCTGTAAAGATGTCCTTTACAGTGAGGCAAAGCTCCACTATGAGCTCCCAGATGTCCTTCCAGTAAACTATAAATACGGAAATAAGTGTTCCCACATGCAGCAGAACTGCAAAGAGGAGCACCTTGTTTTCATCAATTCCGAACCACTGCTGGAGCAGAGCCAGGTGACCCGAACTGCTTATTGGCAGAAACTCGGCCAGTCCCTGCACCAATCCCAAAATAACCGCTTCGAAATAAGTCATATTTTCCCTCCAGTTTATACTTGTTAAAACTTCTTACCGATGTACCCCTTGGCTTTCAGTGTTTCAGCACAGAGTATCGCTCCGCCTGCTGCACCTCTTATGGTATTATGTGATAGTCCTACGAATTTATAATCGTAGATGCTGTCTTCTCTGATTCTTCCGATGGAGATTCCCATTCCCTTGTCTCTGTCCACATCAGCCTTTACCTGCGGTCTGTTGTCTTCCTCGAAATATTTGATGAACTGCTCAGGCGCCATAGGAAGTCCTGCTTCCTGCGGGAATCCTCTGTAGCTTTCCAGCTTCGCGATGAGCTGTTCTTTGGTCGGCTTCTTTTTGAATTTAACAAAAGCTGCAGCGGTGTGTCCGTTTAATACAGGTACTCTCAGGCACTGGCATGTAATCTTCGGTTCTTCTGCCTTTACGATTACTCCATCTTCGATTCTGCCCCAGATTCTGAGAGGTTCCTGTTCGCTCTTTTCTTCTTCGCCGCCGATATAAGGAATAATGTTTTCCACCATCTCAGGCCATGCCTTGAAGTCCTTGCCGGCACCTGAAATAGCCTGATAAGTTGTGATTACACATTCGTACGGCTCGAATTCCTTCCATGCGTTAAGAGCCGGAACATAGCTCTGAATGGAACAGTTCGGCTTTACGGCGATGAAGCCGCGCTTTGTTCCAAGTCTCTTTTTCTGATGTTCGATTACCTCGAAATGTTCAGGGTTGATTTCTGGAATCACCATCGGCACATCCGGTGTCCATCTGTGAGCGCTGTTGTTTGAAACTACAGGAGTTTCAGTCTTCGCATATGCTTCTTCGATAGCCTTGATTTCTTCCTTTGTCATGTCTACTGCGCTGAAAACGAAATCCACTGTGGATGCAACCTTTTCAACCTCGTTGACATTCATGATTCTGATACCTTTGACTGCTTCAGGAATCGGTGTGTCCATCTTCCATCTGCCTGCTACAGCTTCTTCATATGTAAGGCCTTCACTTCTCAGACTTGCTGCGATGGTGGTTACTTCGAACCATGGATGATTTTCAAGTAAAGCGATAAACCGCTGTCCTACCATTCCCGTTCCTCCGAGAATTCCGACTCTTAATTTTTCTGACATTTCAATACCTCTCTTTATATCAATTTTTATTTTCGCTTTCCTAAGCACACTTAATAGTATATTTTAGCACTTTTTCTTTGATTTTTCAACAAAATCCCTCTCTCTGAATATAATAATTTATCAACATTTTTCGCAGTAATTCATCAGGAAAGGTGGTGTTGTTTTTTGACTATTTTTAAAGGTGCAGCAACTGCACTGATTACGCCCTTCAAGGACGGCAAAATTGATTACGTTTCCATGGGAAAACTTATAGAATGGCAGATTGCAGAGGGTATCGACGCCCTCGTTGTTTGCGGAACCACCGGTGAAGCATCGACTCTTTCTCCTAAAGAAAAAATCGAACTTACTAAATTCACAGTTGATCTTGTAGCCGGCCGGGTTCCTGTCATTGCAGGAACAGGAGGAAACTGCACAGAATCCGCTCTGGAGCTTTCTCTCGAAGCCGAAGGAACCGGTGCGGACGGTCTTCTCATCATAACCCCGTACTATAATAAATGCACTGAAGCCGGCCTTATAACCCATTTCGAAAAAATTGCCGACGCAGTGCATTCCCCTATAATCATGTACTCAGTTCCTTCAAGGACAGGTGTGAATATGACCAGCGAAGCTGTGGCAGTACTTAAATCTCATCCTAATATAGTCGGCCTGAAAGAGGCTTCAGGCAATATTTCTCAGGTATGCCGCATCGCATCCCACATCAGCGAAGATTTCAATATATACTCGGGAAATGACGATCAGACTGTTCCAATCCTTTCCCTGGGCGGTCTGGGATGTATTTCAACGGTTTCTAATATTATACCTGCCCGCTTCAGCCGCATGATACATCATTATCTTGAAGGCCGGGTAAGCCTGGCAGGTGCCGAACAGGTAGCATTAAAACCGCTTATAGATGCCGTTTTCACAGAGGTGAACCCTATTCCTGTCAAGGCTGCCTTGTACATGATGGGCATGTGCAATCTTGAATACAGACTTCCTCTGTGTCCGCCGTCCAATAAGACTCAGTATCTGCTCTATGATGAACTGAGCAGGAACGGGCTGCTGTAACATGTAAATAATTGGTGATGATTAGCGTTGAACAGCGATGATTTCCCCCAAAAAATCGCAAAAAACCTCTGTTTGATGGGGGTTTACGCCCTCGAAACAGAGGTTTTTGTAACATTTTATTACATTATTTCCTTCAATTATTTAAACTACAGCCTTTTTCCTCCACCCAAATCGGCATTTTTCATTGTTTTTTTGGGGGGGGATTTTACATATAATGTTATTCTAATCTTCTTCGTCGTCTTCCGTCTCTTCATCCGCCTCTTCTGCGGCTCTCATATCCTCCATAGAACACTCGAAGCTGTCGAGATAAGTTCCGTCCACCATGAAAACATCTTTCTCGCCCTTGATCATGGCATAATATTCATAGGAAACGTCGTTATAATCTCCGGTCAGTATTTCAATGGTACTGCCGTCTGAGGTCTCGATTTTAATGCCGTTCTTGTCCTCATACAAGCCGTATTGAGAATAGTCTTCCGTATTTTTGAGAATACGGCTTGCCGAAATATTGCAGACTATGCTTGCCATCGACTCTGCGTAATCCTGATTTACCTCAAAATCAGCATCATCTGCATTAACCCATTTTTCATTTCCGTCCTCATCGGCTTCTATTTCCAGTCTATAGTTTTCTCCGTTATATGCCCAGCTGAGAGCCGTCATATCTTCAGGTTTTATATCAGTCATGTAGAATGCGCTTTCGTCTTCCTCTGCCACCTTCTCGGACCATTTGCTAATGCCGAAGTAGGCCCCTGCCAGCACAACTGCGCAGATACTCAGTATCATTAGTTTTTTCGTTCTTGTCATTACAGTTTCCTCCTTCTGGCCCATACAGCAATACCGTATATGATGAATACCAGAGGAACGATTATAACCATTACAAATGTCCATCTGCTGGACTGTGCGCCGGTCAGCGTAAGATATTCTGAAGAAACGGTTTTAGCACTTATAGATATAGTCTCTTCCTCTCCTGTCATCCATCCTACCGCACTGGTTATAAACTGCATATTTGCACCTGATGACATGCTGTTAATCTGCTCATCCAGGAGATAAGAGCTGGTAAGCCATACAATCCTTGTCTCTCCATCATCGACATATTCACTTACGGCCGCTGCCAGAGCAAACCCGCCGTCGCTGTCAATATCTCCGTCTTCTTTTTCAGCGGTACGTGAATTTACCCCCGCAATCTTTGAAAAAGCAGTATCTGATGTGGTAAGCAGAGGTTCAACGGTGAGGTATTCGTTTTCCCCGGAATCATTTATCTCAAGTCCCTGTGCCATAGGCATTATTACGAAATAGTTACCGTATGCCAGTTCATCAGTAATCTCGTGGCTTTCTATTTCAGGAACGAGGTAGTTGGCATAGCTGGATAAGCAGTAGTTCGTATCTCCTTCAATCACCATTCCGTCTACTGCTTCAATTCCGTATTCACCCATAATGCCGTGAAGATTGCTGAAGCTTTCATCGGAACAGTCGGTTATGAGAAGCATTTTGCCGCCTGTGGAAAGGTATTCTTCAACCTTTTCCCTGTCCTTATCTGACAAATCCTTTTCAGGACTGTAAATAATCAGCACTGAACAGTCCTTCGGTATTTCATCATTGGTCAGAAGGCTCAGAGAATTCAGGTTAAGGTTTGCTTTCTGTATTGCTGTCACCATGTTGTCCGGTATGCTGTCCTCACCGTGGCCTGTCAGATAATAAACATCAGACTGTACCTCATTGGTTACATAGTTTATGGCTGAAGTGATTTCGCCCTCTCCGTCAAAGGCGGTCTGCTCATTGTAGTTTTCGTCATATGAGGTCTCATATATGTCATAATAGCTGATGTATCTTGACTTGGTTTCGTCTGCATTTGTAACAACAATGCTGTTATTGTAAACGCCTGAGCTGGTATACTGATAGGCAAAGTTAGGATACACAACAGGGTCAACCTTTTCCACCGTTACCTTACTGCTAAGATCTTCATAATTTTCCAGCAGCTTTTCTACGGTCATATCCTCCTGTCCTTCCTGAACAAGCCAGTATATTTTTACCTCCTGCTCCAGGCTTTTAACGGCGTTTTCCGTCTGATTGCCTACAGAGTAAAGGCTGCCGCTGCTCAGATCCAGCTGAGTGTATTTCGAAGGAATTGCCGAAACGCACATGTTGATAATGACCAGAATTACCAGGACAACTGCAGTGGTTCCTGCTGTATAGGTGCCCATCCTGAAGCCTTTTTTCCTCATAGTGGCTCTGACCCCTGTGTATAAGTTTTTCATCTTATTTTTTAACATCAGCTCCACCTCCTTTTTTCAAGAGACTGCACGGTAAGGAAAAGGAAAAACGCCGTTACTGTAACGTAAAATACCGCATTTCCGATATCTAATATACCGTACACGAACTGGTCAAGCCTTGAGAAGAGGTTTAAGCTGTCGATGAAATCCTCTCCCACTCCCAGGACTGAAGCGATACTGGAAGAAAGATAGTTTATCAGCAGAACCAGGAATGTCAGTCCGCCTGCAAGAGGCTGGCTTTCCGTAAGAGATGATATAAAAAGTCCTATGGAAATCAATGATGCTCCTAGGAAAATAAATCCGATTACAGTACAGTACACCACCTTAAGGTTCAAGGTTCCATACATGGAAAGTATAAGCGGGTAAATCGCAACCAGCACCATAGGAACCGCAAAAACCGCAAGGAGTGCCAGATATTTGCCGAGCACTATTCTGGTCATGCTCAGCGGCAGTGCATAAAGCAGCTGGTCGGTCTTCTGCTTTTTTTCCTCGGCAAAAACTTTCATTGTCACTATAGGTACTATTAAAAGAAAAATAAATGCCATGTTTCCAAGAACATATTCATAGTTGGTATATCCTCCTGACAGACAGATGCCCATAGTATAAATTCCGGTAAAAACAAGTAGAAATGCTGCGAAGGCATAGCCTGTCACAGAGTTGAAATAAGACCGTAATTCTCTTTTAAATATTGCTGCCATGGTCTGCCACCTCCTTTTCCCCGGAAACAGCTCCCGTAAGCTGCAGGAAAATTTCCTCAAGTCCTGCACCGAAGCTTTTTTCCAGATTTTCTGCCGTATCATCTGCCACCAGTTTTCCTTCAGAAATAATCAGAATGTAGTCGCACACTGCCTGCACTTCCGAGAGGATATGGCTGCTCAGAATAACAGTGTGTTCCTTTCCCAGGCTAATGATGAGTTCTCTGATCTCTATAATCTGCTTCGGGTCCAGACCCACCGTAGGCTCGTCCAGTATTATAATCTCAGGGCTGCCTATGAGAGCCTGTGCTATACCTACTCTCTGTCTGTATCCCTTGGAAAGATTCTTTATCAGCCTGTGACCAACTTCTTCCGTCTTGGTTACATTCATGACCTTAAACAGCTCCTCCGTGGTATTTTCCCTCTGTATTCCCTTTACATCGGAAATAAATTTTAGATACTCAAATACTGTCATGTCCAGATAAAGAGGCGGAATCTCAGGGAGATATCCTATGAGCTTCTTGGCTTTTACAGCATCTTCGAAGATATCCATGCCATTGATGAGTACCTGTCCTGATGTGGCTGCCAGACATCCGGTTATGATGTTCATGGTTGTAGACTTGCCGGCGCCGTTTGGGCCCAGAAATCCGTAGACGTGACCTTTTTCCAGGGTAAAGGTCAGATTTTCTATGGCCTTATGCCCACCATAGTTCTTGCATAAGTTTTTCACTTCAATCATCTTGCAAGGTGTCCTTTCTTAAAATTTCACGCTCATTGTAAATGTTGAAATTTCAAGTGTCAACGGACTTTCCCGATATTACATTCAACTTTCATCTTTTCTACTTCTATGTGATAAAGCGGTGTGGTAATTTTCATTTTACTTCGCCAAAAAAACAAAAAAGGCCGCCTCTTGCGCGACCTTTTTATTGTTTCCTTAAATTCAAGCTACAGATCTTTTCCTCCACCCAAATCGGCTTTTTTCACTGATTTTGGTGGGGTGCAGAAGATCGTCTCTCGATGCAGATTACCCTGATAACTCCATCGCCTGCCGTAAACTTCACATCCCAGTCACCATATGCCATACCGTACACCCTTTCCGGATCATCCTGATATCGCGGCCGTGGGTCCTGCGCCAGCAGTTCCTTTATAAGTTCAAGGTCTTCCTGCGGAATTCTGCCTGAAGGCGGCTCTGATTCATCTTTGTAATCAAAAACAACTTCCGCTCCTGCATCCATCACTTTGTGAGCAAAACCACCTTTTGCATCAGGCCTGGCTTCTGAATACGACAGATAAGGCTTGATGTCGTAAATCGGAGTCCCGTCAAGTATATCAGCACCTGACACATGCAGCACCGGACCCAGTTTATGGTCAAATTCGATTTTTTCCAGTTCGACAAGAGAAAGTCCTAATGAATTTGGTCGGAAAGGCGAACGTGATGCGAAAACTCCTACCCTGGTATTGCCTCCAAGCCGTGGCGGTCTGACAGTAGGCGACCATTCTTCTGTCACAGACTCAGAAAACTGCCATATAAGCCAGATGTGGGAGAACTCCTCAAGTCCCCTAACCGCATCGGGATTATTGTAAGGCGGTTCAAACACTATATATCCCGGTGTCTCCACCAGACCGCTCTGTCTGGGAATACCGAACTTCTCAGGAAAGCCCGTGTGGATGCGTGCGATTGTCTTCAGTTCCATCGATATACTTCTCCTTCACAAAAACGGCAGACCAACCGGTCTGCCGCCATTCGTTCATTATTCAAAATCAAATTAAGCTTCAGTAGCTACAACTTCTTTGCCGTCATAGTAGTTGCAGTTAGGACAAACTCTATGAGGAAGCTTAGGTTCGTGACACTGAGGGCAAATTGATAAGCCCGGTGCTTTCATCTTCATGTTAGCTGATTTTCTGCTGCTCTTCTTTGCCTTTGAAGTTCTACGTTTAGGTACTGCCATATCTTAACACCTCCTTGTGAGTATTTGTTCTTTATGTTAATCTTCAAATAATCGTCAACTACTAGATTATATACTGAATCAGCACATTTTGTCAACTACTATTTTAAACCTTTTACGATGTTGTAAGTGTCTCTTGCAATCATAAGTTCTTCGTTTGTAGGGATAAGGAGAAGCTTTACTCTTGCATCATCTGTTGAGATGATAGTTTCCTTACCTCTTACCTTGTTCTTTACAAGGTCAAGCTTGATTCCAAGGTTGCCGAGTTCGTTGCAGATGAGTTCTCTCATGGAAACGTCGTTTTCACCAACGCCTGCAGTGAATACGATAGCATCAACACCGTTCATTTCTGCGATATAGGCTCCGATATAGAATCTTACCTTATGAGCGAATACCTTTAATGCAAGAGCTGCTCTTTCGTTTCCTTCTGCAACTGCTTCTTCAAGGTCTCTGAAGTCGCTGGAAACTCCGGAAATACCCAGAACACCGGACTTCTTGTTGAGAATTTCGTTTGCCTTGCCCTGCGGAAGATTTTCTTTTTCTCTGATGTAGGTTACGATAGCCGGGTCGATGTCTCCGGAACGTGTACCCATTACCAGACCTTCAAGCGGAGTGAATCCCATGGATGTATCGATACACTTGCCTCTCTTGATTGCGGAAACGGAAGCGCCGTTGCCCAGGTGGCATGTGATGAGCTTAAGGTCTTCAATATTTACATTAAGCATATCAGCAGCTCTCTGAGCTACATACTTGTGGGAAGTTCCGTGGAAACCGTATCTTCTGATACCGTACTTTGTATAGTATTCATAAGGAAGTGCGTAAATATATGATTCAGGCGGCATTGTCTGATGGAAAGCAGTATCGAATACACCAACCATAGGTGTTTCAGGCATAAGTTCCTTGCATGCTGCAATACCTAACAGGTTAGGTGGGTTATGAAGCGGTGCCAGTTCGACACATTCCTCCAGAGCCTTTACAACTTCGTCTGTAATCAGAACAGATGAAGCAAACTTTTCGCCGGCATGAACAACTCTGTGTCCTACTGCACCAAGTTCTGCCATGGACTTGATAACGCCGTGCTGCGGATCCTGAATAGCGGCAAGAACCTGCTCGATAGCGTCCTTGTGGTCCTTCATAGGAACCTCGGTCTTTATCTTTTCTTCACCGATCTTCTCGTGTCCGATAACTGAACCGTCCATGCCGATTCTTTCTACTAAGCCTTTGCAGAGCAGTGCTTCGCTTGTCATATCGAGAACCTGATACTTTAATGATGAACTGCCGCAGTTGATTACTAAAACTTTCATGATCTATTAGTTCCTCCGTAAAAAAATATTAACAAAAAAATTAACCTAATCTATTATACTCTCACGATTTGCCAATTTCAAGGGCGAGTTTTGGCCGCAAAGGGCTTTTTTACATATTCTGAGTTGTCATAAAGGTCAAGACCGACAGCCACGTTATAAATATCCGCTGCGAGAATATCTTTTTCGAGGGTCTCAGCAATTTCCGGGAAAGCAGCTGCATCCCTGTTTATGTTTGTAATAATCGGCAAATGACAGAATCCGGCTTTTTTTACCTGCTTCAGGTATCTGCTGCCCTTTTCGTCAAAGGCAAGCACCCTGATGTATTTTGAGGCCGAAAGCATGTCCTCACGCTTTATTCCCAGCAAAGTATGCACAAGCACCCTTTCGATTCTTGTTCTCGTGTATCTTTTTGACTTCAGGTCGTCGATGATGTCCTCATAGGTTTTCCAGTAACGCACCCGGGATTTTAAAATATTTCCCAGTCCCTCTTCTGCCCCGAATACGCTGTTAAGCTCTTCAGCGGAGGTCTGCAGCACCTTCTGTATTATCAGAGGTGTAAGCATATTGCTGTCAGCAATACGTTCTCCGTTCTGTTCTATAATTTCCCGGGAAAACTCAGGCAACACCGTGGAAATATCCTGTCCCTCACGCAGCATTTTTCTTACCGCAGTGGCTGAGGCGATGCCGCTTTTATCTGCCTCACTGTCGTGATAACCGGCTCCCACGCGCTTCACAGCTATCGGATGGGATTTTTTCAAGCGCCTGATGTACTCTATTGCAAGGATGTTGTTAGGGCTTTCTATGACAGATGCCGCATTTTCATCAAGCAGGTCTGATATTGCCTGACTGCGGGCTCTAGGATATGACAAACCGCTCCTGACACCTTCTTTAATTTCTTCCTCCAGATTACGGCTGTTGACTTCTATTTCCCGGGCAATCCTGATCAGTTCTTCTGTATTTCCCGATTCGCTTCCAAAGCAGAGGCTTTCCGCCCCGAGGGCTTCCAGTATCTCAACTCCCGCCTCGGCGAAATACCCTGCATTGCTGCAGGCATATAACGTTGGCATTTCAACAACAAGGTTAACCCCGTTTCTCACGGCCATTTCTGCCCTTGTCCACTTGTCCAGCAGGGCGATTTCCCCTCGCTGAGTGAAATTGCCGCTTATCACAGCCACGCAAACATCAGCCCCCGACTCTGCCAGGGCCTGCTCCAGATGGTACTTGTGACCGTTATGAAATGGATTGTATTCAGCGATTATGCCTACTGCCTTGATATTATTTTCCATGTAGAATATTATACCCTATTCGGCCCGTCAATTCAATGATATGTGTTAAATAAAGAATGAGAATGCTGCAGCCAGAATACCTGCAATAAGGCCGTGGGTAAGCTTTATCTGAAGTATGGTTCCAAGACCAATTCCCGAACCTGCCGCCATAGACACGGACTGCCCGATTACAGAAAGCCCTCCGAAAGAAATTATGAATGCCGTAAGGGCAGTTTTTAGTGCGATGGTGATATTGCAGATTCCAATCATATTTGCACCTACGGTCATCTCGATTATTCCCTTTGCAAAAGCCGACCAGGGCTCTCCCGGCAGGAGTGCGAATACACCTATGCTGTCCATAAGCTCCATGCCGATCATGAAAAGAATCAGATAAGCCAGAATTACCGCCATAGCCTTGAATCCGGCGATTATGGAGGCTGTGAAACTGTCCATATATGAATTTCGCTGTAGGTTCGTAATGCCGCCGGTATTGTCTCTTATATTTCTTTTAGTGCTCCTGCCGCCCTGATACCTGTATATAAAGCCGTTGAGAAATGCACCTATATAATGAGCAGCCGCTGCGATAACTGCCGCTCTGGTATTTCCCAGAAAAGCCCCTACAGTTCCTATGATAAAAGCCGGGCCTGTAACAAGAGAATAACTGAGTACATGCCTGCCCTCTTCACGTGACATGCAGCCAGATGCCGTCAGATCACCCACTATCTTCGCGCCCATAGGATATCCGGACATAACTGCCATGGCAAACGGATATATCTGCAGGGGCAGTCTTTCCGGATTTCCCACCCTTTTGATAAAGTCTGCGAAAATAAAAAAGGGCAGCAGAATCGGCACGATGGAGTTGGCCCAGATGACTATTGCAGTCTTCGAGCCCGACTCGGTCACCGCCGGAAATACTACCATTGCAGCTGCAAAACAAAGAGACGCAGCCATTATTAGTTTGTTTTCAAAATTCTTCGCTTTCATACTAAAGTGTATGCTGCGCCGAAGGTTTTAGCACTTAGTCATGTTTTACGATGTTGGCAAAAAAACATGTAAGCAGTTATTTTGCCAACATTGTTAAATATGTTTCATTTACCCCGGTGCCTAGAACAGTCCTCCGAAAAGTCCGCCCTTGTTGTCTCCGCAGAAAATGCAGAAAATTATTATCAGCAGAATCAGAAGCCAGATATTGCTGCCGTTGTCGTTATCGTCGCAGCAGCGAGGCTCGCAGCACCTTGGTTCGCAGCAATCGCCGAACCTTCTGTCGTCACCCATAAAAAAACCTCCATAGCTTTTTTACCATACTATGCAGGTCTTCTGTTCTTTGTGAAATTAATCCTCTGCCGCCAGCATGTCTCCGAAGGAAACGATGTATTCGTCCAGGGGATAATCGCTGCACTCTGAAAAATCATACTGATACTTTTCTCCGCCCAGGGCTTCCATACGTGCGCACACCAGGGCATCCCTGAGGGTCATTTTCTCTTCATCAGCTGTACCCAGATCAGTGAGAAAAACCCTGCTGTCCACGGAGTACCATCTTCTGAATCTTTCCAGTTCATCGGCCAGTTTTGTTACAGTAGTCTCATCATCGCAGCTTTTGGACATCCCCGCCAGTGACCTTCTCACATTGTCAAAAATGGTGTAAAGCTCCGTCTCACTTTCAGGCAGGAAATCTGATATTTCCTCAAAATAATCACCTATGAGCTGTGCCAGAGTCCCTTTGTCGGCTTCCTTCACCAGTTCTGCCACATCCTCGTACTCAGGCTCATCCTCGCATTCGAGAAAAGCCGCCAGATTTTCAAAATACTGAAAATCCTCCGGGCTGTCTATATCAAGAATCTCATAAAATTCTGCTTTGGTCATTTCATTCCTCCTGAATTATTAAAGGTCAAGATTTTTAAATTTTAAAATAAGGTCCGATTTCTCCGTTTCCAGCACCTTCTGAATCATGTTTACGAAGTTTTCCGAAAGGTCGCTGGCATAGAATATGTTTTCACGGTCGTTTTCCGCTGCCAGCATATCCTTCTCAGTCAGTATATCCTTAATACGGGAAATTATTTCGTATGACGGGTTAATAATTCTCAGCTGCGGATATATGTTCTGAATGTTTTTCCTGATTATCGGATAATGTGTGCATCCCAGCACCAGCGTATCGATGCTGTTCTCACTTATGAAATCATCAAGATAATATTTGATTGTCAGATTCATTATCTCATTGTCTATAATGCCCTCTTCTATAAGGGGCACGAAAGCCGGAGTGGCTTTGCTGAAAACCTTCAGATACGGATTCTGTTCCTTTATCATTCTGTTGTAGTCATCGCTGGCTATTGTAACCTTGGTGGCAATTACCCCGATTCTGCTGAATTCGTCACAGCAAGATGCAACCTTAACCGCCGCAGGCTTTATTATTCCCACTATTGGTATGTCAGGGAAACGCTGACGAAGCTCATCCAGGCAAGTTGCAGTTATGGTATTGCATGCAATAACCATCATTTTAACATCTTTTGATGCCAGGAAATCCGCAATCTGAGCAGCATAATGACGTATAGTGGATACCGCCTTGGAGCCGTAAGGTGTCCTGGCAGTATCGCCGAAATATATAACTCTCTCCTGAGGGAGCTCCGAAAAAAGATTTGGGATGCAGGTCAGTCCCCCAAGTCCCGAATCAAAGAAGCCTATAGGTCTGTTATCCATATTATTATTTCCTTTTTGCTTTTGGATGGGTACTTTGCCTTTACCTGACCAGGCGACAACCGCCTGCCGACTTCAGTAACTGCAAATGTTGTACGAATTAAAGAAAATACGGTTTTCATACAACATAACGCCTTTTTCAACACTATTGTGAACCGGATCAGAACCGTAATGTTGTATAATTTATTGAGATTTGAACTATTATACAACGTAATTGTGTATTGCGTTGTATTTATTTGGGCAAAACGAAAATTTTTACAACATTCTTGGTATCAACTTAGTGATATCCGGCAAAAGCACCCCTGTTTCGTGCTGCATGTTGTATGAAACATCGAATTTAATGATTCCATACAACGTTGATTTTTTCTTTGTACAGTATACCACGGCGAAAAGAAAAATACCATATAAAAAAATATACAGGTTATATTCCAGGCTAAAATGTGGTACAATTATCCTATTACTAAAAAACAACAATCGGAGGGGAAAATGTCAGATAACAACAGCACAAACAACAATAAAGCTTTGAAACAGCGCGATCAGATCGCAAAAGAATATAAATGGGACATCGAGGCCATGTATCCTGACGAAACACAGTGGGATAAGGATGTGGCCGACAGCGTTAAAGCTGCAGAAGAATTCAAAAGGTTTGAAGGCAGAATAACGGAAAGCGCAGATACCCTTTATGAGGCTCTCGCCGAAAAGGATGATATCTGGCAGAAGCTGGAGCACGCTTACGTATATGCTGCCATGAGAAAGGATGAGGACAACAGAGTCACTAAATATCAGACCATGGACGACAAGTGCGGCAGCGCTCTTGCCAAGGCGTCGGCAGCCATGTCTTTCTTCGCGCCTGAGCTCCTTGCTGCACCTGAAGAGAAGATTCTTTCCTTCATAGATGAAAACCCGAAACTCAAGCAGTACGAATTTGTCCTCAAGGATGCTCTCAGGGAGAAAAAGCACGTTCTCACAGCGGCAGAGGAAAACATTCTGGCACAGCTCAGTGAAGTTACAGGCGCTACCAATGACGTCTTCAAGATGCTTAACAATGCAGATCTTAACTTCGGTACTATAGTTGACGAGGACGGAGATACGGTAAACCTGACTCACGGAAACTATATCACCTTCATGGAAAGCCACGACCGCAATGTCCGTAAGGCTGCATTTACCAACATGTACGAGGCATATAAAGCACTCATCAACACCATCGCGGTAAACTACAACTATAACACTAAGAACGACGTGGTTTCCGCACGCATCAGAAAATACAGCTCGGCACGCCAGGCTGCCCTTTCCGGCGGCAATATCCCTGAAGAAGTGTACGACAACCTCATCGAAGTCGTAAACGAATACCTGCCTGTGCTTCACAGATACATCGAACTCCGCAAAAAAGTTCTGGGAGTTGACCAACTCAAGATGTATGATGTCTATGTACCTCTGGTGCAGCTTCCAAAAAAGGATATTCCTTATGAAGAAGCCCTTAAAATGATGCAGGAAGGGCTTGCACCTCTCGGCAAGGAATATCTGGCTCAGGTAGACCGCGGTACAAAAGAAGGCTGGATTGACGTATACGAAAATCAGGGCAAGACCAGCGGCGCATACAGCTTCGGCTCATACGACAGCAAGCCGTATATCCTGCTCAACTACACAAACACCCTTAAGGACGTATTCACCATAGTACATGAGATGGGCCACTCCATGCACTCATATTACACACGCAAAACCCAGCCTTTTACCTACGGGGACCACTCCATCTTCACAGCAGAGGTTGCTTCCACAGTAAACGAATCCCTGCTCATGCAGCACCTTCTTGCTACAGAAACCGACCCTGAGATGAAAAAGTACCTGATAAACTACTATATAGAAGAATTCAGAACCACCCTTTTCCGTCAGACCATGTTCGCAGAGTTCGAACTGGCATCCCACAGAGAGGTTGAAGCAGGCGGAGTGCTGACAGCAGAGTGGCTTTGCGAAACCTATGATGCGCTTAATAAAAAATATTTCGGCCCTGCCCTCGCTGAAGACGAATATATTAAGTATGAATGGGCCAGAATTCCTCACTTCTACAGAGGTTTCTACGTATATCAGTATGCCACAGGCTACTCTGCAGCAACAGCTATTTCAAAGAAAATTCTCACAGAAGGTCCTCAGGCCCGCGACAACTATATTGAATTCCTCAAGAGCGGTTCCTCCGACTACCCTGTTGAACTTCTTAAAATCGCAGGTGTAGACATGTCCGGTCCTGAACCTATAAGAATGGCTATGGAAACATTCAAGAGTCTCGTTGACGAACTGGAGAAAATGCTGTAATATCAATCTCAAAGGGAAATTTGCGGAGGCAATTTACGAAATGGAAAACAAGAAGATCTATATTCACGCAAACGTTACAGAAATGTCTAAGAAAATAGAAAAGACTCTGAGAAGCAAGCTGGTCAAGTCAGGCCTCAGGGTCTTTGAAGAACTCACAGATGACACGGAACTCATAGTATGTATCGGCGGCGACGGCACTCTCCTCTATCTCATGCAGGAAAACGATTTTCCAAGCACACCTGTTGTTGGCATAAACACCGGTCATCTGGGTTTCTTTCAGGAAATACCTCCGGAAAAAATCGACGATTTCATCTTTAAATACAATCAGGGGCAATACACCGTCCAGTCTTTCAGCACTGTGATGGCTACGGTTGAAACGGGACGCGGCAGCTTTACCCATACGGCACTTAATGAGATTGCCGTCAAAGGAGAAGTCACCTATCCGGTTCACCTGAACATTTCCATCAATGAATCCTTTATTGAAAGGTTCAGCGGCGACGGCATTTGTGTTGCCACACCTGCAGGAAGTACAGCATATAACTATTCCCTGGGCGGCAGCATAGTTGACCCCGGCCTGGACCTGCTTCAGGTGACACCTATCGCACCGATGAAAAGCATCGCATATCGTTCATTTACATCGAGTCTGGTGCTGCCTCCTGACGGTAAACTTAATGTAATTCCGTGCGACGAAAGTGACAGGAAGCTCAATGTGGTGTTTGACGGCAGACTTGCATCCTACGAAGACGTTGAGTCCATCACCATGGAACTGTCCTCACGCAAAGTAAACCTGGTAAGGTTCGATGACTCTAATTTCTGGGACAAGGTCAAGGACAAGTTTCTTTAGGAATACGGCTGCTGAAGCCTCAATACATGAAAGGTAAACTAATGGCAGAATTTACATACAAGGTAAAAGAAAGTGACAGGGAGCTCTCCATAAAGGAGCTCCTTTCCCGTAACTTTGGTTTCTCGTCACGATTTATGACTAAACTGAAACAGAACAGACTTATATTTCTAAACGGGGAAAGTATGCCCGGCTGGGTACAGCCTGATCCCGGTGACATCATAACGGTGCACACACCTGATGAAACCAGCGATTTTCCTCCTGAGGACATTCCGATATCCGTCGTTTACGAGGATAAAGACCTGCTTGTCATAAACAAGCAGCCCGGCGTGGTCGTACACCCTACCAAGGGAAAACCTTGTCACACCATAGCCAACGGCATCATGAAAAAAATGCTGGATGAAGGAGAAAGCTACAAGATACGTTTTGTCAACAGGCTGGACATGAACACCTCCGGCCTGCTTATTGTAGCTAAAAACAGCTATGCCCAGGACCATCTGACCAAGCAGATGAAATCTGACCATATCCAGAAAAAATACAAGGCAATAGTCAGCGGCGTAATCGCTGAGGACAGCGGCACCATCGACCTTCCTCTCGGCCGTCCCGACCCCAGCGAGGTAGAAAGATGGGTCATGCCTGTTGAAGAAGGCGGCTACCCTTCAGTCACTCACTTTAAGGTCCTGGAAAGATTCCCCGCTAACACTCTGGTTGAGCTGCAGCTTGAAACAGGCCGTACTCATCAGATAAGAATACACCTGGCATATATCGGTCATCCCATCGAAGGAGACCATCTCTACTGCCACGGAGACCCTTTCGAATACCGTCGCATCCACGGCGATCCCCGCCCCCCTCTGGACGGCACTCCGGGTCCCAGGATGGAAACCAATCCTGAAATCGTATCTGATATCATTGACCGTCAGGCACTCCACGCATTTTCCCTCACCTTTATACATCCTGTAACTGGGGAAAAGCTCCATCTGGAGGCACCGCTTCCTGACGATATGGAACAAGCTCTGGCCAGACTTTAATTATCTGGCCTGCAGATACTTCTGCACTCTTTCGCCGTCGGTGGCGAATTCCACAAAGGTTGTGCCGCGCTTCACATAAGCGTCCGAACCGCAGCCTGCCAGTATGACTACACAGTTTTCAAGCTTTTCTGCCGTTTCAAGTGCAGCTCTCACCGCACAGTCCCTGTCTGTGATGATGCGGGCTTTTTCTTTGTGCTCTATGTTTTCCAGTATCTCATTGCAGATTTTGTTTACGTCCTCTTTGCCGGGGTCACGCTCGGTTATGACGATGAAATCTGCGTTTTTATCAGCTATCTCGCCTGCTTCCCTGCGGCGGTTGAATGCTTTGTCACCTACACAGCCGAAGAGGAAACCCACCTTCCGGTCGGGATAGTGATGATGTACATAATTGAACAAAGCCTCATAGCTCATTTTGTTATGAGCGCAGTCTACAATTATGTCCACTGACTTTTCCGGAATGGTGTAAAGCTCCATGCGACCTGCCACCTTGACCTGTTCAAGTCCCTGCCTGATTGTATCCACAGGAATGCCCATCTCAAGGGCTGCGGCTATTGCCATCAGCGCATTGGAAGCGTTGTAGGCTCCCCCTATATTTACAGTGAAACTTTCTTTGCAGGCTTTTCCGTCAGCATCAAAAGCTGCTTCAAGAATTATCTTTCCCGGAATCTCCTCAACCCTCAGTCCCCTCACATCTGCATCCTGTCCGAATCCGAAGGTCACAACCTTTTCACACTCCGACTGCGCGGCCTCCAGCACTCTGCCAAAGTACGCAGGATCCATGTCCACATTTACGCATGCAATACGGCTCTGGCGGAAAATCTTCAGTTTGGACGTAAAATAGTCCTCCATGTCCTTATGCTCCGCTGCAGATATATGGTCCTCCGAGATATTCAGGAAGCCGCAGACCTCATAGTTAAGGTCCAGGGTTCTGTCATATTTTAATGCCTGTGATGAGACCTCCATTACCAGATAACGACAGTCATTCTTGACACAGCCGTCCAGTATCCGATGAAGCTCTATGGTTTCCGGAGTGGTCAGCTTGCGGGCCTTTTCACGATGCTCACCGTCATATGTGTATATACCTGAACTGAAGCCGATTTCCCTGCCGCGGTGGATATCAAGGATGGACTTCAACATGGTTGCCGTGGTTGATTTTCCCTTGGTTCCTGTAAGTCCAACCAGCTTCAGTCCTTTGTCCCAGCTCCGGTCAAAATAAAAAGCAGATATTCTGGAGATAGCTTTTCGCATATCGCTGACAACGATGCGTGGAACGCTTCCGATACATTCTTTCTCTGCGAAATCCGGTGTGCACACATAGGCCGCAGCACCCTTTTCCAGCGCATCCTTAAGATACTGTTCTTTAAAATTGGCTCCTTTGCATATGAACAAAGTTCCTTCGCCGCAGAGTATGGAGTTATATGAAATATCCTTTATCTGAACATCTGCTGCTGTGTCTTCTGCACTGACCAGCAGTCCTTCCTTCCTGAGCATTCCTATATATTCTTCAAGTGTTTTAATTCTCATATTATCTCTCCGTTTTCATAGCGGGCGGCAAGACTGGCATGCCGCCGCACTTTCTTTTCTTTCATATAATAACACATTTCGTGCCTCTGATACAGTAAAACTTCTAAATTCCCGAAAGCTCCTCGTATATCTCATTTGTCAGAGAACTTATTTCTGTAAAATTCATGTTGGGAATATAGAGGCTTTCCACCTTCATGTGTGCATCCCTGGCATGTTCCAGTGACCTGATGGTCCTGCCCATGAGTATGTCATATTCTTCTCTGAGAGCAGCGGTCAGCAGCGCGTTTTCTTCCAGCACATGCTGCTTCATATAGTCATTTATATCGATGAGAGTTATTTCTTTTTCTGTGCCTGTTTTAGCTTCACCCCAGTTTTCCTCGTCGAAAAGTTCCCAGGGCTCTATGTCGTGATATTCGTTGGCTGTCACAAAAGCAAGACTCAGCTGAGGTATAATCAGGTGGTCGATTTTTTCGTCAGGTCCCATTGGGCAGTAAAACACCTCCGTGTCGAAACCTCTGTATACTGCGCCTTCTTTCAGTATTTCCATAAAGCTGTGGTTGGGAAAACCTTCAGGCACGCTGACAATGTAAACTTTGCGGATGCTCTGCAGCATGGTGGAAAGATAGTTCACAAGGCCGCCCGGAGTGATGGCGCTGGCAAAGAACTTTTTCTGCCTGCCCGGCCTGAGGCATATCGGATGCTCACTGTATTCGGCAGCTACTATATCAGCTGTGATTCTGTATATTTCGCAATCCTCCACCGCTCTGCTGTAAACCTCCTCAAGGCTTCTGAAAACGCTTTTGGCAGCGTTTAAGTAGTTGTACGCAATTCTGTACCATCTGGAACAATCTTCGTTTAAATCGATGATTTCATCCTTGCAGGCGGCTATGCCCTCCTCGTTCCAGAACTCTCCCAGATTGACGATTTTATCCACGGCGCCCGGTGTGACAGGGTCTGTTATGTGAGGGCTGGTTCCGTCGATAAGGGCGATTTTGCGGTTTTTTAAAATCACTCCGTCAAGGGAGTTTTCATCGGAGGAACAGTGCAGGTAATCTATGTCCTCGCCCAGTTCCGCAAACCTCTGCCCGATATTTTTCATAAATGTGGATTTTCCCGTTCCCGGCCCGCCTTTGATGCATATAATCCTGTTTGCCTCCCTCTGTCCGAGAATATACCTGTAGTAAGAAAAAAATCCCTGCGGCGTGTTGTTGCCCGGGAAATAGTGTCTTTCGATGGACAAGGTACTACCTCCTATATAAAATATACTCCATACTATGCGGATGGCTTGGGAAAGGTACTGAAATGAAAAAAGGACAGCCCCCCAAAGCAGGAAAACTGTCCGTTTTTGACACATAAATTATACACTTGCTTATTCTTCCGGAGTATCGTCAGGCTTATCCTCATCGGCAGGCGCCTGTACTTCAGGCTTTTCATCCTGCGCCGGGACTTCAACCTCTGCTTCAGCATCTGCTGCAGGTGCGCTTTCCTCCTTAACGGTATACTCGGCATTTACCATATTATCATAATCAGTGCCGTTCATAACCACCAGCTTTTCGGTTGCAAGCTCATAGAAAGCAGTGTTGGCCGTCATCACGTATGCAGAAAGCACCACTGACGGCAGACCGAAAAGAATACTCATGATTACAGACACAGCTCCTGTCCCGTCAGAAAGTGTAGTATAGATGCTTCCCGGCAGTGCGGCCAGAATATACCATCCGATGAAAGTGAGCTGCAGATAGAAATATCTGCCCTTGTTTCCCGCCATTATGCGGCTGCTTTCCTTGAGGCACTGGTTCGCTGACATATCAGGATTGTCGGCCAGAACGTAGAAAGCCTGGCTGTATCTGAATGATGCGATAATCCCCGGAACCACCAGCAGCAGAGACCATAGTATTATCTTGACTGTCATAAGCACAAACAGCAGAAATGCTTTGGTAAAACTGCTGAAGCCCTCAAATAAAAGAGTATTGTCAACCTTTCTGCTCCTGAAGAATGTGAGCAGGAAAATAGTAAAGCCAAGTTCCAGCGGACCGCCTATTATAAAATTATATATACTTCCTCCATAAGGAATTGTTTCCACCAGGTCCTGTCCGTAGACTTCTACAGGATTGGTAAAAGCGAACAGATTGTCAAGAATTGTTTCGATTCCTGATGTGAGCAGGAAGTAGATCAGAACTCCTATTACAACCGGCTTCCAGTAGCCTGCAAGCGCATTTCTGGCGATTTCACGTATTTTGCATGCCGGTTCGATTACGATGTGATTTCCCATATTTCCCTCCATAAAATCTTCATTCAATGTTGACATTATACTATTTCTCTAGTATAATTTCAAGCGTGCTAGGGGAGCTTTTGCTGAGATTTACCGAAAAGTTTCTGTTTTCGGATAAACCCTCATTACCTGATTCGGTTAATGCCGGCGTAGGGAAGCAAATATGCATAATACATCAAGTTCCCCTCCTGATAATTTTAAGGAGGTTTTTTTATGTCAGACACAAAAATCAAGAGAAACAACCTGTACTGCCTGGTTCTCTGCGCAGTACTCATCGCAATGTCAATCGTACTCAGTAACGTAAAGATCATCGACATGCCTTACGGCGGTTCAATCACCCTGTTCAGCATGCTTTTTGCCACACTTACCGGATACTTCTGCGGCCCTAAATGGGGACTTCTTTCCGGACTGGTTCTGGGACTTCTCAATCTTGTAATCGACCCTTACATCCTGTTCCCGCTTCAGGTGCTTCTGGACTACATACTGGCTTTCGGCGCACTTGGCCTTTCCGGATTATTCTCAGAGAAAAAATATGGTCTTTACATCGGCTATGTTGTTGGAATTATGGGAAGATTCCTTTGCAGCTTCCTCTCAGGCTTCATTTTCTTCGGTGAATATGCTCCTGAGGGAATGAACCCTGTATGGTACTCTTTCGTCTATAACATTCTGTATATCGGCGGTGAAGGTGTTCTCACTCTCATCGTGCTTGCTCTGCCGCCTGTAAAGAGTGCTCTGGTAAGACTCAAGGCACAGATGATAAAATAGCCAGGCAAAGACAGAATAGATTTTAAAATGGCATTGAAAATCACTAAGGAAAGTGTTACACTGTACTTAGTGATTTTTTTGTCAAAAATATTACATAGAAAGGAAAATTATAAAGATGTATCAGACAATTAAGTATGAAGTAAAGGAAAACATCGGTTACGTTACCATCAACAGACCGGAGGCGCTCAACGCTCTCAACAAAACTGTCCTGGAAGAACTGTTCGATGTATTTAATAAAATCGATGCTGACGATGATGTTCGCGCAGTCATCCTTACAGGCGAAGGCCGCTCCTTCGTTGCCGGCGCAGACATCGCTCAGATGAGCACTCTGAATGTGGCAGAAGGCAGAGCTTTCGGTGCATACGGACACAAGGTTATGAACTTCATCGAAAAGATGGAAAAGCCGGTTATCGCTGCAGTTAACGGCTTCGCTCTCGGCGGCGGCTGCGAAATTGCTATGGCCTGCGACTTCAGAATCGCTTCTTCCAAGGCTAAGTTCGGTCAGCCTGAAGTTGGTCTTGGAATCACTCCTGGCTTCGGCGGCACTCAGAGACTTTCCAAGCTCGTAGGCAAAGGCATGGCTAAGATGCTCATCCTCACTGCAGACACCATCAATGCAGAAGAAGCTTACAGAATCGGCCTCGTAGAAAAGGTTGTTGAGCCTGAAGAACTCATTCCTGTTTGCGAAGAAATCGCAAAGAAGATTGCTTCCAAGGCTCCTATCGCTGTAGGCATGGCAAAGACCTGCATCAACAAGGGATATCATCTTGACATGTTCTCAGGCTGTGCTCTTGAAGCAGAAGCTTTCGGCGGCTGCTTCGGCACCGAGGATCAGAAGGAAGGAATGAAAGCATTTCTCGAAAAGAGACCTGCCGAGTTCAAAGGCAGATAAGATATGATATGATGTAAACATGTGCTTCAGTGCACATGTTATGTGTTCATGAAACGATAAAACCCCGGAAAACCGGCATGCAATTAAACTAAGCCGGTTTTTCGGGGTTTGTGTTTGTCTTGCTAATTATCAGTTAATTACAGAATGTTTGTGAGGATTCCGCCAACCTGTACGAATAAAGGTGCGAATACTACAGCAACGATAGTCATTAACTTGATTAAGATGTTGATGGAAGGACCGGAGGTATCCTTGAACGGGTCACCTACAGTGTCGCCTACAACAGCAGCCTTATGAGGTTCTGAACCCTTGCCGCCGAAGTGTCCTTCTTCGATATACTTCTTAGCGTTATCCCATGCACCGCCGGCATTTGACATCATGATAGCCATAAGTACACCTGCAGATAATGCGCCGCCAAGCATTCCGCCGAGAGCTTCAGGTCCTAAGATGAGACCAACTGCAAGCGGAGCGATTACAGCCATGATACCAGGGGCAACCATTTCCTTAAGAGCAGCTGCTGTTGAAATATCAACGCAATTTGCATAGTCAGGCTTGGATGTTCCTTCCATGATGCCCTTGTCTTCTCTGAACTGTCTTCTTACCTCTTCGATCATCTGGTTAGCAGCTCTGCCTACTGAGTTCATAGTCATAGCGGAGAATAAGAACGGAAGCATAGCACCGATGAATAATCCGATGATTACGATAGGGTCTAATAAGCTGATAACTTCAAGGTTTGTAACTGCTGCGTATGAAGCGAACAGTGCCAGTGCTGTAAGAGCAGCGGAACCGATAGCGAATCCCTTACCGATAGCAGCTGTAGTGTTTCCTACTGCGTCCAGCTTGTCGGTGATTTCTCTTACTTCGTGAGGTAATTCTGACATTTCTGCGATACCGCCGGCATTGTCGGATACCGGACCGTAAGCGTCAACTGCAACTGTCATACCTGCTGTAGAAAGCATACCTACTGCAGAAAGAGCGATTCCGTATAATCCAGCGAACTGATAAGCTACGAATACGCCTACGCAGATGAGGATGATTGGCCATAATGTTGACATCATACCTACGCCTAAGCCGCTGATGATTGTAGTAGCTGCACCTGTCTGTGACTGCTCTGCAATCTTCTGTACTGACTTGTAGTCACCTGAAGTGTAAACTTCAGTAATCTTACCGATGGCAATACCTACAACCAGACCAGCGATGATGGCAGCTGCGTAAGTGTAGTCACCGAGCATCTGCTTTGAAAGGATAACGGTAGCAACGATAACGATGATGCCGCTGATATATGTTCCCATGTTGAGAGCTGCTGCAGGGTTTCCGCCTTCCTTACCTCTTACAAGCATGATACCTATTACTGATGCAAGGATACCGATTGCTGCAATGATAAGCGGGAATACAGCAGCTGTAGTTTCAGTAAATGTAGCTGTTTCAATAGCAGTGTTTACTGCAACGGAAGCAAGTGTGATAGCTGAAATGATTGAACCTACATATGATTCGAAAAGGTCTGAACCCATACCGGCTACGTCACCTACGTTGTCACCTACGTTATCAGCGATAACTGCAGGGTTTCTAGGGTCGTCTTCAGGAATTCCTGCTTCAACCTTACCTACAAGGTCAGCACCAACGTCAGCAGCCTTGGTGTAGATACCGCCGCCAACACGTCCGAACAGAGCCATTGATGAAGCTCCCAGTCCGAAACCTGTTACGCACTGAGTAACTGTGGCAAGATCCAGTACGCACACGATAACGCCAAGTCCTAACAGACCGAGACCTGATACGCAAAGACCCATTACAGCACCTGATCTGAAAGCGATCTTTAATGCTTTGTCCATGCCGGATTCTCTTGCAGCATTTGCAGTTCTTACATTACCCAGAGTAGCAACCTTCATTCCGAAGAAACCTGCCAGTACTGAGAGCAGTGCGCCGCATACATAGAGAACAGCTGTTGTCCAGCTCTTTAAACCTATACCGATTAATAAGAAGAGAACTACAATTACAATTACCATTGTCTTGTATTCTCTCTTAAGGAATGCCATTGCACCTTCTCTGATGTAGCTGGCAATTTCCTTCATTCTGTCTGTTCCCTCGTCAGCTTTTTTGATCCATGCTGCTAAACAGAAAGCAACAATCAGACCAATCACAGCTGCGATTACAGCAAAAAATTTCATGATATGATACCTCCTACTCACTTTTTAACGTCATATAAGAGGTACGACACACCGCACCTCTTTAACACAAGTGAAATATTATAAAAAAATTAGAAACGCGTTTAAGCTCCCCTGTTATTCGAACATCGCCACGATAACGATTGAAACAATTATGAAAAGAATAGCTGAAATTGTAGTAATCTTTTCTAGCAGGGCTTCATAACCTTTACTCTTTTTCTTACCGAAAAGCTGTTCAGCACCGCCGGCAATGGAACCGGAGAGACCTGCGCTGTTTCCGGACTGAAGCAGAACGCTGGCGATAAGTATTACGCTGGCAACTGCGAGTAAAATCATCAGGAAAATTTTCATCTCGTACCTCCTCATATTTTAACTTGATAATTGTACCATATACCATACAGTAAAATCAAGCTAAAAGTTGACAATTTCATTAAATTTTAGCGGATCTAAGCTGGCTCCACCCACCAGTGCACCATCTATTTCATCCATATTCATGATTTCCGATGCGTTTTCCGGCTTGACACTGCCTCCATACTGAATTATCACACGGTCAGCGGTCTCATCTCCGTACATCTCTATGAGAGTGTTCCTAATAAGGCCGCACATCTGATTGGCCTGAATCGGTGTGGCGGTTCTGCCTGTACCTATGGCCCAGATAGGCTCATAGGCGATTACCATTTTCTCTGCTTTTTCGGCCGGAATGTCTCTGAGGGCATTCTGAACCTGTTCTGCTACCAGCTTGTCCTGGTAATTTCTTTCTCTCTGGAAAAGGTCTTCTCCTACGCAGAGTATGGGAGTTATTTCAGTTTCCAGAAGAGCTTTAAGCTTTAAATTTACCGTCTCGTCGCTTTCGTTGAAATACTGCCTTCTTTCAGAATGTCCCACGATGCAGTAGTCAACACCTATGTACTGGAGCATGGGCACAGATATTTCTCCCGTGTATGCTCCCTCTTTTTCGTAATGCACGTTCTGTGCTCCCACACCAATGCCTGTGCCCCTGAATACCTCCACCAGAGTCTCCAGTTGAGGATAAGGCGCGCATATAGCAGCTTTCACATCTGTATCATGGTACAGTTTTTTAAATGCTTCTGCAAATATCTTGGCCTCATCAGCGTTTTTATACATTTTCCAGTTTCCTGCTATAAACGGTATTCTCATATAAATTTCTCCAGATATTTAAGTGTTCTGATAAGCTGGCAGGTATAGCTCATTTCGTTATCGTACCATGCCACTATCCTTACTTCATAAATGTGAGTTCCACACTGCTGTGCCAGCGTCTGTGTTGCATCAAAAAGTGAGCCGTAGGTCATGCCGATAATGTCGGATGAAACCAGTTCCTCTTCGGTATAACCAAAAGACTCTGAAGCTGCTGCTTTCATAGCCGCATTGATACCTTCCACAGATACGGAATCTGTCATGTCCTTAAGTGTGGCATCCAGAATTGTAATGGAGCCTGACGGTACAGGCACTCTCTGGGCTGAACCGATGAGTTTGCCGTCCAGTTCAGGGATTACCAGGCCTATCGCCTTAGCTGCACCTGTGGAATTAGGCACGATGTTGATAGCGCCCGCTCTGGCTCGTCTCAGGTCACCTTTTCTGTGAGGACCGTCCAGAAGCATCTGATCTCCTGTATAGGCATGAATCGTGGTCATAAAGCCGGTACGAAGCTCTCTGTAATCATTTAGCACCTTGGCCATAGGCGCCAGACAGTTGGTTGTGCAGGATGCGCCTGAAATGATGTTGTCCTCCGCCTTAAGAGTTTCATGGTTTACACCGTATACGATAGTAGGCAGATCGTTTCCTGCCGGAGCTGAAATCAGCACCTTCTTTGCACCTGCATCGATATGAGCCTGAGATTTTGCCTTGGAAGTATAAAATCCGGTACACTCCAGCACCACATCTATACCCAGCTCTCCCCAAGGAAGGTTATGAGCGTCTGGCTCCGCGAAAACAGGAATGTTCTTTCCATCTACTGTGATTGATTTATCATCCCACTCCACTTCATGTCCTGCATATTTACCCTGTACAGAATCATATTTTAAAAGATGTGCCAGCATCTCAGGAGCGGTCAGGTCGTTTATTGCCGTAACCTCCAGGTCAGGGTCAGCGAAGACCTGTCTGAAAGCCAGTCTTCCTATTCTTCCGAATCCGTTAATTGCAACTCGCATAATGTTACCTCCCTTGTATTATTTTATAATAGTCTTTTTTAATTATCTTTTATTTATCCTCAATAACAGCTATGCCCGGCAGCACCTTTCCTTCAAGGAATTCGAGAGATGCTCCGCCTCCTGTTGAAATATGAGTCATTTTATCTGCCAGTCCGAACTGCTCTACCGCCGCTGCTGAATCGCCGCCGCCTATTACGGTCACGGCGCTGCTTGCTGCAAGCGCCTCAGCTACAGCTCTGGTTCCCTTTGCAAAATTAGGCATTTCGAAGACGCCCATCGGGCCGTTCCATACCACTGTAGCGGCTTCTGCCACGGCCTGTCTGTAAAGCTCTGATGTTTCAGGTCCTATGTCAAGTCCCATCATGTCTGCGGGGATTTTGTCTCTGTCAAATACGGCAAATTCAGTATCGTTTTTAAATTCTCTGCCGCATACACAGTCTACAGGAAGAAGCATCTTCACACCCGCAGCTTCTGCTTTTTTAAGAAGTTCTGCTGCCAGCTCCACATTATCCTTGTCCAGAATTGATGTGCCGATTTCCAGTCCCTGAGACTTGAAGAAAGTGTATGCCATGCCGCCGCCGATAATTAGAGTATCAACCTTTTTTAACAGATTCTCAATTACAGGAATCTTGTCGCCAACCTTGGCGCCGCCCATGATGGCCACGAAAGGTCTCTTAGGGTTCTCCACCGCATTACCCAGAAACTCAACTTCTTTTTCTATAAGAAATCCTGATACTGCCGGGAGATAGTCTGCAACTCCCGCTGTGGAAGCATGTGCTCTGTGCGCTGTACCGAAAGCATCGTTCACAAAGAAATCTCCCAGCTGCGCCAGCTCTCTGGCAAATTCAGCCCCGTTCTTCGTCTCCTCTTTTCTGAATCTTACGTTCTCGAGGAGCATAACCTGACCGTCCTTAAGTTCAGCTGCAGCTTTTATAACCTGATCATCTACAACTCTGTCTGAACTTATAAATCTGACCTCGGTTTTAAGAAGTTCCGAAAGTCTCTCTGCAACAGGAGCAAGTGTGAATTCTTTCTTAGGTTCGCCTTCGGGACGTCCCAGGTGTGACATGAGGATCACTTTGGCACCGCCATCCATGAGATAACGTATTGTAGGCAGTGCGGAAACGATTCTGATATCGTCTGTAATCACACCGTCTTTGAGAGGAACGTTAAAGTCGCATCTTACGAGAGCACGTCTGCCCTTAACTTCAATATCCTTAACCGTTTTTTTCATTTTACAACCTTCCTTTGCTTGATAACACAGCCTTTGCCCCGGTGGAGCAAAGGCCTTCTGACTGTTTTATCTATTATGCTTCAATAGTCCGCAGATTATTTATTATCAACACTGTGCATGTATTTCAGCATATTCAGCAGGTTGCTGGAATACCCGAATTCATTGTCATAGTAAGCTATCAGCTTGAAGAAGTGGTCGTTAAGCTCTATGGTCTGTCTCGAGTCGAAGATGGATGTGCAAGGATCCCCCACAAAATCACCGGATACAACTTCATCGTCCACATATTCGAGAACACCTTTAAGATATGTCTCTGAAGCTTCTTTTATCTTCTGTCTCAGTTCTGGACCGCTTGTAGGAGTATTTAATACAACGTTTACATCTATAACGGAGACGTCTGCAGTAGGAACTCTGTAGGAAATACCAGTCATCTTGCCCTGGAGGGACGGAATAACCAAACCTACAGCCTTGGCTGCGCCTGTAGTTGAAGGAATCACATTGCCGAATACGGAGCGGCCTGTTCTCCAGTCCTTCAGTGACTTGGCATCTACAACCTTCTGCTTTGCTGTAGCAGCGTGGATTGTGGACATAAGACCTTCCTTGATGCCGTAGTTGTCTTCGATGACCTTCATCAGCGGTGCCAGGCAGTTGGTGGTGCATGATGCATTTGAAACAACCTGCATATCGGATCTGTATGTATCGTGGTTTACGCCGTATACAAAAGTCGGTGTCTCCTTGTCCTTGGCCGGTGCTGAGATGATAACGTGCTTTGCTCCGGCTTCGATGTGGTCCATAGCCTTCTCTGTAGTAACATATGCGCCCGTACAGTCTATTACATAATCAACGCCTGCTTCCTTCCACGGAATCTCCAGTGCGTCGGAAAACGAGAAAACGTCCACATGCTTTCCGTCAATAAATATACCGTTCTTATCGTGGTCGAGAGGTTTAGGAAATCTTCCGAACACAGTGTCGTACTTGAGCATGTATACCATGTATTCAAGGTCTGCATTCCTGAGATTTATAGCTCTGATTTCGATTTCCGGCATATCCATCGCAGCACGGATAACCACTCTTCCTATTCTGCCAAATCCGTTGATTCCAACTCTAATCGCCATTTTATTTTCTCCTCCTAATATTCTCTGATAATAATGACAATTTAATTTTTTATTATGTATATCAATACCTTCTTCTCTTGGACGAAGAAAGGATATTCATACCTTCTCTGTACTTCGCAACAGTTCTTCTGGATATTTCTATGCCCTTCCTGCTCAGTATCTCCACCATATCCTGATCACTGTAAGGCTTCTTCGGGTCTTCGCTGTCGACGATTTCCTTGATAAAGGTTTTAATGCTGTTGGAGGACATGCCCTCACCGCTGGAGTCGGTAACACCGCTGGAGAAGAAATATTTAA
Organism: Anaerovoracaceae bacterium; assembly: GCA_051883095.1. Taxonomy (GTDB): domain Bacteria; phylum Bacillota; class Clostridia; order Peptostreptococcales; family Anaerovoracaceae; genus SUG1106. The sequence continues at coordinate 47,743 of JBJETB010000090.1, forward strand.
TCTCGAACACTCCTCTCGGCGTCTGCATGTATTTACCGTTTATGGAACGGCTTACTGTGGATTCGTGTATGCCTAAATCTTCAGCCACCTGCTTGAGTGTAAGCGTTTTGAGGTACTTAGGCCCCTTGTCCAGAAATTCCTTCTGGTGCTGCACCACGGAATTAACCACATTATATATAGTCTGCTTGCGCTGCTCTATGCTCTTGATCAGCCAGAGTGCAGCGTTGTATCTGTCATTAAGATATTTGGAAAGTTCCTCATCGTGAGGAGACTGCTTGGCCAGATTCATATAGTATGGACTTACCATAAGTCTCGGGACGGTTCCCTCGTTGGTCACAACCTGATATTCATCGTCCACTTTCTCTACAACCACGTCAGGAACCACATATTTCACCGTTTCCCCGCTGGAATACTGACGTCCCGGTTTAGGTTCAAGGGTCCTTATAAGGTCCGCAATCATCTGAACCTGTTCCACGGTAAGGCCTGTGGCCTTGGCTACTTTATTAAGCTTGTTTTCCCCCAGATCGTTCAGATGGTGAAGAATTATGTATTCCACACTGTCTTCCAGAAGGCCCTTTGCTGCCAACTGGATTATGAGACATTCCTCAAGGCTTCTTGCTCCCACTCCTGAAGGCTCGAATGTCTGAATCACATCAAGGATTCTCTCAACTGTATCATCAGACACCTTGAAGCACTTTGCCACCTTTGACACATCTGCGGTAAGATAGCCGTTCTCATCTATAGATTCAACCAGGTAGCGGCCTATCTTCATTTCGCATCCCTTTAGGCTGGAAAACGTCAGCTGAAGAAGCAGGTAGTCCTCAAGAGTCTCTTCCTTGCTCACATACTGCTCGAAGGATGTTTCGTCATGATCCTTTGAATACTCCCACTGACGATAGCTTATATCATCGTATTCAGCTTCCTTTACCTTTTCACGCAGATCAATCTCAGAGTCTTCGGCCTCCTTGCGGTCAAGAGCCTCTGTCTTGGAAACCTCCGGTTCCTTCCTGCCTTCAGTATTGTCATACTCCAGCACCGGGTTCTGCATAAGCTCCTCCTGTACAAAGGATTCCAGTTCCTGAGTGTTAAACTGCAGAATCTGAATGGCCTGAATAAGTTCCGGTGTCATAGTCAGTTTCTGGGTCTGTTCAATTGTCAGGTCATATCCTAATCTCATTATCTTCCTCCGATTAAGCTAATTACGCTTATGCAAATATTATACCAAAGATTTTTCTTTATTTCAACCCCGGGAATCCTAATTGGCGCAAAGCTTCAAACAAAATTATATTGGCAGAGTTTGCCAGATTAAAAGAGCGAAGCCGTGTATCTGCGCTCATTGGAATACGTATAGCCGTTTCTTCATGCTGTGCTATGAAATCTCTCGGCAGCCCGGCGGTCTCCTTTCCAAAGAGAAACATATCCTCATCACGATATTCAGGTTCTGTATATATATGTCCTCCCTTGGTGGTGGCCAGAAAAAGCCTTCTGTCCCCCTGTCCGTACTTTTCCATGAAAGCGTCCAGACTCTCATGAACCTCCAGCTTCACGAAAGGCCAGTAATCCAGACCTGCTCTTTTCAGGCTTTTATCATCTATTTTAAATCCCAGGGGCTCCACCAGATGCAGCACTGTATCTGTGGCTGCGCAGGTTCTGGCGATGTTTCCCGTGTTAGGCGGAATTTCCGGTTCCACAAAAACTATATGCAAAGACATTTTCTTCACTCCTTTCTTCATCTATATTACCAAATTTTTTAAAAAATTAAAGAGTTTTTAAAGACAAATTCAGATATTTATGATAGAATCAAAAAATCGAGTCAAAATTCAGATATAATTCAAATAAAACCGGAGGTTTACAATATGAAGAAACTTAATGTAGGTATTTTAGGACTGGGCACTGTCGGCGGCGGCACTTATGATATTCTCACAAAGAATAAGGAAATCATCGAAAAAAGAACCGGCACCGCCATTGAAGTTGTAAAGATTCTCGACCTGCGCAAGAGACCCGGCGTAGATGAGTCCCTTTTTACAGATGATCCTGACGAGGTTCTCAATAATCCTGACGTTGACCTTATCGTGGAGACGCTGGGCGGAATTCAGCCCGCTTCATCCTTCATGCTTCAGGCCATGAAAAACGGCAAACATGTCGTTACAGCCAACAAGGCTGCTGTGGCGGCCACTTACGAAGAGCTTCAGAAAACTGCCGCTGAAAACAATGTGAGATTTCTCTTTGAAGCCAGCGTCGGCGGTGGAATTCCTGTGCTGACAGCTATTCAGAATGCCCTTGCAGGAAACAATTTCCTCGAGGTTATGGGTATCGTAAACGGCACCACCAACTACATCCTCACCAAGATGACAGAAGAAGGTGCAGATTATGCAGAAGTGCTCAAAGATGCCCAGGCCAAAGGTTTTGCTGAAGCAGATCCTACAGCTGATGTTGAAGGTATCGACGTGGCAAACAAGCTCTGCATCCTGATTGCCCTTCTCTTCGATAAATACATCGCACCTAAGGATATCCCGACTACCGGAATTTCCAAAATCACAGGAGCAGATATCGCTGCCGCTGCTGAGGAAGGCTGCAAGATAAAGCTTATAGCTCACGCAACTTTAAAAGACGGACAGGTTGTATGCAGCGTAGCACCGGAGAAAATTCCGGATTCACACCCTCTGGCAGGTGTCAGCAACGAATTCAACGCAGTTTATATTACAGGCGATATGGTTGATGAAGTTATGTTCTACGGCAAAGGCGCAGGTGCCCTTCCTACAGGCAGTGCCATCGTAGGCGACATCATCAGCGTGGCAAAAGAAATATAAGGAGGAAAATTAAATGAGTTTATACAAACAGTGGGTTGACCTTATGGAAGGTCAGACAGATGAGACCTTTGAGGCTTTCTGGAAAGAATACAGCGAAACAGAAACCAGAATCTACGAGCACATTCTGGCACATAAGGATGAACATCTCAAAGGCAGGTACAGCGACCTGGTTGAGCAGTTCAAAGCAGACCCTGTAATCTTCATGGGTTTTCTCGACGGTATCAATACCAGCTTAAAGGAAGCCAATGATCTTGAAAGTTTCACTGAGGAAACCGAAATCGACCTTGATGTGGACATGGAAAAGCTTTTCTTCAACATGCTCAAGGCTGATGCAGATTATCTCTACACTCTTCCGCAGTGGGAAGACGTGCTTTCCGAGGAAAAGAGAATGGCTATCGTAAAGGACTTCAAGCGTTCCAAGACTGTTCACAAGGAAAAGGAACCCGGCAGAAACGACCCGTGCCCTTGCGGCTCAGGCAAAAAGTATAAAAAGTGCTGCGGCGCTAACAAATAGTAAGTGTACCGGTCTAACTTCTATTATTACCATTCAGTGAATTGATTAATGTCGTATGAAATCTGTATTTTCAGAAATTCATACGACATTTACATATAATGGAACTGCAAACAGCTACTAATAGGTGGCTAATGTCGTATGAAATCAAGAAAAGCACCTTATATTACGACATTTTTTGTGTTTTCACCAATTTATGTCGTAGGGAAAAGTTTTTTCATTTTTTTCATACGACATTTCATGTTCGCGAGGTATATTTTTTCTAGAAATAAAGTGTCAATGTCGTATGAAAATGACAATTTTCATACGACATTGTTTCTTTTTATATGACTGTAGGCCTGACCCTTCTTAAAGAGCCAAGACTTATTTAATAAACATGGCATCACCGTAGCTGAAAAACCTGTACTTTTCCTCCACTGCAATCTTATATACTCTGAGAATGTCCTCTCTGTTATACAGTGCCGATATGAGCATGAGCAGCGTGGATTTAGGCAGATGGAAGTTGGTTATGAGCGCATCGATGATTTTAAACTCATATCCCGGATAGATGAATATGTCCGTATTTCCGTGCCCCGGCTGAACCAGCCAGTGTCCGCTTACATCATCAAATGCTGCAGCGCTCTCCACTGTCCTTGTAGAAGTTGTTCCAACAGAAACGATTCTGCCGCCTGATTTAATAGTTTCGTTAATTATCTCAGCAGTTTCTTCATCTACAAAGTATTCTTCGAAGTGCATGTGGTGTTCTTCGATATTCTCAACTTTTACAGGTCTGAAAGTACCGATACCCACATGAAGTGTAACATAGGCGATTTTCACTCCCTTATCCCCGGCCTTCTGGAGCAGCTCTTTTGTAAAATGGAGGCCTGCCGTAGGTGCTGCCACCGATCCTTCTTCGCGGCAGTATACCGTCTGATACCGTTCTCTGTCCTCTCTGTTGTTTTCTCTCTCTATATATGGCGGCAGAGGCATCTGACCCAGTTCCTCCAGCCTTTCCAGAAAAATTCCGTCGTACTGGAACTCTACAATCCTGGTTCCGTCTTCACCGTAATCCTTTACAACAGCGCGGAAAAGCTTACCTGCTTCACCTGCTGAACCTGCAAAGTTTACCGCATCGCCAACCTTAAGCCGTTTTCCGGGTCTGACCATGGTCTCCCATTTATCGCCTTCTATTCTCTTTGTAAGCAGAAACTCCACCTTACCCCCTGTGCCTTCCTTGACACCGAAAAGCCTTGCAGGCAGTACCTTGGAATTATTCAGTACCAGGCAGTCTCCCGGCTCCAGGTAATCAAGAATATCATAGAAATGCTTATGCTCCACCTTTCCTGTGGCTCTGTCCACCACCATAAGTCGTGAGCAGTCCCTCTTCTCTGCTGGAGTCTGAGCTATAAGCTCTTTTGGTAATTCATAATCAAAATCATTAATATTCATATCTTCTAAAATGTAATCTGCCTTTCCTCGTCGTTATTTTCGTCATCTCCCGCATAGGCCAGCCCCATATGTCTGTAGCCGTCCTTTGATACCATTCTGCCTTTAGGTGTTCTGTAAAGCAGTCCCGACTGAATCAGATAAGGCTCGTAAACATCCTCAATGGTGACCCTTTCCTCACCTATGGAGGCGGCAATTGTATCAATTCCTACCGGGCCGCCGTTAAAGCGCTTAATTATGGTAGTCAGAATTTCTCTGTCAAGACGCTCGAGACCCAGTTCGTCAACGCCCAGTGCTGCAAGGCCCTCTCTTGTAATACCTATATCGATGGAACCGTTACCCTTTACCTGTGAAAAGTCCCTAATCCGCTTGAGCATTCTATTGGCTACTCGCGGAGTTCCTCTGGACCTTCTTGCCATTTCTCCTACGGACTCTTCATCTATGGCCACCCCAAGAATTCCTGCTGTCCTTTTTATAATCTGTGCAAGCTCCTCAGGAGTATACATCTCAAACTTGCCAAGGACTCCGAATCTGTCCCTAAGCGGTGCCGAAAGACTTCCGGCGCGGGTAGTTGCTCCGATAAGTGTGAATTTAGCCAGATCAAGTCTTATGGAACGTGCCGAAGGACCTTTGCCGATTATTATGTCCAGGGCATAGTCCTCCATTGCCGAGTAAAGCACTTCCTCCACAGAGCGGTTAAGTCTGTGTATCTCATCTATAAAAAGTACATCGTTGTCGTTAAGGTTTGTCAGAATTGCCGCAAGATCACCTGCCCTTTCTATGGCTGGACCTGATGTTATCTTGATATCCACTCCCAGCTCATTGGCAATAATACCTGCCAGGGTGGTCTTGCCCAGTCCCGGAGGCCCGTAAAAGAGCACGTGATCCAGTGGTTCTCCTCTCAGACGAGCCGCCTCTATGAAAATTTTAAGATTTTCCTTAACACCCTGCTGGCCTATGTAGTCGTCAAGGTGCTGCGGTCTTAATCCCGCCTCCATTTTGCCTTCTCCAGACCTGGCAGCAGCAGATGTGATTCTTTCATTTTCCATTTATGGTTATACCTTTCTATTATCTTTTTCAGAAGGTTGTAAAAAATCTCCCAGACCCTTTATTTTTACAACATCATATGCCAAAGCGGCTTGCTCCCATGATTAATTTCATGAAACCGTTGTAGTAATTTTAGAAATAATGAAATTTTTACAACGTGATGCCGGCCATGGTTGTAAAAATTGCTGATTGTACGAAAAGATTACAACGTTTCGCCGCTGAACAGGTCCCATAAACCTGTGCAGACCATTCAATGTTGTAAAGGAATCAGTTTTCGTATAAATTCTGCAACATTACCCGTATTACCTTACCTGCTAAAAAATCTGCTTCAGAGCTCGTTTGATGTATTCCTCACCGGTGAGGCCCTCCTCCGGCACCCTGGACACAGCAGCAAAGGCCTCCGCCTTGCTGTAACCCAGGCTTACGAGGGCGTAAATGGCCTCCGTTCTGGCATCGTCAGCTTCGGCCGAGCCGGCTCCTCCATCAGCCCCTGTCAAGAGACCGTCACCTAAAGAGCCACCCGCCGCGGCATCCGTCATGCCGCCCAGTTTGCCGATTTTATCCTTAAGTTCAAGAATGAGCCTTTCGGCTGTCTTTTTACCCACTCCGTTGGCTTTGCTGATTTCCTTTACATCTTCGAAAAGTATAGCTCTTCTCAGTTCATCTGCTGACATCGATCCCATGATGGACATTGCCCCCTTGGCACCGATACCGCTGACAGTTATGAGCATGCGGAACAGATCCAGACTCTCTCTGTTGTGGAAACCGTAAAGGCTGATATCATCCTCTTTGACAATCATTGCGGTAAAAACAGTTATCTCTTCGCCTTCGCCGTATTTATAAAGCGGAGAACCTGCAGGAATATTTATTTCGAAGCCTATGCCGGAGGTCGTCTCTACCACTATTCCGCCGGCAAAGGTCATGGCATAATAACCTCTTATATATTTAATCAAAGTTAAATTCCCTCCTTGATGCGAAGCTGACGCCTTCCACCTGATCCTGCCGAATGACCGTGACAGATGGCTGCTGCCAGAGCATCGGCCGTGTCGTCGGGCTTAGGCACCTTCTCCAGGTTCAGAATGGCCTTGACCATGGACTGCACCTGCTTCTTATCTGCTCTGCCGTAGCCCACCAGAGCCTGCTTTATCTGAAGCGGTGTGTATTCGCTTATCTTAAGTCCTTTTTTGGCACAGGCAAGCACCGCCACACCTCGGGCCTCACCGACCAATATGGCAGTCTTGGCATTGTTATTAAAGAAAAGTTCCTCTATAGAAGCCTCCTCAGGCTCGTATTCCTCGATTATTTCAGTAAGTCTGTCGTATAGCACCTGAAGTCTGTCCGGCATTTCCATGCCTGCATCGGTCAGTATGGAACCGTAGCCAACTACAGAAAAGCGGTTGCCTTTCATGTCAAGAATTCCATAGCCAAGTATGGCATATCCGGGGTCAATTCCCAAAATTCGCATTTCATTTCTCCCTTTTTCTTCGTAAATTGTAACACACAAACATTTGTTTGTCCATATTTCTGTTGAAAAAATCCATTATTTGTGATAAAATCATAACAAAATTATTCCACACTTATTATAAACATGTAGTATCTTTATTTGTGGAGGTATGTATGAGGTATTCAAGACAGAATAAGATTATTGAAATCATATCAAATAATGAAGTGGACACTCAGGAGAAGCTGGCTGCCATGCTGAGAGAAAGCGGCTTTGAGGTTACTCAGGCCACCATATCCAGAGATATCAAGGAGCTTCAGCTGGTCAAGACCCTTTCCTCATCAGGAAAGTACAAATATGCAGTAAGCAGTTCCAAGGATCTGCCCGTGTCGGACAGATTTGTCAAAATCTTCAGACAGACTGTTACTTCTGTGGACCATTCAGGTAATATTATTATCATCAAGACGCTTTCAGGCTGTGCCAATGCCGCCGGTGAAGCCATCGATACAAGCAATATGCCTCATATCAAAGGCTCCCTTGCCGGTGACAACACCCTCCTTCTCATAGCAGACGACCCTGAAAACGTTCCTGCAATTATTGACGAATTCAACAATATGCTTTACACGAGGGCGAAGAATGATTAACCATATAAGCATAAAAAATTTTGCTATAATTGAAAATACCGAAGTCGATTTTGAGGACGGCCTAAACATTATTACCGGCGAGACAGGCGCCGGTAAATCTATTGTTATAGAGGCCGTCAGTCTGGCACTCGGAAGTCGTGCAGATACCTCGTCAGTAAGGACAGGCGCAGACAAGGCTGTGGTTCAGCTTGCCGGAGAGCTTGACGGCGAGGAAATCGTTATCACAAGAGAGGTTTCTGCTTCAGGAAAAAATCTATGCCGTCTTAACGGTGAAATCGTCACACTCTCTCGTTTAAATGAGGTGTGCCGGAAGCTTGCGGACATCCACGGCCAGTATGACAACCAGTCTCTTCTGAATCCGGACTATCATATGGTGCTGGTGGATTCATACCATAAGGAGAAAACAGAGCCTGCCCGTGAAGCTGTATCGGAAAAATTCACTGTTTTTACCCGGTGCCGCAGCGAGCTTTCCGCCCTTCTTTCTCACGAAAAGGAAAATGCCCGCAGAAAGGATTTTTATAAATTCGAACTTGAAGAAATAGATGGCGCTAATCTCAGAACCGGCGAAGATACAGAACTTGAGGAAAGAATTTCTCTCCTTCAGAACAGCGAAAAGATCTTCGAAAGCATAGAAAAATCCTACGCTCTGCTGACTGAAGCCAGTCCTTCTCTCATCGACGGAGCCGGTGCCTGCCACAGAGCCATCGAAGAAATCGCCTCTTATTCCCGTGAGCTTGAAGGCATTTCCGGTGATCTTGGTGACATCTATTACCGCCTTCAGGACATAAGCCGCAGCCTGGGAGAAATGCGCGAAAACATATCTTTTTCTCCTGCTGAGCTTGACAGCCTGATTTCACGCCTCAACCAGATCGACAATCTTAAAAAGAAATACGGCTCTTCCATAGAAGAGATTCTGGCTTACAGAGATGATATCGCATCAAAGCTGGATAAGATAGACAACTTCGATGACGAAAAACGACGTCTTGAGAAGCAGCTCATTGGGGCAAAAGATGAACTTATGGATGCCTGCACTGTTCTTACAGAATTACGAAAAGAAATCGCCGCAGAGCTCGAGACTAAAATTCTGTCTGAACTTTCAGACCTTAACTTCAAGGACGCTCAGATGAGAATCACCGTGGAACCTCTTCCCGCTCCTTCCGAGGAAGGCATTGACAGGATTGAAATTCTCATCTCCGCCAACAGGGGTGAGCCGCTGAAGCCGCTGTACAAGATTGCATCCGGCGGTGAGATGTCCAGAATTATGCTGGCCTTTAAGAACATCATAAGCTCCTCTGACATGATTCCTACCCTTATTTTCGATGAAATTGACAACGGAATCAGTGGAATCACAGCAAGCATAGTAGCAAAAAAGCTGGGGGAAATTTCCCGCCATCATCAGATTATCTGTATTACCCACCTGCCGCAGATTGCAGCCGCCGGCGACAGAAACTACAGAATTTATAAGGAAACCGACGGAGAAAAGACTTTCACTCGTGTGGAAAAGCTTTCCGACGAAGAAAAGGTATCTGAGGTGGCAAGGCTTCTTGGCGGTACTACAATCACTGATACCACACTTCAGAGTGCCCGTGAGTTAATCGCAGGTAGCAGGAATTAGTTAAATAACATTTATACTGTTTAAGAAAGGCAGAACCTGAAACAAGTCCTGCCTTTTTATTATGCGTTATTTACTTTTCTTCATAGTCCTGTCTCATATCCAGATTCCATGATTTGAGGTCTGTATGCAGCAGCTCGTGAGCTCTGTGTGACAGAGGCTTGTCCAGATACTCGCTGTAAGTCAGCTTAACTGCCGGATTTTCATGTGAAAATCTTATGTCACTATGCTTATCCAGACCGTAAAGCTTCTTTGCACGCTCGCCGGCAAGTTCCTCGCCGTCTCTGAACGGCTGACCGCCGCCACCTACGCAGCCTCCCGGACATGCCATGATTTCAACAAAGTCGTAAGCCACCTCACCCTTTCTTACGGCCTCAACCAGCTTTCTGGCATTGCCCAGACCGCTGGCAACCGCCACTTTAAGCTGTGTACCTGCAAGATCAAAGGTAGCTTCCTTCCATCCGTCCATACCTCTTACATTCTTAAATGCATCCGGATCAGGATTTTCACCGGTTACAAGGTAATAGGCGCTTCTGAGGGCTGCTTCCATTACACCGCCGGTGGTTCCGAAGATAACTGCAGCTCCGGATCCTTCTCCAAAGATATCGTCAAACGGCATATCTATAAGGTCCTGAGGCTTGATGCTGTCGCTTCTGATAAATCTGTCCAATTCTCTGGTGGTGAGAACCAGATCAACATCGCTTCCATGACCTGAGTCATTTACCTCTTTCACGCTTCTTTCATATTTTTTAGCTGTACAAGGCATTATGGAAATCGAATATATCTTTTCAGGATCAACACCCAGCTTCTGAGCTATATAGGTTTTTGACAGTGCACCGAACATCTGCTGAGGTGACTTTGCTGTAGAAAGATCGTCCACCATATCAGGATACTGAGTCTTCATGAATCTCACCCATCCCGGGCAGCATGATGTGTACATAGGCCATGTGAACCTGTTTCTGTTAGCCAGTCTTGAAAGGAATTCGCTCCCTTCCTCCATGATAGTCATATCTGCACCGTAGTTTGTATCGAAAACATAATCGATACCTATCTTTTTAAGTGCACAGACAAGCTTGCCCATAGTGGCGTCTTTGTCTTTAAGCCCTATCTGCTCACCCCAGGCGGTCCTTACCGCAGGAGCAATCTGAACGACTGTAATCTTATCAGGATCCTCCAGAGCATCGTTGAGAGGGATTCTGTCATCTCTTTCTCTGAGGGCACCTACCGGGCAGTGGGTGATGCACTGACCGCAAAGTGAACAGTCAATATCACTGATATCATTGTTTTCACGAACACCTATGGATGTTCTGTAGCCGGAACCTATAAGATTCCATACTCCCAGTCCCTGAATCTTTTCGCACACCTGAACGCATCGCATGCATTTCACACACTTGGAGGCGTCTCTAATAAGCGGAAGGTTTATATCCCATCTGGACTTTTCTGCCACATTCTCATAAGATGTCAGAATGATTCCAAGGTCATTGGAAATCTGCTGAAGCGTACAGTTTCCGCTCTTTATACAGCTTGCACAGTTTGCATTATGGTCTGAAAGGATAAGCTCCACATTTATCCTTCTGTACCGGCGTACACGCGGACTGTTAGTCAGTATTTCCATTCCGTCCTGACAGACTGTATTGCAGGCTGTCACCAGCTTTTCCATTCCTTTTATTTCAACAACGCATACCCTGCATGCCCCTATTTCGTTTATTCCTTTAAGAAAGCAAAGGTGTGGAATATGTATACCTACCTTTTCGGCAGCTTCCATAATAGTGGTACCGTTTTTTACAGATACCTCCTGGCCGTTTATCATCAGTTTTACCATTTAGTATCCCTCCCTCCTCTGAAGGAACCGAAGCCGTGGTAGTCACAGCGCAGACATCTTGAAGCCTCCAGCATAGCTTCCTCAAGACTCATGCCCTGTTCAACCTCATCAAAGTCGTTTCCTCTCTGTTTAGCATATCTTTCTTTCATCTCAACTCGTCCGCAAGGCAGATTGTCGTTAGGGTCCGGATCAGGAATTTCAACGTCAACCTGAATCTCATGGTTGAATCCGAGATATGTATCAATATTTGCTGCAGCAACCTTTCCTGCTGCAACGGCATTTATTACTGTAGAAGGACCTGTTACACAGTCGCCACCAGCATATATGCCGCCTACTGTATCAACTACACTGCTTCTTGCAGCCTTGATGTTTCCTCTGAATACAGGGATACCGAACTGTTCAAAAAATCCGATGTCTGTTGCCTGTCCGATAGCAGAAATAATGATATCACATGGTATTTTCTGCTCCGGCTCGGAAGAGTCAACAGGTCTCGGTCTTCCTGAAGCGTCTGCCTGACCTGCAATCTGAGGTTTAACCCAGAGGGCCTTGACTTCACCATGCTTATCGGTCTCGATTCTTGCAGGGGCTTTGAGCTGAAGCAGGTCACAGCCTTCTGCAATGGCTCCGCCGATTTCATCAGGAAGGGCTGTCATGTCGTCTCTTCTTCTTCTGTAAACGATGCTTACATCAGTAGCTCCGAGCCTCTTGGCTGTCCTGGCTACGTCCATGGCAACATTGCCTCCGCCGATTACAACTACTGATTTGCCTGCGAAGTCAGGCATTGCATCGTCGCCGATTCCTCTGAGCATTTCCACCGCCGGGATAACGCCCTTGGCATATTCACCCGGTATTCCGATGCTCTTGGCATTATGAGAACCAATGGAAATATATATAGCGTCGTAGTTATCTCTGATTTCAGCCATTGCTTCCGGAGATGAAATGTCATAGTCACACTTTGCTTCAACTCCGGTGGAAAGGATTGCGTCAATATCCCACTGCAGTCTTTCTCTAGGAAGTCTGTAGCTTGGAATTCCGTAACGAAGCATTCCGCCCAGCTGAGCTCTCTTTTCAAACACGGTTACCTTATGCCCCATTATCGAAAGGAAATAAGCGGCAGAAAGCCCGGAAGGTCCTCCTCCTATAACAGCTATTTTCTTTCCTGTGTCGTCCATCTTTTCCGGAACCGGCACATCGCCGCAATTATCCACAGCAAAACGTTTAAGACCTCTGATGTTGATAGGGGCATCAATGAGGTTTCTTCTGCATCTGGCTTCACAAGGATGTTCGCATATAAGGGCGCAGACCGTTGGGAAAGGATTGTCCTTTCTGATAAGTCTTACTGCATCAGCATATCTTCCTGCCTTTACAAGCGAAGTGTAGCCTGGTACGTCAACTCCTGCCGGGCACATGGCAACGCAAGGAACTGCCTGAATGTTCGACCTGATATGTTCTGCGCAGGTTCTGTTTTTAATGTGGGATTCAAAATCCTCTCTGTATCCTCTTACACCTCTGAGAACCATATTGGCCGCTTCCGTACCTATGGCGCAGTCTGCCATGGCGCTGATGGCCTCCGCAGTTCTCTCCAGAAGTTTAATGGACTCCATGTCCTTTTCTCCGTCAATATCAAGGATATTATCGATGATATGCTGCAGCTGTCCCAGGCCTACACGGCAAGGTACACATTTTCCGCAGCTCTGTGAGTGGCAGAGTCTGAGGAAGGACGCTGTCAGGTCCACAGGACATTGTCCCGGTGGGCTTGCGATGATTCGTCTTTCAAGGTCTTTGTACAGACCTTCTACTGTCTTTTGAGCGGTATCACGCGATTTAATATATAATCTGTTCACCTTTCTCCTCCTCGTCTAACGATAAAATATAAAATACAACTTTTATAATGTAAAATCATCCTTCGATACTTTTTTTCTTTTTTCTTATCGAACCGAAGTCGATTTCCATAACCATAACACTTGCGACCATGAGAAATGCACCGAAATATGACTTTGGAGACAGGAACTCATGTGCAAAAACAACTGCAACTATTGCGGCAAAAACAGGCTCTAATGCATATATCACTCCTGTATGAGCTGCCGTGGTATACTGCTGGGCGATAGGCTGAACTACAAAAGCCACTCCTGTACAGAATATTGCCAGGAAAAGCACCGCTCCCCATACCGTAGTTGTAGTCGGAAAATGCGGCTGCTCAAATATAAGCGCAAGAACAAAATTGCAGACTCCTGTAACTCCCAGCTGGAATACTCCCATCTGATATGCATTTACCTCTTTGTGTGAAACCGCCTTTTCTGTGAGCAGAAGATCAATGGCATATGCAAAAGCACACATCAGGCAGAGCAGATCACCCTTGAGATTTCCCATATTTATGGAAAAATCGTCCTTAAGAGTCAGAAATGCTATTCCGATAAAACACATCAATACTGAGACAAGAACCTTCCTGTCCTGCTTTTCCTTCAGCACAACTCTGCTTATCAAAGGCGTAAATACTACCGTCATTGCGCAAAGAAAGCCTGAATTTGACAAGCTGGTATATTTCACGCCGAAGGTCGCACCTATGTATACAAATACGAGTGAAATGCCTACAAGAACACTGTACTTAAGAGTAATTTTATTTACATTCTTAACTTTTTTCCATGTCAGTGCCGCTGCTATAAAGAATGCGCCCAGAAACCTGTGGGCATTAAGAGTAAATGGGTCCATATCTGCAAGGCTTATATCCATAAGGTAATATGATACTCCCCAGCAGAGAGTAACCACTATCAGCATTAAGTCCGCCTGCATCTTTTTTTTCTCATTCATCCTCTATATCCTCCCTACAAGTAATTCCAATGCCAGATTCTGCTCCAAAGCACCGGTTTTAATATGTCTGTCTGTTTCGTAAAGCTGAGAAAGAATACTTCTCAGTTTTTCCGCAGTGAATTTTTCTGCAAAGCCCATAGCTTTTTTTACTCTGAACTCATGTATTTTAAGCTTGGAAGTAATAGCCGAAAGGCTCATTCCATCTTCTCTGAATTCCCTGACTTCAAGAACCAGTTCGAAGTGATTTACCAGAAGCCCTATAATAGAAAACACATCGCTTCCCGATGCCAGAATATTGTGCAGCAGCCCGAAGGCCGTATCTTTCCTGTTGCCGCTGATCGCATCGAGAAAATTAAATACGAATGTGTCCATATCACCGTTAAGAGTGGCTGAGACGTCCTTCTCCGTTATCCTGACACCGTCAGAATATGCAATTATCTTTTTTATGTCGTTTTCAAGATTAAATATTCTGTATTCAGTTTCTTTGTTATAGTATCCTGTCTCATCTATGAGATACTTAAGGATGTCCCTGCTGATGGAAACTCCTGCTGCCCTGAATCTCTTCTCTGCAAAAGCTGCCAGCTGCGGATAATCCAGCTTGTCGAAAAAGTAACATCTGCAGTTTTTTTTCAGTTCCTTAACAAGTTCGCTTTTATCTTCCGGCTCTGCTGTCGAAAAAATAAGAAGCGTTCCTTCATTAGGATTTCTGATATACTCTTTTAATCTTTCCCTGTCCGATGCGGAAAACCCTCGAGGATTGGCAGATGACAGCGGTGCAAAATCTCTGGCCCAGACTACTTTCCTCTCCGAAAATATTGAAAAAGTACCTGCCGCCTCTATAATCTGATCCGAAGTGCAGTCATCGGCGAGAACCACATAGTCCAGTGCTTCTGAAGCCGGATTCACGAAGCGCTTTACAAGAGACCCTGCTGCCCATTCCGTAAGATATTCTTCAGGACCGTACATAAACATTACAGGTGGAAAATTCCCCTCCTTAATGTCTGCATTAAAAGTTCTGAATGCATGTTCTTTTTTACCGAAATTTCCGGCCATAGATGTGTTCACTCTCCGCTTTCTGTGACGGTATGGCACCTTATTCCCTTCCTTTTGAAAGAAAACCCTACCGCCCCATAATAATCATTCCTATACACTATTATACATTTTTTTGCACATTTTTCAATGGTTTTAGGTGAGGGATGGCCGTAGTTGTTTTTGCCTGTCTGTATGACCGCATAGGTGGGATTTACTACCTCAAGAAACTCGTCGCAGGTGCTTGTCGAACTGCCGTGGTGGCCTATTTTCAATATATCTGCCGACAGGATGTCTGTTCCTTCGTATTTTTTCATCATGTTTTTTTCGCCTTCCTCGTCCAGATCCCCCGTAACAAGTATTTTGTATTCTTTGTAAAAAATCATAAACACAGAGCACATTTTGTTCTCATCCTGCCCTTTATCCTCAGGAATTTCTTCAGGCCACAGAGTGAGAATTTTTATTTCATCCGTCACATCTATTTCCGTCCCTGCCGTCAGTCCATATATCAGTTTGTCTACAGGATAAACTTCACCCAGTTCTGTCAGTCCCTTTATGTGGTCCATGTGCTGATGGGTAGCCACAGCAAGCTCTACAGAACCTGAGCCGGTTTTAAGAAGATAAGGTTTGAGAATTTTAGCTCCAACGTTATAGTTTGCACTTCCTCCACCGTCTATGAGCACGTCGGTGCTGCCTGACTTAATGTGAATGCAATCTCCCTGCCCCACATCAACGAAAACTATATCATCACTGCTCACAGGGCAATATGAGGCTATGTTAAGCATAAGAGCCCCTGCTGCTATACAACCGCAGCATGCAGAGATCTTTTTTACCTCTCCCCTCAGCCGCATGATCTCAAAGGTCTCTGACGCAAGAAAAAACATCAGCGCCCCGGCCGCCAGCACAATCCACAAAGGAGGAGAAACTGTATCGAATCCTCCGTGGCCTTTCATTGATGTAAACCGGTTTACAAAAAACACAAGTCTGCCCATTGCGTCAGTCAGATTTAAAAGTACACCCGGGCTGCCCATGAAGACAAAGGTCAGGAAGCACAAAACTGCCAGAGGCACAAAATATCCCGCAAGATATATCATTGGTATATTGGCTATAAGTGCTGTCAGAGAAAAGTAATTAAACTTATAAATCTGATAAGGCAGAAGGCCAAGATATACCGCTATGGTCGCAGCAGCAGCTTCCGGTATTATAGAAGGAATAACAGGTCTTAAGAATGCAATTGAAGAAATGGCCAGAAAAGACATCTGAAACCCCGCCCCAAAGATCACATAAGGATTGTTTATTATAAGAATCAGAGCCACAGTGCTCATAGCAGTCAGCATATCATAACGCAAATCAAAAAATTCAGCGGAAACTTTCATTACTATCATCAGTACCGCCCTGCTGACCGATGGACTCCATGCAGCAAGCTCTCCGTAGGTGTAAAGAATCATAGCCAGCATTATAAGCAGAGGCACACTCTTCCTCCGCCCGGCCAGTTTTTTATACAGTCCATAGATGATTCCCACATGAAGACCACTTACAGCAAGGATATGAGCTGTACCGTTTTTTCGGAACATATCATAATCATCTTCCCCAAGATATGAAGTGTCACCGAAAAGAATCCCCATTATGATACCCTTTGTTTCTTCTGAAAGGTTATCGGCAAAGTGGCATTTCTTAACATACAGCGTCCTTTCATATTTTTCTCTGAATGTAAGGTTTTCTTCCACCGGATCTACAGTGTTTACAACGGCTACAGCGCCAACTCCCCTGCTTTTGAGGTATCCGGCATAATCGAAGCAGTAAGGATTCCTCTGTCCTGACGGATGCTCCAATTTAACAGTAAATGATACATTTTGATTAAGCAGATGCCTTGTCTCTCTCAGTTTTTTATCATCCTCACTGTAAAGGTTCAGCAGAACTCTTTCAGGAAAATCGGCCGGATTTCCGTCGGCACTTATGACCTTCACCTGGAGACTGGCCCTGCCTTCTTTTTCCTGAATTCCGGTAACTTTACCCGTATAATCCTTGCTTTCTTCGAAAAATTTCATTTCAATGGAACCAGCCAGAGGTATATCCAAAGCATCAAGACCATAAAGTAAAATTAAAACCACAATTAATAGAAAGAAACATTTACGCCTCATAATATCTCCTTTTTTCTCTTATAGATATTAAAAGCGCTTTTTCGAATCAAAACCACATTTACATTATATCCCATCAATAGCCTCTTTGCAAGAAAGTGTTTGGCAATATTGAATGAATATGGTATACTATATTCTGAGATTTTATGTTTTCATACTTTCAAAAGAAAGCGGGTGAATAATTTGAGTAATTATGATGACTTTGATTCAAAAAATGGAAGCAATTCAGATACAGAGCAGCATAGATCAAGACGGGCCAGAAAACAGCGCCAGGAAGAGCTTGAAAAAGCACAGCATGAGAAAATGCGCTCTGATAAAAAGGGAAAAGCTCTCTCTGCTGCCGAAGGCGGAGAAGCAGCAGTCAACGGAAAGAAATACAGGCTCAACAAGAAGCAGTTCTTTAAGTTCCTTATATGCATTTTCCTCGCTATCGCACTTCTTGTAGTTGCCTACACAGCATCAGTAATCATACGTGCTCCTAAAATTGAGACTGATAACATCTACAGTCTTCTGTCGCAGAGCTCAGTACTCTACGATGACGAAGGTGAGATAATAGACAGTATTTTCAGCGGTGAAAAACGTACTATTGTAAGCATTGACCAGATTCCGGATCATGTGCAGAAAGCTTTCATCGCTCTCGAGGACAAGACCTTCGAAACACATCACGGATTTAACATCATACGTATTTTCGGAGCAATAAAGGATGCTGTTTTCCATGGAGGCGGCATAAGCGGCACCAGCACTATCACACAACAGCTGGCCAGAAATCTGTATCTGGAAGATAAGATGTATGAGCGTTCCTTGAACCGAAAGATTACTGAAGCATATTATGCGGTAATCCTCGAAAGCAAACTCAACAAGGACGAGATTCTGGAAGCCTATCTTAATACCATAGCCTTCGGATGCGGCAACGGTGTACAGACTGCAGCTCAGGCATACTTTTCAAAAGATATTGAAGACGTGACTGTTGCCGAGGCGGCGGCACTTGCTGCAATGCCTCAGGCTCCCAGTGCATACGCTCTGGTTTATTCTGCTTCAGCATCAGAAATAACTGAGGATACTCCTAACCTTATTGTAAAAAACGGAGACACTGCATACCTCTGGAATGATAAGGCTTCAGGCAGGATGAAAACGTGCCTCAAGCTGATGCTTGAACAGGGTTATATCAGTCAGGAAGAATACGATGAAGCAATGGCAACAGAAATCAAGGACATAGTTAACCCTAACCTTGACACTCTTAACTCTGTTTCCAACTATTTTGCAGATTACGTAATAAAGACTGTAATACAGGATCTTCAGGACGAGTACGGCTATGACTACGACCGCGCACATGAAATGGTTTACAGCGGCGGTCTCTGCATTTATACAACTATGGATTCCCAGGCTCAGTCTGTAGTAGAAAAAGAATTCAATAACGATGCCAATTTCCCTCAGCCTGTAGGGTATTCCAAAGATGGAAACGGCAACATAAAAAATTCTAACGGCGGAGTTCTGCTTTATGCTTATTCTAACTATATTGAAAGCGATGGCAGCTTCAAGCTCAGGAAAAGCGAGTACAAAAAAAATGAAGACGGCTCTTTGACTATTTATAAAGGTAAACGTCTTCTCATATATAATACAACAGTTCAGGGCAAAACTGACTACAGTGTGGAATTCAAGGACATGTATACCATTGAGAATGGCAAGTTCTACTCCATACCGGGAGGTTACCTGAACATTCCTCAGGAATACAAGTCGAGAGACTCTGAAGATAATCTGGTCGTATCGGCCAAGTTCTTCGAAGATTATCCGGAGTTCTTCACTGAGGAGGGTGACAAGCTTTCTACTAAGGACTTCTCACTGAAGCAGAAGGTTATCCAGCCTCAGTCGGCTATGACAATCATCGATAATAAGACCGGTGCTATCAAGGCTATGATCGGCGGCCGCAAAACCGTTGGCAGAATGCTCTTTAACAGAGCTACATCTCCACGACAGCCCGGTTCTTCAATTAAGCCTATTGCTGTTTACTCTCCTGCCCTTCAGCTCAGTTACGAGCTTTCGCAGGCAGGCAAAGAATTCACAGCAGCAGATAACGGCTTCGACCAGCAAGGGGCAGAGTTATGGGGTAATTACCTCACAACGGCATCCATTGTTGACGACGAACCGACAAAGATTAACGGCAAAACATGGCCTGTCAACTCATATCGTTCCTACAGAGGGCTTTATACCTTCAGAACTGCTCTTCAGCAGTCTGTAAACGTATGTGCAGTAAAGATTCTGTCACAGGTAGGTGTTGATTATGCCTTCGATATAGCCCAGAAATTCGGTATAACTACACTTGTTAAGGAAGGCGAAAGCAATGACCTTAACCTAGCCGCACTGGGTATGGGCGGAATGACTAAAGGCGCTTCCACCCTTGAGATGGCAAGTGCATATTCAACCTTTGTAAACGACGGGGTTCACAAGAGCTACTCCTGTTACACCAAGGTTACCAACAGAAACGGCGATGTTCTTCTGGAACCTACAGTTACTGAAACCGAGGTCCTTGATCCGGGTGTCGCCTGGATAATGAGGGACGTTCTCCAGACAGTAGTGAGTGAAGGTATCGGTTCCTATGCCAGAGTTTCCGGTATGAATGTGGGCGGTAAGACAGGTACCACTTCAGACAGCTACGATATCTGGTTTGACGGTTTTTCAGCAAACTACTCCGCATCCATATGGATAGGAAACGATGTAAACATCAAGCTTTCCTCCATGTCGCCGATGGCTGCACGACTTTGGGGAAAGATCATGGGACAGATAGATGCTGCCAAGAGTGGCACCTACTCCAAGAGACCTTCCAATGTTGTATCTGCCCAGATTGATACTAAGAGCGGACTTTTAGCTACTGAGGGAAGCACAAGTACACGTACAGAATATTTCACTTCCGGTACAGAACCTAAGGAAGCGGGAACACTGAATAATACAGTTCAGATTTGTACAGAATCAGGATATCTTGCAACACCATCCTGCTCAAATACCAAGTCAAAGACAGGTATAATGAGACCATATATTCCTAATAAAAGGGTTGGTGACTACAAGAATGAGCTTCCTCACTATTACTGCAACAAGCATAACCCTAATCCGGAAGTATACCCTACTGAACCGGGCAAGAAGGTCACAATAGTTGAAGAACCTATTGTAGATCCTGAACCTGATGATCCTGAAAATCCGGGAACTGCCCCTGGCATAGACCCCGGAAATGATCCTGTGATCCCTCCGGAAACTGACAATCCTGGAGATGAAGAGGAAGAAGAAATTGAATAACTGCTGAAAAAACATATAAAAAGAGACTGTGAAAAAAGAGAGGGCCTTACAACAAGACCAGAGATTAATCCACATAAAAAGAGCACTATTGGCTAGGATTCTAACCTTTAGTGCTCATTTTCTCGATCTGGTACCCACACGATAGTTTAGAGAAGACTTTCTCTCACCCACACGATAATTTAGAGTACCAAATCAATCGTTCTCTCGGGTTTAATTTTCATTATTAAGACCTATTTAATAGCTGCGAAATATTTAAGTGTTCTGATAAGCTGGCAGGTATAACTCATTTCGTTGTCGTACCATGCCACTATTCTTACCTCATATATGTGTGTTCCGCACTGCTGTGCCAGTGTCTGGGTTGCGTCGAAAAGTGAACCGTAGCTCATGCCGATAATGTCGGATGAAACCAGTTCTTCTTCTGTATAACCAAAAGACTCTGAAGCCGCTGCTTTCATAGCCGCATTGATACCTTCCACAGATACCGAATCTGTCATATCCTTTAGTGTTGCATCCAGAATTGTAACAGAACCTGACGGCACAGGCACTCTTTGAGCTGAACCGATAAGCTTGCCGTCAAGTTCCGGAATTACCAGTCCGATGGCCTTGGCTGCTCCCGTGGAATTCGGCACGATATTGATGGCACCTGCTCTGGCTCGTCTAAGGTCGCCCTTCCTGTGAGGTCCGTCCAGGAGCATCTGATCTCCTGTATAGGCATGAATTGTGGTCATAAAGCCTGTACGAAGCTCTCTGTAATCATTGAGCACCTTGGCCATAGGCGCCAGACAGTTGGTTGTGCAGGATGCGCCTGAAATGATGTTGTCTTCTGCCTTAAGCGTTTCATGATTTACACCGTATACTATAGTCGGCAGATCATTTCCCGCAGGAGCTGAAATCAGCACCTTTTTGGTGCCTGCATCTATATGAGCCTGTGACTTTGCCTTGGAAGTATAAAATCCTGTACACTCCAGCACCACATCTATCCCAAGTTCACCCCAAGGAAGGTTGTGCGCGTCTTGCTCCGCGTAAACAGGAATATTCTTTCCATCTACTGTGATTGATTTATCATCCCACTCCACTTTATGTCCTGTGTATTTACCCTGTACAGAATCGTATTTCAAAAGATGTGCCAGCATCTCAGGAGCGGTCAGGTCATTTATTGCTGTAACTTCCATGTCAGGGTCATCAAAGACCTGTCTGAAAGCCAGTCTGCCTATTCTTCCGAATCCGTTAATTGCAATTTTAATCATTGTTCTCTCCTCCTTTATTTAGTATCTTTAATTGCCGCCTGGGCTGCCGCAAGCCTTGCGATAGGCACACGGAACGGTGAGCAGGACACGTAGTCCAGTCCTATCCTGTGGCAGAATTCCACTGAGCTCGGGTCTCCTCCATGCTCTCCGCATACTCCTGTGTGGAGATTGCTGTTTGCTTCCTTTCCAATCTTTATCGCCCTCTTCATCAGCTGGCCCACTCCCTTCTGGTCAAGCTTTGCAAAAGGATCGTTTTCGAATATCTTGTTCTCATAGTAGGAATCCAGGAACTTGCCTGCATCGTCTCTCGAGAAGCCGTAGGTCATCTGGGTCAGGTCGTTGGTTCCGAAGCTGAAGAAGTCAGCCACTTCCGCTATCTCATCTGCTGTCACGCAGGCTCTAGGAATTTCAATCATGGTTCCTACCTTGTACTTAAGCTCTGCTCCTGCAGCTAAGATTTCTGCATCGGCGATCTCTGTTACAATCTTCTTTACAAAATCCAGCTCCTTAACATCTGATGTAAGCGGTATCATTATTTCAGGCACCATATCCCAGTCAGGATGTGCCTTCTTCACCTTGAGGGCCGCACGGATTACTGCCTTTGTCTGCATTCTCGCAATTTCAGGATAGGTTATGGCAAGTCTCAGTCCTCTGTGGCCCATCATAGGGTTGAACTCGTGCAGTGAAGTGATGATGTCCTTGATTTCATCCACTGTTTTTCCCTGGGCGTCTGCCAGCTTCTTTATGTCTTCCTCTTCTGTAGGCAGGAATTCGTGGAGAGGCGGGTCGAGGAAACGGATGGTTACAGGATATCCTTCAAGGGCTTCAAAGAGGCCTTCAAAGTCTCCCTGCTGATAAGGCAGTATCTTTTCGAGGGCTGCTTCTCTTTCCTCTACTGTATCAGAGCATATCATCTCTCTGAATGCCGCGATTCTGTCCTCTTCGAAGAACATGTGCTCTGTACGGCAAAGGCCTATTCCCTCTGCTCCAAGCTCACGGGCTTTCCTTGCATCTGACGGTGTGTCCGCATTGGTTCTTACCTTAAGTCTTCTGTACTTGTCCGCCCATGCCATGATTCTTCCGAATTCGCCTGCTATGACTGCATCTGTTGTCGGGATGATTCCCTCATAGATGTTTCCTGTGGTACCGTCAAGAGATATCTCAGAGCCTTCTGTAAAGGTCTTTCCGCCCAGAGTGAATCTCTTGTTTTCTTCGTCCATATTTATGTCGCCGCAGCCTGATACGCAGCATGTTCCCATGCCTCTTGCAACTACTGCTGCGTGAGATGTCATGCCTCCGCGCACTGTGAGGATTCCCTGGGCCGCCTTCATTCCTGTAATATCCTCAGGGGATGTTTCAAGACGCACAAGAACAACCTTTTCTCCTCTTGCTGCCCATTCTACCGCATCGTCGGCGTTGAACACTACCTTTCCGCAGGCTGCCCCAGGAGATGCTCCAAGGCCCTTTCCTATAGGTTCTGCCGCTTTGAGCGACGCTGCATTGAACTGCGGGTGAAGGAGGGTATCAAGGTTTCTAGGGTCTATCATTGCCACTGCTTCTTCTTCGGTTCTCATTCCCTCATCTACAAGGTCACAGGCTATCTTTAACGCTGCCTGAGCTGTTCTCTTGCCGTTTCTTGTCTGCAGCATGAAAAGCTTACGGTCCTGAATAGTAAACTCCATGTCCTGCATGTCTCTGTAGTGGTTTTCAAGGGTTCTGCACACTTCCTTGAACTGCTGGAATACCTCAGGCATTACTTCTGCAAGGGATTCTATCGGCTGAGGTGTACGCACTCCTGCCACCACGTCTTCGCCCTGGGCATTGAGCAGGAACTCTCCCATGAGTTTCTTTTCTCCTGTAGCAGGGTCACGGGTAAAGGCCACTCCTGTTCCTGATTCATCAGACCAGTTTCCGAAGGCCATTTCCTGTACATTCACTGCTGTTCCCCATGAATACGGGATATCGTTATCTCTGCGGTATACGTTGGCTCTAGGGTTATCCCATGATCTGAATACGGCCTTGATTGCTCCCATCAGCTGTTCTCTAGGGTCATCAGGAAAGTCCTCACCTATCTTTTCCCTGTATTCTGCCTTAAACTGGTCTGCCAGTTCCTTAAGGTCTGCTGCTGTCAGGTCCACATCCTGAGTTACTCCTCTTTTTGCCTTCATCCGGTCGATAAGCTCCTCGAAATATTTCTTGCCTACCTCCATAACCACATCCGAGTACATCTGGATGAATCTTCTGTAGCAGTCTCTGGCCCATCTTTCGTTGCCTGTTTTGGCAGCCACGATTTCCACAACCTCTTCATTGAGACCGAGGTTTAAGATTGTGTCCATCATGCCCGGCATGGATGCTCTCGCTCCCGAGCGGACAGATACCAGCAGAGGATTTTCTTTATCTCCGAATTTCTTTCCGGTTATTTCCTCCATTTTAGTTACGGCCTGGTCTATCTGAGCCTTTATCTCATCGTTTATCTGACGGCCGTCTTCGTAATACTGAGTGCATGCTTCCGTAGTTATGGTGAATCCCTGAGGGACAGGAAGCCCAAGCCTTGTCATCTCTGCAAGGTTGGCGCCCTTGCCGCCCAGAAGATTTCTCATGCCTGCATCTCCTTCAGAAAACATGTATACCCACTTCGCCATTTTTACTACCTCCTCATTTCAATCAGTAATTATATTAAAATTATTAAAAACCTTATATTTGCATGAAAAAAGCCAAGAAAACAGACAATATGCCCGATAGAACATAATTCTACAGGTACACATGCCTATTTGCTGGCTTTCTCCAATTCACTTATGCTAACAAATAGAAGGTATACTATTTCGTGCCAAAAACAGACTGAATCCGTTTTAACGCTTCTATCAAAATTTCCGAGCTAGATGCAAAAGAAATACGTATGTACCCCTCACCTGCATCTCCAAAAGCAGAACCAGGGGTTGTAATAACCTGACATTCTTCTATCAGTTTTTGTGACACCTCAGCAGATGTCAATCCCGTGTCCTTTATATTTACAAAAGCATAAAAAGCACCCTCAGGTTTTGTAAAACTAAAACCCTTTATTTTATTTAATCCTTTGCTTAACAGTTCAGCTCTTTCTTCATACGTTTTACGCATATTTTCAACATCATCCCTTTCGGATTTCAATGCAACGTATGCAGCATATTGGCTTGCGGCATTAACACTTGATGTTAACGATTCCTGCATTACTGTCATAGCCTTTATGAAAGATTCTTCAGCAACTGCATAACCAACACGCCACCCAGTCATTGCAAAAGTTTTCGAAAAGCTATTTATAGTTATTGTACGCTCAAACATATCAGGAAGAGAAGCAATGCTATAATTTTTGCGTCCATCGTATACTATGGATTCATATGGTTCGTCAGAAATAACAATTAAATTTTTTTCCTTTGCAAGTTCCGCTATCGCTTTTAGTTCGTTAAGGCTCAAAACTGCCCCCGTGGGATTCGAAGGGCTGTTAATCAAAATTGCTTTTGTAGAAGGCTTCATTGCCTTTCTTATAGCATTCGCAGTAAGATGAAAGTGTTCTTGTTCCTTGGTAGGAACGGGGATAACTTCAACACCTGCAAGAGCAAAATATCCCAAATAATTCGGATAATACGGATCTGCAATAATAACACTCTCTCCCGGATTGAGAGAACACTGGATTGCTGACATTAAAGCCTGACCTGCTCCATTTGTTACCATTACATTGTTTTCTCTGCATTGTATATCATTTTCTGCAACCATTTTCTCCGCAATGGCCTTTCTTAAAATAGGCAAACCCGAATTAGCCACATATTTTGTATAACCATGATTCAATGCATATGAACCTGCATCTATTATATGCTGAGGTGTTTCAAAATCAGGCTCGCCAATGCATAAATTAATTACATTGTCATATTCTGCCGCCAATGCAAACATTTTTCTGATGCCGGATACCGGCATACTATCTGCAATAATACTCCTTCTCATTTATTCTCCTTTATTTTGTTACAAGGTGGAATGCAAAACCGCCTATCTGTTCTTTAAGATACACTGATGTCAGTTTGTCACCTTTATATTTAGCAGTTTCCATATCAAACTCTACACCACTCTTTGACAGGAAATACATCGCTCTCTCACAACTGCTGGTTCCAATTGCAATATGTCCATGCACTCCCGGAAAACGCTTTCTGCATACTTCAATTCTGTCGGAGGCAAACGTCGAGGCACTTTTAACATCTTCTTCAAATCCGAAAAGACTTGAAAGCAGCTTCACCTGCTTATCTGCATCTTCCTCAGAATCGTTGTTGATGCCGACATGTACCACTCTGAAGTTTAACATCGCCATTACCGCTTCCTTTGCAAGTTTTGTAATCTCATCAAATCTTTCGTTTTCGATAAAATCTTTCTTTACCATCCATGAACCGCCACATGCAACCACCTTATCAAAGGACAGATACTCAAGAAGATTATCTTTATTTACTCCTCCGGTCGGCATAAAATGAATATTCACGTATGGACCTGCAAGCGCTTTAAGCATCTTTACACCTCCGGCCTGTTCTGCCGGGAAGAACTTTACTGTATCCAGACCTGCCGCTAAAGCCATCTCTATGGCATTCGTATCCATGCAGCCAGGTACAACAGGCACTCCTTTTTCAACGCAATAATTCACAACTTCCGGATTATACCCAGGGGTAACAATAAATTTTGCACCCGCAGCCACGGCCCTGTCAACCTGTTCTACAGTAAGTACCGTACCAGCTCCAAGGAGCATATCAGGATAAGCTGCCGAAATATTTCTGATGGATTCTTCTGCTGCATCTGTTCTAAATGTCACTTCCGCACAGTCAATTCCTCCATCAAGAAGCGCCTTTGCAACCTTAGCCGCTTTTGAGGCATCATTCAAAACTATTACAGGAACAATTCCTATTTTAGAAATATTTTTAAGTAATTCATTCATAATATTCACCCTTATAACTTATCTCTGCACTCTGCCGGAACCGTCACCGTTCATGAGTTTTTCTGCATCATCCACTGATATTCTGTTGAAATCTCCTAAAATGCTATGCTTCAGGCAGGACGCAGCAACAGCAAACTCCAGTGCCTCACGATCAGTCTCATAATGTGTCAAACCATAAATGAGACCTCCGGCAAAGCTGTCTCCACCTCCGACTCTATCGATAATATCATTTATGTCATAGTGTTTACTTACCATGAATTCTTCTCGATTATTCAGGCATGCGGACCATCCGTTTGAATCTGCACTCCTACTTTCGCGCAGGGTGATGGCAATCTTCTTTACATTCGGATATAGTTCCAAAACCTTATTGCTAAGTTTTTCATATTTGTTGCTGTCAATCTGACCCGATTCTACATCCACATCTATGGTAATGCCGAGAGATTTCTGTACATCCTCTTCGTTTGCAATGAGTACATCTGAATTTGCCGCAATTATACACATGACCTCATCGGCAGTTTTGCCATATTTCCATAAATTTTTTCTGTAGTTAAGGTCACAGGATACAGTAATGCCACGCTTTTTTGCCTCCTGAACACTTTCTACGGAAAGCATCATCAGGCTCTCAGAAACAGCAGGAGTAATTCCCGTAATGTGGAACCAGTCAACATCTTTAAAAGCAACATCCCAATCAATGGAACCAGGACCGGCTAAAGAAATACTACTATATGCCCGGTCATAGATTACCTTGCTTGGCAGCTGATTTGCGCCAGCTTCAAGATAATATATACCCATTCTACCTGGACCTTTTAATATCCTGCTTGTATCAACGTTGAATCTTCTTAACTCACTAATGCAAGCATCTCCTAATGCATTTTGTGGTAACACGGTCAGGAAGGCTGCATCCATTCCATAATTAGCCAAAGATACGGCAACATTTGCCTCCCCTCCACCAAATGTAGCTTCAAACCTTTGACTCTGAAGCAGTCGTTCATGACCCGGTGCTTTGAGTCTCAACATTATTTCACCGAATGTAAGCGCTTTCACAAAGATACACTCCCTTCTATATTTTTTCTATTACTTCTTCTATAACTTCACGAATTTTTTTAATCAAGTCTTCATTTTCCTCATAGTCGGCTATTAGAGGTCGTTTCGCAAATCCTGCATCAAAACCTCTTGCTTTCAACGCAAAATGTGAAGATATGATACTGTTTTTATATTTTATTTTTTTTACAGCTTCATTGATTAACTCATAAGCCACCTCTGCTGAATATCTATCATCTGACATTGATATTCTATAAAAAGCTGAAATGACTTCGGGAATATAATTGCATGCACCAGAAATAAACGTGTCCAGTGATAATTCTCGAAAATTTAACCAATTTGTAGTTGTACCTGGAATATACCTGAAATCATTTTTATTTAAAATTTCATTATGACACACATCAAATCCCAGATGAATATCAGCAGAACTATCCTTAATACCTTTGACACCGATCTGGTTCAATTTAATTAAGAAATCAAGTTCCATCTTTTTACCTGTTAATGCTGGATTAGCATACGCTAATACGGGAATATCACCAGCTGCACTTACAAGTTCACCATAATACTCCATCAGCTCTCTTTCACTATAACTAAATGTATACGGATTAACCGCACTGACTGCTGCGGCATTCAATCTACTAGCTTCCCTAGCGAGATCAACAGAACTTGCAGTATCGTTTGTTCCAACATGGGCGATAAAATATGCATCTGGACAATCTGAAACAACATCTAATGCTAATTTATAAACATCTTTTCTTTGATTGGAGTCCATTAGATAACCGCTGCCATATGTCCCCGTAACAAACAACCCATTTACGCCCGAATCCAGCATCCATTTCATATGCTTTCCGGTTAGTTTTAAATCTACATCACCATTAGACTTGAAAAAAGTCAAAGATGGTGCGATTACGCCTTTTATTTTTCTATTATTCATTATCGATTCTATTTTACAATTTTTTCCACTGCTGCAATTGTGGAAAATAAGTACCTTCAGCTATTCTTTTCATCGACATGTGAGAGCAGCACATTAATTCGTATAATTCCCATTTTTCTTCAGCACTTTCACATTTACTTTCAAAGTACTTTGTGATAGTATCTCTTGAAAAATCGTGGCACACATAATGCCCTGCATCAGAAAGCATTTCCTCAATTTCTGTTTCATCTGCTGAACTTTCAATAAAACCGTACTTTTTCAGAAAACTCAATCCCTCAAATTTACTCCAGATTCCATCGGTTATGTTTCTCGTTACTTCTAATTTTGCATAGCCTGCAATATTGATGAATTCATGCCATAATTTCATATATTTAACCAGTTCCAAATCAAGACCTGCCACTTTAAATATATGTTCTTTCTCAAATTCAATTTTTTTATCAATAGAACAGTCAAAACATAAATCTGATACATATCTGGCAGAACCTTCTGTAAATGCTGAAGAAGGAGAATACAATGATACTACAGACATTTCAGGCCACAATGTATCTATGAATGTTTGAGTACGCTTCTCATAATATGTAATATGTCCAGGCTCAATTTCATGCCCAATATATTCCATTACATTTTCAACAGTCCAATCATAATCTAAATTAAAATTACGTTCATAATATACGCCATCATAGTCGTACCCGAATAGAACAGAAATAAAAACTGTTTTAGGATTAGGTAAATGTCGAACTCGTATTCTAGGTTTACTATTACCTGTTATATGCATATTTTTCATAGACATATCGTGAAAAACATCATTTACTTCACACAAAACATCCAATAATTTTTCTTTTGGAATAGAAATCCTTTTTTTAAAAGATTCGATCTTATCTAATGTACTACCCTCCCCTGGAAGATTAGCCATTTTTTCGAAAATGATGTCAAAATTGTTATAATCATATTTTGGCGCTATGAGGTTATATAACTCATATGTCATTTCGTCAAATGAATACTTTTTGCCCAAAAGCATTCCTGTTCTGAATTTTAAACTTTTAATATGTGTAAGCAAATACTCTATACGATCTCGTTCGTCATCCGCTGCTTCCGGTGCATAACTTAATAAGACATCCTCAAGATTATCTGTCTCCTCATAGATATCTTTCAATGTTTTTCCATGTTTAGCATCCCCTAATTCATAATCAGGAAGAGTTTTATAATTTCTTGAAAAGCGCATATTTGTTCTACGCCAAAACGGCCCCTCAACATACCATTGTATATCTACAGTGTCGTATAAACTTTTGCATACTGTAAGTTCCAAAAGTTGATTGCCTATCGAATTTAATACTGCTTCTGACATACTTTACTCCTAATCATTTATTTAATTCCCATATATTCTTTTTGGATGAAAGGATCATCTATCATTTCTGAGGATTTTCCTTCATATGTTATCCTCCCTGTGTTTAATATATATGCCCGATCTGATACATCAAGGGCTAAATAAACATTTTGTTCTACAAGAAGAATAGTTTGTCCCTTTTCTCGATTAATTTTTTTGATTTTTTCAAATAATTCATCGATTACAATGGGAGCTAATCCTAAAGACGGTTCATCAAAACAAAGAAGTGTAGGTCTAGACATTAGAGCCCTTCCTACTGCCAACATCTGTTGTTCCCCTCCTGAAAGAGTCCCTCCCATTTGATGATATCTCTCTTTTAATCTAGGAAACAGTAATAAGACATCTTCGAGGTCTTCTTCTATACCGTCTTTATCTTTTCTCCTATATGCACCAATTTTCAAATTATCTTTAACTGAAAGGTTTGGGAAAATTCTTCTTCCCTCTGGTACAAGAGAAATCCCTTCACCAACCACATCATGAACAGTCTTTGGAATCGGTTTTCCATTAAAAATTATTTCACCTGTTCCAATTTCTTTATCTCCTGCGATTGTTCTCAGCAAAGTTGATTTACCGGCTCCATTGGCTCCTATTATACTTAGAATCTCTCCACGTTTAAGTTCGAGAGAAACGTTGTTTAATGCCTGAATTCCACCATAGTATACATTCAGATCTTTTACTTCTAAGAGTAGATTTTTATCCATCAATTTCTCTCCTTTCCCCCAAATAAGCCTTTATAACCGTAGGGTCATTTTGTACTTCTTCGGGTGTTCCCTCAGCCAAAATTTCTCCAAGATTAAGTACATAGAGTCTTTCGCATAATTGCATAACAAAATCCATGTGATGTTCTATCAATACTATTGTAATATTAAGTTCTTTTTTTATTTTCCGTAAAACATCAGCTAATTCATTGCATTCATCATTATTCATACCAGCTGCCGGCTCATCTAAGAGAAGAAGTTTTGGTTCACAAGCTAACGCTCTTGCTATTTCTAGTCTTCTTTGTAATCCATATGGCATATTTCCTGCTTGCTGATTTTCATAACCCTTAAGATCCATAAGTTCAAGATAATAATATGCCTTCTCTTCTACCTCTCTATCAATACGTTTTACTTTTGGTGTTCTTAAAAATGCCTCCAAAATATTGTACCTAGGCACACTGGACAAACTAGCTGAAACATTCCATAATGCGCTCATTTTAGGAAAAAGTCTTATATTCTGAAATGTTCTGCTTATACCTAAATTATTAATTTGGTCCGGTCTTAATTTACCAAGATCCTTATCTAAAAAACTAATCTTTCCACTTGTTACTGGAACATTTCCAGTAATGGCATTATAAAGTGTCGTTTTTCCCGCTCCGTTAGGACCTATGATTCCAACAAATTCACCTTCATCGATATGAATGTTTACATCAGATATGGCTTTTAACCCTCCAAACTGTATAAGAAGGTCTTCAATCTTTAATAAACTTTTATTATCACTCATTTTTTCTACTCCCTTCCATATTCAGTTCAGAGTTCTTTTTTAAAAACACTTTACTTAACATTTTTTTACATCCGAGATATATTCCTTTTGGCGAGAATTCGCGATATCCCATAAGCCCCTCTGGCTTAAAAAGCATAAATCCTACAAATACTAAACCATAAATTACAAGTCGCCATTCTATTAAAGTCCTCAAAAGTTCAGGAAGTAAAATCAAAATAAATCCAACCAGTAATGGCCCAGAAATGCTGTTAACACCACCCATTACAACGGCCGCTGTTAAATCTGTAGATTTTATTGAACTAAAGCTGACTGGTGAAATATACGTCATAAAGAATGCAAACATTCCGCCAGCAAACCCACAATAAAAAGCACTAATCATCAAGGTTGTCATTTTTACTTTAAAAATATTTACACCAATCATTTCTGCTGCTACTTCTTGTTGATTAACAGCGATGCAATTTCTTCCATATTCAGATTTAATAAATGATCTTAAAAAATAAACACTGATAACAGTAAAAATTAATGCCCATACAATATTTGTTAGTCTTGGAATTCCAATAATACCCATGGCACCTCCAAATATTGAAGTTTGACTGGTATTAGCAAGAACTAATCTTACAATTTCTCCAAAGCCAAGTGTGGCAATTGCAAAATAGTCACCACTTAATTTAAACTTCAATGTTGGATATCCAATAATAATACTGGAAACCGCTGCAATCAGGCCTCCTGCTATAAGTGCAAGCACATATGGCACATGCAAATGAATATAAAGTAATGCTGCGGCATATCCTCCAACTGCCATAAAACCTGCATGGCCCATTGAAAACATTCCGGTATAACCTGTAAGGAGTACCATCCCTCCTACAGCAACTACGTTAATACATCCTATAATTACAAGAGTTAATATATACATAGGCACCTCCTTTTACAGCTTATCCTGATAATTTTTGCCCAATAATCCATTAGGAAGAAATAATAACATTATTACCATGAATGCATAAGCAAACAGATCCCTGTAAGTTGACGAAATATATCCTGATACCAGTGTTTCTAAAACCCCTAGTATAATTCCACCTACAATTGCTCCTGGAAGACTTCCTAATCCTCCTATAACACTTGCAATAAATGCTTTAGTAGATAAATCGGCCAAATTTGGATAAACCGTATATTTTATACCGAAAAAAATTCCGGCAATAGCTGCTGTCAAACCCGAAATTGCAAAAACAATCAATGAAACCTTATTAACGTTAATACCCATTAGACCAGCTGTAGATGTATCTTGTGCACATGCTCTTACAGCAATCCCAGATTTTGTTTTCTCAAGAAAATACCATAAGATTACTAATGCTATTAATGAAACAATCATCGCTAAAATATCAACCTTACCTACGGAAACACTTCCAAAAGTAAAGGTTTTGGAAGAAATCTCAATAGGGAAAGCATGAAGATTAGCTCCGAGAAGTACCAAAACAAGATTAACAATAAACATGTTAATACCCATGGCTGAAATCATCATAAATAATCTTGATGCCTTCTTTTTACGCATTGGTCTGTAGGCTGCAAGCTCAACCAAGAGTGAAGCTATTGCTCCAAACCCTAAAGCAAAAAAGATACCACCTACAATTGGCATCCCTAATTTAGCGATAGAATAATAACCAGCGAATGCAGATGTCATCATAATTGCGCCAAAAGAGAAATTTGTAAATTGAAAAATGCTATATATTAACGAATATCCAACAGCTAGTACTGCATATATACCACCTATTGATAAACCCGTTATTACATGTTGTATTAATTGGCTCATAACAACTCCAATTCCGGGGTGGCAATTTTGCCACCCCTTATTAAAACTTTTAGACTTTAAGATTACGTTTTTAGTCCTGTGGCTGATATTTTTCTAACAGATTGTACTTGCTATCTGAAATCTTTAAAATTGCAACTGTTTTGTTATGAGGATTATGAGTATCTTTTTCCATTGAGAAATTATCATCAGCAAATAATTTTACATTCTTCGCATTCTCAAGAGCTTCCTTGATAGCCGGTCCCTCAAAACTTCCTGCTTCATTTACAGCATGTTCAAGAAGCTTCATTGCATCCAAAGTATAAGCCACATATACGTTTGCAGACTGCCCTGGGTGTTTCTCAGCAAATTCTTTATTGTACGCCGCAAGAACCGGGTCATCATCAGATACTCCAGATGTCATATAAGAACCTTCCAGCTGCTTTCCTGCAATTTCCAAAAGTTCTTCTGAATATACACCATCACCAATTAAGAACTTAAAATTCAATCCTAAATCTTCAGCTTGCTGCGCCATAAGCACAACGTCCTTATAATATGTAGCTGGCACAAGAAGAGCTTCAGCTCCTGCTTTTCCTGCTTCTGTCAACTGTGCTCTAAATTCAACATCATTTAGCTGATAATTAAGTTTAGCAACAATTTCGCCGCCATTTTCTGTAAAGGCATCCGTAAACATAGCAGATAATGCTTCAGTATACGGATCTCCTATAGCAGCAAGAATTGCTACTTTTTTTATGTTAGCTTTAGTAGCTGCAAATGAACCGAGTGCTCGTCCTTGATATTCATCGATGAAACATACTCTGAACATATAAGGGTATACTTCATTTGTAGTCGTATCAACAGTTACAGCTACATTAGTCGCTGATGTAGCAATAACAGGAACTTCTGCTTCATTAGCTAAAGGAATCATTGGCATTGCAGCTTGTGAACCACTTGGACCAAGGATAGCAAACGCATTATCCTGCTGGATCAGCTTATTAGTAGCATTAACTGATTCTGTAGAAGGGTCTTTTGAATAATCATAAGTTACAACTTTTATCTGCTTTCCTAAAAGACCACCATTTTCATTCAACTCTGCAACATAGTCTTCTAACGCAAGCTTAGCTGCTTGTCCAACATATGCCTGATCTCCTCCAAGGTATGTAATGAAACCAAGATTCATTACATCATCATCTGAAGAACCTCCACAAGCACAGAATGTGAATAATAAACTTAAACACATAATAATGGCTATAACTTTCTTACCAAGCTTAGTTTTCATAACTTTTTCCTCCTCGTATTTCATTATGTGCATAAAATAAATAATGATTATCCTCTCTTAAGAAATGCTGTACAACAATGCATAGCACCATAGCCCTTAAGAACTTCTGAAAAATCAACCGGAATAACCTTAATGCCTGCTTTTTCAAGCACTTCTCTGGATCTTGGATTGCCGTCGCACTGTACAATGAGGCCTGGCTTAATTGCTACAAAGTTTATTGCGGCTGTAAGCTTAGCTTCTGTTCTAGATGGGCATTCCAGTAATCTAATTCCCTTTTTCTTTAAAGCGTCACATACATCATAAGGAACCTGCGCTGCAAAAATCATTGCGGTATCTTCACTTGCAAAATTAAGTAAACCATCGATATGTGCATGACCATAAGGAATCTGCATCCAGATAATGTTATCAACGCCCTGTCTTCTCAGTTCGTATTCAAGCTGTTCAGCGCCTGAACGGTTTGTTCTGGAACCGGTAGAAATGATACAGGTATGTCTGTCAACCCACATTGCATTAGCACCTTCCAGTCTGCCATCACAATTAATTGTACGTATAATAGGCACTCCTAAATCTGCCAGTTTTTTAGCCACATAACGTTCTTCTCCACGTCTTGCTGCCATACCTGGACGAGTTACAATTGCACCCTCAGGAGTCATAAAGCAAAGATCTCTACAAAAGATCGCATTTGGTCTGTCTTCTCTCTGTTCTTCGACATAATGAACCCTAACTCCGTTGTCTCTGTAAATCTGTGCTAACGCATCATGCTGTGCTCTAAATTTTTCAGGATCAATAGGTGCAAAGAACCTTGAAGCCTGCCAATCGAAGTTTTCTACCTCCTTGCCCGGTCTACGCATAAGGCAGTCTTTCAGATCAAGGCATTCTGAATATACACCCCAATCACCCCAGTAGAGAGGCATGTCTTCCTCAAATCCGGTTTCTTTAGGAAACCAGCGTTCTCCATCAAGTGCATCAATATCAAGTTGCAGCTGTTTTTCATAATCCATTTTAATTATCCTCCTTATTGCAGTAATTCATTTGGTAACATTTAATTACGCAATATTTGTGCCATTTTTTAATAAGAAATTAGCCTTTTTTTCCCTCAAAAATTAGCAGAAGTAAAAAAATTTTCCGATTATTCGGAAAGATTTTTTTACTCAAAAAAATTTTTACTTTTTTCGCAAAGTATATTTATCTATTTTATAATTTAAAGATTGTTTTGAAATTCCTAATTTTTTTGCTGCTTCCGAAAGATTCGAAGAACTGTCAAGAGAAACACTTATCAAATTTTTCTCATACTCCTCAACTAAATCAGTCAATGTTTTTCCACTATCTTCCCCGAAAATTGCCTTCGGATGTATATCTTGCAACTCTTTTTCATAATCTTTTTTTATATAATCAGGAATATCTTT
The DNA here is from genome assembly GCA_051883095.1 of Anaerovoracaceae bacterium. Lineage (GTDB taxonomy): Bacteria > Bacillota > Clostridia > Peptostreptococcales > Anaerovoracaceae > SUG1106. Next base: position 83,810 of record JBJETB010000090.1, read on the forward strand.
CATTTCAATCATGCGAGAACTACACATATTAAATGCACCTTCGATACAGTTTTTAAGTTCTCTAACATTTCCTGGCCAGGAATACTCTGCAAATAGTTCCTCCACATCATATGTTATCCCCATTACTTTGCGATTTAATAAATCATTAAATTTATGTATATAATGCTCCGTTATATAAAAGATATCTGCCCTTCGTTCTCTGAGACTAGGAATATTAAGTGTCACTACTCCTAACCTATAAAAAAGATCCTCTCTAAGTGTCCCCTCCTGTACACACTGCCTAGGCTCCTTATTGACAGCTGCTATAATTTTAATGTTAAAGCTTTTAGGCTGAAAACTGCCTATTCTGGTTGCTTTCTTTTCCTCTAGTGCTTTTAGGATTTTGGCTTGTAACGGTAGACTCATTGAATTAATTTCATCGAGAAACAAAGTCCCCCCATCTGCAATTTCAAATAACCCCGGTCTATCTATGGCATCTGTATAACTCCCTTTACATGTACCAAATAAAATCCCTTCCAAAAGATTATCCGGAATGGCGGCACAGTTTTGAGAAATAAATTTCTGCTTTGTACGTGAGCTGCTGGAATGAATCGATTGAGCAACGAGTTCTTTTCCTGTACCAGTTTCTCCATAAATGAGCACAGTAGATTCCGTTTGTGCACTTTTTAGGATTTTATCTTTAAGTTCTGTCATACTATGAGAAACCGTTATAATATCATCAATCGTATATAATCGAGCACCAACTTTTTTTTCATTTTGAGGCACAATTGTGATTTTTTGTCTTTCATATGGATATTCTTGATAAGTGGAAAATTCAACAACTCCAACCATTTTACCTTCTTCATAAATTGGCAAAGTCGTATTAAAAGCTTTAATTGGTTTTCGATTATATGCACCAAGAATCTGGAGTTCATTAAAAATAGGCACGCCTGTATTGATAACTCTCATAATGCTACTTTCTGAGGGTTTTAAATTGCGATGTATTTCCAAAATACTTCTCCCAATAACTTCCTGTTCCCGTAAGTCATTTACATCAGGCCTGAAGTTTGAGTAATACACGACAATCGCGTTCATATCCGTAACTATAATTCCATCTACAATATTACTTATAGCCACAATTTGTTCAATTTGATTTCTGTTCATCTCAATGGTATCCTTTACGTTAACAAATTACTTATATTTTTCTTTATTGTTATGTATCTTAATAACAAAAATTTCACAACTTGATCCAACGCAATACAAATCCAAATACATTCTAATGGCGCCTTGATTATGCTAGCAGACAAAAAAGCTAGCGGCACTCTCACACCCCATGTGCCAATGAGTTGTACTAAAAAAGGCCAATTTTTATAGTTTGCTGATCTTAGTATTCCACCATATATTTTTATCAGATTTTGAGGAATCTGTATCAACCCCATTAATAAAATATATTTTGTCCCTATGGCAATCAAATTTTCCTTATCCGTAAATAAACTCATAAATTGCCCTGGTAAAAGCAACAATAATAATGACGTTATAATACTTATTAATGTACATATTCGAATGAGTTCTTTTTTTGATATTTCAAACAATTCTCTATCTTTTATTGCAATAGCTTTTGAAATTAAATACGTTGCTGCCACTGTAAAACCGATTGCCGGAATTTCAGTTAAATATTCTGCTTGAACGCCTAATTGATATGCTGCAAATGGAGCTTGCCCATAAGATAAAATCAACCTCGACAGTATTATTGTAGCTATTTGCCACATCACATATTCTCCAAAATTCGGTAACGCAACGGATAATACTTCTAAACTGAAATTCTTTTTTTCGCCAAAACTCCCTTTTTCATAAAATAAACCATATTTTTTGCTAAAAATCATAAACAACCCAATGATACACCCAATCGCTCTAGATATAACCAAACTTAAAGCGGCTCCTTTGTACCCCATTTGTGGTATACCTAAATGACCATAAATAAGGGTATAGCATAAAAACAAATTAATAATGTTTACAATTATCGCAATTACTACCGGCGTTTTTGTGTTACCATTACCCTGAAATACAGAAGAAGTTACAACCATAATCCCCCAAAACGGTAAACAAAAAACTAATAGTTTCAGATAATCCTTCGACCATATAATCAGTTCTTTATCTTCTGTAAACATGCTAACAAAAAAATCTGGTACCACAAACATGACAATTCCACATGTGCATGTAATTACCAATAACGAGCATATCCCAAATAAATATAGATTTTTACATTCTGCAATTTTTCCTTGGGCAAATCGTTTTGCAGAAGAAATCACCATCGCTGTTCCGAACCCTCTAATCATACAAAAAACCAAATCTACCACTTTGCTTCCGATGCCTTGAGCCGAAATATCAATTTCAGAAAGATGTCCCACCATAGCAGTAGCAACCATATTAGTAAACAGCTGTAGAAAACTCTCTAAAACTAAAGGAAGCATTAAAATAACGATTTGTTTTCTTACTTCTTTCGTTTCATACATTTTAATTACACCTTCTACCATCTGATTCTAATGATTTTGCTTTATTAAAAGCAGCAATAATAGATTTCATATACCCCGATGAAACACCTTCTTCTTGCAATACTTTAAGTCCTTCTATTGTTATTCCTCCTGGCGAACACATTTCTAAAACTTTTGAAAAAGGAAATGCCCCTGTTTTCTCAATATTTTTCGCGGCACCAATCATATTGTCCAAAACCATCGACTGTGCCATTTCCCTAGAAAAACCAAGGTATATACCTGCGTCAATTAAATACTCTATCGTATTATATATCCACATTGGTCCAGAACAACTAAATGCCGTAAATTCACTGAACTTTTTTTCTTCAATATATATGTACCGTCCAATCCCTTCTAAAATCTTTTCAGCAATTTTACATTCATCGTTTTTCATATTTGAATTCACACAAATTGCACTATATCCCTCTTTAACTTCCACTAACGTATTAGGCATAGTTCTAACTATTTTTTTATTTTTTCCAAACATATTCTCCATTGATTCAATAGTCAGTCCTGCAACAATAGAAATTAAAATTGCATCATCTCTCATATATTGTTTTATTTTAGATGATACTTTAAAAACTTGATCGGGTAATACAGCCAAAATAATAACATCCGCACCAGCTATAGCCTTATCCCCATAAATACAAGCATTAATTCTATATTTACTTTTTAAATCATTTATCTTTTTATCAGAAGTAATAATTGCAGTGATATCCTTTGGCTCAGCAATTTTTTCTTTTAATATTCCTTTCAGAATACTTGTCCCCATAATTCCACAACCTATAAAAGCAATTTTCAATTCTGTACCTCCTTATAAATACATTCTTGCTATATGTAAGTTGCAAAAACTATGCCATATGATTGTCTTTAAAAATTATGGCGCTCTAAATTATCTACTTTTTAAATAGGGTAGAGTGAGAGTTTCCTCTCGCCCTCCCATTGCACCGTACGTACGGGTCTCGTATACGGCGCTACATCAATATAGAATCAAATGTTACTTATATCCCAATAATACTCATGAAAGCGGATATTGTTACCTATTTCCTAATATGTTCCAACCTTTTCATGGCTCAATATCGAAAGAACACTATTAGCTATAATCATAGCCTCTAGTGCTCTTCTTTTATAAGCTCTTAAACGCCTTCACTCTCTCCGCCACGTCTTCAGCCTTGAACACCGCCGAACCGGCAACGGCCATTTCCACTCCTGCTTCCATGACCTCGCCGATATTATCAAGAGTGATACCTCCATCTATTTCTATTACAAAATCAAGCCCTTTGGTGCGCTTTATCTCCGCCAGCTCTCTGACCTTTTCCAAAGCGCCGGGTATGAACTTCTGTCCGCCGAAGCCCGGATTAACAGACATAATCAGAACCAGATCCACATCGGGAAGAATGCACTCCAGTATAGAAACCGGTGTGGCCGGATTGATGGATACCCCTGCCTTTACTCCTTTGGATTTAATGTTCTGAATCGTTCTGTGAAGATGTACACATGCCTCCTGGTGAACAGTAATATACTCAGTCTGAGGTGTCACGAAATCATCTATATACCTGTCCGGGTTTTCAATCATGAGATGAACATCATAAGGCAGCCCTGTTTTGCCGTTGAGACATTTCATCACAGGCGCTCCGAAACTTATATTAGGAACGAAATGTCCGTCCATAACATCCACATGGATGTAGTCCGCCCCTCCCTCTTCAATTTTCTTCACATCTTCAGCCAGATGTCCGAAATCAGCTGATAGAATAGATGGTGCCAGTTTAAGCATTTCTTTCTCCTTTTAATCAATACTTTCTGCGGTTCTTTATTTCTTCCATATTAGCGGAGTAAGACTCGTATCTGAGTCTGTGTATCTTTCCTTCCTTAAGAGCTTCCCTGACAGCACACTGCGGTTCCTTAAGATGCCTGCAGTTATCATAATAGCAGTCTCCTGAAAAATGTTCTATATCAGGATAATAGTGCATCAGGCTGTCTTCATCTGCCTCCATTATCTCAAAAGAGGTGAATCCCGGCGTATCGAAAATCCTTCCGCCTCCTTCTGCCTTGAATATTTCAGCATGTCTGGTGGTGTGTCTGCCTCTTTTAGTCTTTTCGCTTATGCTGCCGGTTTCCATGTTGGCATGTGGAACGAGAGCATTGGTTATAGTAGATTTACCCACTCCTGAAGGTCCTGCAAACGCCGCCGTTTTACCTGAAATGGCTTTTTTGAGTTCATCCATTCCCTCTCCGGTTCTGGCACTGACTGCAATAACCGGATAAATTCCATCGTATACATTTCTGTATTCATCCAGTTCATCCCGAGACACCAGGTCGCTCTTGTTTATACATATCACGGCTTCTACACCGTGCATTTCAGCCATAACCAGGAACTTGTCCACAAGAACCAGATTAGGTTTCGGCTTTGATGCGGCAAAAACCACAACGAATGTATCAACATTGACTATAGGCGGTCTGATAAACTGATTCTTTCGTGGATAAATGCTGTTAATCACACCTTTTCTGCCGGCTTCATCTATTATTTCCAGCTCCACTCTGTCACCTACAGCCAAAGTAATTCCGTCTTTTTTAAATATGCCTCTGCCTTTAGCTTCAATTATTTCTGAGCCGGTATCAACATAGTAGAAACCGCCTATTCCTTTTACTATCAATCCTTCCATGGGCAGTTACTCTTCTCCGCCTTCATCCGGGTCAATATCCAGGTCTGCGTCTCCGCTTCCGCTGCCTTCAGGTTTGGTTCCTTTGCTTACCTTATAGTCAACAGTTGAGCCTTTTTCCACCTCAGTATCCGCAGCAACGCTCTGCCAGAATACCAGATTCTGTGCCATATCAGCCACTTCCTCATAAACCACATTTCCGTTTGTGGAAAGTCCGGCGTTTGCAAGCAGGCTGTTCGCTTCGTCAGGTGTCCTGCCTATGAGATTAGGCACTTTAACCATTTCTTTGCCTTTGCCGTCACTGATTTCAACATTGATTTCCGTCCCGCTCTTGGCTGATGTGCCGTAAGGTATGGACTGAAATACGATTACACCCTTAGGCAGATGGCTCTGCACTGTGACGCCGGGACCCATCTTAAATCCGAAGGACTCCAGATATGCCTTGGCTTCTTCATAATCCATGCCTTCTATCTTAGGCACTACCCCGTCTTTTTTACCCTTACTGATGTTTACGGTAATAACCTTTCCCTCGGTTACAACAGTTCCTTCCACAGGATTCTGGGATGCGATTAAACCTTCCTCCTGATCAGGGCTGTATACAAGATCTCCCTCCTGTATCACCAGTCCCACCGCCTCGGCTTCGGCCTGAGCCTCCTCCAGTGTTTTACCTACAAAATCCGGTACTGGTATCTCGTCGCTGTTTCCGAACCAGCCCAGCATGGAACCAAGTCCTATCAGGCCTGCAATGGCTATTATCACCGCACCTATTATTATGAACATTGTCATCTTATTTTTGCCCTGCTGAGGCTGAGGCTCTGTCTTACGCCGTTCCTTTTTCACAGGTCTTTCATCTGTTGTGCGTTCTCTATCAGCTTCCTGCTTCTGTTCGGTTTTATGGGCAGCCTCCGGTACGATATTATCCATAACGAAAGCGTCCTTGCCCATTATTTTAGTTATAAATTCAATATCGTCCAGATCTCTTATCATGTCATCAACAGATTTATACCTGTTGCTCTGGTACTTTTCTGTAGCTTTGTTCACTATTTTTTCAAGCTGAGGCGGAATTCCCGGTACCTCTTTTGTCAGAGACGGCATCGGGTCGTTTATATGCATCAGTGCAATAGATACAGGATTATCGCCGTCAAAAGGCACCTTGCCTGTAAGCATCTCATACAGAACTATTCCGAGGGAATATATATCAGACCTTTCATCAACATAAGCACCTCTTGCCTGTTCTGGTGAAAAGTAATGAACAGAGCCCATTATCTTGTTATTACCGCCTACTATGGTTGCTGCGCTTACTGCCTTGGCAATGCCGAAGTCAGCCAGTTTAGCCACGCCTGTGCTTGTTATCAGAATATTATGAGGTTTGATATCCCTATGTATAATCTGATTTTTGTGAGCCAGACTCAGAGCCGATGCAACCTGGCGAATTATACTTATGGCTTCCTTATAATCAAGTCTTCCCTCTTCCTTTATCACGTCACTGAGAACTTTTCCGTCAATGAGTTCCATGATAATGAAATGAATATTTCCTTCCTTGCCTACATCATATACTCCTACAATGTTCGGATGAGAAAGCCCCGCTGCTGCCTGTGACTCCCGCCTGAAGTTTTCAATAAACTGTTCATCCTTGGTGTATTCCGGACGAAGAATTTTAATGGCCACATATCTGTTCAGCAGTCTGTCCTTTCCCTTATAGACTACTGCCATTCCGCCTTCGCCGATTTTTTCTATCAATTCATATCTTCCCGCAAGTAGTTTATTGCTCATAGATATCTTCCTCCGTTACCTTTAAGCTGATAATCGTGATATTATCACGTCCGCCGTTCATGTTTGCTCTGTTTATCAGTTCACTGCATACATCAGACATGGACTGATTTTTGCTGAGTACCTGAATAATCTCAGGGTTTTCAACCTCATCATACAATCCGTCAGTACAGATGAGGAAAATGTCGTCCTTCATTATCTCCACCTGGAAAAAATCCGGTTCGACAGTCGGCTCCGCTCCCAGAGCTTTGGTTATGACATTCTTGCGCTCATCTACTTCGGCCTGCTCCTTGGAAAGAATTCCGGCCTTTACAAGGGTGTTCACGTATGTATGGTCTTCAGTAAGCTGAACAAGCTGCCCTCCTCTATAAAGGTATACTCTGCTGTCACCCACATTAGTGATGAACACCTTTCCGAAAGCTGCATAGACGATAACTGCGGTGGTAGCCATACCCGTGTTTTCCTCATAGGTGTTGGCCATTCTGAAAATCTTGCTGTTTGCCTCATCAAGGCAGTTCTGAAGATAGTTCACAACAGCATATTTATTGGTTGTGTTAGCTATAGGATGCTCTACCACATAATTTGCTATTTCATTGACCGCGGTCCTGCTGGCAATCTCACCGGCATTTCCGCCTCCTACCCCATCGGCTACGACATACACCTTGTCAGGCAGCAGCACAAAACAAGCATCCTCGTTGTTGCTGCGTCTTAAGCCTTTATCGGATTTAAAACCGACCTGCATTTTATTGCTCCTTTCTCATCCTGCATATGAAGAAGCCGTCGGTACCCCCTCCCGGGAGCAGCTGCTTCTCTTCCAATGCTTTGAATTCCCTGTTTCCCCTTAAAAATTTTTCTATCTGTTTTTCATTTTCCCAAGGATTTACGGTACATGTACTGTAAACCAGGATTCCTCCATCAGCCACATAGTCTGCCGCTGCATTCAGAATCTGCTGCTGGCGTTCTATGAGTTCATCAAGTTCCTGTTTCCCCTTGTATTTTATCTCAGGCTTCCTTCTCATGACTCCCAGACCGGAACATGGCACATCGGCCAGAACCTTATCCATGCGCCCCCTCAATTCATCCAGGGGCTGCCTGCTGTCGCGACATAAAAGCCTGATATTATCTATACCTGCACGCTTTGCCTGCGTTTCCATCAGTTTAAGCTTGTGCTCATATTTATCCATGGCGTAAATCACACCTTTTCCTGCCATAAGCTCAGCTGTGGCAAAGGTTTTACCTCCCGGAGCTGCACAGACATCTGCCACACTGTCGCCAGGTTCAGCACCCAACGCATCCGATGCGAGTATGGAAGCCACATCCTGCACAGAGAACAATCCTTTCATATATGGTTCACTCTCTAAAAGCCCTGTTCCACTGACTATAAGCGCCCTGTGAGATAATGGTGACTCCTGAGTGTCAAAACCCGCAGTCTCCAGTTCTTTTTTCAGGCTTTCCCGGTCGGTTTTCATAAGATTGACTCTTATGGAAAGCTCAGGAGTCTCGTTGGATGCCCGGAGCAGTTCTTCCGCCTTCTCTTCACCGTAGGCATCTATCCACAACTGTACTATCCACTTTGCCGTAGAATAAACCACAGCAAGATACTCTGCCGCATCTGCTCCTCTTTCAGGTGTTTTAAGGATGTTCCTGCTGCGTATATAACCTCTCAGCACTCCGTTGATGAAACCCTCGCGGCCCTTAGCCAGTTTTTTAGCCATGTCCACGGTTTGGCTGACAGCTGCATATTCCGGTACAGAGTCCATATAGGAAATCTGATATATTCCCATTCTGAGCAGCATTAAATCCTGCATTTTCACTTTTTTAAGTCCCGAGGGCACCAGCTGCTTGAGAAACCAGTCCAGGAGCATCTTGTTTTTAAGTACGCCGTATACCAGTTCTCTGACGAAAGCAGGGCTGTCAGGTCTGTTTTTTTCTATATAGTTGTTTAAGGAAAGATTCGAATAGGCTCCGTTCTTCTCCACATCAATAAGAACATCAAAAGCCGTCTTCCTGTTTATATCCATTTATCCTACCTTTGAATCAGTCTCTGCTTCCTCTCATTGCCAGGATTCTCAGGAGGTTTGCTATAGCTGTAGCAAGAGCTGCCACATAGGTCATGGCTGCAGCCTTCAGAACCTTGCTTGCTCCTGTATTTTCCTCCTCAGTTATTATGCCCAGCTCATCCATCTGCTTCAGTGCTCTGCTGCTGGCGTTGAACTCTACAGGCAGAGTAATGGTATGGAAAGCAATTACTGCCAGCATGGTAATCACACCGATATTAAATAAAACATCTCCCATATAGCTGCCGTTTGCCAGAAGCACTATTCCCAGTATCACCAGCGGCCATGTCAGACCTGATGCAAAATTCACCACAGGCACTATGGAATTTCTGATTGTAAGCGGCTTATAGCTTTCGGCATGCTGAACTGCATGGCCGGCTTCATGGCAGGCTACACTTACTGCAGCAATTGAATTAACCCCATATACTGACTGTGAAAGCCTGAGCACACGCTTTCTCGGGTCGTAGTGGTCAGTCAGACTGCCCCTCACCTGCTCTATCTGCACATTTCCCAGTCTGTTGGCGTCAAGCATTCTTCTCGCCGCCTCTGCACCGGTCATGTTTCTTGCGTTTCTTACATTAGAATATCTCCTGAAATTTGAATTCACCTTAGCCTGCGCATACATGGTAAAAAGTATGGCGGGTATCAGTATAATCATTGAACCGTAATATGTCATAATCTGTTCCTCCCTGTTTTTGTCTTTTTTATCTCAAAATCGTTCCTTTTTCTATCTTATTGCCCTTCAGGTACTCTTTCACGCTTACACGTTTCTTTCCCGGCATCTGAATTTCTGTAACCATAAGGGCTCTGCCTCCGCATGCAATCTTCAGACCTTTCTCGTCAGCGGAAATGACAGTTCCCGGCTCTGTCTCACCTGTGCTCTCATCAATAGGCTCTGCTTTCCAGAGCTTCATAACCGCATCTCCAAATTGACAAAATGCCCCCGGCCACGGATCGAAACCGCGTATAAGCCTTTCGATTACCTCAGGACTTTTTTGGAAGGAAATCCTGCCGTCCTGCTTGGAAATCATATGAGCGTAAGTCGAGAGGCTGTCATCCTGCTTTTCCGGCTGCACTCTGCCTTCTTCTATCATGTCAAGCGTCTTAAGAAGGAGCCTTGAGCCTATCTCAGCAAGTCTGTCGTGAAGCTGACTGTAGTTCATTCCGCCTATTTCAACCGCCTCTTTAAGCAGCATATCGCCTGTATCAAGGCCTTCTGCCATCTGCATTATGGTCACGCCTGTCTCTTTTTCTCCGTCGATAATAGCCTTCTGGATAGGCGCAGCACCTCTGAGCTTAGGAAGCAGTGACGCATGGACATTTATACAGCCGTATCTGGGAATTTCAAGTACCTCCTCAGGCAGAATCTGTCCATAGGCGGCTACTATCATAATATCCGGCCCACATTCTCTGAGTAGAGCGATAAATTCTTGATTACCCCGTACTTTTTCCGGCTGCAGCACTTCTATGCCTTTTGCAAGTGCCAGCTCCTTGACCGGCGTGTATTGTACTTTCTTTCCCCTGTTTTTAGCCTTGTCAGGCTGTGTCACTGCATAGGCCACATCATGACGGCTTCCTGCAAGGGCATCCAGTATGACTGCCGCAAAATCAGGAGTTCCCATAAATACTGTCTTCATTATTCCTCGTCCTCATCCTCGTAATCATCGTAATATTCATCGGCTGCATCTCTTATATTAGTAGCCTTGTCGGTGAACAGAACTCCGTCCAGATGGTCGCTTTCATGGCACATAACTCTGGCATCAAAATCTCTGAATTCATATATCTGACGATTGCCCTCAAGGTCAGTGGCTTCTATTTTGATGTAGTCCGGTCTTTCCACGGTGCCTATCATTCCCGGTACGCTGAGACATCCCTCATCGTCAACCTGGCTGCCGCTCTTTTCCAGAATAACCGGATTGATCATGAAGTAAACTCTTCCAGGTTCAGGTTCAGCTACGAACATTCTTCTCATTATTCCCACCTGAGGTCCTGCTATCCCTACACCGTGAGCATCCCTCATGGTCTCCAGCATATCCTCCATGGTCATTTTTATTCTGTCGGTAACCTCAGTCACCTCTCTGCATTTTTTTCTTAAAATCTCGTCGCCTTCAACTACGACATGTCTGATTGCCATTTAACTCATTCCTCCGTTTTAATAAAAGCTGTATGGATTCACATCTATTCCTACCGTGCAATCCACTTTATCCTTAAGCAGAATCCTGCCGAAATTATCAAGATAATATACACAGCGGTTTCTTTCACCTTTCGGACACTTGATCAGAACATAATATCTGAAGCTGTCCTTGCCTTTAAAGCTGAGCGCCACCTTAGGTGACAGCACCTTTATGTTCTCCGCTTTTTCCATGTATAGTCTGCATCTCTCCGCACAGGCCGCAGCTGTCTCCTCGCTCTGTGATGTCAGATTCACCATTATTATATCTCCGAAAGGCGGATATTCCATAAATTTTCTGACCGCTGTCTCTCTTTGGAAAAATCCTTCATAGTCGTAATCCGCCGCTGCTGTAAGTGCATAGCTGTCCGGATCATAGGTCTGAACGATTACCAGACCCTGCTCCCTGCCCCGTCCTGCACGGCCTGCCACCTGAGTCACCAGCTGAAAAGTCCGCTCCGCCGAGCGGTAATCCGGAATATTCAGGGTCACATCAGCCGCAATAACACCAACCACACCTACATTGTCAAAATCAAGGCCCTTGGCCACCATCTGTGTCCCGATAAGTATGTCTGTCTTCTTCTTAGAAAAGTCTTTCAATATTCTATCCAGATCTTTTCTGTTTTTGACCGAATCAAGGTCAAGCCTTGCGGTATCAGCCTGCGGAAAGAATTTTCTGACCTCATCCTCCACCTGCTCTGTACCTATCCCAAAATACTTTATGTACCTGCTTCCGCATTCCGGGCATTTATCAGGCACAGGAAACCGACGTCCGCAGTAATGGCACACCATAGCCTCTCCGCCTTCGCCATGTCTGTGATAAGTAAGAGAAATACCGCATTCCGGGCATTTCATAACCTTACCGCATTCACGGCAGGAAACAAAGTTGGAGTAGCCTCTTCTGTTCTGAAGGAGAATCACCTGCCTGCCGGCAGCCAGAGTCTCCGACATGGCGTCATAAAGACTGCTGCTGAAAATAGTGGCATTACCCTCTCTGAGCTCCTTTCGCATGTCTGCAAGCTTAATATCAGGAAGAGGTGTCTTATTATATCTTTCCTTAAGCTCTATCAGTTTATATATACCGTCTCTGCATCGCTGATAGGATGTCACAGACGGGGTCGCGCTTCCCAGCAGAAGTACGCCGCTGTAATACTGCAGCCTTTTGGCCGCAACCTCTGCAGTGTCGTACTTTGGCGTCATGTCGGCTTTATATGTAGCCTCATGTTCCTCATCCATTATTATGACGCCTATGTTTCGGAGAGGCGCAAAAACGCCCATCCGGGCACCGATAACGATTGGAGCGCTGCCTCTCCTTATGCGCTGCCATTCATCATATCTTTCCCTAGGCGACAGTCTGCTATGCATAACTGCAATCTTATCCTTGCCGAAGCGGCCGGCAAAGCGTTCTATCATCTGTCCTGTAAGAGAAATCTCCGGTACCAGCATAATAGCCGTTTTACCCTGTTTCAGGCACCGGTCGATGGTTTCCATATAGACTTCTGTCTTGCCGCTGGCGGTGACACCGTGAAGGAGAAATATCTCTTTACGGTTTTCGTCCACGGCTGCACCTATTTCATCAACCGCCTTCTGCTGCTCCTCAGTGAGAGCCTCCGGCTGCTGATACTTTCCTTCTATATCTTTATACGGTTCCTTGTCCTTGCCTTCTCTGGCAGGTTTACCGCCCGGTATAAAGCAGCGCACACCGTCATAATACTTCACGGCGTACCTCTGCTTCATCCATATTACGGTCTTTATAATCTCCTCTGTGAGGGATTCACTTTCTCTTATTTCGAGAATATCCTTAATCTTTTCTTCAGGACATTCCGGGTTATCTGTAATCCCGGTTACAAAACCCTCCCTGGGACGGTCCTTGGGTCCGAAAGGCACCATCACCTTGGCACCGACGCAAATGTCATCGCATTCCGTGCGGTATGTAAAGAAATTGTCCGTATGGCGGCTTCTGTTCTCGATGATTACATTGATATATTTCATAAATCTCCTTTAGAACCGGTAAATCCGGTTCGGATCCAATGAAAGGTTTACATAAGGTGTTACAGCAGGTGAATGTTGTGAGCCTCACATTCCTTTATCATATCCTCAGGCCATACAGAAACCTGTACTTCGCCGATATGAGCTTTTCTGAGGAAATACATGCAGAGTCTGCTCTGGCCGATGCCTCCGCCGATGGTGTACGGAAGTCTGTCTTCTATAACAGCTTTCTGGAAGTCCAGTTCAGCTCTTTCAGGGCAGCCTTCTGCTTCAAGCTGTCTCTTCATGGCTTCTGAGTCAACACGGATACCCATGGAAGAAATCTCGAATGCTCTGTCGAGGACTTCGTTCCACAGGATGATATCTCCGTTTAATTCCCAGTCGTCATAGTCAGGTGAACGTCCGTCGTGTTTTTCACCTGATGCCAGTCTGCCGCCTATCTTCATGATGAATACTGCACCGTGCTCCTTTGTGATGGCGTCTTCTCTTTCCTTAGGGGTAAGGTCAGGATACATTGCCTCAAGTTCTCTGGTAGTTATAAAGAAAATCTCATTAGGAATCTCTGTCTGAATGTTTCTGTAAAGTCTGTTTACGTAGTCTCCCAGGTTCTTTACCGCGTTATAAATAGTGGTTACGGTTTCCTTCAGGTATTCCTCTGTTCTCTGCTCCTTGGTGATTACCTTTTCCCAGTCCCACTGGTCTACATATACGGAGTGAAGATTGTCCAGCTCCTCATCACGTCTGATGGCATTCATATCGGTGTAAATACCGTGTCCCGGCTCGATTCCGTATTTGCCCAGGGCCATTCTCTTCCACTTGGCCAGTGACTGAACGACTTCGACATGGAGTTCGTCTATGTCCTTCAATGTGAAATCAACTCTTCTTTCCACGCCGTTCAGGTTATCGTTAAGTCCTGTTCTCGGGTCTACAAACAGCGGAGCGGATACTCTGCGAAGATTGAGTCCGTATGCCAGCTCCTGCTGGAAATAGTCTTTAATTTTTTTGATTGCTCTCTGGCTTTCCATGAGATCGATTGCTGATTCATAGTTCTTTGGTAAAATCAACTGTGACATAAAATCTAGTCCTCCTTTGAAGTTAATAAATTGTCATTTTTTATCTTCGGTGCGCATGGAATATACGCATCCGCAGTAATTCTGGCGATAAAGGCCGTATTCCTTTGACATCTGGATGCTCCGCTGGAATCCGGCTTTTTTCTTGAAGTCCACATCCAGGAACTCCACACCGTAGACTCTCTCAAGCTCCGCACCTATGGCTGAGATAAGCATATAGTTCTTATGGGGACTTACTGTGAGAGTAGTTCCGAACATGGAATTACCTGTCTTGAGGGCCACCTGTGCTGTGCGTTCCATCCTCAGTCTGAAACACTCAGTACAGCGTCTGCCTCCTTCCGGTTCGTTGCTGAAGCCGGAACAGACCTCAAAGAAGTCGTCCGGCAGATATTCTCCTTCAATAAATTCCACCCTGTCTTCTTCGGAAAGCTTCTCGTTATATGCCTGAAGGAACTTTATCTGTGCCTCTCTGCGGCGCTCGTATTCCTCTCTGTCCGTTATGTTGGGATTATAGAAGAAAACCGTCACCTTGTAGTCAGGCAGAAGTCTTTCTATACAGGCCGTGCTGCAGGGTCCGCAGCAGGAGTGCAGAAGTACGGTCCTCTTTTCGGCTTCAGTTTCAGGCTGTGTCTGGAAAAGGTCTATATTTTCAATTTTTTCACACCTTGAATCAGTACACGGCGCTGTCTTTTTAACCATTATGGCTTTCCTTTCTTGACAAGATTTATTTCATCATATAGATTATATAGTATATCATAAAACGAGGGAAATTTAAAGAGTATTTTCAATGGAAATGGACAATATGAGCAAAGAATTCAATGAAGAATTAAGAGAATTGTACGGAGGTCAGCGCTATCACTCCATAAGTACCTGGCTGAAGAGGGAGTTCGGCAGCAAAACCATCAAACTTGCCATCGACGGCGGCTTTACCTGCCCTAACCGCGACGGCACCAAAGGCGTTGGAGGGTGCATTTTCTGTTCCGACAGCGGTTCCGGTGAGTTTGCCTCAGATATTGATGACCAGATTCGATTGCTTTCGGATAAATGGCCCGATGCCGGTTATCTGGCATACTTTCAGAACCACACCAATACCTATGCTCCTGTATCGGAGCTGCGCGCCAAATATTACGCTGCCCTGGCAAATCCTAAAATTAAGGGACTTGTTATCGGCACACGTCCGGATTGCCTTTCCGATGATGTTCTCGACTTGCTTTCTGAAATAAACAAGACCCACTTCATGTGGGTCGAGCTTGGGCTTCAGACTGTTCATGACGAAACAGCCCGCCTTATTAACAGATGTTATGCTCTGGATGTTTTTGACGACGCTATGGCAAGGCTCGCCTCCCGCGGCATCAGGACCGTGGTCCACCTGATTCTCGGTCTTCCCGGTGAAAGTCGCGAGATGATGCTGGATTCCGTCCGCTATGTAGCTTCAGCAGAAGGCCTTTTCGGTATGAAGCTTCACCTGCTAAACGTGGTAAAGGGCTCGCAGATGGAGACTGCATACGCTGACTATCAACCCTTCGGCTCCATCGAGGAATATGTTTCACTGGTGGTTGAGTGCCTGGAGCTCATCCCGCCTCACGTTACCATCCACCGGCTCACAGGGGATGCTCCGCGGCCTATACTCATAAACCCGCCATGGAGTTTCAATAAACGAACGATTTTAAACGGTATAAACGACAGACTTAATCTGCTGGACACCTGGCAGGGAAAAAAGGCCGAGGAGCCCGCTTCACCCGCTACACCGGATGTCGTATGAAAATTGATTTTCAGACGATTCATACGACATTTCCATATAATAAAGCGGTTGTTTATCCATTTTCTCTGCCTAATGTCGTATGAATTTGGCTATTCTCAGTTTTCATACGACATTTTTTGTATCAATGTCAAATTATGTCGTATGAAAATGCTTTTGCTGGCTTTTCATACGACATTTTTGATTGTGTAGTGGTTGATTTGCTCCAAAATCAGAGTGGATGTCGTATGAAATATATTATTTTGAATTTTCATACGACATTACAGTGATTTCCACTAGTTGACCTGCCTTCCAGCAGTGTGTAAAGCAAGTATAAACAGTTACGGTATCAAAAGCGTAGTCTTTCAGAACAAGGGTGCTGGTAAACTCTGCATCGTCTCCTGTGCCCGCATAGGTCTCCATATAGCCTTCCCTTCCTTCTCCGTCAACGTACTCTCTCTCAAAAACTTCATATATTTCAGAAGTGCTTCCCCCGTCGATTCCTTTAACTGTCTTGAAGCTGATTTCCACAGTCGGTTTTCCATCGTCACGCCCCTGTTTCGTAACTCCATCCAAGCGTACTCCGTCAGGCAGTTTTCCGGATATGATACCTGCATCAGGTTCTGTCACCTTTATCTTAATGCCTTCCATATCTTTTTCTGCAAGCCTTGCGCCTGTAATGACGATTTTAAGGTTCTCTGTGTCGAAAAACCACGGGCTTTCCTTTCTGAAAGCTGTCACCTCAGGTGTGTCTTTGCTTCCCAGTGCACTTATGCCGTTTACTGTTTCCAGCCTGTTGTCATCTCCTGCACCAGATGCTTCCACATAGAAGCTCAGACTTTTAAGCCACATTGTGTTTGCATCATCGCTTTCCACATTGAGCTGCAGGTGGGTAGGGTAAATGTCAACCGTGGTCAGAGTGAAATTCTGTCCGAGAATCTCCAGTTCTTCATTCAGTTCTGTAGTCCTGCCCTGAGCCGTATAGTAAGGATCGATTTCCAGTGTGAAGGTGAACACTGCCAGATTTTCCTCGGCATAATTCCAGGTTTGTGTGTTTCTTTTCTTTGCTTTAAGCACAAGTGGGATCGTTTCCGGAACATCGCTGTCTGTGAAATCTATGGTGACTGACCTTAGTCTGCCTTCTTCTTCGTCAGAACCGCTCCAGCTGATGCCGTGAGGAGGCATATCCTTTCCTATTTCAATGAGAGCCGCCAGCTGGGTATTCTCATTTCTTTCGATGTCATTTCCGGCCTCGCCTTCCGTTTCGTATTCCAGCCTGTAAAATATATTCACCTGCTTCTGATCAACGATGACATAATCAATGTCCGCCTTTATTCCGTTTTTAGTCTGAGAAAGCCCTATGGGCTGCACATAATTATTTTCCACGGCTCTGGAAAGAGACCCGGAGAAATCCACCGCCGCTGCCAGATCCTTTAAAACAGGTATCTTTGAGCAGGCCTGTGCCACCGGAGTTATAAAATTTACACTGAGTACGAAGCAGGCAAAAACAGCAGCTATGCTACCGGCCGGCTTTACGAATCTCATCACTCTGCGATGTTTTCTTTCCCTTGCTGAAGCTCTGTCAAACACGCTTTCCAGCTCCGGCGGAACCGCCGCTTCGAGATCATTCATCATTTTCTCATATTCGCTCATTCTCATGGCGTTTCTATCTCTGTAATCCATGTTTTACCTCCTTTTCACAGCCTTCCTCGTCCAGGGCAAGCCTTAACAGTCCGAGGGCTTTTCTCTGCCTTGTGGCCGCCGTTCCTTGAGGTACTCCAAGGATACGGGCCGTTTCTGCCATGGTAAAACCTCCGAAGAAGCGCAGTACCACAATATCCTTCAGTTCCTCAGGCAGCATGCCGATTGCATCCTTCAGGGGCAGTCGATCAAAAACCTCCTGAGAAATCTCCGGCATGGTTTCCATCGGTTCTTCACGTTTATGACGGCGCATCATCTTGTAACATTCGTTTATGAGAATTCTGGTCATCCAGGTATCGAAATACTCCGGCTGCCTCAGTTTTTTCAAAGCGCAAAGCCCCTTGTACACTGTCTCGTCCACTGCTTCAAGGGCATCATGCTCATTCCCCAGGTAAATCATAGCCGTCCTGAAAAGCTTTATTCTTATTTCTTCGGTCCGTGCTGCAAACTCTTCTCTCGTCACGGCGCCCCCTCCTTTCGTGCCCCTTTGTATATTAGATGAATAACCTGCTGGTTTTTATTTTTGGATTTTAAAAAAACGCCCTGCCCGAGCGTTTTTTTCATATTAATGCTGCTATGCGATTTCCTCGGCATAGTGAACACCATCAAGCTCCATCACGTCATTTATAATGAGTGAATGTTTGATGCGTCTTCCCATGTCGATTTCTATCCTGAGGATTATGTCGCCTTCAACTATAGGCGCTTCGTTTCTCCGCTCCATAGACTCAATCTTATATCCGCACTTGTCCTTTATCAGGTCCAGCAGTTCAGTTACAGCACTTCTTTCCAGCTCAACATAAAACTCCATGGTGCGTGTATGATTTTCCACGTAGCGTGTCATGTAATGCATGTAATAATTAGTTATGATTACGAGAACAAAGCATATGAGCGCAGGCCCCGGCAGTCCGGCACCGATGGCTATTCCCATAGCTGCAGTGACCCAGAGACCGGCCGCGGTGGTAAGACCTTTTATCTGCCGTCTGTCCGTGACTATGATAGTACCTGCACCCAGGAAACCTATACCGCATAAGAGCTGTGACGGAATCCTGCTTATATCTGCCGCGCCTTCCGACATGGACGCAAAATAGAGCCCCGTTATGGTAGCCAGGGCGGAACCCAGGCATACCAGTGCAAAGGTTCTGATACCCGCCGCATATCTTTTATTGGCTCGTTCAACGCCCACAAAGCTTCCCAGGAGTGTAGCCATGATAAGGCGCACTCCTACTGACCATATTGTAAGTTCACCGAAAAAATCCGATATACCGTTCATCAACGCTTCCTGCCCTTCATGATACCTATCTGCAGAACTATAACTGCTATGAGAAGGAGTGCCAGTGTTCCCCCGAAGATCAGATACATCATCTTATCTGCATCAAGACCTGCAGAGTTCTGCTTTTCTCCTCCTTCGGATAAATCTGTCCCTCCTGCCATAGATGCCGCGTTATCCGACATGCTCTTTCCGTATGCAAAAATCTCATCTACAGTCATACTATGTTTCGCTGTGAATTTATTGTTTTTTTCACTGTAAAAATACCATGCCGCCTCTTTTGCCGTCTCCTGACCTGCCTCTTCGCCGGATGCTTCAGCAGGCTTCAGAAGTGCCAGCACCATATTTCCCTCTGCACTCCTGATTACAGGTATCTGCTTATCATTGTAAGCCGCTGCATCTTCATGGAAGGTCTCCGGGATTTCCACCTTTTCAAAATCCTCGCAGACGATATATGCAGTGCCTCCGATTTCTGTTTCAATAGGCTGATTCTCAGAAGGCTGAGCATCAGAGCTGCCGCTGTTCTGTCCTGTCTCTCCTGACTGACCTCCGCCGGAAGAACTTCCTTCTGCAGCCTCTCTTGTGATTGTTATAGTGTATGTTTTTGTCTTGCCGCTTTCTGCGGTTACAGTGACCTTTCTCACATTTTCACCCACCTTAAGATCAGGCGAACCTGTTACACTCACCGATGATTTTGAGTCCGCCTTGTCCGCTGAAATGGTGCATGTGGTCACGCTGTTATGTACTTTCACCTTATATGACGTCACGCTAGGCGAAAAGGATGGCGAAAGAGTTCCTGATGACACTCTCATGGCCGAAAGGTCTGCATTGGTGGATGCCTTATCGGCGGTGCTCTTTACCGTTACGGTAGTAGATGCCGAGCTTGCCGAAAGCTCCTCCAGATCAATATTGTAAACGTCTGTAGTTGACACGCTTACAGAGGTGCTTCCTGCCTTCTTTGCCTTAAATTTAAGCTTGCAGGAAAGCGACTCCACGCCCGACCCGTTGGCCATGGTCAGGATTACAGTGCCGCCGCCTCCGTTGGCCTCGGCCCCTGAGCATGAACTGTATTCCAGAATGGATGAATCGTAGGTTACCCTGGCAGTCGCCGAGCCGAAGGTGGCTCCCGAATATTTAAGAGTTATGGTAAGGCTGTCGCCTTTTTCCACTGTACCGCCGCCGCTGAGGGATACCTTGGCAGATGCAGCAAAAGCCTTTTCCACATCTGCACTAAAACCTGCAGCAATAAGAAGTACTGTAAGCACCGCCACCATGACAGTTGTAAATACCCTTGAAAAATCTCTGTTATATCTCTTTTCCATTGTCTATCCCCCTATGCCTGATCGTTTATGGTATAGCTTCCCACAATGTGTTTCTGCACATAAAGCACGTCCAGAGAGTTCACTCTGCCGTCCCTGTTTATATCAGCAGCGTCGAGATATGCCTTCTTCAGCTCACGGCTTTCAACTATATGCTTCTGTATGGCCAGAGCATCTGCTGAATTGATTTTGCCGTCACCGTTGGTATCGCCCCTCACAACGATGCTGTACTCGCTGAGTTTCTCGCCCTTGCTGTTATACAGAACTGCCTTCATTCCCGTGGACATGGTGCCTGAAGTAATGACAGCTCCCGATGAGTTGACCACATCAAGTCTGCCGTCTGTCACCGTAATGTTCTTTATAAATGTGCTGTAGGATACCTTTTCTCCTATTCCTCTCACACAGTCATCGAAGGTGTACTTTGACGAAGAAAGCTTGGTTTCACCCTGCTGGCTCTGACCGTTTTCCGCCTTGGAAACTGTGATGGTATATGTTCTTTCATCTCCGCTTCCTGAAGTCACCTTAATCTTTATGACCGTAGTATCGCCTGTAAGTGTCACTTTTCCCGCACCTGTCATAGATGCACTTGAAGAGCTTGTCCTGGCTGCTACGTTCACATAGCTTGTGCTTTTATCTACTACCAGCTCGTAGTCTGACACATATCTGCTGAACTCAGGGGTCAGGCTGAAACCGTCAACAGACAGGCTTGAAAGGTAATTGTTGTTGTTTCCGTCTCCCGGCATCTCGCATGCCTCTGCCGGCATATTCTTATATACAGGTATTATCAGCGTTATGGGGTCGCTTAGAGAATCGGTATAACCGTTTCTTAAAGACGCCGCTTCGCTCTCTGCACCCTGAATGTTGGTCATGTACTGACCTGTGCCCACACTTGACAGTCCGTTCATTACGTTGAATTTCTTGAAGTACAGTGTATTCTTATTCTGCTGCACATACTGAGCTCCGTAGAACTGAGCTCCTCCAACTATGGACTTGTATCTGCTGTTCCACGGTCTTCCGTAGGAGCCGCTCTGTGACGCATACCATACGCCTCTGGTCACCGCACTCATGGAGCCGGACTTATATGCCCCTATATTGAAGAAATTGTAATATCCTTCGTATCCGCTTACAGTTCCTGAAATGCATCCTCCTGTGCCGGCTGAACCCTGCTCCACCAGAATCATGGATGCAAGCACATATGGGTTCACTCCTGATATCTGCCCGGCTTCCATAAGCACATCCGCATAGGTATCATACCCGTCCTCAGGAAAGCTTCCGGACATGAAGCTGTTTTTGATGACCTTCTGCAGTCCTTCCTTTGTCTGGGTGGTTCCGTCGTAGGAATGGGTCAGGAACTGAAAAGCACCTATAGGATTGATAAAATTCCTCGGGTCCAGATAATATGCAACTATTTCTCTTGATGCGCACACCCAGCCGCCGCTGTCATATTCTATGTATTTACCTGTGCTGAAGTCGTATGCCCCCTCCTCCATGGATTTCCACGAAGAAGGAGAACTGGACGCCACCAGCGATGTGCCGATTCTGCTTTCTGCCTTCAGCACGCTTTCCCAGTCAAGGCCTGTATCAGCTGCTTTAAAAATCCACTGAGGATACTGTGCATGAAGCTGCCTGAGATAAGGCTTGTAGGACTCAGGAAATCCCTGTGACGTGAGATATTCCTCGAAATCACTGTCGTACTGATACTCCGCATCGTTGTTTACTTCAATGAACTTCGCAGAAACATATCCTTCCGTACCGGCAGGTGAAATGACATGATACCACTTGTCCCCGTTGGTATCATAGGTCTCGTCCAGTATAGTCACCACCTTGTTTATGGAAAGCAGCCCAAGAGAAGTGTAATTGCTTCCCGGACCGCTTCTAAGATTAAGCGCCGTAGTAGCCACTGTACCTGTCCTGGTCTCTCCTGCTGCAAATCCCGTCATGGCAATGAAAATTAAAATCGCCACTGTCAGGCAAAGCATAAGTTTAATATGTATTCTAGTCTGCAATGTACCTGTCCCCCTTTATTTGTCAGGCCCCAGCCTTCCGTCGTTGTAATGCTTGCGGCACAGAGAAACATACATATCGTTTCCTCCTACCACAATCTGCTGCCCCTGTTTGACAAACTGGCCATCCACAATTCTGGCCACCATGGTAGCCTTGCGTCCGCACCAGCATATGGTCTTGATTTCCTCAATCTTGTCAGCATAAATGAGCATATAGTATGAGCCTTCGAAGAGCTCGTTTCTGAAGTCGTTTTTAAGTCCGTAAGCCAGCACAGGCACACCGCAGCTGTCTACTATCTCCACAAGTTCCTGCACGTGGTGCTTCTTGAGGAACTGGCACTCATCGATGAGCACACAGTCGATAGTGTTCTTTTCGTTTTCTCTCATAAAAAGTTCCAGAATGTTGGTGTCATCGTTGACGATCATAGCCTCCCTCTGAATGCCTATTCTGGAAGTTATAACACCCATGCCGTATCTATCGTCGATGGCAGGAATAAGGGTCATTACATGTTTGCCTCTTTCCTCATAGTTGTAGGCCACCTTGATGAGCTCGATGGACTTTCCTGCATTCATGGTGCTGTATCTATAATATAACTGTGCCATATTTTTTCCTCCAAACAAAACCTGAAATTAAATCAATATATATTATAATTGTAATTGAAATCAACGCGAAAATCAAATATAATATTCTGTGTTCGCAAAATCTGTCAGAAAGGATACGTTATGGAAGCTATTATAATTTTGATACTTAAATGCCTGCTGCTGGGCGTTATCTGGGCAGCCCTGCTGATTCCGGTAATCTTTAACAGAGGCGGCTGGCTTAAATATTTAGTTACTGTTATAATTATCGCTGTGCTCTGCTTCCTTCTCAGGGGTTATGCAGGCATCATAAACAAGATGACTGTCATCGCACTTATAACCCTTGTAATCGCATGGATCATATCCATGGCTGTCTTTGATAAGGAAAGCAAGGTCAAGTCTAAGGTCATCGCCTTCAGCTGCGTTATGTCAGCCCTGTCCTACCTGATTTCACTGTGGGTAGGATTCGACATTTTGTAGGTACATATCCATTTATAATGCTAAAAAGGAAGCTTACACTCATGGTTTGAGGTGCTTCCTTCTTTTATTTGCTGTCTATTTTTGATAGTCTTTATGTTTTCGCCCTACAGTTTTGCTATTTCTTCTACAGAAAGCCCGGTATACTTACCAATGCGTTCTACAGGTTCTCTATCCGCTTTCATAGCGTAAGCCAGCCTTCGTGCAGCTTCCAATTCGCCCTCGGCGCGGCCCTGTTCCAAGCCCTGTTCGTAGTTTCTATCCATCAGTTCCTGCAATGTCATATGCCTGCGCCTCCATTCGTCGGTGTTGAATCTACTCACCTGTCTGTCAATGTCCTCCACCAGCGCATCTCCTGAGCACTTTGTCGGGTCGTTAATGTACTCAAAGAGAGCTTTCAAAGGCTGAGGCACCTTTTCCGATGAGCAAGCAGTATTTAATATTATACTATATGCTTCATCACCAAATTGCAAGCAGTTTTGTCTGTCAAATTTTTCAAAATAGTATACAGGCAGGTCTGCACCGATATAATCATATGTGCAGATGAAAATGACATAGGAGCGTGGCAACTCTTTGTATTTATGTCCTTCATTTAGAAAGTCCAGATCCATATTTGCCTGATAGTATCGTGAACGTTTGGCTATATGGTCACCAGTGTAGGTCTGAAGCTCGATTTCCGCCCAAGCATTGTCCGACTTTATGAAAGCATCCAGACGCACACCATGGGCCCCTAAGGGGAACTTGATGGACTTCTGGACTTCTGGGTTTCCACGTATAAATCATCTTCTGCACTTTCAATACGGATTTCGCCAAACTTTTCATCCGGCAGGATTCTCTCAAGAAGCTGTCTGCAGATATTTTCGTCCCTTACAACCAAGGAAAACATCAAATCATCGGTAAATGGAATTCTTTCGTTTTGCTTATATTTTGTCATTGATAACCTCCTGCAAATCCAATAAGCGGTTGGTAATTTATTGTAGGAGAATATTACAGCGTCAAAATATGCCCGTCAATGTATTTTGAAAAAAAGTGCAAATCCTGGTCGTTTTTTGTATGCTTTTGGACGTTTTTTGTATTTGAAACTATTCCACCGGCGTAAATCTTTTATATACTTTTCCGTCTCTTTCAACAGTTTCGTTCCACATGGATGCAGGTCTCACCCACAGGCCACCCTCGCCATAAAGCTGCCTGTAGACCACCATAGGCTCCAGACTCTCAGAATGAGTTGCCACACCTATCACTTCATATTCTTTGCCCTTGAAATGGCGGTATTTCCCCGGTTTGATGTCGTAATCCATACTTATTTTCCTTGTATTATAGAGTAGTAGTTTTTAGTGTCCCTCTCCAAGGACATATGCTACACTGTAGAGGATGCTGTGGATTGGTTTTTTTCCCCTACCGCACGACGGTTCCAGAAAGGCTCCAACCACAGCCCTTTACAGAATTGTTAATCAGTTAGATACCGCCAGACGGTTTATGTAGAACAAGGTTACAAGCGTAAAGTGTCCTGTGGAATCAGCATCAAATAAACATATTCGGAGGTATCGTTATGATTTGTGTAGGTATCGATGTCGCCAAGGACAAGCACGACTGTTTTATCCTCAGCTCAGAAGGCGAAGTCTTGGCAGATGTATTCACCATCCCAAACAATGCAGAAGGCTTTGACACCCTTTTGCAAACCATTCGCCACTGCACTCGTCCGGCGGAAAAAATAAAAGTAGGACTTGAGGCTACCGGACATTACAGCTACAACATTCTCGGATTTTTGCTTAACAAAGGCCTGCCAACCTACGTTATCAATCCGCTGCACACCAATCTCTACCGGAAAAGTCTGAGCCTTCGCAAAACCAAGACTGACCGGGTCGATGCGCGAACCATTGCAACTATGCTCATGTCTGATGTGGACCTCAAGTCCTACACAGACACATCATATCACAACGAAGAGCTAAAGTCACTAACAAGATACAGATTTGACAAAGTTCGTGAGCGAGCAAAGCTGAAAACATCCATTTCCAGATTGGCCTGCATCCTCTTCCCAGAGCTGGAAAAGTTGGTTCCTACCCTCCATATGGCATCTGTTTACGCACTTCTCAGCGAATTTCCGGGTGCGAAGCAGATTGCTTCCGCTCATCTGACACGGCTGACAAATCTCCTGCACGAGGCATCCAAGGGCCGCTATGGACGGGAGAAGGCTATAGAAATTCGGGACGCTGCCAGAAATTCCATTGGCTCTGCCATGCCTGCCAAGTCTCTGGAGCTGAAGCATACCATCCGGCTCATTGGGGAACTGGATGCGGAGATCGAAGAAATTGAGAAAGAAATCAATTCCATAATGGACGCAGTCCATTCTCCTATTACTACAATTCCCGGCATCGGCAACCGTATGGGTGCCATGATCCTAGCGGAGGTCGGCGACTTCTCTAACTTTGATTCCCCAGACAAGATTCTGGCTTATGCCGGTCTGTCACCTTCAACCTACCAGTCAGGGCAGCTTACCAACTGCTATTCCCACATGGAGAAGCGAGGCTCCAGATACCTGCGCTATGCTATTTTCAACGCCACCAAATATGTCTGTATCCATGATCCAACCTTTGCCTCCTACC
>JBJETB010000091.1:0-4658 GCA_051883095.1 Anaerovoracaceae bacterium
ACTTTTGATTCTTAATAGCAGAGTAGTTAAAAGATCTCATTCCCTCATCCTCCTTCCCTTTCCCTTAGATTATATCCAATTATAAGGGCACAGTCAACAGTTTGCATAATTTCCCCTTAAAAATTCAACAAAATAAGGTAAATGACTGCAAACAAAGGATATAAAAATCGGTAAAAGCAGTTACCTCTATGTATGTCAAGAATCCAATTATTTCAATGCATGAGAAAGGGGCGCCGCCCTAACGGTTATTTTCCGTTAATGCGACAGCCCCTTTTTATTTATTTGTCTAATGGCTTCATTGTGGGGAAGAGGATTATATCTCTGATGCTAGGTGCATCTGAGATGAGCATGATAACTCTGTCGATACCGATTCCAAGTCCGCCTGTAGGCGGAAGGCCTACTTCAAGAGCGTTTACGAAGTCCATATCCATAGGATGTGCTTCGTCGTCGATACCTGCATCAAGCTGATGCTGCTGTTCGGCAAATCTCTCGTACTGGTCGATAGGGTCGTTGAGCTCGGAGAATCCGTTGCAGATTTCCCAGCCGTTGATGTAACCTTCAAATCTTCTGGTGATTCTAGGGTCATCCTTGCTTCTCTTTGCAAGAGGTGAAATTTCAACAGGATGTCCTGTTACGAAAACAGGCACCGGTCCGTCAAGAACCCCCGGAATATCCTCACAGTATTCTTCGAACATTTCCGCGATAATCTTGCCGCGAGTCCAGTCCTTGACCTCGTCCTTGTCCATGCCATACTTGATAGCCTCTGCTCTTGCAGTCTCGTCATCTTCGATATTGTGGAAATCAATTCCTGTAACCTCACATACGAAGTCAGTCATATCGATTCTCTTCCAAGGAGGAGTCACATCGAATTCCTTGCCCTGATATTTAATAATAGGGCTTCCGTTTACCGCCATAGCAGCCTTGTAAACAACCTGTTCTGTAACCTCGATAACCAGCTCCATGTCGCCATATGCTGCATAGCATTCCATAGATGTAAATTCAGGGTTGTGATTTCTGTCCATACCCTCGTTTCTGAACATCTTGCCCATTTCGTATACTCTGTCAAGACCGCCGACAATAAGTCTCTTTAAGAAAAGCTCATTGGAAATACGAAGCTTCATGTCGATGTCCAGGGTATTGTGGTGGGTATTGAAAGGTCTTGCATTAGCGCCGCCTGCGATAGTGGTCAGAATAGGAGTGTCAACTTCCAGATATCCGTAATCTTCCTCCAGAACTCTCTTTATCTCCTTGATGATTCTTGCTCTCTTATAGAACATCTCCTTAACATCAGGATTCATGATGAGATCCACATATCTCTGGCGGTATCTCAGATCCTGGTCCTTAAGGCCCTGCCACTTGTTAGGCAGTACCTGCAGTGACTTTGAAAGAAGCACAAGTCTTGAAACCTTAATGGAAACTTCACCTGTTCTGGTCTTGAAAACAACACCCTCTACTCCGATGATATCACCTATATCATAAGTCTTGAAATAGTTATACTCTTCTTCTCCCAAAGCATCCTTTCCCACGAAGCACTGGATTCTTCCCTGCTTGTCCTGGATGTCGATGAATGAAGCCTTGCCCATATGTCTGAAAGCCATGATTCTTCCGGCGCAGGAAACCTCCTGATCCTCCATAGCCTCAAAATTATCCTTTATGTCCATGCTGTGGGCTGTAACATTCCAGTTTTCCTCAAGGAAAGGATTTCTGCCGGCATCCTGTAAGGCCTTCAGCTTTTCTCTTCTGATCTGACGCTGTTCACTCAGGACCTCTTCAGAGACCTCTTCTTCCTCGACTTCGGGATTTACATTTTCTCTTCTGTCTTCTGTACTCATTTTACTTTTCCTCTCTGATTCTGATTACTTAATACTCTTTTATCTTGTAATATCTACTACTTTATAGTGCAGCACTCCGTCAGGAACAACGATTTCGGCAATTTCACCCTTCTTCTTGCCGAGAAGGTGCTGTCCTACGAGGGACTCATTGGAAATTCTTCCTGCGAAAGGGTCTGCCTCTGTGGAGCCTACGATGGTAAATTCCATGTCATCTCCGGAATCCATATCCTTTATTTTTACTTTGAGACCTACGCCTACAAAGTCGTTTGTCATCTGATTTTCATCGATTATCTTGGCAGTTCTGATCATGTTTTCGAGTTTTACAATTCTCTCTTCCAGTTCTGCCTGTTCATCCTTTGCTGAATCATATTCGGCGTTTTCGGAAAGGTCTCCGTAGGAAATCGCTTCTTTTAATCTCTCGGATACTTCCTTTCTTCTTACCGATACCAGTTCTTCATGCTCGGCTACAATTTTATCGTAGCCCTCCTGGGTCAACAAAATTTCTTCAGCCATTTTTTATCTCCTTTCAATTGTTGGTTACAAATTCAATTTTAACGCTTCTGCTCTTCGTAAGAAAAACAAGCGGCGAATAGCGCAGCGGGAATTCTATTATATCCCCTACAGCATAGGCGCGCCGGTCATCTGTCACATCGAGAAAAATGCAGTCATCAGATGCACCTGCCAGTTTAAAATTATCTCCCGGCATAAGCAGATCATCAGGATTGCCGCAGTCTATGCTTCCCATAAAAAGCACCAGCCGCTGTCCTCCTGCTATCGGACGCACGGAAATAACCTCCGCCTGCAGCCTGAAAACATCGGTATGCATGGAACTCATGTCATATCCGTAAACGACTCTGTTGGTAAAATTCATCATTATCTCGCCGCCGATACGTACCTGATTGATACGCTCCGGCATGTCACCGTCCCAGACACGCATAAGGCTGGTACTGGCACCGCCGGACAGGATGTCAAGCCTTCTTCCGATTACCGATTCTATTTTTTCAGCAGCATCCACCAGTTCCTGAAGCTTATCCGCAGTGGGAACTATTGCTCCATAGCAGCCTATGTTGACGCCAAGGCCCATCAGATATATATTATCCAGACTTTTCTCAATATAAAGAGCCGCCTCGCAAAGCTCATCCATATCATACCATCCCTCGCGCAGGTCTCCCACCTCAAGCATTAGTATAACATTATGCACTTTGCCCTGCCTGCATGCTTCAACATTCAGAGCCTCAATTACTTCCAGCTCGCTTTCCAGGCTTATGTCGGAAATTCGCACAACATCCTCAGCTTCGCTAAGCATTGACGTCCGGATAACCATCATAGGCTTTTTTATTCCGGCATCCCTGGCAGCCTGAAGCTGATCCAGTCTGGATGATCCTATGGCACTGACACCTCCGTCGGCATAGGCACGAGAAACCTCCGGTATGCCGTTGGCGCCTTTCATTATGCCGACCACTTCTACGCCGCACTCTGCGCAGCGCTTCACAACCTCAGCCGCATTTTCTCTGAGGTGCTGCAGATTAATTACAACCTTAGGATACTTTCCCATATCCGATGCCCGCACTATACATATGCTATATTAACGTTTCTGCAGTTTGTCAGGTAAACGATAGTAGCGTAGCAGATGTCAAATTCCATGACGTCTCCCACCTTCCAGTTCTTTTCTGCGTCTTCAATGTCTATTATGGTATGGTCGCTGGATGCGCCCAGAACTTCTATGCCCTTTTCAAGAGGCAGCAGTTCTGTCGGATCACCGTAGTCAACCTTGCCCATGGCCAGAAGTGCTCTTTTCCTGATTCCTCTGTCAACGTATGTCGGTGTATGTCCGAAAGCATCTATGGCGATGGTTCCCACAGGATGAGAAGGTTTATCCTTGACTTCTATCACCTCTGCCTTCAGGCGGAAAACATCCTGATACAGTTCGCTCATATCGTATCCATAGAATACGTCCAGATCTCTGGCAAGCAGTATGCCCTCACCGATTCTCAGCAGATTTATTCTCTCCGGAAGGTTTCCATCCCATACTCTCATGAGGCTGCTGGTAGCTCCGCCGGATATGTATTCCAGCTCTCTTCCCAGGCGTGCTTCGATGTGCTCTGCGATTTCAACAAGTTCGTTGAGAGTCTCTACTGTCGGTGAAATGGAACCGTAGCATCCCACATTGGTTCCGATACCTACAAGCTGAATGTTTATAAGCTTGTTCTCGATGTATTCGCATACGTCTGCCAGCTCGTCCTTATCCCAGAAGCCCTCTCTCAGGTCTCCCATATCGGCCATCATGATAACCTTGTGGAGTTTACCCTGCTTTCTTGCTTCATCGTTAAGAGCCTGCACCACTTCCAGCTCGCTGTTAAGACTGATGTCTGCAAGTCTGATGACATCGCTGACCTCACTGAGCATAGGAACTCTGATGAGCATCATCGGCTTCTCTATACCTGCGTTTTTTGCATCTTCTATCTGTTCAAGTCTGGAGGAAGCTATGAATGCAGCACCGCCTTCGTCGAACTGTTTAGCTACCTCTACAAGACCGGTTGCTCCCTTTATTACTCCCGCTACCTGTACTCCGCAGCTGCCGCACTTCTCTACGACCTTAGCGACATTGTGTTTTAAGTGGGCTAGATTGATTTCTAGCCTTGGATATCTCTCCTTCATCTTTTCCTCCTAGAAATGTTATACACTTTATCTATGCTATATTTTTCTATTCTATCATTTTTCTTTGGTTTTATCAACACAAAAAGGCACTTTTTAAGTGCCTTTCTTTGTCAGGGCAACTTGAAAAAGTAACTTCACGGAAATTAATTTCTACAGTGAAGTTAATCT
>JBJETB010000092.1:0-107466 GCA_051883095.1 Anaerovoracaceae bacterium
AAGTGTATATTGCAAGTGACTAGCTAAATGAGTCAATTACAATATACCAGGAAAGGGAAAAATAATGAAGAATTTAAAGAAGATAACAGCTCTGGTTCTCGCTATTGTTCTGGCAGCAGGACTCATGGCAGGATGCGGAGGCGACGGCGGCAATGCAGATGGCGAAAAGGGAAAAGTATATGTTTACTGCTTCGGAGATTACTTTGACCCGGAACTGGAGTATGAGTTTGAAGAAGCTACCGGATACGATGTGGTAATCGACTACTTCGATACCAACGAGGAGCTTTATCCGGTTATAAAAAACAACACTGCACAGTATGACGTTATATGCGCATCGGACTATATGATAGCCAAGCTCATAGACGGCGGCCTGCTGGCGGAAATCAGCTACGATAACGTACCTAACGCTCAGTATATCTCTGATAATATCAAACCGTTCATTGAGGAATTTGACCCGGGCATGAAATACAGCGTTCCTCATACATGGGGTACCTACGGCATCATGTATAACAAGGAAATGGTAAATGCATCAGATCTCGATTCCTGGAGCGATCTCTGGGACGAAAAATACAACGACCAGATTGTAATGCCGGATTCCTTAAGGGAAATGTATATGATAGCAGGCAGAGTCCTCGGCTATTCCATGAACACCACTGACGAGAAGGAGGTGGCTGAGATGACAGATCTTCTTCTGAAGCAGAAGCCTCTGGTATACAAGCTGGCTAACGACAGTGCTCGTGAGCTTATGATAGGCGAATCTGCAGCTCTGGCAGTGGTGAATTCCGGCGAAGTTCTTTATTCGCAGGAACTTAACGAAAATATGGGCTTTGTGATTCCAAAGGAAGGCACAGAGGTATGGACCGACTGCTGGGCTCTTACAGCCAATGGGGCAAACAAGGAAGGCGGAGAGGAATGGATAAACTTCATGCTTGACGGTGATGTGGCGGAAGACAACTTCGAATATCTGACCTATGCCATTCCGAACACTCAGATAGCAGACCTGACAGACAATCCTGTTCTCAACCCGGGTGCGGATGTTCTGGCAAAGTGTGAGACTCTGAAGAATCTGGGCGCCGAGGCTGACGACATGTACAGCAAATACTGGAAAGAATATAAATCTAAATAATATAAGCAAGAATAAGATACGACATAACTGAAAGGAATTTTTTCATGGAAAAGAAGAAGACGGTACTGCTGGGAGTATCGGGAGGAATCGCCGCATACAAGTCGGCTTCCCTTGCCAGCATGCTGATAAAAGACGGATATGACGTGGAGGTTCTCATGACTAAAAACGCTGAGAACTTCATCAATCCGATTGTTTTCGAAACACTCACCGGCCACAAATGCCTGGTGGACACCTTTGACAGAAATTTTGAGTTTAAAGTGGAGCACGTGGCTGTGGCTAAAAAAGCCGATGCGGTTTTAATCGCACCTGCCACGGCCAACGTCATAGCCAAGCTGGCACATGGCATCGCAGACGATATGCTGACCACCACGGTGCTGGCGTGTCGCACGTGCCCTAAGCTCATTGCACCGGCAATGAACACAGAGATGTATCTGAATCCTGTGGTTCAGGACAACCTTGAGACTCTGAGAAAGTACGGCTGGCAGGTCATAGAGCCTGCAGAGGGTCATCTGGCATGCGGGGATACGGGAGCGGGCAAAATGCCTGAGCCTGAGGTGCTGCGTCAGTACATTTACCAGACTCTGGCCTACGAAAAGGATATGAAAGGGAAGAAGGTACTGGTGACTGCGGGGCCTACTCAGGAGGCCATCGATCCGGTAAGGTACATCACCAATCATTCCTCAGGCAAGATGGGTTATGCTATCGCAAGAGTATGCGCAGCCAGAGGTGCACAGGTTACCCTGGTTACAGGTCAGACGGCTCTGGAAAAGCCTCTCTTTGCGGAGGTGGTTCCAGTGGTTTCAGCGGAGGATATGTATCAGGCTGTTGTCGGAGAAGCTGCTGATGCTGACATAGTAATCAAGGCGGCGGCTGTAGCTGACTACAGACCGAAGCATGCCGCAGACCATAAGATGAAAAAGAAGGATGCGGACCTTTCCATAGAGCTGGAGAGAACTCGGGACATCCTTGCAGCTCTGGGAAGCAGCAAGAGACCGGGACAGTTCCTTTGCGGTTTTTCCATGGAGACGGAGAACCTCATAGAAAACTCGGTTAAAAAGCTGGAAAAGAAAAATCTGGACATGATTGCAGCCAACAGCCTCAAGACTGAAGGGGCGGGCTTTAAGGGAGATACCAACATGGTTACCCTGATTACAAAAGACAGCCAGATACAGCTGCCGCTGCTTTCCAAGGAGGAAACAGCCGCCCGCATCATTGACCGCATCATGGAATGCATGGAAAAAAGACAGGAGAATTAAAATGATTTTAGCTATAGATATAGGAAACACAAATATCGTTCTGGGATGCATCGATGAAGAGAAGCTTTATTTCATCGAGCGCCTTTCCACCAACAGCAGCAAGATGGAGCTTGAATACGCCATCGATATCAAGATGGTACTGGACATTCACGGAATCAATCCTGAGGTTATCGAGGGAGCCATCATAAGCTCCGTAGTGCCTCAGCTTACCAAAATAGTAAAGCTGGCCACAGAGAAGATTATCATGAAGGAAACCCTTATCGTTGGACCGGGAATTAAGAACGGAATGAACATTCTCATCGACAATCCGGGTACCATGGGAAGCGACCTGGTGGCAGATGCGGTAGCTGCCATCAACGAGTACAGCGTGCCTCTGGTGGTGTTCGACCTGGGTACTGCGACCACCGTGTGTGTGGTTGACGAAAAGAAAAACTACATCGGCGGAATGATTTATCCGGGCGTTAATACAGCCCTGAACGCGCTGGCCAGAAACGCATCGCAGTTGAACAATATAAGTCTGGACGAGCCGAAACAGCTCATCGGGCGCAACACAATCGAATGTATGAAGAGCGGTGTTATCTACTCCAATGCTGCAGCTATCGACGGAATTATCGAAAGAATAGAAGAAGAAATGGGTCGCCCGGTGACAGCGGTTGCCACAGGAGGACTGGCCCGGGTTATTACACCTTTCTGCAGGAAAGATATAATACTTGACGAGGACCTGCTGCTCAAGGGGCTGTGGGTTATATACAAAAAGAACAGGTAACAGATGTGAATAGAAAAGGCGGCTTTGAAAGCCGCCTTTTGCATTGTCATTCAATTAGTCTTCGCAGCAAACCTTGCTTAGAAGAACAGGCCCCATGCAACGAAGCCGAGGCAGGCGATAACACCTGTGTACAGCAGAACTACTACCAGGTAGCCCATTACGTTACGAGCTGACAGACCTGCGATACCAAGTGCAGGAAGAGCCCAGAACGGCTGAATCATGTTGGTCCACTGGTCGCCCCATGCGATAGCCATTGCAGCACGTCCGTATTCGATACCCATCTGGGTAGCTGCAGGCATTACGATAGGAGCCTGAACTGCCCACTGTCCGCCGCCTGAAGGTACGAAGAAGTTGATGATACCTGCGGATAAGAATGTGAATACCGGGAAGGTAACATCGTTTGAAATGCTTACGAAGAAGTCAGCGATAATTCCGGCAAGGGAAACGCCGTCTCCGTTCTTTGCTACCATGAGTCCCATGATACCTGCATAGAACGGGAACTGAAGCAGGATACCTGCAGCACCGCCGGCAGCTTCACCGATGGCATCAACATATTTACGAAGATCTCCGTGAAGAGCTACACCGAGGAACAGGAATATCATGTTAACGATGTTAAGGCTGAGATTGAAGCCCTTGGTAGCAAAGTTGTAAACTATGTAACCGAAGCCCAGAACTAAAACGATTATCCACAGAACCTTGCTGTGTTCGATTTTTTCTGCAGGAGTATCGATTGTGTAAACCTTCTCTTCTTCTTCAACGAGAACAGCCGGGTCAACCAGAATAGTGTGCTCTGTGTCAGGGTGCATTGCCCAGTTAACCAGAGGCATGGTGAGAAGAATTAAAATACACATGATAAGGTTCATCGGGTGGAAAATTGTTTCACTTGTAGCAGCATAATAATTTACATCCAAAATTGTGGTGCCGCCTTCAGCGCCCATCTGAAGAGGAATGGAGCCGGAAAGGCCTGCGTGCCAGATTACGAATCCGGAGTAAGCAGCAGCGATAAGCAGCGGGTAGTCAACGTCTTTTACACGACGTGCAATTTCCTTTGCGAGAAGTGCACCTGCGATAAGACCGAAGCCCCAGTTGAGCCAGCAGCAGATTGTGGAAACGAAGGTTACAATAAGGATAGCACTCTTTTTGTCTTTGGCAGCATTGGCGATAGCTCCCAGACCTCTCTTACATACAGAAGCCGAAGCCATTGCAGAGCCGAGAACCAGTACCAGAGCCATCTGCATTGCGAAACCGAGCAGTCCCCAGAAACCGGAGTCGTTACCCCATGCAGTGAGCAGGGTGATAGGTCCCTGTTGAGTTCCCAGCATGGAGCCGATGAATACTACAATTGTCAGAATGATTGCGAATAAGAATGGATCAGGCAGCCATCTGTTGACTACGCGGACACATCCGTTGGTAAATCTCTTAAACATATACATCCTCCTGTTTAATAAATGAATAAAATAAAAAATATTACAAGCAAAATCAACTTTGTTAAAATTTTGTCTGTATACACATTATATAATATGCTTTTTTCGGAGAATGTCAAGTTTTTGTCAAAGAAAAACATAGACTAAAATAGTTTATTTTTTGTATTCAATCACCGCGAGAGGACTGTTTCCCAGAACATTTTCTCCTATTTTAAAAATTCCTTCGGGCAGAACCACTTTAGCGAGGTCAGGACAGTCGGCAAAGGCCTCGTCTCCCACAGAAAGCAGGCTGTATGGAGCATCAAGCTCTGTAATGCCGGAACCCTTGAAGGCACCTGCACGAATTGTCACCAGTCCTTCAGGCAATGTCACCCTCTTTACATGGGTCATTAATCTGAAGGCGGTACGTCCTATTTTCTCAACCGGCAGTCGTGTGATCTGCGGGTGGTAGTCACCTTCGAGGCTGAAAGGTGCAGTTTCGATGAAAGGCGGCACCTGTGGGTGAGGACCATTTCCGTAATATCTTTTTACGGAGACGCTGTCCTCGAAAATGTAGTATTCGAAATCGCCGTGAGTTTCAAGTCTGAAAAGCTTCTGGCCGATAATGGAGCGCTCGTTCATGTCAGTGCCGAAAAGACAGTCGATGGATGAGCCTAGATTAATTCCGTGTGAGGCCTTGAAGAGTATGATATCAGCGGTGGTCATTGTATTCCGGAGAACATCCTCCATATCCTTCTTACAATCAAAATACCTTGCATCCTTACCTGATGCTGCGGCTTCCTCCACAGCCAGTCGTATATCTTTACCGTAGCCAAGGAACAGATCCACGTTGTGGGCGGCCACGGCACGGCCTATCTGTCGATGTGTTTCTGCGGAAATATCTCCAAGCTCAAGAACATCTCCCAGAACGGCGATTCTGCGGCCTCCGGGAGCAGGGAGTGTCATGGCATCCATGGTATCCAGGGAGCTGTTTACAGAGATAAGGGATGAGTTGTAGCAGTCTGCGAAAACATGATAACCGCCGGGTTCTATGAGATTCTGTCTCATTCCTGAAGGACTATAGGCTGCGATTCCGGCAATAATCTCGTCTTCAGCAAGACCGAGAAGGGAACCGACAGCAAAGGCAGCTGCGGCATTGAGAATATTGTGCTCTCCCAGAACATTTACACGGACGGAAAGCTTTGCAGGTGTTTCCCCTCTGTTATCTACCAGGGTGAAATCGTAGCCGCCGTCGTTTTTATCTATGTCTTCGGCATAAAACATGGCTGCCGGGTTGTTCAGGCTGTAGGTTATGACCTTCTGGGTAAACTGATGGCTGCGCAGAATTTCATCGTCATAATTGATAATGGCAATGCCGGCAGGTTTCCCGAAGCGTGAAAGAGAAAGCTTGTCAAAGGCGATAGCCTCCTGCGAGCCGTAGTTTTCAATGTGTGAATGTCCGATGTTGGTATACACGGCAATGTCTGCCTCCAGCTGGCGGGCCGATATTTCCACCAGACGGGGAGAGTTGGCGCCTACCTCCTGAAGGTATACGGCAGTGGTGCGCTTCAGATTCTGAATGTTCTCTGTAACCGCAAACATGGAATTTTTGTTGCCCTTTGAAATAAGAGGGCTTTTATAGTGCTGCCTGAGAACAGACTCTATCATTTCCTTGGTGGATGTCTTGCCTACAGAGCCGGTAACGGCAATGACCTTTGCCTTGTGGATACTTTTTATATAATGAGAGGCGCGGATATATGCACTGCAAATGATGCTTTCCCCTGTATCATCTGTTTCGCTGAGAAAAAGGGTGTGATGATAATCGCAAGGTGTGTCTGTAATTATGAGCAGACAGTTCTTTTCCTTTGCAAGTGCCAGTGCGTCGTAGTCGTACTTGGAGGACTGAGGACCGCCCCAGTACATTAGTATTGCATTTTCGTCAAGGCGCTTTGGATCTGCTGTGAAGCCTGAAATTACCATGCTTTTGATATCGTCCAATGTCGATGGGAACTCCAGGCCGGCAGCTTCAAAGAATTTCTCCACAGTAAGGGTGCGTTTTGCCTTGTATGCGGCGATGGCTTCCTGCTTTTTTCTTTCCTTTTCTGCCAGAGTCTCGGCTCTCAGTTCTTCTGCAAATTCCTTGTCTACTTTCTTTCTTATTTTATTGAATATACTTTCGCGTGACATTTTTTCCTCCTGATGTTTATACGAGAAAAATCTAAGGTGAGAAAAAACCCCGGGAGACACATCCGGGGTTTTCGCGCTCATTGCTGTGCATTTAACTTATGCACGGGTGGGGACGGGTGAGACTTATTTTGCTGCCTTTGCAGCGTTGAATCTTTTAGTTAATCTTGAAACTTTTCTGGAAGCAGCATGCTTGGAGATAGTTCCCTTAGCAGCAGCCTGCATAAGCTTCTTTTCTGCAAGGTGCAGTTTCTCTGCAGCAACTTCAAGGTTACCCTCAGCCATTGCAGCTTCGAATGCCTTTAAAACAGCCTTAAGATGATTCTTAATTCTTCTGTTTCTTGCAGTCTTCTTGTCGATAACTCTGATTCTTTTCTTTGCGGATTTAATGTTTGCCATAATTATTCACCCCACTATTAAAATTTTTCAGCTAGTCCCCAAGCTGCGGCGAAACAGCTTGTGGACATAAATTCGCAATATGAATTATATATCAAAGATGTGGGTTTGGCAAGGGGTTTTTATACACTGCCCGCAAATGAGCAGCTTTTGACTCAAAAATAAGCACAAAACTGGGCACAGAGAGCGCTCCAAAACGGGCGATGAAAATAAAGTGTTGGATTTTCAAGGCTTAGAAGCTTCGACGGTTTTTTGGCACGGTATTTGCTCATTATGTCGGCATGATAAATAATCAAAGGAGGACTAATCATGGAATTAGAAACGATGGGTTGGATATCGCTTCTCCCGGCAATTATCGCAATCGTATTATCATTCGCAACAAAGAACACAATCGTTGCACTTCTCACAGCCTGCTTCGTAGGAACACTGGTGTCCGGACAGGGACTTCTGGGACTGCCTACACTTATTAAAGAAGCTTGCGGAACCACCAGCTTCTCATGGGTAATGCTGCTCAACCTTTATATTGCAATCATTGTAGCATTCTTCCATAAGACAGGTGCTATTCAGGCCTTCTCCGACTGGGTTCACGGAAAGAATCTTTCCAGAAGAGGTACTCAGCTGGTAGCATGGGTTCTGGGTATATTCGTATATTTCTCCGATTCCTTCTCACCGCTGTTTGTAGGTACAGTAATGAGAGACATTTCCGACAGAGCTCTTATCTCCAAGGAAAAGCTTTCCTACATCGCTGACTCCACAGCTGCTCCTGTAAGTGTACTGGTACCTGTAACAGGCTGGGCTGCTTACCTCATGGGTCTTGCAGTAGGTATCGGATGCATTGTGACTCAGGAAGACGCTCAGGGACTTTTCCTGAAGGCTATTCCGCTTAACTTCTATCCTTTATTCGCAGTTGCTCTCGTAGGACTCGTAGCCAGCGGCATCGTAAAGGACTTCGGACCGATGAAGAAGGCAGAAAAGAGAGCTATGGAAGAGGGCAAGGTTCTGAGAGACGGAGCTACTCCGCTTATCGGCAAAGAACTTCTGGAAATGAAGCCTGCTGAAGGAATCAAACCGAACGTATTACTTAACTTCATCGTTCCTGTACTGATGATTATAACTATCGCTCTGGGAACATTCTTTACTCTTGGTTCAGCCAAGACAATGGAAGCTTTCCTGTACACCTGCATCTTCATGGGAATCAGCATGCTGATTCAGGGAATTCCTTTCAAGGAAATTATGGAAACAGTTACAGTCGGCATCAAGAGCGGCGTTCCTGCTGTTACTCTTCTTGCACTGGCATACTCTGTAAATGCACTTTCCAAGACTATGGGAACAGCAAACTTTATCATTTCATCCTGCAGCGATTTCCTGACACCGTCAGTTCTTCCTGCAATCATTTTCCTGGTAGCCTGCATCATGGCTTTCGCAACAGGTTCATCATGGGGAACATTCGCAATCTGCATGCCTATAGCTCTTCCGCTGGCATTTGCATACACAGACGGACAGCTTACAACTCTGGTTGTAGCATGCTTTGCAGCAGTAGCAGGCGGCGGCGTATTCGGAGACCACTGCTCACCGCTTTCAGACACTACTATCCTGGCATCAACAGGTGCAGGTGCTGACCATATCGACCACGTAAAGACTCAGCTCCCTTACTCACTGACCTGCGGAGTTCTGGCCTTTATCGGTTACCTGATTTTAGGATTTACTTCTCTGTAATTACATAATAATATCCTTACGGCCTCTGCTGCGATTATGCGGCAGGGGTCTTTTTCTGCTTGTGAAAATCTGTCCGATATATTAAAATAGATATGATACACTTTTAAATTCTGCGTATTTATTAAAAACCAAAGGAAAAGGCTGATATGGAAGATATAACAAAACTGTTTAAAGACATAGGATACATCGAAGGGATCACCATAATCAACGTGGAGGGAGAAATTCTTTTCTCTGCCAAGTTCAACAACAAAATGAACGGGAAAAGGACAAAAAACTACGAGGTTGTGGGCAAGAAGTTCCTGGATGTTTATGAAAATCTTGATGAGACCAACAGCAGCACATACCGTGCCATGAGAAACGGTGTGCCTGTATATGTGGAAAATCAGGAGCTTAAAAGCGTCGGACAGGAGGCGATCAATATAACGTCTCTTTCTGTGCCTATAAAGAGCGGAGGCTCTATAGTGGGAGCTGTGGACCTTTCCGTTGTATCGAATCCTCCTAAAGACTCTGACGGTGTAGAAATAAAAGACGAGGTGCTGTACGCCTACAACAAGGTGGAAAGCCTCCGCAGGGCTGATGATAAGGCGGTTTACACCGTAGATGATATTCATACCTGCGAGAGCGTGATGATTCAGATGAAGGAGAATATAGCCAAGTTTGCCAAGTCTGACCTGCCTGTGCTGATTTACGGAGAAACGGGTACTGGCAAAGAGCTTGTGGCCCATTCCCTGCATAATCTGAGCGGCAGAAAGGACAAGCCTTTTGTGGTGCAGAACTGCTCGTCAATACCTGCCAACCTGATCGAAAGTATTCTTTTCGGCACATCAAAGGGCGCATTTACAGGTGCCGTAGACAACATGGGTCTGCTGGAGCTGGCAGACGGCGGCACCCTTTTCCTTGATGAAATAAACTCCATGCCAATGGAACTTCAGCCTAAAATACTGAGAGTTATTCAGGACGGCACATTCCGTCGCGTTGGCGGTAAGGACATAAGGCATGTGAATGTGCGGATTCTTTCTTCGACAAATGAAAAGCTGGAAAATGTAATAGCAGACGGACGCTTCAGGACAGACCTGTTTTATCGACTGGCGGTTCTGGTGCTGGAGATTCCGCCTCTGCGCAGCCGTAAAAAAGATATACCTCTGCTTACCAACCTTTTCATCGGAAAGTATAATGCCATGTTCGGCAAGAGAATACATAAGGTGGCACCGCAGGTCTACGATGCTCTTTCCGAATGCAGCTGGCAGGGCAATGTCAGAGAGCTGGAAAGCGTCATCGCTGCGGCGGTATGTGTGGCCGACGAAAGGGCGGAAACTCTGGAATACAGCCATATAGCAGATCGTCTTGGCTGTCTGGAAAAGGTGACAGAGTCCGGGAACCAGAGGGATGAGGCGGATATGGCAGGAGCTGCGCTGACCGATTCTGAACGTGGAGCCCTGACGGATATGGTCTCGGAATACGAGAAAAAGCTTATCGGCAGAGCACTGAAAGAGTCTGACGGAAATATTACCAGGGCAGCACAGCTTCTGGATGTTCCGAGGCAGACTCTCAGCCGGAAGGTAAAGGAGTACGGTCTGTAAACAGGCGCTTTAAAATGGTCTTGTGATATGCTGATTGCTCATAATCGGGCAGACATGACTGCCGCCTGAGACTTAAATAATATGACGAAATCCTTGAAGATGTTGAAATTTCAACATCTTCTTTTTATGTAATAAAGTTGGCACAGCATTTGCTTTTATATGTGGCATAATCAAGTATACAATAAAGAACTGTAACATGAAAGGAAGCATTGAAATGAAATTTGGAGTTTTGAAGGACATTAAAAACGGTGAGTACAGAGTAGTGGCCACTCCTGCTGAAGTCAGCCTGATTGTTGGCGACGGCCATGAAGTTTACGTTGCAAGCAATGCAGGTTATGCTGCAGGTTTTGACGATGAGGAATATGCAGCAGCGGGCGCAACTATTCTGGCAACTAACGAAGAAATCTGGGCAACATGTGATTTTGTAGCTAAAGTTAAGGAAATCGAGCCTAGCGAGTATGACCTCATGAGAGAGGGCCAGATGATTTACTGCTGCATCCATCCGGCAGCTCACAGGGAAGAGGTTGACGCACTTCTTGAGAAAAAGGTTATCGCAATCACTGCAGAGGACTCTCACAGATACGGTTCGCCGAACTGTGAAGCGGCTGGCAAAGCAGGAGCTTTCATGGGTCTCTGGTCAATGATGAGCACTAACGGCGGCAGCGGCAAGTTCGTAAGCGGACTTGGAGCAGCTCCGGGAATCAAAGCTCTGGTATGCGGCTGCGGTACAGTCGGCAAGGGTGCTATCGAGGTTCTGCAGACCATGGGTGCTTGGGTAACCGTTGCAGATATCAACATAGGTGCTTTAAGAGACATAGCAACTAAGTATGACGGCAAGGTAAACACCATTATTTCCAATAAATATAACCTTACAAAAGAACTTCCGACTACGGACCTGGTAATCAACTGCGTAAGATGGCCTAAGAACGCCAAGGAAGCCATGATCACCAGAGAAATGGTAGCTTCCATGAGAAGAGGATCTGTAATCGTAGATGTAAGCAACGACGAAGGCTGCATTGAGACTTTCCACGAAACAACTCATGATGACCCTATCTACATCGAAGAGGGTGTTGTACATTACTGTGTCAGCAATATTCCGGGAGCTATTGCAGGTTCTACATCCGTTGCTTATGCTGCAGGTATCGTAAACCACTTCCGTTCAATTATGAACAACGGTCTTGAAGAAGCCTGCGCAAGAGACGGTTTCCTCAGAAGAAGCCTTACTGCTTACAAAGGTTACCTTACTCACGAGGAAACAAGCGGCATTCAGGGAAGACCTTGGGTTAAGCCGGAGGTTATTCTGGGAATCGCAGACAGAAAGCTGGATCCGGCTCCGGCAGCTACTGTTACTAAATCCGAAAACTTTTACGACGAGTTCAAATAATTTCCTTTTTTACATATATCATATATACTTTTTTCCTTGGACATACCTGGACGCTTCAGGTATGTCTTTTTTTCATAAAAACAGGACTGCGGCGGCAGAATAACAATTGAGATACCGGAGAGGAGAATGATATTATGCTGAATTACAGAACCGACCTTGCCGTCGAACGGTCACAGCTTCTTGACGAAGCCGGGCAGCGTGCGCAGGGCTACATTAAAAAACAGAGCCAGATAGACGATGACATCGCCGTCACAGAAATTAAGATTACCACCGAGGAGGGTGAAAAAGCTTTCGGAAAGCCTCGCGGCACCTACATCACCCTGGAGGTAAAGGGTGTGCTGGAGGAAAAATCACAGATAAAGGAACGAGCCGCTCATGCTCTGGCCGACCGGCTTAAAGAACTTATTAAGTTTGACTACTATCTCAAGGTTCTGGTGGTCGGCCTTGGCAACGAAAAAGTAACACCGGACAGCCTGGGACCACATACGGTGGACAAGGTGAAGATTACTTCTCATCTTTTCAGAATATTCGAGTGCGACGGAGACTGGGAGATGGCCAATGTCAGCGGTTTCAATCCCTCTGTGACGGGGGTGACGGGTATGGAGACCGCCGATCTTATTGAAAAAGTGACGGGTCTTGTAAAACCTGATGCGATAATCTGTATAGATGCGCTGGCGGCCAAAGACATAAACCGGCTCAGTACTACCATCCAGGTGTGCGACACGGGGATTTTCCCCGGTGCCGGCATGGGCAACAACCGCAAAGAAATCAGCCGCAGCACTGTAGGATGTCCCGTGATTTCCATAGGAGTTCCGACAGTGATTGACTCTAGAACACTGCTGCTGGAGGCGGCTGAGTCGATAGATAATCCGGTTTTCGGGTCGCTGCTGCAAAAATACATTGAGGGCCGTGATATGGACATGATTGTAACTTCCACAGATATTGATGCCATAATCAAGGATTTCTCCGACATTATTTCAAATGCCATAAATATAACTCTTCATCCGGGCATATATTCATAGGGTAAATGATTTTGCCGGCAGTGCGGCAGAACGGAGCAGGAGATTATAGATGAAAAAAGGCTTTGGATTGATTCTTATGGGGATGTATGTACTGAGTACGGTGTTTTTCTGCGGCAATCTGCAGGAAGGAGGCGGAACGGTATTCGGGGATAAAATTATGACCGCATCAGATTTCGGAGTAATGTGTATTTCCACGTCATATCCGGGTTTTTCTATTGAACTGGCCGATTCACGGGATAATGAAAATGCGTCGTTCCGGACTTCTGACGGCATGGAGACTGATGCGGCGCAGGTCAAAGCCATTGATGCCGAAGAAAAGCCTGAGCCGGTTGTGTTCGGAGATGAACCGGCAGTACTCATCGTCCATACCCATGCCACGGAATCCTACATGCCTGCTTCTGAAGGAAACTACCATACCAGGAAGAAGGAGAACACAGTGCGGGATGTGGGGGATGCGCTGGCTCAGACTCTGAAGGATGAGGGTATAATGTCCGTGCATGATATGACCCTTCACGACAATCCTTCCTACAGCCAGTCATACAGCCGCTCCTACAAGACCATAGAAGAGCTTCTGAAAAAATATCCCACCATCAAATGTGTAATCGACCTTCACCGAGATGCAATTTCCTCAGACTCAAAAGCAAAGACCGTTTCCGTAGGAGGGCGGCAGTGCGCTTCATATTCTTTTGTAGTCAGCAATGCTGTTTCAACATACGATGCCAATCTTAAATTCATCAGGCGCCTTAACAAAGAATCCTCAGAAAGTTACAGCGGCTTCTGCGGCAAAGTGATTGAGCGTGGCTATCGCTACAATCAGGAGCTTTCAAGTCATTACATGCTGCTTGAGATCGGCTATAACAGAAATGACATCGAGGAGGCGAGAAACACAGCTGAGGTTTTCGGAAAGGTTCTGGCTGACACACTGAAGGCGGGGTATTAAAGCGAAAGTGGGTGAACATCGCACCGATTGTGTGGCCATAAAAAATAGAAATGCCTTATTATGTCTGATCACGTCATCCACAACATGAAAATATTATAACTATAAGAAAGTAAACCTAAAATATCTTAAAACATTAGAAAAATTAAAAAATGGTTTACTTTTTTGGTACATTAAAATAATATTTATAAAAGTTAAACTTAAAAA
This sequence comes from Anaerovoracaceae bacterium, assembly GCA_051883095.1. Classification (GTDB taxonomy): domain Bacteria; phylum Bacillota; class Clostridia; order Peptostreptococcales; family Anaerovoracaceae; genus SUG1106. The sequence continues at coordinate 13,978 of JBJETB010000092.1, forward strand.
TAAACCAGGAAATGCTACAAACGTTGAAAATACATATTTAATGGTCTACTTTTTTAGTGAAGAACTATGAAACAGATAAAAAATGAAATGTGTAGTAGACTATATAATCCTCGTAGTCGTTGAAAATAATTATTTTAGGTTTACTTTTTGAAATTTTGAAATTTGGCTAAAGTTCGAGATTTCGAGGAGTTCGAGGTTTCAAAATAATTCTAAATAAAAGGAAAAAACTGTTTACAATCAATCCATAAAATGGTATAATTTTTTTACAGTAAAGTAAGCAAAAGTAATGAAAGGAGTTAATATGGATTTTAGAGATTATGCCAGAATAGGGTTGGAAAAAGAACGTCTGCAGCTGATAAAACTTAAAAACATTTTAAAAACCTCTCCAGAAGGCGGCCTGATTTTGAAGAATAATGTGAATGGACACAGGAGGTATTACATAACTACAAGGGGGTCAGACAAACGTATCTATGCAAACCGCAAAATGCTGATAATGGTGTACAAGCTCAAACAGAGAAAAAAGGCTGAAGCCAAGGCACGAATCCTGGAGAATAACATTGCAGTGCGAGAATATGTATTGGAGAATTATCAGGACTGCAGTGATGAAACAATAGATGAAAGGCTTCCTGCAGCATACCGAAATGATGATGAACTCAATGCTAAGGTGATTAATCAGAAATCTCGAGGCAGACAGATACCCCAGTCCGAGAACCCATACAAGCCTGAAGAACTCAGACACATAACTTCCTTCAATCTCAGAGTCAGGTCAAAAGGCGAGCTGATAGTTGCGGAGGCCCTTTATGCAGGCGGCTTTGTTTTCTTTTATGAAAAGCGGCTGGAGGTTTATGATGAAGGCGGGAATATAAAAGTGATCTATCCGGATTTCACTATAGTTTTTCCCAGTGGGTTTATAGTGTACTGGGAGCATAAGGGGAGACTGGATGACAGGGAGTACATGCTGCGTGACATGAAGAAAACACAGCTATATTACGATAACGGGATTTTTGAGCCCCATAACCTGATTGTGACAACAGACGGACCCGGCGGAACGACAGATGTGGAAGCCGTACATAGAATAATAAACGGATTGCTGATGCCGCTTATGGGAATTTAGGAAAGCATCTGCAGACGTCACTGGTCTGCCGTCACACAACTGAAACTACATAAAACCAGCCTGCTTACACATACTAATCAAAAAAGGCAGGTGTTTTATTATGAAAAATTTTGGCAGCTGCGTCCTGATTATGATTTTGTTCTTTATTGCCGCGATAGCATTTATGGAGGTGGACAGACGGTGCAGCGACATGTACGGTACAGGAGGCAGAATTGTCTCTGAGGCAGCGGAGACCGCAAGTGCAGCGGCAAGGATAATGGGGGCAGCCAGGTGAGCACGCACAGCGCATCTGGTCATAAAAATATTGAAATTATCGCCATTATGTTTTAAAATATAAATTGGAGTTGTATGTCATACATCACCGAAAAAATTAAAATGCGAGGAATCAGACAACATAATGGACTATCAGAAATATATAAGAAACTTCAGTATAATTGCTCACATTGACCACGGCAAATCAACCCTGGCAGACAGGCTTATCGAGAAAACAGGGCTGGTTTCCAAACGTGATATGAAGGAGCAGTTTCTGGACAATATGGACCTTGAAAGAGAGAGGGGCATAACCATAAAGCTTCAGACAACCAGGCTGGTGTACAACAGTCAGGACGGAAATGAATATATCTTTAACCTGATTGATACACCGGGACACGTGGACTTTACCTACGAGGTTTCACGAAGCCTGGCCGCCTGCGAGGGAGCAGTTCTGGTTGTGGATGCGACTCAGGGTGTAGAAGCTCAGACTTTGGCAAACGTTTACCTGGCTCTGGACGAAAACCTTGAGATCCTGCCTGTGCTCAACAAGATAGACCTGGCATCGGCACGCCCCGATGAGACCAAAGAAGAAATCGAAGAGGTCATCGGGCTTGACGCATCAGAGGCACCGTTGATTTCAGCTAAGGAAGGTATAGGTATCGAGGAGCTCCTGGAGGCCATCGTAAAAGACATACCGGCACCATCGGGGGATCCTGACGGAAAGCTCAAGGCCCTTATATTTGACTCGAAATACGACAATTACAAGGGCGTAATAATATATACCAGAGTTTTTGATGGGCAGGTTAAAAAGGGCGACATAATCCGCCTGATGAATACCAAGAAAAAATACGAGGTAACCGAAGTGGGTGTCTGCGCTCCTAACCCGGTTCCGACAGATATATTAAAGGCCGGAGAGGTAGGCTACATCTGCGGCAGCATCAAGCAGGTATCCGATGCCAGAGTTGGCGATACCATAACTTTGGACAGCAACCCGACAGAAGAAATGCTTCCGGGCTACAAAAAGGTTCAGTCAATGGTTTACTGCGGTATCTATCCTGCGGAAGGTGAAAAGTACGAGAACGTAAAGGATGCCCTTGAAAAGCTGCAGGTAAACGACGCGGCTTTCCACTTCGAGCCGGAAACATCGACAGCACTGGGCTTCGGTTTCCGCTGCGGTTTCCTGGGTCTTCTTCACATGGAAATCATTGTGGAAAGGCTGGAAAGAGAGTTCGACCTGGCAGTAATCACTACATCGCCGAGCGTAATATATAAAGTGGTAAGGACAGACGGAACTGTGGAAATGATTCAGAACCCGTCCAATCTGCCTTCACCGCAGGAAATCGACCACATCGAGGAGCCGATTGTAAAAGCGGACATCATGATTCCTAACGAATATGTGGGAAGCATCATGGAGCTTTGTCAGGACAGACGAGGAAAACTTCTTCATATGGAGTACATCACTCCGACCAGAGTGCAGCTTCACTACGAGATGCCGCTGAACGAGGTAATCTACGACTTTTTCGATGCTCTTAAATCAAAGACAAGAGGCTACGGATCACTGGACTACGAATTTGTACGTTACGAAAAATCAAACGTGGTGAAGATGGACGTGCTTCTTAATAAGGACCTTGTGGATGCTTTCTCCATGATAGTTCACGAGTCCAAGGCATACGCCCGCGGACGTTTTGTCTGCGAAAAGCTGAAGGAGATTATCCCTATGCACCAGTTTGAGGTGCCTATTCAGGCGGCCATCGGTCAGAAGGTAATCGCCCGAGAGACAGTTAAGGCCTTCAGAAAGGACGTAATCGCCAAGTGCTACGGCGGAGATATTTCACGTAAAAAGAAGCTTCTGGAAAAGCAGAAGGAAGGAAAGAAGCGTATGCGCCAGTTCGGTACCGTAGAGGTGCCGCAGGAGGCCTTTACAGCCGTGCTCAAGTACGACGACAACAAGTAACGATGAAGAATCTGGGAATATATATCCACATACCCTTCTGCCTGAGAAAATGCCCCTACTGCGATTTTTATTCGGTGGCAGAGGCGCAGCATGGAAAGGCTGAAACCGACGACATGAGAGGTCGTTTCGTAAAAGCGCTTTGCAGGGAAATAGAGGAGGGCGGCAGGAAATACGGCATGAAAGCACGGGCCGGGGAAGTAAGGCAGGCGGACACCGTATATTTTGGAGGCGGGACTCCCAGTCTGCTGATGCCCTATGAACTGGAAGCAATTATGGATGCAGTGAGAGATAATTTTGCGCTTTCAGAAAATGCAGAAATATCCATGGAATGCAACCCGGCCACGGCCACCGGGGAGAAACTGGCGGCATATCGTGGAGCTGGAGTTGGCAGGCTCAGTATAGGTGCACAGTCCTTTGATGACGGGGTTCTCAGGACTCTTGGAAGGCTTCACAATTCAGCAGACACACTCAGGACGGTGGAGGAGTCGCGTAGTGCGGGTTTTGACAATATAAGTCTGGACCTGATGTTTGCTATACCGGGACAGAAGGATGAAATCTGGGAGAGTACTGTCACACAGGCTGTCATGCTCAGACCGCAGCATCTTTCATTTTACAGCCTTGAATTCATGGAAGGCACACCCTTCACTGACAGGCTTGATAAAGGTGAAATCAGAGAAACTGAGGCTGAAGCTGACAGACGGATGTACGAGAGAGGACTGGAAATCATGGCGGAAGCCGGTTTCATACAGTACGAGATTTCCAATGGAGCCCTCGGCCTTGAGAACGTCTGCAGGCACAACATGAAATACTGGGGCCTTGAGGAATACCTAGGTTTCGGCCCATCGGCACATTCATACATGACAGGGGCTGACGGCAGAGGAAACAGGTTTAATAATGTAAGCAGCATAGATAAATATCTTAAAAGCTGGGAAAACCCAGAAGACCGCGGACAGTCGGCGGTGGAGGCTTTGTGCGAAAACAGCCTTGAAGACGATGTCTGCGAGTACATCTTTACAGGTCTCAGAAAAAATACCGGCATTGACCTTAAAGACTTCAGGAAAAGGTTCGGAAAGGACATACGTGAGTTTTACGGCGAGGATGTCATGAAGGAACTGGAGGAATACGCTGATGGCGGTTTTGCTGCCGTGACAGATGATAATATAAGGCTGACGGTGAAGGGAATGAACATTTCCAACCGGATAATGGCTTTATTTGTATAAAGGAGGACGAGATATGAGCAAGTACATAATGGCTCTGGACCAGGGGACCACAAGCTCCCGCTGCATTATCTATGATAAAAAAGGAAATATGATGAGCGTGGCGCAGAAGGAATTTACGCAGATTTACCCTAAGGCAGGGTGGGTGGAGCACGATGCCATGGAAATCTGGTCAACTCAGATGGGAGTGGCTCAGGAGGCTTTGCTGAAGATAAACTGCACCTATGAGGACATTGAGGCCATAGGCATTACCAACCAGCGGGAGACTACCGTTGTGTGGGACAAGGAAACGGGAATCCCGGTATATAATGCCATAGTGTGGCAGTGCAGGCGTACAGCTGAATACTGCGATGAGCTTGCTGCGGCAGGATACGGGCAGATGATAAGGGAGAAGACCGGTCTGCTCCTCGATGCATATTTCAGCGGAACCAAGCTGAAGTGGATACTGGACAATGTTGAAGGGGCCAGAGAAAAGGCAGAGGCAGGAAAACTGCTTTTTGGAACTATCGAAACCTGGCTTATCTGGAAGCTTACCGACGGAAAGGTTCACGTTACAGACTATTCCAACGCATCCAGAACCATGATGTTCAACATACACACCCTTGAGTGGGATGATGATATACTGAAGCTTTTAAACATTCCGAAGTGCATGCTGCCGGAACCTAAGCCGTCCAGCTGTGTTTACGGAACGTCAAGCGAAAACATTTTCGGCGGTCCGATTAAGATTGCCGGGGCTGCCGGTGACCAGCAGTCCGCTCTTTTCGGGCAGACCTGCTTCAATGAGGGCGAAGGCAAGAACACCTACGGCACAGGCTGCTTCCTCCTGATAAATACGGGAGAAAAGCCTGTGGTTTCTCACAACGGACTTGTAACAACAATCGCCTGGGGACTCGACGGGAAGGTGAACTACGCCCTGGAGGGTTCTGTATTCGTATGCGGTGCTGCCATCCAGTGGCTTCGCGACGAAATAGATATCTTGGAAAACTCCCCTCAGTCAGAGGAGATGGCGAAAGCTGTCCCTGATGCAGGAGGGCTTTATGTGGTACCGGCCTTTGTAGGTCTGGGCGCACCGTACTGGGATCCTTATGCTAGAGGCGCCGTATTGGGAATCACACGGGGCGCCAACAAGTATCATCTCGTTCGTGCTACCCTTGAATCTATGGCATACCAGACAAAGGACCTCATAGATGCCATGGTGGAGGACCTTGACGAATGTCTCGTGTCTCTCAAGGTGGATGGCGGAGCGTCGGCCAACGATTTTCTCATGCAGTTCCAGGCTGATATTCTGGGCTGCGAGGTAAAACGTCCTGTATGCATCGAAACCACATCTCTGGGAGCGGCATATCTGGCAGGCCTTGCAACAGGCTACTGGGAAAACAAAGAGGACGTAATCAAGAACTGGCAGGTGGAAAAGACCTTCAGACCGGATATGGATGAGGAAAAGCGCAGCATTCTGCTGGCCGGATGGAAAAAGGCTGTAAACTGCGTCAGAGGATGGGCCAAGCCGGAAGCCTAGGAGTTAAGAAGTTTAGGAGTTTAAGTGATGGGAGAAATAAAAGAAAGAGATTATATGTTTGACACCTTCAGGGGTCTGCTCATGTGGACTATTCCTATATCCCACTTTACGCGGGTTGCGGGACATTTTTCACAGGCCTCCCTCAGCGGTGTCATCTACATAACAATAAACGTATTCGTAATGCAGGCCTTCGTATTCCTTTCAGGGTATTTTTCGAAGAACCCGGAAAAGTCTAAGAAGACCTCTTTCCACACCTTCATGTGGCCTTATCTGCTGGGAATTCCCTTCTTTTACTGCGTAAGGTACATAATCTGGGGAAACGCACACCTCTATCTGGATATACCGCCTTTTGCACTGTGGTATCTGTGGGCGCTGTTTTTCTACAGATATTTCACCAAGGAATGGATGAAGATACCTTACATTCTGGAGCTGAGCATATTGGTATACCTGCTGGCAGGTCAGATGCCTTTCCTTTCGGACAGGTTCGCTCTGGGCAGAATGGTATCCTATTTCCCGTTCTTCGTGATGGCGGTTTACTGTACCGGAGATCATCTTAAGAAGCTCCAGTGCCTTAAGAAATGGCACTGCTGGGTTCTGGGGGCAGCGCTTATGGGGGCATCCTGCGTGCTTGCTTTCTGCGTGCCGCAGCTGCCTGTAGGCTTCTATCTGCTTAAGAGCCCTGCCTGTGAGCTTGGAATCACCTGGTACTGGGATATTATCGGACGAGCAATCATTCTGGCACTGGCCTGGGGCTGGATTATTCTCATGGTGAATATACTGCCGAGCAAGATGAACTACGTGGCCTATGTGGGAATGAACACCATGCCGGTGTATATTTTCCACCTCATCGTAAGATATCTGGTAAAAAAATACACCATCTTTTTCGGCGTGCTGCCAAAAAACTGGGTGGTGTACTACGTGATGATATTCGCGCTGGCCGGGCTGTGCGTTTTCGTTTTCAGCTCAAAGCCTGTGGTTAAGATGTATAATTTCGTAGTGGAAGGACTCTGGACTGTCTTCATGTGGCTTCTTGACCGCTGTGTGGATGTGCTTGCACTGATGCATAAGCCTGTTGCCGCCGTGACTCGGACGGTTCTCGAAGGTATCGGAGGAATAGGTTCTACAAGCGACGGTACTTCCGGTGCCTCGACTGAGGACGACAAGAAAGATGCCATCTGACCTATTTGACCTATCTGACCTTGATGGAAAGCTTGACAAGATAGTTATAGTATCCGTCTGTGGAAAGGTCGTCCAGAATAACATCCTCGTAGAATCTGTCGCCGAGAGTCAGGTTATGGGCTTTGGCATAGTCGAGGAGTTTCAGACAATTGGAGTGTACGTTGGCGTACCCGTGATTGTCATATATGGCAAGATAATTACCGCCCTGATCGAGTACGGCTTCGGTGTAACCCGCTGCAGCCAGTTCCTCAGGGCTTACTGCTGTATAAAACTGGGCGTACTTATATCCTGTTTCTGTCACCGAGCTGCGTGGAATTACGGCGCCTATCGGATATGAACTTTTAAGCCCCATTCTCTGGCAGAAAGCAAAGTGATCCCCAACGGCTTCATTGACGGCTTTTTCATCGTCGGCTCCCTTGTAGTCGGTGGTAACCAGATATTCATCAAAATCATTTGTAAAGATTATTTCACCCACAGGGGCGTTAAGTCCTTCGCGGGTGATTTTTATTTTGTTTTCAATATAGTGCCTGGCCCATGTCAGGTAGTTGATCTTGTCGTCAATCTGTGCCTTCTTTGATTCAAGTAGAGTGATAAGGCTTTCGGGAGAGCGGTGGTCCATGTGCTCCTTGATTTCGTCTATATGTACGTCAAGTTCACGGAGCATGATGATTACAGCAAAGGATTCCAACTGAGTGAAGGAGTAGTAGCGGTAGCCGTTTTCTCCGATTATATCCGGCTTGAAAATTCCGCACTGGTCGTAATGAAAGAGAGTCTGCTTCCTCACTCCGAATATTTTGGCAAATTCGCCTGTGGTAAAGTATTCTCTGTTCTTTTTCATTTTGGGCTGATGTCCTCCTTTTGTCTGGATTGCCTTGTTGTATATGGTGATTTTACCACAGATGGCAGTGGGGTGGATGAGTTTTTTTGAAGAGATTTATGAAGATATTTTCATTTTGGCATATTTTTTTGTATTTTTGCAAAGGAAAATTGAGTTTTTGAAAAAAAGGACCGCGTTAGAGGCCTGCAAAGCATGAAAATCAGTTGGAAATGCGATTTTAGGCCGTAAAGCCTCTTTGCTTCTGGGAAATAATAACAAATATTTTCATTTAAGCGAATTTTTTTGTAATTTTGCAAAGAAAAAAGGCTGAAATGAAAAAACCTAAACATGCGCACAAGCTCTACATGGAAGCAAAATATAAAAAAGGAAAAAATTACTTGATTATTGTATGGAAATATTGTACAATAATGATAAATAATTTATTTTTGTTATAAAAAAAGGGGATAAAATGATTTTTAAAGAAGCGATAGAGACACAACTGAGGTTCCACATCAGAATCAGGGAACAAATAAGGAAAGCATTAGAGAATATGCCGGAAGGAAACTTGCTCAGAAGGAGATCCGGCGGCAGGATTTATTACTATATTTCATTAAACGGCAAGCGTATAAGCCTGAACCACGATCCGGAGATGCGAGAAATATACCTTTTAAAAGAAGAACTTGTGCGGAAGCTGCGTGCCGTGGAAAAAGATATACCTCTGCTGGAAAAGACAGCAAAAGAGTATATGCCTGTCTATCCGGACGGAGAACAGTGGGCGGGAATGAAGCCGGAGCAGAATAAATACATGTGGGAGGAACGCAAACATCTGTATAAAGGCGTGTATTACAGATCCAAATCAGAGGCGGTTATTGCCATGCTTCTGGAATCCCATGGAATTGAGTTTAAATATGAGGTAAGGATTGAAGTGGGCGGCAGGGCAGTTTATCCCGATTTTGTAATAAGGCGAAAGCGTGACGGCAAGATAATATTGTGGGAACATTTCGGCCTTATACATAATGAAGAGTACCGGCAGGGAATGTTCAGGAAGCTGATAGATTATCATGAGGCGGGATACAATATCTGGGACAACCTTATAGTCAGCTTTGAAAGTGAAAACGGGAGCATCAATGTGGACAGCATTGAAAAGATGATTTCGTTGTATTTGCTCTGATATTTTGGTACAATATTCGTGTAGGAAAGAGAGGAAGAGAAACATGAAATATATTCAGATTGACATAAAGACCAGCAGGGCGGGAATAGAGCCTTTGCTGGCTGCCCTGATGGAGGTGGGAATAACCGATACGGTGGTAGAGGACCCTGCTGACGTCGACGATCTTTTAAACAAGAAAAACGAGTACGACTGGGACTATGTGGACGAAAGCGTTCTTGAGCTCAGGAACAGGCAGCCTCAGGTAACGGTGTACATGAATGACGATGAGGACGGAAGGGCAGCCACAGAGAACCTCCGCCATGCAGTTGACGGGCTGAAGAGCGCAGCGGCTGCCGGAATTTTTGGTGAGGGAGCAGATCTGGGATCGCTGATTGTTGAAATGTCCGTATGCGATGACAGCGGCTGGAAGGACAAATGGAAGGAATATTTCAAGCCGACAAAGGTTGGAAAGACCATAGTGGTCAAGCCTACTTGGGAAGAGTATGAAGCGAAGTCGGGAGAAAAGGTTCTGGAAATCGACCCGGGAATGGCTTTCGGTACGGGAACACACGAGACCACATCGCTGTGCATCAGACTTATGGAGGAATATCTCAAGCCGGGTGATAAGGTGCTTGATGTGGGATGCGGCTCCGGAATTCTGTCCATTGCGGGAGCTTTGCTCGGCGCCGGTGATGTGCTGGGGATTGAAATTGATCCTTTGGCCGTTGATATTTCTAAAGAGAACATTGCCTTAAACCACGTTGAAAAAATCGCCAGGGCTCAATATGGCGACCTGACTAAGGGAGTGGATTATAAGGCTAATGTGGTGGTGGCCAATCTCATGGCCGACCTTGTAATTATGCTAAGCAAGGATGTAGCAAATCATATGATGCCGGGTGCAGTTTATATTTCATCGGGAATACTTGATGAAAAGGTTGTGACGGTGGTAGACGCCATGAGAGCTTTGGGCTTCAAAATCCTGGAAGTACGTCAGGACGGCATGTGGTGTGCCGTGGCTGCAGCTCTGTAGGAAAGGAAAAAGAGCATGAGTAAATTTTTTGTGGATCCCTCGGCAGTGAGCGGAGCACACATATATATGGAAAACAGGGATGACCTGCATCATCTGCGCAAGGTGCTTCGCGCCCGGCCGGGAATGGAACTGGATATATCCGACGGCGACTGCTGGGAATATAAAACCTGTCTGGAGGAACTGACGGAAGACTGTGCAACTCTGAAAATTCTGGACAAGCAGAAATTTGCTACAGAGCCGGTTACCCGGGTGACACTTTATCAGGGAGTACCCAAGGCATCCAAGATGGAGACGGTAATTCAGAAGACCGTAGAGATGGGTATTGACACTATCGTGCCGGTATTCATGGAAAGAACAGTGGTGGTGGAAAAAGGCAACTTCGGAAAGAAGCTGGACCGCTGGCAAAAGATTGCGGCTGAAGCAGTAAAGCAGTGCAAGCGGGGAATAATCCCCCGTGTAACGGAAAGCTATGATTTTGACAGAATGGTGGCCGAATTGCCCGATTACGATTTGGTTATCTGTCCGTATGAGAACGAGGACGGCCTGACAATAAAGGACTTCCTGCGTGGGGCCCCGGCCCCCGGCGCGGCTGGCGCCCCAGGTCAGGACCACGCCGGCGCCGGCCATGGCTCGGCATCGGCGCCAGAAACCGCGGAATGCGCCGGCCATGGCTCGGCATCGGCGCCAGAAACCGCGGAATGCGCCGATGCCATGGCGCCGACACCGGGAGCCATGGCGCCGGGGCCTCAGGCCCGCAGGATTGCGCTGATTATCGGGCCTGAGGGCGGCTTCAGCGACGGCGAGATAGAGAGGCTGAAGGCCACCGGGGCCGCCACAGTGACGTTGGGGAAGACCATACTGCGTACGGAAACGGCGGGAATGGCGGCGCTGGCCATGATAATGTACGAGCTGGAGCTGTGAACCGGTGCTGGATTACACGTTCATGACCCTGTGTGAGACAAAGAGTTCCCTGATTAAAAAAGCCGCCGGCTGATTTTGAGTCGGCGGCGGTATTTACTTTTAAAAGCATTTGTGTTATCATTAAGAAGAGATGCGGACATAGTTCATTGGTAGAATATCAGCTTCCCAAGCTGAGGGGGCGGGTTCGATTCCCGTTGTCCGCTCCATTTTTTTTGCCTAAAAATGCTCAGACAACATGTACAGTATCAGATTAATCCGGTGATGTTGCTAAAATTGCTGCTTGATCTGGTATCTGCCAACGCTTTATGACTATTTGTTGGCAAAATCAAGGTAGGAATGAATTTATGCCAACATACGCATTTTGTTTACACGTCAATTTTGTTTTTTTGCCCGAAATGCTTCTTTAAGGCACTGAAGGTGGTGTCGCTGATTACGTGTTCTATTCTGCAGGCATCTGTAGAAGCAGTTTTTTCGTCTATGCCAAGTGAAACAAACATGTCCGTCAGCAGCGTATGACGTTCGTATATTTTTTCAGCTATCTGCCTGCCGGATTCGGTGAGGGAGATATAGCCGCTGTTATCGGTGGAAACGTAACCGGATTCTTTCAGGAGTCCCAGAGCTCTGCTTACGCTGGGTTTGCTGAAGCCCATGTACTCGCCGATGTCGATTGCTCTCACCTCAGGGCGCTCCTTGAGAAGTATATATATTGTTTCCAGATACATTTCACCGGATTCAAGTAATGCCATTTCAGATCTCCTTTTTATACTAAGTTGCCCAATTTGCCCTTTGATGGGCATATACGCCGGACGGACTAAAATACTAGTCTTCTTCCCAGGCGCAAAGCTTCCTGTATGTATTGCAGCCGAAAATTATTCCTACGATAAGAACTCCTGCTACAGCTACGTTTCTTACAATTTTAGATACATCTACATTTACTGTTACGTCTACGTTCTTTCCATCATTTTTTTTGTCTGTTTTATGTATCATCTGAAAGTCCTCCTTAAAAATCAGTTCACAAGTACAAGGACATTTTATCAGATAATCTTCTTTATGTCAAAGGAAGGTGTGCGCAGATATCTGCCCAGACCGTAAAGGCTTTCGGGCTGGCCTTGATTTACAGTGCTGGTGTGTTGATATGAGGTAAAGGTCACAAGGAAGCCTATGTCTCTCAGAATGGGGTCGGCACTCCTGTCTGCAGGATATGCACCATAGGGCCACGCAAAGGTAATAGGAAAGCTTCCCGATGCTGTCTCAAGCAGATCCTGGTTCTTTGTCAGGTCTGAGGTCAGAATCTGACGGTAGGACACAGAACTTTCACCTGACTTTTTATCTGCACCTTTGCGTCCGCCGCTGATAGAGTGAAGGTCGTAGGTGTGGCTGGCAAATTCTATGAGTCCGGAGCGAGATAAAATGGCTACTTCTCCCCATGTCATGTTGCCATAGTCCTGATTGCGGTATATGTCCCCTGAACTTCTGTCAGATTCAACTCCGATAAGGGCAATTACAGCCTTCATATTGTATTTTTCAAGTAACGGAAAAGCATAGAGATAGTTATTGGCAAAGCCGTCGTCAAAGCTTATGATAACAGGTTTTGCGGGGAGCATTGTACCTTCCTGTACAAAGGAGACCAGCTGTGAAGGAAATATGGTGGTATAGCCGTTGTCTCGCAGCCACTTAAGGTCATTCTCAAAACGGGCCTGTGAGATAGTGTATTCGTTTTCATCTGAAGCGGATTTGGAAATGCTGTGGTACATGAGAATCGGTATGTCCACTGTTTCACGAGAGTCGGACAGGGAAAGGGGAGTCTGAGAAACCGTAATTCCCAGGCAGGATGATATTCCGCTGCAGGATACAGCATAAGAAAGAATTCCCGCACCCATGAGCAGTACCAGAAAAGCCAGAAGCAGATAATCAGTTTTTTTCATTTACAACCTCCGCCGGACAGTTTGAGTACCCGGCTATGTAATACTTTATTCTTTCGCAGCAGAAATATTACAGAGGTCAGGTCATAAAAAAACAGGCAGACCCAAAAGGCCTGCCCGTAATCGATTAAACAATCTGAAATTATTTCAGCGCTTATGCAGCTTCCTGTTCCTTCTTCATATTTTTCTTTAACTGAACTGTAGGTTCTGTAGGCATCTTGAACAGAGGAACGATTCTGTCCAGTCCTGTGAAAGTGAGGATGAGGAGTGATGCAACAGCAATCATAGCCATGAAGTTGAACTTGATGAAGTCCATGTTTGTGATTGGCACCAGCGGATATACACCCTTAACAATACCTACATAGAAACCAAGGTATACGTGCCATGGAATGAGCTGTGAACCGAATACGCCCATAGCGTCTCCGAAAGTAGCGTTTCTCAGCTTCAGCTTGTAAGCGGCTTCTTCTGTTTCGCATACAACGTTTTCTTCTGTAATCTGCTTGATAACAGGTCCGATAGTAACAATCTGAGCCATTTCGTCAGCAAGAGCAGCGTTTCCAAGTAAGGAAAGAACAGCGTTCCATCCAAGTAAGTGTCTTACCTTCTTTGACATCTTTGTGATAAGTGTTGCCAGAGGAGCGAAAGCGTCCATAAGCTGCATTACGCCACCGAATGCTGCAACCCACATCATCATTGGAACTACCCAGCTGCCGGCATCTTCGATACCAGCATATACATAGTTATCTAAGAAGTCCTGAACTGAACCTGCAGTTCCTGCAAAGAGCCCTAATATATATGATGAAATAATACCGCTTCCGATGCAGGCAAAGGTGTTAACACCTGAAACTGCAAGGACGATTACCAGTATCAGAGGAATTACCATATAGATAGGAACACCTACAGCAACCTGATTGAGAAGGTCAAGTGCTACTGGCTTTTCTTCTTCAAGGAATGCCTGGATTTCAGGAGTGATGTTGTCCATAACTGTGGAAGCATCGCCTGTTCCGTTTAAGCCCATAACGAGGGCTGCAACGAAGAATGCGATTGCGGCTAAAACAAGGCAGGAAACTGACCATACACCCTGGTGTCTGATTCTGTCTGTAACCTGTACGCCCTGAATACCGGAGGATACGATAGTAGTATCAGAAATAAGACCGATGTTGTCGCCGAAGCAGGCACCGCCGGCGATAGCACATACAGTAAGGTAGATATTTCCGCCTACGATGTGTGACAGCCATAAGAAGATAGGTGCACACGCAGCGAAGGTTCCCCATGAAGTACCGGTTGCAACTGAAAGTAAAGCGGTACAAACAAGGCCAACACAGGCAACGGTTTTAGCAGTAACACCAAGCTTTAATGCCAGGCTTACTACAGCTGCACCTACACCGTAGCTGGTGAAGCAGTTAACCATTACATAGGCTATCATGAGTATGAATAAAGCCACTAAAATATTTTTAACAGAATCCATGGCAGCATTCAAGCATTCCTGCCACTTTTTCTTTGCAAAGAAAATTGCAACGACTACTGCGCATAAGAATGCGATAGGAGCTGCAATCATCGGGTCCTGACCCTGAATCATCAATCCTGCGAGGATGATTACAGGCACGAACTTAACGAAAGCCTTTAAAAAGTTCATTTGATAATTTCTCCTTTTCCTAAACTTTAAAATATAAATACAATGATACTAAAGAGCAATAACCGTGCCAATTATAAAAAATTTTAGCAGATACTTAGCGAAACGTTGGAATCAAGCGCTTTAATTTGAAAAAGCACTGAGACTTTTTTCTCTTTTTTTCCCCATATGTTGACAAAGCTGACCCGAAAATGGTACAATTAAACACGCATTGACCCGAAAACGGAACGAAAAACGGGTAAAACGGGAGGAAAAATGAAGAATTTTGGCTTAGGAAGGGTGATTGAGCCTGCAGACAGCCTTCCTGTAACGGCATGGAAACTTGATAACAGCCCGGAACTGAGAAAGGGTGAGATCAGAATCAGGCTCAGCAGCATAGTGTTTGAACGTGAAAACTTCTTTCAGCTTTGCAGCATCTGCGAAAACAACGATGAGAAGATTAAGGAAAGAATAATCAAGATCGTAAATGAGAGAGGAAAACTGCATAACCCATATACGGAAAGCAGCGCCCTGTTTGCAGGAACCATTGAAGAGGTTTCTCCCGGCTTCGATCTGGGAGAACTGAATGTCGGAGATGACGTGGTAAGCCTTACGCCTCTGGCAGGACTTCCTGCCTTCATTGAGGAAATCGGGGAAATAGATATATACTATGGCAGAATTCAGTGTACAGGTTATGTAATATGCTTTGAGACTGTTCAGCTGATGAAGGTGGAGGATCCTTACTCGAGAAGCACCATCCACCTGATGAGGGCTCTTGAGGAGGAAGGCAGCATCTATGGAATCTCATGTGAGCTCAGACACCGCGAAATCAGCAAGGCGGCCATAATAGGAAGCAATATTGCCGAGGCAATATATTATTCGCAGATGGTCAGAGGCAGCAATCCTCATAAGGAGGCATCAGTAAAATTTATTATTGACGGTGCATATTTTGCCGGCATAACTGAAGAAGATCTCAGAACCATTTTCGGGTCACTGGTGGACGGTATATATTTTGTGGACCTGAGCAAGCCTATGGAGGCCGTTGAAAAGATTATGTCAGCAGAGGGCGGAGAAGCTTTTGATGCTGTAATCAACCTTGAGAATATAAAGGGATGTGAAAGCGTGGCTTCGCTCATAGCAAAGGATAACGGTCTTGTCTGCTATACCAGTATGAACAACAGATACTGCCATGGACTTCTCGTAGTGGACTGCCTGGGCAAGGATATAACTCACTATGGACTTGACGGTTACAGCGCCAACGCTTATGACTTCGCTCTTGAAGTGGTGGATCAGACGGAACCTGCGCTGCGCCGACTTGATGCATTCTATGCGGGGAAGAAAAAGAGACCGCAGAAAATACGAACTGCTTTCAAGGAAAGGACTCAGGCTGCAGCCCGTCAGATTGACGGATTCATATATAAGAGCCCTGTTACTGCGGCAATGGTGGAGGAAGTGCTGAACGTGGCTCAGTATGACTGCAATGTAATCATACAGGGAGAAACCGGCGTCGGCAAGGAAAAGGTTTTTAACCTGATTCATCAGAACAGTTCCCGCAGGGACAAGCCTTGCGTCAAGATAAACTGCGCTACTATTACAGAAAATCTGGCTGAATCAGAGTTTTTCGGCTATGAGAAGGGTTCCTTCACAGGTGCACAGGCCGGAGGGAAGGAAGGATACTTTGAGCTTGCCAACAACGGAACGCTGTTTCTGGATGAGATAGGCAGTCTTTCCATGGCCATGCAGTCCAAGCTGCTTCGTGTCCTTCAGGAAAATACATACTACCGTGTTGGAGGAACGCAGCCAAAGCATGTCAACGTAAGGGTGATATGTGCAAACAACATTCCTCTCAAAAAACTTGTTGAGGATGGCATGTTTCGTGAAGACCTTTATTACAGACTTAATATCTGCCTTATCAATGTGCCGCCTCTCAGGTTCAGAAAAGAGGACATATCCTGTCTGGCGGAGGCTTTCCTGAATAACTATGTGAGCAAATACGGTGTAGCCAAAGAGTTTTCACAGGATGCATACAGACAGCTGGAGGAGTACCACTGGCCGGGTAATGTACGCGAACTGGAAAACACTGTTCACAGGCTGTACATTGCTGAAAAGGAAAGAATAATAGATGGTTATGCAGTGGATGCCCTCATCAATCAGAACGTACTGGGAGAGGTTGTGTTTGATATAAAGAAGGAAATGAACGGTGAGGAGAGCCTGGACTTTAATCAGATAATGGATGAGCAGGAAAAGAAGATAATAGCATATGCCCTCAGAAAAAAGGGCACAACCAGAAAGGCGGCGGAGTTCCTGGGAATACCGCAGACCACTCTGGCCAGAAAAAAACTTAAACATAACCTGTAAATGTGAAAAAAGGATGCTGCGCGGCATCCTTTTTTGATGTATTCATTATTGATTCTTTATTTCATTGTCCAGGTCTGGATAGTGAAATCTTCTCTTGACTTAGCTAAAGTTTCCATGCCGGCAACGATTGTAGCATGTACTTCTTCCTTTGTGAATTCATAACCTTCACGCTCAGCATATCCGAACATTGCTGTAGCGAGTGCGTCTTCTGCAACTTCCTTAGTAACAGAATTAAGGTTTACTGTGGATACTGCTTCAGAGAAAGCGTAGTCTAAGATCTGTTTCTTGTTAGTCATTTTTAATTACCTCCGTTTACATCTTTAAAATATTGTTTTTAGGTGCTTGTTTTCTTTTGTGCCAACATATGTTGCATAAGCTATGCCAACTTTTACTAAATCGCAAAAAAATCTTAAAAAACTTGAAAATTTAAGAAAAAAGCTGCAAAAAAGCCTGAAACAGGCCATAAAACAAATCAGAAAAGAGATTACAAACATAATAAAAAGTAAATAAAGATGATTATTGACTCAAAAACGGGTCAAAAAATTTAATAACTTGACCCAAAAATGGAACACAAGATGTAAAGAACTTGTCTTAATGCTAATTTTCCATCGTTTTCTCGCCCGAATTAGTTGGCATGATACTTGCTCTGTATAACGCAGTATCGATTTATCACACAAAAGGAGTAAAACAACATGGAAATTATTTTGAATCCTATAGTAATTGCGGTAGCTCTTCTTATAGTGCTCTGCATGCTTAAGATCAATGTATTGCTTTCTCTTCTGATTTCAGCCATGGCCGCAGGGCTGCTGGCAGGAATGTCTGCAGGTGACACAATGGGCATTCTGATTTCGGGGATGGGAGGCAATGCGCAGACTGCTCTCAGCTACATCCTGCTGGGAATACTGGCAAGCGGTATGGCCTATACAGGTATAACGGAGATACTTTCGCAGAAAATTTCTCATGTGGCAGGTAAAAACAAGCTGGCTCTGATCATTTCTATAGCTGTCATAGCCTGCTGTTCGCAGAACCTGATACCTGTTCATATCGCTTTCATTCCTATATTGATACCGTCCCTTCTTCATCTTATGAATGACATGAAGCTGGACAGAAGAAACGTTTCGTGCGCTCTTGCATTCGGCCTCAAGGCACCGTACATAGCTCTGCCTTTTGGTTTCGGATTCATTTTTCAGGGCCTCATCTCAGATAATCTGAAGGCTAATGGAATGGATATAGATGTAGGAAATGTATGGCACTACACCTGGCCTCTGGGGGCATCTATGATTATAGGCCTTATGGCGGCCTTGTTTGTTTTCAGAAAACCGAGAGAATATGAAAATCTGGAAGTTGCCGGCGCCGCACCTGTGGAACTCGATGAAAAGGGCAGGCCTATACGGCTTAAAATGAATGCTGCTCACTGGATTACCCTTGCTGCGGCAGTGGGAACTCTGGTCATCAACCTTCTTACAGACTCACTTCCCCTTGGAGCTCTGGCAGGCATAATCATCATGGTAGCAGGAGGGGCAGTCAAGGTGCGCGACCTTGAGACTGTAATTAAAAACGGCTTTACAATTATGGGCGTAATCGCTTTCATCATGCTTGTTGCGGCAGGATATGCCAGTGTAATGAATGAAACCGGTGCTGTTCAGGAACTGGTTGAAGCTTCTCTTTCCATCATGGGAGGAAGCAAATTTATAGCTGCAGCCGTAATGATGTTCATAGGTCTCATCATAACAATCGGTATAGGAACCTCCTTCGGAACAATTCCTGTGCTTGCTGTGCTTTACGTTCCTCTCTGTGCTCAGATGGGCTTCAGTGTGGGAGGTACTGTAATGCTCATTGCCGCAGCTGCTGCCCTGGGAGACGCAGGTTCTCCTGCATCGGATACAACTCTGGGACCCACATCAGGTCTTAATGCTGACGGACAGCACGACCACATATGGGATACATGCGTGCCTACAGCACTTTGCTATAATATTCCTATTGCGCTCTGTGCAATCTTCGTGGCGCCGCTTCTGTAACTGACAATCCGGACCGAAATTTTTTACTGAAAATATTAATTATCTGCAACCTTTTCTCCTATGCATCGTCAATATGTGTGAAAAGGGAGGTATAAATAAATGAATATCGAATTAAGAAAGGCTTTTAAGCAGATTATTGCCACCGGTATGGCCGCGGCCCTTGTGCTGACTGCCGTGATGCCGGTAACAGCGGATTACGCCCAGGCAGAACAGGGCAGAAGAGACTATTACTCATGTACCGAAAACGGGCAGGATGGAGACGGAATCCATGCGGGCGACACAATACGCGGAGGCGGTGACAGAATTGTCAACTCTGAGGCTGAGAAAGGTGTAGGAGGCTTCTACATAGTAGATACCAAGGGGAATATACTGGCACCTAATGCAGCAGACGAAAGTGGAGCAGGCGGAGCAGGCACCCTTTATACAGGACCGGCCAAAGGCCAGAAAGGCGCGCCGGAATATTACTACAGCGACGGTCAGGCATTTTATCCTGAAGAATTCATTGACCTTGGATATCAGCTTGTGGTCAAATCCGCAGAAGATACGGAATACTGGATATCATCTGATCCAACCTCAACCGCACTTCGCAAAATTGTAGTTGAAGTGCAGCCAATTGAGTACAAAGTGGTTTACCACTGCAATGCCGGCAAATGCGAAAAGCTGGGATGCAAGGGATTCCACACAGACATTGTGACCATGGATAAGCTGCAGGAAGGCGGCGCGGCTGATTACGCCAAGGTGTGGGATGCAGAAGGCTTCAAGGCATACAACATGATGTTCGATGAGTGGAACACCAGTGCTGACGGAACCGGAACAGCTCTCCAGCAGGGAGAACCTGTTACTGCAGAGCTTCTCCTTACTGCGGATGTTATGGATATTGTAGACATCTATGCCCAGTGGGACGACGCCGATATGGTAAAAAAGGTGAAGAGCCAGAAGATTACCGGAGTCAAGGCTGTTGCCGGCAAAGGGAAGGTTACCATCAAGTGGTCCAACGAGGCTTATGCAGACGGATATGTGATCTACCGCTCAACGGCCAAGACAAAGGGATTCAAGAAGGTTATCACAACCTCAAGTTCTAAATCATCCTTTGTTAACAAGAAGGGCATCAAGGCGGGAAAGAGATATTACTACAAAGTAAGAGGCTATGTAGAAATCAACGGAAAGAAGATTTACACCAAATACAGCAGCACCGTAAGTGCGGTTGTGAAATAACGGATAAAGAATAATAAAGTATACTAGAGAGAAACAGCAGGAACTGTCTATTGCCAGGCCTGCTGTTTTTTTGGTATCCGATTTTATTGATGTTTTGCATTTTTTCTTCAGGACACTCGATGAGCCGCAGCATTGAGTTTTATGCAAAAAAGTAACGCCAAGACCGCAAACGTTGAAATTAAACCAGTCACGTTACACGAGGCATATAGGGCTCCAGTAATATAATCCCATAAGTCCGAAATATTAACATATATGGGCGTTATTCTATAGACATAATGCCTGTAAAATGCATATAAAAAGTGATTTGAGATTTTATTGCGTAACATTTTAATATTTTTATGCGGCACAGAGCGTTTCAGATTACAAAAATGTATAAAAAGCAGTATAGACCTGCCCCAATTAACTTTGATTATCCTTTCTTTGATGATTTAATAACTAAACGCTCGCAATATACGGGAAATCTTTATGCAATCTTAATATCCTGCTCATCTTGCTTATGCACATTTAATGTGGATAAAGATATTATAAAGATGCTGTAAAGATTAAATTAAGATTGCACAGAGGTGAGAGAATGCGTATCGCTTATAACGGCAGACAAATATCTTCCTTTCAGATTATAATTATAGGTTTTCTATCTGCAATATTGATAGGAACACTTCTGCTTATGCTTCCCGTTTCAGCACAGAACGGGAAAGTGACACCTTTTGCAGATGCGCTGTTTACTTCCACCTCAGCTGTCTGCGTGACAGGACTTGTTATACATGACACCGCAACCTACTGGTCCACCTTCGGACAGCTGGTCATTATGACGCTTATACAGATAGGAGGTATGGGAGTTGTAACCATTGCTGTGTCCATCGCAATTGTTTCGGGACGGAGGATTGGCCTGATGCAGCGCAGTACCATGCAGGAAGCTATCTCTGCTCCTCATGTGGGCGGCATAGTCCGTATGACGGGATTTATACTTAAGGTAACTATCGGCGTCGAGCTAATCGGCGCTGTACTGCTTTCTTCTGTATTCTGCAGAGAGTTCGGAATAACCAGAGGAATATGGTATTCACTGTTTCACTCAGTGTCCGCTTTCTGCAATGCAGGCTTTGATCTGATGGGGATAAAGGAACCTTTTTCTTCCCTGACGTCATATGCATCCAGTCCGGTTATCAATATGGTGATAATGTCGCTGATTATTATCGGCGGGATAGGCTTCATCACATGGGATGATATCAGGCGCAACAGACTACATTTCAGAAAATACCGGATGCAGAGCAAAATCATCATAATAGTCACCGCATTTTTAATTGTGTTTCCGGCCATGTATTTTTTCTTCTTTGAGTATGAGAATATGTCCTTCGGAAAGCGTTTACTGTGTTCCCTGTTTCAGGCGGTCACTCCGAGGACGGCAGGCTTTAACACTGCAGACATGACAGACTTAAGCGAAACAGGCCAGACTATTATAGTACTCCTTATGCTCACAGGCGGCTCACCGGGGTCCACAGCAGGAGGTATGAAGACAACCACAGCTGCAGTACTGCTATTTACTGCATTTTCTGTATTTCAGAAAAAAGACAATACACACTTCTTCGGCCGCAGAGTTTCTCATGATGCAGAAAGAAGTGCTGCAGCCATAGCACTTATGTACATTGCTCTCCCGCTTATCGGAGCAATGATCATCAGCAGTATTGAGAACATTCCTGTGCTGACAGCCATGTTCGAGGTTGCCTCTGCCATAGGAACAGTCGGATTATCTCTTGGGATAACTTCAAATCTCTGCATGATTTCCAGGACTCTTCTCATTGGGCTGATGTTCTTTGGAAGAGTCGGAGGACTGACATTGATTTTTGCAGCATTTTCAAGAAAGAATTATGATAGTTACAAATTCCCGCAGGAAACAATCACTGTAGGTTAAAAGGAGAGGATAAAAATGAAAACAATTCTGCTTATAGGTCTTGGCCGTTTCGGCAGGCACCTTGCCATAAAATTAAATGAGCTGCATCATCAGGTTATGGCAGTAGACAAGAGAGAAAGCCGTGTGGATGAGGTTCTTCCTTATGTCACAAACGGTCAGATAGGAGATGGGACCAATCCGGAATTCCTTCGTTCTCTTGGTGTGCGCAATTTTGACCTCTGTATCGTGGCGATAGGCGATGATTTTCAGAGTTCACTGGAAACCACTTCTTTCCTGAAGGAACTTGGTGCGAAAAAGGTAATTTCCAGAGCATGTCAGGACGTCCAGGCGAAATTCCTTCTCCATAACGGTGCTGACGAAGTAGTATATCCCGAAAAACAGATGGCGAACTGGACAGCCATACGCTACAGTGCAGACAGAGTTTTTGACTTCATGGAACTGGATGACCGGTATGCGGTCTTCGAGATATCCGTGCCGCCAAACTGGATTGGAAAAAGTATCGGCGATCTTGACATAAGAAAGAAATACAATATTAACGTCATGGCACTGAAGCACAACGATGTTTTAAATATGGACATATCATCAGACACATATCTTACCGGCGCGGAAACTATGCTGGTGCTTGGTGAAATGAAGAATGTAGAAAAATTTCTACACATTTAGATGAATATTATCGTCCCTATGGTATAATGAATTTGGCAGCTCTGGACACTGCACGGCCACAAGATAAGGAGATATTTAAATGGAAAAAGTCAGGGACAAAGGACATCTTAAAATATTCTTTGGATATGCTGCCGGTGTTGGCAAAACTTATTCCATGCTTAAAGCTGCTCATGCGGCAAAGCAACGCGGGATAGATGTGGTGTGCGGATATATCGAACCTCATGGGAGGACACAGACAGCGGCACTCATGAACGGTCTGAAAAATATACCTCCGCTTAAAATCATGCATAATTCCATCGAATTAAGAGAATTCGACATAGACGCCGCGATAGCAAGGCATCCTCAGCTGATACTTGTTGACGAACTGGCCCATACCAATGCTGACGGATGTCGACATTCGAAAAGGTATCAGGATATACAGGAGCTGCTTGCAGCAGGCATAGATGTTTACACCACTGTAAACGTTCAGCATATAGAGAGCTTAAATGATTTGGTTGCCTCCATCACAGGCATTACCGTGCGTGAACGTATTCCTGATTCCGTATTTGATGATTCAGATCAGGTCGAACTGGTAGACATAGAGCCGCAGGAACTGATAGACCGGTTTAAATCGGGAAATGTATACAGCGAAGTGCAGGATCAGAGAGCGGCTGACAACTTCTTTACCGTTGAAAACCTTACAGCGCTGAGAGAAATTGCTCTCAGACGCTGTGCAGACAGGGTGAACATTCTTACCGAGAGCACCCGCATCAAGAACAACTCAAGTTATCATACCGACGAGCATATTCTTGTGTGCCTGTCCTCTGCACCTTCCAATGCTAAAATAATAAGAACAGCGGCAAGAATGGCCAGTGCTTTCAGAGGCGCATTTACAGCTTTGTTTGTAGAAACACCTGACTTTGAGACCATGAGCGAAGAAAACAAAAAACGTCTGCGTTCAAACATGAGGCTGGCCCAGCAGCTGGGAGCCTCCATAGAAACTGTATACGGTGAGGATGTTTCTCTTCAGATTTCGGAGTTTGCCAGACTTTCAGGCGTTTCCAAAATTGTAATAGGAAGAAGTGCAGCAGCCAGAAAGCACATCTTCAATAAACCGACACTTACTGAGAAGCTGATAGCCACATCTCCTGATCTTGATATATATGTAATTCCCGACACAACCGGAGCCATGTCAGGGTACCGCCCCGAAAAAAGCAGAAAAAAAGGAAAATCAGCCTTTTCAATTCCGGACATTTTAAAGAGTGCATCAATACTGGCTGCTGCCAGCCTGATAGGGATGATATTTGACAGCCTTGGCTTTACAGAGGTAAATATAATCACAGTGTACATACTGGGTGTTCTGCTCATCTCAGTAGCTGCAGATCACAGAATATACAGCCTGCTTTCTTCTGTTATCAGTGTGATTGTTTTTAATTTTCTTTTTACAGAGCCCAGATATACGCTTCTGGCATACGATAGCGGATATCCAGTAACCTTTGTGGTAATGTTTCTGGCGGCTTTCATTACAGGTTCACTGGCGGTAAAGCTAAAAAGCCATGCACACAGGTCAGCTCAGGCAGCATATAGAACCAAGGTTCTTTTTGATACCAATCAGCTGCTTCAGCGTGCCGACGATAACGATGAAATTATTGCAGTAACTGCCGGTCAGCTGGTGAAGCTGCTTGACACGGATGTGATAGTTTACCCTGCGACAGACGGCAAACTAGGTGAACCTCACATTTTTACTGTCGACGGTGAAGCTCCTGATGCTGACTATACATCGGACAACGAAAGGGCTGTGGCCGGTTGGGTACTTAAGAACAATAAACATGCAGGAGCAACTACGGATACTCTTTCCAGTGCAAAATGCCTGTATCTGTCAATCAGAGTAAACCACAATGTTTACGGCGTTGCAGGAATTGCTGTAAAAGGAGGCCCTCCCGATGCCTTTGAGAGCAGCATCATGCTTTCAATTCTGGGAGAAAGTGCACTGGCCATGGAAAACGAAAAAAATTACAAGGAAAAAGAAGAAGCAGCCGTTGTGGCAAGAAACGAACAGCTTCGTTCGAACCTGCTGCGTGCTATTTCCCACGATCTCCGTACGCCATTGACTTCCATTTCCGGAAACGCCAGCAATCTTATGTCAAACGGTGAGTCTTTTGACATTTCCACACGTAAACGTCTTTATTCAGACATTTACGATGATTCAATGTGGCTAATAAACCTGGTTGAAAACCTGCTTTCTGTTACCCGCCTTGACGACGGACGGATGCAGCTTCATATTTCGGCAGAGCTTATGGAGGATGTTGTGTCTGAAGCTCTTCTGCACATTAACAGGAAAGGCTCAGAACATAATATCGTGGTAAATCACTCTGACGAGTTCCTTCTGGCACGAATGGATGCCAAGCTTATAGTGCAGGTTATCATCAATATAGTTGACAATGCAATTAAATACACGCCTGCCGGATCAAATATCACTATTGAAACCATGAGACAGGGAAATGAAGCCGTTGTGAGAATTGCTGATGACGGGCCGGGTATCCCTGATGATGCCAAGAAGCGCGTATTTGATATGTTTTACAGCGGAGCCAACAAGGTTGCCGACAGCAGACGCAGTCTGGGGCTGGGCCTTGCACTCTGCAAATCAATTATCACTGTTCACGGAGGTAAAATTACCGTGGAGGACAATAAGCCCCATGGCACGATCTTTTCATTTACATTACCGGCAGAGGAGGCACATCTGAATGAATAAGCTTTTAATATTAGTCGTTGAGGACGACTCTTCAGTAAGAAATCTGATTACAACAACGCTTGAAACCCACGGATATCGTTTCAGAACCGCTTCAAACGGCAACTCTGCGGTTATGGAGGCATCTTCCCACAATCCTGATATAATTCTTCTGGATCTGGGACTGCCGGATATTGACGGTGTAGATGTCATAAAAAAAATACGCACCTGGTCCAATGTTCCGATTATCGTAATCAGCGCCAGAAGTGAAGACACAGATAAAATAGATGCGCTGGATGCCGGAGCTGATGACTATCTTACCAAGCCGTTCTCTGTGGAAGAACTGCTGGCAAGGCTCAGGGTCACTCAGAGAAGGCTTGCTATCATGCAAAACGACGGTCAGACTGAAAATTCTGTTTTTATCAATGGTGACCTTAAGATTGACTATGCCGCAGGGTGTGCCTACCTTAAGAATGAGGAACTGCATCTGACACCTATTGAATACAAACTGCTATGTCTGCTTTCTCATAATGTTGGAAAGGTTCTGACGCACACTTTTATCACTCAGAAAATATGGGGCAGCAGCTGGGATAACGATATCGCTTCTCTGCGTGTGTTTATGGCCACACTAAGAAAAAAGCTGGAGTCCGCACCTGATTCACCCCAGTATATACAGACTCATATCGGTGTAGGGTACCGTATGATGAAGGTTGAATAAAAAAGTCCCGGGGATTTTGTAAGTTCCCCGGGACTTTTTTATTCAACACGCTTCAGATATTCCGCTGTAACTGCAGGAATACAGTATGTTACGAAGTCTTTCTGCCCGTCGAAGTATATGCACTCATCGGGGCTTTCATATTCCGCAACCACAAAATAGCAAGGCAGCATGTATTCATCTCCGGTCATTTCTCTGTTATAGCCGAGGAAGATTTTCTGTATATTGGAAGCACCCTGCGCCTTTGCCTGTTCTGCCGCTTCGGAAGGTGATATAAGAGGATAGTCGCCTATGTTTTCCAGAGCCTCTTTCGGATCGTATCTGATGTAATTGATCCGTCCCTCTTCATCGGTATAAATGACCACCTTGCCCGTATTGCTGCTGATAAGGTTTTCCTTATAATCTGAACAGCCTTCGTAGAAGGTGATATTATAGACCTGGTGGCCGTCCATCTCATAGTCTCCTCGTTCAAGGCTTATCTGAGGGTTATCCAGTCCGAGCCTAGTGCCGTAGTTTTCTATAATGTATTCCGCCACCTGGCGTTTGTCTTCATAGGACGCATAGTTGGAAGCATCATATTCTGCGGGAAGGCTTACCGGATTACTGAAGAATACGATGCCTGTCAGGTCGGGATATACACTTATCTGGAAATCATCTGTTACGGTATAGATGCGGCCTGCCGTGTCACCATCTTCAACTGCTTCCACGGGCTCGCCCAGGTAATTTTCCAGGATCACTGCAGTTTCATCATACTCAGTACCAAGCAGGAGCATGTACTTCATAAGCTGATTTTTCATGGCATCCATATCAAAGCTGACGTACTGAAGGGTATCGCGGTCTATATAAAATCTGCGCTTAAAAACAGGCATGGACTCAAGGCTGATGTTTTCGTCGTAAGGGACATCCTTGTAAAGCTCATCAGCACTTTTTGCCCAGTCAGGCTCGCCTTCGGCACCTTCAGAAGTGTTCCACCTGCTGTCAATCTGTATTGTTTCAAGATTATCCCCGCCGCCCCACAGACCTGTTCCGATGAAAATAATCAGGCAGGCGGCCAGGGCGCCAAAGGAATAAATCCATTTTTTACGTCTGTCGTGTGACGGTGAAGCCGAAGCTTCCATAATAATGTCAGGGCTGATGCCGCCGATTTCCCTGAAAAGTTTTTCAGAAGGACTGAGGCTGTCAGATTTCTGCGACTCAATGACTTTCAGCAAGTTTTTTTCTTTATCTGTTTCCATCATATGTAGATTCCCTCCTGTATAAGCTTCTTTTTAAGTGCGTTTCTGGTTGTAAACAGGGAGGACTTTACCTTGCTCTGGCTGAAACCGGTTCTGAGGGCGATTTCCTTTATGGAATCGCAGTAAAAATATCTCATCACAAATATTTTACGTGAGTCTTCGCTGCGGCTTCTGAGAAAATCAGTGATGACACGGGAAATCTCTTTCCCTTCCATATCTCTGTCGCCTCCGGTCACATCGGGAATGCATTCCTCAAGTTCTGAAAGCAGCAGGGCAAACTCGCCATCCGCCCTCTTTGCAGCATATTTGTACTTGTATTTATCCAGGGAAAGGTTTCGTGTTATTACAGCTAAAAAAGCCCCCAGAGCGTCGGGACGCTTTGGGGGTATGGTGTTCCATGCTTTCATGTATGTGTCGTTTACACACTCCTCTGCGTCCATTGAATCCTTCAGAATATTGAAGGAGATTCTGCCCAGATACCGGCCGTACTTGGAACTTGTACAGGCGATGGCATCTTCCTTTCGCTGAAAATAAAGTTCAACTATTTCTTTGTCCTCCATAGTTATGCTCCTTTATTACTAACTTTAAAGACGAATCAAAACAAAACAGGTTGCAGGGATAATTATTTTAATTGTCGCCGTAGAGCTTCACGCCTTCAGTGCCGTCGATTTCCTCCACCTGAACGGCTATCATCTCGCTTCTGGATGTAGGTACGTTTTTGCCTACATAGTCTGCTCTGATAGGAAGCTCTCTGTGGCCTCTGTCCACCAGAACAGCCAGCTGAATACAGGCGGCTCGTCCGAACCGCGATGATGCGTCCAGGGCTGCTCTGGCTGTGCGTCCGGTGTATATGACATCATCAACAATCACTACGGTCTTGCCGGTTATATCGAAGGGCACATCGCTGCTGCTGATGACAGGCTCATCTGACTTTTGATGAAGGTCATCTCTGTAAAGGGTGATGTCAAGTTCGCCTACAGGTACCTGAACACCTTCAATAACCCTTATGTTGTCCGAAAGAATCTTTGCCAGGGGTACTCCTCTGCGTCTGATTCCCAGAAGTACCAGATTATCTGCACCCTGGTTGCGTTCAAGAATCTGATGTGACATGCGCTTTAACGCACGGCGCATATCCTCAGACGACATGAGGTCTGATTTTAGTTTCATCTATATACTCCTTTAAATACTCTTTTTACAGCTTGTATGTCTGGAATTTGTCATTGTTTTCGTCAGCGCTTTCCTTGAATTCATATTCATTGCCCGGCAGTACTGCATTTACAATGATGCCTACCAGGGATGCGATAGCAAGACCTGAAAGGGAAATGGTAGCTCCGAAGGCGTTGAATGAAATACCGCCGATGGAGTTGAATCCCAGTGCACATACCAGGATGAGAGCTGCTATAATAGTATTTCTGCTTCTGGTGAAGTCTACTCTGTTCTCTACCACATTTCTTATACCGATGGCAGAAATCATACCGTAAAGGATGAAGGAAATTCCTCCGATAGTGGCTGTAGGGATGCTTTCTATTATAAATGCAACCTTAGGTACACATGAAAGGATGATTGCAAATACAGCTGCGATTCTCATTACTCTAGGGTCGTAAACCTTGGTCAGAGCCAGTACACCGGTGTTTTCACCGTAGGTGGTGTTGGCAGGAGCACCGAAAGCTGCTGCAAGGCAGGTGGCAAGGCCGTCGCCGAGAAGAGTTCTGTGCAGACCCGGTTTTTCGATATAGTTCTTTCCTGTAGTAGCACCTATAGCTGAGATGTCTCCGATGTGTTCCATCATTGTAGCGAGAGCCAGAGGCATGATGGTAATGATTGCACTGATGTCGAACTTCATAATGGTAATAGGCGGGAGACCGAGGATGGCTTCGTCAGCTATTCCTTCGAAACTTACATCGCCCATTATCAGGGCAGCTATGTATGAAACGATGATACCGATAAGGATAGGAACTATTTTGGACATTCCCTTTCCCCAGATGTTGAATACAACTACCGTTACCAGGGCTATTATTGCCACAGGCCAGTTGGTGGCGCAGTTGCTGATGGCTGTCGGTGCCAGAATAAGACCTATTGAGATGATAATCGGACCTGTTACAACCGGAGGGAAGAATCTCATAACCTTCTTTGCTCCGAAGCACTTGATGAGAGCTGACAGAATCAGGTAAACTATTCCTGCACAGAAAACGCCGCCGCATGCGTAAGGAAGCATTTCCGTATTAGGAGATCCGTCCTCAAGGAGCGGTGCTACTGCAGCATAGCCTCCGAGGAAAGCGAAGGATGATCCCAGGAAAGCAGGTACCTGTCCCTTTGTCACCAGATGGAAGAGCAGTGTTCCCAGTCCTGCAAAGAGCAGTGTGGTGGAAATAGGAAGTCCTGTGAGAATAGGCACCAGCACTGTAGCGCCGAACATGGCGAAGGTGTGCTGAAGTCCGAGGATAATTGTTTTTCCTGCACCGAGGGTGCGTACATCGTAAATTGGTTCGTGATTTTGCATTGTCTTGTCCTCCTGATATGATTCTGGAAGGAACATCTTGGAGAAATACACGCCGTCAGCCATAAAAAAAGGTCCTGCTTATGGCAAGACCCGGTTATACACGCTGGTTGTTCAGAAGTGTTATTTCAATCTTGCCGGTCTCTCTGTACCGATTTAAAGATGTTTTTTCCTGTGTATAAATATAAATGACAGGTGGACTTTTGTCAAGGGAAATGATAGAATTATTGAGTGTAATCAGACAGAAAAAAACTGAACCGATTGAATAGGAGAATAAGATGAAACTGCTTTTGCTTTACTGGGCCATAATGATACTGTTCTATCTGGTGGCTGCTGTTTTCAGAAAAAAGAGCCTTACTGTACCGGGTGGAATTATAGACGGCGCTTTGAATGCGGTGATTTTTGTCATGGTTTTTATTATGGGGCTGAGAATGGGAGCCAATGATGAAATAATTGCAAGTCTTGGAACTATCGGAATCCAGGCGGCTGTGATCACTTTTTTTGTTCTGGCAGGGAGCATATTATCTGTAACTCTGCTCAGAAAAATTCTTGGCATGAACAGACACGGCATTATTGAGAAAACAGGAAGCAGTATATCTGAAGAAAAAAACTTGATGGCAGGCATACCGGAAGATACGGAGGAGCCGGAGGAAAAGAAAGGAAACGGAAAGATTACCGTTCTGATACTGCTGTGTGTTGCTGCAGGAATGGTGATGGGGTATTTATGCGTTCCGCGTATTTTTGACGATACATCGGTATTTCAGGATATGTCCGGTAACTGGATGGTCGTGGGAATCTGCATATTGCTGGGTATCGTAGGTTTTAATTTCGGACTTGACGGCAGTGTGATACAGAGCCTTAAAAAAGCAGGCCTGAAGGCAATTCTGTTTCCTTTTGCAGTCATAGCAGGAAGCATCATCGCCGGGGCGGCCTATGGACTTGTTTCATCTCTGACGGTGAGAGAGGCAGCGGCAATCAGTGCAGGATTCGGATGGTACACCTTTGCACCCGGCATAATATCAGAGGCAGGCCATGCTGTGGCCGGAGCGGTATCTTTCATGCACAACGTAATCAGAGAGACACTGGGAATAATAATCATTCCGCTGGTTGCTGATAAACTGGGATATGTTGAAGCAGCTGCCGTTCCGGGAATTGCGGCCATGGATGTATGTCTGCCGGTTATAAAAAGATCATGCAATTCAGAGACCGTTGTGTATGCTATATATATGGGATTAGTGATGAGTATAGTGGTTCCTGTGCTGGTTCCGCTGTTTATAGGATAAAAACAAGGTGAAAAAATGATAGGAATCGGAATAGATACAGGAGGCACATGCACAGATGCTGTAGTGTACGATACAGGAGCACATAAGGTTCTTTCATCGGCAAAGACTCTGACAACAAGGCAGGATCTGAAGACAGGAATTTTAGATGCGCTGAAAAGGCTGGATCCTCATGAAGTGAAGAAAGCTTCTTACATATCCTTATCTACAACCCTTGCCACAAACGCATGTGTGGAGAATAAGGGCGGCAGAGCGAAGCTCATAATGATAGGAGTCAATCCTAAAGTTGTGGAGCGTATGAAGAACGAGTACGGGCTGCCTCCTGCCCGCGATATATATTTTCTGCCGGGTGACCCGGCGGCGTCAGAACCTGAACTGAAGATTCCTCCGTGGAAAAAATTTATTGAGGATATAGACGAGTTCAGAAAATATGACAGTGTGGCCATAGTACAGATTAACCCTAAATTTAACGGGGGAAGGTATGAGGTCATTGCCGAAAAGATTATAAAAAAATATATCGGCATCAGCTGTGTGAGGGGATACGACTTATATCAGGAAATCAACGTTCAGAAAAGAGGAGCTACAGCCCTGCTGAATGCAAGACTTCTGCCTGTAGTGGACAGTTTCCTCAGGGCAATTGAAAGCTCCCTTGAAGAGATGGGTATAGATCTGCCGCTTATGATAGTAAAAAGTGACGGCAGCCTCATGTCAAAGGAATATGCCAAGAAGAGACCGGTGGAGACGCTTCTGTGCGGA
This sequence comes from Anaerovoracaceae bacterium, assembly GCA_051883095.1. GTDB lineage: Bacteria > Bacillota > Clostridia > Peptostreptococcales > Anaerovoracaceae > SUG1106. Next base: position 46,012 of record JBJETB010000092.1, read on the forward strand.
CCTGCAGCAAGTGTCATAGGAGCTATGGAGCTGGCGGAGGATAAAGATGCCCTTATTGTGGATATGGGAGGAACAACCAGCGATATCGCATTGATAAAGGACAGAAAGACAGTATCTTCTATCTCAGGCATCAGAATAGGCAGATGGAATACCATGGTAAAGGGAATTTCTATGGATACTTTTGCTCTCGGAGGAGACAGCGGTGTTAAATACAGAAACGGTGTGATGTATCTGGACCGGCGGCGAATGATTCCTCTGTGCGTGCTGGCATCAGAATATCCTCACATAAAACACGAACTGAGCAAGCTGCTGTCGAGAAGGCAATGCTTCAGTTATCCCGCTCATGAGTACTTCGTTCTGGCTGAGAAGCCTAAAAATACTTATATCTTATCCCAGAAGGAAAAGATGCTTATAGAGCGCCTTGAGGATGGTCCCCTTTCCTATGCGGAGGCGGCAGCTGCGGCAGGAGTCAATCCTTTTGTGTTTAAAATGAGACGGCTGGAAGACGAGGGGATCATCATGTCCTCAGGTATTACGCCTACAGATATAATGCATATTTACGGTGACTATAATGAGTATGATAAAGAGGCATCTGAGCTGGGCGTAAAGTACCTGTCAATGGCTACGGATCTTTCTGAGAAAGAAGTATGCAGCAGAGTGTATGATATGGTAAAAAGCAGACTTTTTTCCAATCTTGTGCGTATTATGATGAAACATGAGGCCGGAAGAGAACTGACGGAGAATGAAGAGGAAAACCTTTGCGCGCTCACTGAAATGATCTACGATAAAAAAGGACAAAGCGGAAAATTCATTAATATGGCAGCATCAACATGTTCGACGCTGATAGGCGTAGGCGGACCTACAGGAATATTTTTAGAGGATGTGGCTGAGCTCTTAGATACCAAGGCTAACGTTCCATGCCATTCCGGTGTTGCCAATGCCATAGGAGCGGCGGCAGGAAATATCAGCTGCGCTGCCAGCGTATATATTGAGCCGGATATGAACAGAAAGCTGGGATATGACTATTGCCTTATGGGGCCATACGGTTTTTGCGGATTTAACGATTACGATGAAGCACTTAGGGTAGCTGAAGAACAGGCCAGAAGGGCTGCCGGCGATAAAGCTGCCGAGCAGGGAGCCATAGGACAGATTTCAGTAAATGTGTCCATAGATGAAGATTACTTCCAGGTAAATCAGTCCGGAAAGAGTGTATTCGTAAAAACAGAAGTACGGGCGGAAGCCGTTATATCGCTGATATGAATACAGCCTTCCCGGGTATATTTTGAGGTAACCTGCGGAAGGCTGTTCTGTTTTTTTATGATTATTTTTCGATAACTCCGGCGATGAGAAGATAATATTCAGGTATGGATTGTCCGTCGGACCATTGCGCCTTAAGTCCCAATTCATTTTCTGTCATTTTCAGAGCGAGAAGACCGATGGCCTCAGGCCCGTACCGCATGATTTCAGGATGAATACAGGGCAGACCTGACAGTCTCGCACATCTGGTGCATTGCACGCATTCCTGAGCAGCAAGAGCATAGCTTCCCGGAAGAGTTTTCTCTATATCGCGAAGCTGTGAGTCAAATCTTCTTTTCTCGGCAAAAAGTCTCTGCTGGGCCTCTTCGGCAGTCTGCGTCCCCGAATTGGAAACCCTGTCCACAATGAGATGAAATCTGCTGAACTGCTGCCAGAAATCCTCAGGGTCAAAATCGAGATCAGGACAGGACCATGTCTGGCCGAAGCCCGGACACTGCCGGCATTTGCTGTAGGTGCAGCTGAAATCGAAATATTTATCCATCAGCTCGTCGATGGACAGATATGTTTCAAAATGATCTACTTTATACAATTTACGATTCTCCGGATTTTTTTATCTTTTTAATTTGCCTTCTACAATCATTCTGGCTATGATTTCTGCGCAGAAGGCTACAGCGGTAGCGCAGTGGAAGGTGCCGTTGTGATCCATATATCCCTGGTCTCCTTCAGGTGTTTTCCAGTCATATACGTCGCCCATGGTATGAACCATGACGTCTTTGCAGAGTATTCCGTCATATTCTTTGCGGAATGTTTCAACTACCTCTCTGATCATTTCATGGCATGCTTCGTAGTCACCGCCCAGGTCTGTAATAGGTCTGCCGCAGCAGAGGCTGATTGCCCAAGCAGCCGCATTAAGCGCACCGCAGGTTCCCATGAGGGAGCAGCCGCATCCTCCGGCTATACCGAAACAGCCCTTAAGCATATCTTCAGTAATTCCAAAATCAGGGAAAGCGGTGTATAAGCCGTTCAGCATACTCTGAATGCAGTTGCCGTAGTCTGTTTCAGTCTGGAAGCCGACATCCATGGCTTTCTTGACCAGAGCTTCCTTTTCTTCCTGTGGCAGAATAGTGTAATCTTTCATGACGTTTTCTCCTTTCGGCACCAAGTGCACATCAAACTATAATTATTTTAGCTGAAAACACGGCGAAAAACAAGGTAAAGAGGCATGCATGACAACTTAGTCAGCAACAGAATGAATTGAAAAGAAAGGTTTTAAGTAGTATCATTGTTATATTCAGAATATCACTGCATACGAGGGAGGAAACCATATGAAGCTGGTAGTTGTAGGCGGAGTGGCAGGAGGAGCTTCTGCAGCCGCAAGAGCACGCAGGCTTGATGCCGGTGCTGAGATCGTTATTTTTGAAAGAGGCGAGCATGTTTCTTTTTCCAACTGCTCTCTGCCTTATTATCTGGGAGGCGTTGTTGAATCTGATGAAGATCTGATTATGATGTTCCCGGAGGATTTTAAAAACAATCATGATATTGATGTATATACGAGACATGAAGTTATCGCTATAAACAGGGAACGCAAGACAGTTACGGTTAAAGACCTTAATACAGGCGAAATATATGAGGAGACCTACGACAAGCTGGTGCTTTCTCCGGGAGCCCGTCCCGTAATGCCGAAGAACATAAAGGGTATCGACGGCTCCAATGTGTTCACCATAAGAAATGTTACAGATATAAGTCGTCTTAAGGCGACTTTGGATGCAGCCGGTATGAATGACGTTGTCGTAGTAGGGGGAGGGTTTATCGGAATAGAAACCGCCGAGAACCTTAAGAAGGCAGGCAAGAATGTGACTGTCATCGAAGGAACCAACCAGATAATGGCACCTTATGATTACGATATGGTTCAGACGCTTCACAAGGAACTGGACGACAACGGCATAAGACTCTGCCTTGAATCCACGGTTACAGCCATAGAAGAAGGTAAAGTGACGGCGGTAAAGAATGGCGAAGAGTTCAGTGTAGATGCTGATGCTGTTGTGATGGCTATCGGAGTTGCACCGGAGACAGGGCTGGCTGAAGCTGCAGGCCTTGAAATCGGACAGACTCGCGGAATCAAGGTAAACCACAACTATCAGACAAATGATCCGGACATTTATGCTGTAGGTGACGCTATTGAGTCTTTCAACTCGCTGACACATAAGCCGGGAAGAATTGCGCTGGCAGGTCCCGCACAGAGACAGGCCAGAGCAGCGGCAGATCATATATACGGAAAGCAGAACAAGGCTAACGGATTTATCGGTTCATCCTGTATTAAGATCTTCGGGCTCAATGCAGCATGTACAGGCCTCAATGAAAAAACAGCGAAAGAGCTGGGATTATCATTTGATTCCGTACTTATATTCCCGTCTGACAAGGTGGGTATTATGCCTGATGCCAACTATATGCAGTTCAAACTCATATTTGAAGTGCCTACAGGAAGAATCCTGGGAGCACAGGCCATCGGAACAGGTGAGACCGATAAGAGAATTGACGTGATTGCAGCCATGATTACCATGGGTGCTGATCTGGAAGATCTGAAAGAGCTGGAGCTGTGCTATGCACCGCCGTTCTCTACGGCCAAGGACGTTGTAAATATGGCTGCACTCGTAGGCCTTAATATACTGTATGGCAGATACAAACAGGTACACGTTGACAAGGTACGTGAACTGGCGGAAAGCGGAGCATACATAATCGACGTCAGAAGTCCGGGCGAATTCAAGTCGGGACACCTGAAATGTGCTCACAATATTCCTCTCGGACAGCTTCGTCAGAGGCTTGATGAGGTTCCCCGTGATATTCCTGTATACCTGCATTGCAGATCGAGTCAGAGGTCTTACTATGCGACTTGCTGTCTGCAGGGACACGGATTCACCAACATTGTAAATATCAGCGGCTCATTCCTGGGTATAAGTCTGTATGAATATTTTAACGACAAGACAGAAGGAAGAGAACCGATAGTGACCGAATACAATTTTGATTAAATATACAAAAAATAAAGCATTTACAAAATAACATAAAAATAATACCATAAATTGTGATGGTTTTGTGGCAAAATAAAAACAACATTGGTAGCATCTTGTCGAAACCTGTCGAAGGGTTTCAGACAGTGTTATATTTATGCGCATACCAATGCGTGGCTAGAACTTATTTCTTTTTATTGAACAATTTAGGAGGTTTATCATGGAAGAAGCTAAAACTAGAAAAGAACGTCTTCCTAACAAGTTTGAAGCAATCCTGCCGGTGCTTACGCTCCTCGGCCTGATGCTTGCAAACTACTTACTGGGGTGGGGAAATGACCCGCACATCTACGTATTGATAACCGCAGTTGTATGCTGTGCAATCGGCTGTTTCTGCGGAGTTCCTATCAAGGAAATGCTTGCTGCCGGCTTCGATGCAGTAAACCATTCTCTGGAAGCAATGTTCATCCTCATGTTTGTAGGATGCCTCGTAGGATCATTTGAATGGTGCGGTACTATTCCTGCTATCGTTTATTATGGATTGAAGATTTTCACACCTGCAATCTTCCTTCCGGCTGTATGTCTGCTGTGCGCTATCGTAGGAATGTCCTTAGGTTCATCCTACACTGTAACAGCAACATTAGGTATTGCATTCATGAGTATCGGTGCTACAATGGGAATCAACCCTGCAATGATCGCCGGTGCTGTTCTTTCCGGAGCATGTACTGGAGATAAATTCTCTCCTCTGTCAGACTCCACTAACCTGGCAGCAGCTTCATCACAGACAGGACTGTTCGACCACGTAAGAGCAATGGTAGGAACAACATTCCCTGCATTCATCATCGCATTTATAGGATTTGCAATTCTTTCACTTACAGGCAATGCAGGTCAGTATGACCCTGAACTTGTAAACGGTCTGGAAACAGCAATCGAAGAGAACTTCGCATTCATGAGCCCAGTTCTCCTTATTCCTATCGCAGTTATCATCGTAGTTGCAGTAGTTCAGATGCCTGCTATTCCTGGAGTACTTCTTGTTTCCGCAACAGGATGCGTTTTCGCAGTGATCTTCCAGGGTGCAAGCTTTGCTGAATGCGTAAGCATGCTTCACTATGGATATTATACTGAAACAGGTAACGAACTGGCTGATACACTCCTTAACAGAGGCGGTATGGATTCAATGCTCTGGACCATCAACATGGCACTCATCGCTATCGGTTTCGGCGGCATGTATTCAAGATGCGGAGCTGTAGAATCACTGCTTGGCGGACTGATCAAGAAGATCAGAACTCCTTTCCACCTTATGGCTGCAGTTATTCTTACTGCAATGTTCTGTATCCTCACAATGTGCGACCAGTATCTGGGACTTATCATCCCTCCTGGAATGTACAAGGAGAAATTCGACGACATGGGACTTTCCAGAAATCTTCTTTCAAGATGTACAGAAGACGGCGGAACACTGTTCTCACCTCTGGTACCATGGTCATCCTGCGGTGTATATCACTCCGGCATGCTCGGTGTAAGTGTAATGTCATATCTGCCGTTCTGCTTCACCAACATTCTCAACCCTATCATTTCACTGGCTACAGCAGCCTGGGGCGGAAATGTTATCTATGCTGACGGTTCTCACACAGGATTCTTCGGCGGCAAGGTTAAGGCAGGAAGAGCTGCCGGTGCGCCTGCTGCAGAGCACGAACACGCTATGGAAAAACTTGCTGAACTGAGAGCAAACGGAACTTATAAAGAAATCGGATGCTAATCTGATTGGTACATAAGCAAAGGTTAAATGACGCATACCCGCTTCTGCGGGTATGCGATTTTTTCAAAGTAAAGGTAAACGAAAGGTTTGAATTATGATCTATAAAGGTATTGTAAAAGAACGTGATACAAAGAGAAAAGCAATTCTGTTTGCAGGATGTTTACTCATGCTGTATATATCATTTCTCCAGGGCAATTTTCTGTATATCTGCATGGCTGCAATTATCGGGCTGGCTGTTTTTTTCAAAAAGGAGCATATTGTTTCTGAGGAAGGAGTCTCCATTGTATACAGCTTGTTCGGTATGAAGGTTGTGAATAAATGGGAGTGGGATGTAATTACTGCCATCAGACCTGATTTTAAAAAGTCAAAACCTAACGTTCTTCTGGAAATCGCCAAGGACGTGACCATAAGGGCCTTTGTTTTCAAGGAAGAAGATGTCCCCGGCGTTTTAGAACTGGCTAAAAGAATGAATCCGGACATGTATGTGGACGACCGGACCAAGGAAGAACGTATGGAAGCTGAGGATGAGAGAAGCCGCAAGCTTGCCGAGGCCAGAATGCAGAGAGACCGCGCCAGGGCAGCGGAAAAAGCAAAGAAGAAAAAGAAACGTTCAAAGAAATAGTAAGTATCAGGGTACTATGATTATACAGAGTCATTATGATTGATTGCCGCTTGGTGGGAGGATTCCTTACCGGCGGCATTTTCCATATACAGGATACTTGCCATGATGATGGCTGCCCCGGCCCATCCTGTAAGGCCCATTGCCTCTCTCAGAAGCAGTACGGAGAGAACACAGCCTGATGCCGGTTCAAGGGCAAAGATAACTCCTATGCGGTTGGCAGGCACAAAAGCTTCCAGATTGGACTGAAGGCAGAAGGCAACAGCACTGCAGAAAAGCCCCATGAGAAGGATAGCCACAACTTCGCTGCCTTTTGACGGAACATAGCTGAGTTCATCGAGAAAGAGTGCGGTTATGGTGCCCCACAAAGAAATAAAGGCCATGAGAAATACGGTGAACAGTGACGAATCAACGTGTTCTTTTTTTGAAACCTTTTCCACCAGTATAATGTGAAGTGAGCCGGCAACAGCGGCAAGGAAACATAAAAAGTCTCCGAAGTTGACCACGAAGCTGCCCATATCAGGCGCATAACAGAGCAGAAACATGCCCACCAGACAGATAAGTGAACTGATGAAAATAAACTTTGATATTTTAACCTTGAACAGTAGCCTGTTCAGAACAGGTACAATCAGGAAGGACAGGCATGTAAAAAATGAAGCTCTGACCGATGTGGTGTACTTGATGCCCCATATGCCAAAGGCAAACATCAGGAAAACTGCAAATGACAGCAGAAAGGCATATTTAATAACATCTCTGTTAAGCTGCCTGAATTTCTTGTGAAATACAGCAGCAAGCAAAAGAGCCGCCGACGCGAAGCGCAGGGATATTATGTAGAATGTAGGGCAGGCTTCAACGTATTTGGTGAGGGGATAGCTCAGTCCCCAGAAAAGTGCAGCTGCAACAAGCCCTATAACAGCAGATTTTTCACTGATTTCATGTTTAGAAAACATCGCCGGAATCTCCTTTCGGCCGGATAACCGCAATCTGCAGTCCGGCGCCTCTGATAGTAAAATTGATATTGAATGATGTACGGACATCTTCAACATATATGTCCAGCTCCGGCTCTGTAGGAATCAGAACCGGGGAACTGCTGGTAAAATCCTTTTCGTTGCCGAAATCAAAGGAGGACAGGTATGCGAAAATATTGTGATTCCTGAGCATCGAACATTTCATCACAGAATACATGCCGACCGGCAGATTTATGGAAACGTTTAAATCCAGTTCGTCTTTAAAGTTGTCAAGAATACTCTTGGCCTGATGTATAGTTGTCTCCTTGCGGCACATGTCAGCAATCTCATCATTGAAATTGATTGCAAATACAACGTACCATGGGCTGCCGTCTGTATCTGATGCGATAACGCTGTACTGCTTTCCCCAGCAGAGGAGATGCCCTTTTATAAGCGAAAGCATCTGATAAGCAAAATAACTCGGTTTCCTGATTCCGTTTGATGTCAGAACCGAAGGAAGACCTGCAAGCAGCTGTTCTGAAGTGTTCTGGTCTCTCAGAGGGAGGCTGATCCATTCTTCATCAGAGCGGATCCACTTTCTGAGCAGGCAGATAGGGAGCGCTATAGAGTCATTTCCTGATGTAACGGCTGCAGGAGCGGAGTCATGTATACTCTTCATTGATGTTCTGAAGCCGGCAGCTTCAAAAAGGGAGCGGAGCTGGCATGCATCAGCACTGTGTTTATCGTCATCAAGCACAGTGACCATCTCAGGACGCAGCTGGGAAACATAGGCAAATATGCTGTATCCCATGGCCTTGAAATCTTCACATGTAACCGATACATTCAGTTTATGGTCAACATAGGAAATAGGTTTGCCGTGGATGTCAGCATCTATTTCAAGCTTCAGGCTGCTGACAAGGGAGGTGCTGTTTTTTTGCGAATTAAGGGAAGAAAGCAGCTGACGTATAAGCTTTATGGCTTTGTTTGCAGGCACCGGAGTAAGGGTTTCCCGGTGGAACTCGCTTTTGACCATAGGCATGAATTTTTCCCGATGTTCACGAGGAGAATGTCCAAACCACTTCTGAAAATATTTCTCATAATATGCCGTAGTTGAAAATCCAACGTCCCGCGCTATCTGACTTATCTTTTTGGTGGTGTCTAAAAGCTGTATTTCAGACCACTCTACACGGGCAAAACAGAGGAATTCACGGAAATTCATTCCCGTATAGTCCTTGATGATGTGAGAAATATAGAATGTGCTGAGATGCTCTATATTAGCCAGATCTTCCAGTGTAATCTTTTCGGCATAATTCTGATATATATATCCTATGATGTGGCTGATTCTCTCAATCGTTATCTGATTGCTGTTTTCAAAATTTATGACCATTCTGCCGTTGAAAGCAAACAGGTTGAATATTTTCTCCAGATATTTGATGACGTCAATCATTGCATAGGTGCACTCAGTCTTGTATTTGGAGCTTTTGATAGAATACTGAAGGAGTATGCTGAGAAGCTTTTCCTGCAGATTGTCATGCTTTCTGGTTCTGGTCTTGTTTGTGTAGGTTCTGTAGCATGCCTTGCTCAGAGACGGGAAATACTGTGAAAAATGGTGGGTGCTTATCTGTATAAGAGCGACAACATTGTCAGGATCGGTGGAGGTTATACCGTGAACCTCGTGGCCTGAATTGGTAAATATATCGCCTTGATGAAGTGTGTAGAAACAGTACCCGTTTTTAAGAGTAACCTCTCCTTTGAGAACAAAAACAAACTCAATATCCTGATGATAGTGAAGGGGGTAATCCTTAATGTTTGCAATTGTAATATTGATAGGAAAATCGTCCTGGTATGTGATTTTTTCAAATAACATGCTATCACCTGCCTTGCCGGAAGTTTACTTCTTCTCATAATAATTATATAACGAAATCCTTCCGGAGAAAAGATAAGAATAATAAGATTTCATAGCAAATTAATTATATTTTCGGACAATGCAATAGTTGCTTTTAAGGGGCAAACTGATTAAAATTGATAATAGATAACTAAGATTAACCAGCGGAAAATCAGGAGGTATAATTATGAGTGACGCTAGAGTATGTGTTATCACCGGAGCTTCCGGCGGTATCGGAGAAGAAGTTGTAAAGAAATACTATAAAAACGGATATGACGTCGTTATGCTTGATATCAAAGAAGATGCATTAAAAGCTTTGATGGAAAAGGAAAAGTTCGATCCTGCAAGAGTTATTTACAAGACCGTGGATGTTTCCAGCGAAGAACAGGTAATCGACACAATCAATCAGATCAAGGAAGAAAAGGGCAGAATCGATGTCCTTGTAAATACTGCCGGAATAATCGGCAAATATGACGAAACAATCAAGTACACCTTTGATAATTTCAAGAGAATCTACGAGATAAACGTATTCGGAACATTCCTGATGATGAAATACGTACTGCCTGTAATGGTAGAACAGAAGAAGGGAGCTATCGTAAACTTCGGTTCATGCTCCGGTATGACAGGATACACATCCGAAGTCGGATACGGCTCCAGCAAATGGGCTGTAATCGGCATGACCAAGACAGTTGCAAACGAATATTTCAAACAGGGAATACGTGCAAACTCAATTTCACCGGGATGGGTCAACACAGAAATGCTTAAACAGACTCTCAGAGACTATGAAACAACAGGTGACACTGTAAACTTCGGATGTCCCGGACGTCCGGGCGAGCCGAGCGAAATGGCAGATGCTGTTTACTACCTCAGCTCCGACGATGCATCTTTCGTAAACGGTGTAAACCTTCTGGTAGACGGCGGCAAGATGCTTGACTAATCAGACGCGTATCAGAGATTGATTTATAAGGAGAATAAAAATGCTTAATGAAAGAATTCAGAGAATGAGAGACAAGCTGTGGGATTCAAAACCGTGCATCACTGCAGAGCGTCTCGTTCTGGCGACTGAGGCATACAAGCAGTTCGCCGGAGATTCAGTGCCTCTTTTCAGGGCAAAAGTAGTAAATTATATCATGGAAAACATGACTACACTCATTATGGATGACGAACTCATTGTCGGCACTCCTACCAACAAATACAGAGGAGCAAACCTTCATCCTGAGTTCCAGTCCAGTTCATGGTATGTCAGTGATATAGATAAATTCCCGACAAGGAGCAAAGACCCGTATAATATTTCACCGGAAGACAGAGAACAGATTCTGGAAACTTTGAAATACTGGGAAGGAAAGTCCATGGAGGATCTTTCCAAGAAGGTTCTGCCTCCTCACATTGAAGAACTCATCGAGGATGATGTAATCACCGTAGGACTCAGAAACGGTGTATCCGGAGAAACCACCTGCGACCACGAAAAGGTTCTTGCCGTAGGCATGAGAGGATATATCGACGAATGTAAGGAGAATATAGCAAAGACTGCCGGAACCACCAGAGAGGACCAGCAGAAGATAGATTTCTGGAAAGCATGCATAATTCAGGCAGAAGCTCTGATTACATACGCACATCGTATGGCAGAGGAGGCAGAACGCCAGGCAGCAGCATGCACTGATGAAAAGAGAAAGAAGGAACTTCTGACAATTGCAGAAAACTGCAGAGTTGTCCCTGAGTTCAGTCCTAAGAACTTCATGCAGGCTCTTCAGTCAGTATGGTTTGTACATGTATACTTCCATATCGAAGTGTGCACCACAGCAAACGGCTTCGGCAGATTCGACCAGTACATGTGGCCGTACTACAAGAAGGATGTCATCGATGAAAAGAACATCACAAGGGAGGAAGCTCTGGAAATGCTGGAATGCTTCTACCTGAAGGCTTGTGAGGTATTCGAGGTAAGAGACAGCTGGTATGCTACCAACTTCGCAGGATATCCGATGTGGGAAATCCTCCTGGTAGGAGGACAGACTCCTGACGGTAAGGATGCAACCAACGAACTGTCATATCTCTGCCTGGATGCGGCTGACGAGCTCAAGACCAGCCAGCCTGTAATGGGCGTGCGCGTATGGGAAGGAACTCCGGAAGCTCTTATCAGAAAAGGCTGCATGATGATTCAGGACGGACAGGCAAACCCTGGATTCTTCAATGATGATGTGGCAATGAAAATGGCTCTCGGAAAAGGCTGCACCATGGAAGAGGCAAGAGACTGGACTATCGTAGGATGTGTTCAGCCGGGACCTGGAGGCGGAGCTACAGACGGTTCCCCTGACGCAGGATATGTAAACATGGGCAAGATGGTTGAGCTTGTTCTTCACAACGGCGTTGACCCTAGAACCGGCAAGCTGGTAGGCCTTCAGACAGGAGATCCTAGAGAATTCAAGAACGTGGAAGATCTCAAGGATGCCCTCAAAAAACAGATTTTACATCACTATAAATTAATAAAGACAGGCTATGATATCATGCAGAGCTGCCACATGGAGAGATATCCGGTAATATTCGCCTCCATGGTGACAAAGGGCTGCGTAGAAAGCGGAAAATCAGTACAGCATGGCGGTGCCAAGTATACTACAAGCGGTTTATACATTACAGGCGCGGCAAATATGGCTGACTCTATCGCGGCAATTGAAAAATGCGTATTTGAGGATAAGGATTTCACCATGGATGAGCTTATCACAGCTCTGGATAAGAACTTCGAAGGTGAAGAGAGAATGAGACAGCTGCTCCTCAACAAGCCGCCGAAATTCGGTAACGATAACGAGCATGTTGATGCCATCTATAGAGAAATGACTCACTTTATTGCAGACAATGTACAGACATGGCATGACGCAAGAGGCGGATATTACTCATTCAATGTACATTCACAGACTGTAAACATTTCTCACGGTGAGGTTTGCGGAGCTCTTCCTGACGGCAGACTGGCAGGAGAACCGCTTTGCGACAACGCATCTCCGATGATGGGAAGAGACGTGAAAGGCCCTACCGCTACAGTCAAGTCAGTAGCTTCCATGGGTCAGGAGGCATTCCACGACGGAGCACTGTTCAATCTGCGTTTCGACCCTAAGGGCGTAGCAGGCGAAAAGGGACTTAACGACCTTGAAGGCGTTATAAAGACTTACTTCAAGAGCGGCGGAAACCATATCCAGATCAATGTTGTGGATAACGAAACCCTTAAGGATGCTCAGATTCACCCTGAAATGCACAAGGGCCTCATGGTTCGTGTTGCCGGTTACATGGCTTACTTCACAGAGCTTGACAAGAGCGCACAGGATGTAATCATCCACAGAACAACTCATTTTGAAAGTGCAGAAGGATAATTCAGACCGCTATGGACAGAAACAATAAAAAAGCTTTGGTCGGCGGAATACAGAAATTTTCGACGGAAGATGGTCCGGGTATCCGGACCACCGTCTTTCTGAAAGGATGTCCGCTGAACTGCAAATGGTGCCACAACCCGGAACTTATTGCCTTTGAGCAGCAGGTAATCAAAATGCCAAACAGCTGTATCAAGTGCGGCTACTGCCTTGAACACTGCCCGGAGAAAGCGGTATACCTGGATGAAAATCTGAAGGTTGAAATAGACCGCCGGAAGTGCAGCAGCTGCATGGAGTGTACTGAATTCTGCTATGCAGGGGCTCTGAAGAAAGTTGCAGAAGAGATGACTGCTGAGGAAGTAATGTATCAGGTTGCTCAGGATGCCGGCTTTTATGAACATACCGGAGGAGGTATGACCATATCCGGCGGAGAAATGCTTTCCCATGCTGATTTTGCGGAGGAACTGATCCGGCTTGCGGAAGAAAGAAAAATCGGTGTATGCCTTGATACTTCCGGATATGGAAAAGGCGAGGAGCTTCTGTTTCTGGCGAAAATGAATAATGTAACCGATATTCTTTTCGATATGAAGTCCATTGACGATGATGTTCACCGTGAATATACAGGACGCAGCAATGAACTGATTTTGAAAAATTTAGAGATTCTTGCATCAGATCAGACAGTCCTGCCTAAAATTCAGATGAGAATGCCTCTTATTTCAGGTGTCAATGACAGCTGGGACATCATTGAAAAAACTGCAGAACTGTATAAAAGGCTGGGGCTTCAGCGCGTAACGCTGCTTCCTTATCACGATCTGGGAATCGCAAAAATGCGGAATATAGGAGGAGTGGAATGCAGATTCCAGCCACCTTCAGATGAACGTGTGGATGAAATTAAAGCGTTTTTTGAGAAAAACGCCGATATGAAAGTTGAGATTTTAGGGAAACTATAATCCAGCCACCTTTTTATTAATAAGTTAAAAAGCTGCAGCGCCTCCGTTGTAAACGGCGACGCTGCAGCTTTTATAATGATCTTTTGTATTTGCCGTAATTATGGAACGTTTTACTTGAAAACAATCTGAACGTTTCTGCAATTGGTCAGGTATACGAGAGAAGCATAATCGATGTCAAAGGAAAGCACATCGCCTACTTCAATATCCCTTTCCGCATCCTCGATGTCCAGTATGGTATGGTCGCTGGAAGCGCCGATAACTTCTATTCCCTTATCTCTAGGGAAAATCTCATCTATGCTGCCGTAGTCAACCTTGCCTATTCCAAGAAGTGCGCGCTTTCTTATGCCGCGGTCAACATATGTAGGTCTGTGTCCGAAGGCGTCAATGGAAATAGTTCCCACCGGATGTGAAGGCTTTGTCTTGACTTCGATAACTTCAGCCTGCAAAGTGTAAACATCCTGATGCATGCTGCTCATATCAAGACCGTAGAATCTGTCCAGATCCTTGGCCAGAAGTATTCCTTCGCCGACCCTCAGCAGATTTACTCTTTCAGGCATTTTGCCGTCATAGATACGAGGAAGGCTGGTTGTGGCTCCACCTGAGATGAATTCCAGTGTCCTGCCTATACGCGCTTCTATGGCCTCTGCTATAACTACAAGCTCCTGGAGTTTATCAGCGGTTGCTTCGATTGAACCGTAGCATCCCAGGTTTGTTCCTACTCCGGCAAGAATAAGGTTGTCCATTTCATCTTCTACCTGTACGGCCATTGATACCATTTCATCTTTGTCCCAGAAGCCTTCCCTCAGGTCTCCAAGATCCGCCATAAGGATAACCTTGTGATGCTTTCCCTGTTTGCCGGCTTCTTCGTTTAAAGCGCGGAGAACCTTGATTTCACTGTTTAAGCTGATGTCTGTAAGCCTGATGACTTCAGGAACCTCGCTGAGCATCGGAACGCGGAGAAGCAGCATAGGAAGCTTTATACCGTATTCTTTGGCATCTTCGATCTGCTCAAGTCTGGATGATGCAATCATCGTAACTCCGCCTTCTACAAACTTAGCTGCACATTCAGGAATGCCAGTCGTACCTTTTATTACTCCGGCCACCTGGATACCGAATTCCGCACACTGGTTCACAACTGTCTGGACATTTTCCTTTAAATACTGCAAATTAATCTCTAAACGTGGATACAACTGATTAACCATAAGATTATCTCCTTTTATTTATTAGATTTTATATCAAATGATAACTCTGTAACTTCATTTTAGCATTTCAAGGCAGAAACGTTTAAAAAATAGTTTGCTAGTTTTAGGAAAATTTTTATTGATAGAAAAAATTTATAGCAGATCGGCCGCATCTCTGTTGTGATTGGTGCGGTACTGCTTAGGGGTTACACCTTTGATTTTTCTGAAAACCTTTGTGAAATAGCTCTGATCGTCGAAACCCGCAGACAGAGAGATATCTATAATACTCATGTTCGAATTAGTGAGCAGAGAGCAGGCATACTCGACTTTTAAAGAGTTGATATAGTCCGTAAATGTAACGCCCATTTCGCTCTTGAAAAGCGTTGAAAAATATGAAGGGTTCACATGGAGATTTGATTCTATATCCTTTAAGGAAATTTTATCTTTAAAGTTGTTGTTTATGAATTGAAGCGCCTTGGAAATAATCTGTGAATTACCGCTGTAAACAGAACGGAGAGTATTTTTGGAGATTAAATCCACAAGATTAAGAGAAATGGCAAGAAGCTGTCCATATGTCTCAGCATCGCATATCCGGTTGATGATATCTAAATCCAGATCGACGGATTCCTTTATATTAGTGCCGCTTTCGTTTACAGTTCTTATCACGATGGCGAAGAACCAGATTACCTTGGTGCGGACACCGTCCATGCTGCCGGTTTCCATAATCGAGAAGGTATTCAGAAGATGTTCAAAAAGCTCCTGCGCTTTTTCACTGTTTCCATTGACAATATTTTCGATAGTCTCGTTTTCCAGGGCATAAGGATACTCTATATCAACATGCTCTTTTTTTATGTTCTGAATATCCACATTGATCTGATTCTGCTTTTCGTTCTGGTTGCGGAGAAGACTGTAATCGTTGTTTCGGGATACAGATGTTATGATGCAGTTGTGCAGCAGCAGTGCCAGTTCAGAAACCTGATTGGGAAGGTATGCGTGCATTTTATTTGCAAACATTTCCGCCATTTTGAGAGTGACATCGTTCAGAGAGTTGAGGGAGGAAAACTTTTTTACCGTACTTCCCCTGAGCTCACCCATTACTATAGGACCGGCTATAAAATAGCCTATAAATTTACGGTCTATGATGAGAGGCATTGCTATGTTGGTCAGCCCTGATTTGCACAGAAATATGTAAGGTTCTCCAAGACGGGAGGAAAACTGACCTGCAGAAGTTAAGTTCTTCCTGCAGGCGCTGTCAGGCTGTGAATACACCTGAAACATATTGCAGATCTTGTTATTTGTGTTGCATTGCATAAGAATTTCGTTATCAGAATTAAAAAAAGTGATAGGAATCCCTGTTATATCAGAAAAAGCTTCTAAGGATTGGGTAAGGTAATTCGATAGTCCGGCCTGATTGTTAGGGTCAGGTCTGTCAATGCTTGGAATAACAAAATTTTTCATATTAATGCCCTCTGAAATACAAATATAATTCTAAAACTTGTGAAAATTTTCAAGCACATTATAACATGAAGCTGAAGATAATACAACTTATTGGGAAACAAATTTTAATATCTTGTACAATAAAATTTCCACCTAAAATTTTTTCCAAAATACCCAAAAAGACATATATACCGGATTGTGCCGTTAAGATTAAAATGAAAGTGTAATATTTCTAATAGAATTTTAAAATTTTTATAACATGGAGGTAAGTGATGAGTAGAGAAGAGATCATGGAAGCTGCAAAGCAGTCAATCGTGGAAGCTGATGAGGATATGGCCATGGAAGCACTGGCTAATGCAGAAGCTGAAGGCGTTGACTTGGTTGAACTTCTCAGCCAGGGCTACAGCGCAGGCATGAAGGAGTTAGGAGATCTTTTCGGAATGGGTGAGATTTTCCTTCCTGAACTGATTTTCGCAACAGAAGTAATGAAGACAGTAAGTGCCGAGATTGAGAGCAAGATGGACATGTCTGATGTACAGAAAAACGGAACACTGGTTATCGGTACAGTTGAAGGCGACGTTCATGATATCGGAAAAGGTATCGTTGCATCTCTCGTAAAGACAAACGGAGTTGAAGTAATCGACCTCGGAAGAGAAGTTCCGGCAAAGAATTTCGTAGACGCTGCTATCGAACACAATGCTGAATTCGTAGGAAGCAGTGCTCTTTTAACCACCACTATGACTGTTCAGAAAGACATTGAAGAAGCATTAAAGGAAGCAGGCATCAGAGATAAGGTTAAGACTATGGTCGGCGGTGCTCCTGTTACAAACCGCTGGGCAGAAAAGATCGGTGCAGACGCATATTGCGAAGATGCATCAGATACAGTTAACTTTATCCTTGACTGGATTGCAAAGATGTAATCTGTGAGGTAGATGGAATGGCCAAGAAATTTACACATGAAACTGATATTACAGGATATTGCGTCCTGAGAAACGAAGACCTGGACGCTATCCATGAGGCCACCATGGATTTAATGGAAGATTACGGATTACAGATTCACGGAAAAGAGGCTCTGGAAATATACGAAGGTGCAGGCTGTGAAGTTGACTACGAAAATGACAGAGTAAAATTCCCGAGAAATCTGGTAGTAGATTCCATCGAAGCATGTCCGGCCGAATTTACCCTTTGCGGCAGAGATCCGAAGAACGACGTTGTTGTAGGCGGAAAGAAAGTAGCTTACAAGAACTTCGGTACGGGAGTATTCATTATAGACCCGTATACAGGGGAAGTAAGAGAAACCACCAAACAGGACCTGTGCGATGTTGCGCGTTTCTGCGATGCCATGGAAGCTTGTGATGTTTTCTCCATAGCAGTTACTGCAGGTGACGTTAATCAGAAGGTAAGAGCTCTGCACGAAGCTGAAGCTGTTTTGAACAACCTGACCAAGAACTTTGCACATGACCTTGAAGGCGTAAAGAATACCAAGAGATTCATTGATATGGCAGCTGCTATCCAGGGCGGTTATGATAAGCTGAGAGAAAGACCTATCATCACCATGGGAGCCTGCCCGAACAGCCCGCTGGAGATAAACGAAAATGAAACAAGCATCATCAAGTTATCTGCAGAATACGGACTGCCGATCGATATTCTGTCCATGGGACTCTGCGGAGGAACCACTCCTGCAACACTGGCAGGCACACTGGTTTGCACCAATGCCGAAATCCTTGGCGGAATAGTGCTGGCACAGCTTGTAAACAAGGGTAACCCTATCCTTTACGGCACATCCACTACTATAATGGATATGAAGACAGCGCAGTCACCTGTAGGTGCTCCTGAGCATGCACTTTGCGGAGCAGCTGTAGGACAGATCGGACACTACTATGGAATTCCTACTAATGTAGGCGGAACATAGGGGGACAGCAAGTGCTTAGACGAACAGCTGGGTCATGAAAAGACAATGACAAATCTTTTACCGGCTGTTACAGGAAGCAACGTTATATATGGAATGGGTATGCTTGAAATGGGCATGACAATGAGCTATGAACAGCTTCTTATCGACCAGGAGATCGTGAAGATGACGAGGAGGATTCTTCAGGGTATCCCTGTAAATAAGGACACTTTAGCTCTCGACGTAATCAAGGCAGTAGGACCTGCCGGCAATTTCCTGTCACAGAAACATACCATGAAATATATGAGACAGGAGCTTTCCACTACAAACCTGATCAACCGCCGTATGAGAGAGAACTGGGAAAAGAACGGTTCCAAGAGAATTGAACAGGTTGCAAACGAACAGGCAAGAGACATTCTGGAAAACTACAAAGTTACACCGCTGCCTGATGATGTTAAGAAGAGGATTCATGACATCGTGGTTGAAGGTGAAGAAGAAGCAGAAGAACTTGCAAAGTTCAAAGCAAAGAAAGAAATCTAATTCTTTTAGATTCGATATGTTGACAAATTTGCCGACATCACTGAGGCAAAAGATATATATTGTTTGAAAGGAGAAAAAAATGAGCGAAGAAAAGAAATTCTTTACTCGTATGGGCGATGGTTCCCCTGTTTATATGACAGAAGAAGAAATCAGAGCCGATATGAAAGAAGGAATGGATGACGCCGTTTTAAGAGGAAAAATTGATCCTCTTTCGGATGAAGACTTCGAGAAGCTCTACGACATTATCACAATGCCGGGAACTGTAGTCGGAGTTGAACCGGGCAAGCAGATCGTTCTTACAAACGACTCAGGCGGATACAAGATTAACGTTAAGAGCCAGATTCCTGTACCTAAGGAAACCGAAGTTCTTATCTATGAAAGATGTCTTGGATGCGACTCAGTTGACGTAGGAAACACAGACTACAACTACAAGACAGCAAAGGGTGTTGCCAAGAGAGAGGCAGGCGCCTTGAAGCAGGCTTTGAATACAAGCACAATGCCGCTGTTCTACGGAGCAATGCCTAACTTAGGCTTCTACACCAAACCTGACGGTCCTGTTGACAACTGGGCGGTTCTGCTTCCTGAAGGAAAGATTAAGGAATCCCTGGCAGCACAGGAGGAAGCTGTAGAACATGCAGTAAAGGATATCGTATATGTTGCAGAACAGATTTATGATGTCGGAGCAGACGGTATCAATCTTGATACTTCCGGAGCTGCCGGAGACGCTGACTTCCTGGCAGCATTGAAGGCTACCGAAGAAATCAAGAAGAAATTCCCTGATTTAGGCGTTGAAATCGGTATGGCCGGTGAATTCGTACTTGGTATGCATGGCAAACTTAAATATGATGGCGTTCGTCTTGCAGGACTTTATCCTCACAAGCAGGTTAAGCTGGCAGAAAAGGCAGGCGCAAGCATCTTCGGTGCAGTTGTCAACACAAACTGCAACAAGTCATTCCCATGGAATATTGCCAGAGTATGTACATTCATCAAGGCCTGCACAGATGTAGCAGAAATCCCTGTTCATGCAGACGTAGGCATGGGTGTTTGCGGAATACCTATGGTTGAGAATATGCCAAGCGATGTTGCCTCAAGAGCAGATAAAGCGCTCGTTGAAATAGGCAAGATCGACGGGTTCTAGGTAGGCGTAGGTGACCCTGCAGGAGCTGAAGCAACACATGCAATCTGCGCCGGTATGGGCGGCGTTCGTACTGCCGGAGATCTGGTATTACGTATGCAGCTCGCAAAGAAGATGAAGATCGACGAAGCAAAGGCATATGTAGCTGAAAAGCTCGGAGTAACAGTAGAAGATTTACATGATATTGTTACCATGACTGATAAGAGAACTGATTTAGGACTTGGCCTTACCCACGTTGAACCTTGCAAGGAAGAAAACAACGGAATGGCTGCTAAGTTCAGAATCGCAGAAGTTCTTGGAATCAAAATCAATTCTGTAGAAAGATTCAAGGAAAGAGCAGGAATAAAATAATCAGCGAGGAGCGGGTTGTTAAACTGTTCAGACCTTAGAAACTGATCTGAGAGTGAAGGGGAAATGTGTTTGATGCATTTCCCCTAAATAATAATTTTTTAAAAAATGGAAAAGACATTTCCTGTGTAATATGTTACAATAGTAAACAGAGAAAAAAGGAATGTTTTGACGTTTAATGTCTGACACGCGGAGGAGGTAAAATATCTTGGAAAAACAAGAAATTTTCGACAGGGCCAAAAAGTCAATAGTAGACGCAGATGAGGAAAAGGCATTAGAGTTAATTAGCATTGCTGAAGAACAGGAAGTAGATCTTTTAGATTTGCTGATAAACGGATTCGGAGCAGGAAATGATGAACTGGGAGATAACTTCGATAAGGGGGTTATATCGCTTCCTGAGCTTATTTATGCTGCCGAAGTCATGAAGAATGTAACCGGATCGATACTGGAAATACTTGAAACTGAAGGAAAGGAAAGCGACGATGATTTTCCTTTTATAAACAGGGGTACAGTTGTGCTGGCCACAGTTGCAGGAGATGTACACGACATAGGCAAGGGAATCGTTGCTTCTACCTTAAGAGCAGCCGGATTTGAAGTGATAGATCTGGGCTGTGAGGTGCCTGTGGAAAAAATCGTTGAAGAGGCGAAGCGTTATAATGCCGATATTATCGGGACAAGCGCTCTGCTTACGTCCACTTTGACCGAACAGAAGAAACTTGAGAAACTTCTGGCAGAGAGCGATTTGAAGGCCTCCTTTATAACAATGGTAGGGGGAGCTCCATGTACGCCTCGCTGGGCAAAAAAAATAGGCGCTGACGGTTACAGCGAAGATGCAATAGACGCAGTCAAGGTTGCGATTTCACTCATAGAGGAAAAGAAAAAAGAATAATGAGAAAGTGGCAGATAAGATTTGATGAGTCGGAGGCCCATGATAAAGCCGAAGAGCGGTTTATCAGGTCATGCGGCTTCGACCTGAACAGAGCCAAACATCAGAGAATGTTTGAGATGGGTAAGAAAGTCAGAGAAGACGGAATAGCAGGAATAGATATAAGGGCGATAGTGTCTTTTTTCGATGCGGATGTTTTTGAAGATAACAGAATAAAGATAGGCGAAGAATCAATCACCTTTCCCTATTTGACAAGAATATCCCCAAAGTCCGTATCGGGGATATATTTTTATATTCTGACAGTTGGAGAGTGCCTGTTTTCCAGTGAAGAGAACATAATGGACTTTCTTTATGCCGATATATGGGGAACAAGCTACGTGGATTCGTCTATGGAACTGCTAAGAGAGAAGATAGTTGAGGATATGAAGAAAAATGTGACCGCAGTTAAAGAACCTTATCTTTCTGAAGAATTCGGGCCGGGATATTTCGGCATGGAGGTTGCGGATTCAAAAAAGATTATGCGTGCTTTAAACGGGAATGACATAGGCGTAAAAGTGAAAGACAGCGGTCTTATAATTCCGCAGAAAAGCTGCGCCGGTTTTTTCTTTGTATGTAACGAACCGGGATTTAAAACGGAGAAAAGCTGCATCAAGTGCAGAGGAAACTCCAAAGGTTGCGAATTTTGCAAAAAAGCAGAACAGATGGAGGGCTGATGATGAAAGTTACTTTTTTGCCTCAAGGCAAGACAGTTGAAATAGAAGCGGGTAAAACAATACTCGAAGCTGCTGCTAAAGCAGGTGTGGATATAGATGGAAATTGCGGAGGAAAAGGCACATGCGGCAAGTGCAAAGTCAAAATTGCATCAGAAGGATATGTCCTGGCCTGCCTCACACATATAAAAGAAGATACAGTGGTCGAAATACCTGAAACCGAAACTACTGCATCAAGAAAGAAGAAACTGGTGAAGCTGCCGGATTCGTTTAAGGCAGATAAAGGAGAAAGCGGAACCATCGGAGTGGCAGTGGATATTGGAACCACCACACTGGTTGTAATGTTCTGGGATCTTGAAACGGGCAGAATGCTGGACATAGATGCCATGACAAACCCTCAGGGTGTATACGGGGCAGATGTAATATCCAGAATTTCTTTCACCATGGAAAATGAGGACGGCTGTCAGATTCTTCATGACAAGGTCGTTAATGCTATTAACTCTACGGTGGAAGAGTTCTGCAGCAAAACAGGATCCGATATCATGCAGATAAAGAAATATGCTGTAGTAGGAAACACTACCATGAGCCATCTCTTCCTCAACGTGGCTCCGGCATCACTGGCTGTAGCACCGTTTGCTCCTGCATTTACCGGCAAGGTTGTTATGACAGGAGATGAGGCAGGTCTGGCAGGAGATCCGGCGGCACGTGTAGTTGTAGCGCCTAATATAGCCGGACATGTGGGCTCAGACATTACCGCGGGCATTATCACCACCGACCTGATGGATATGGATAAGGGACATCTGTTCATAGACATAGGTACAAATGGAGAGATTGTTCTGTCCGGCAAAGGCAGAATCCTGGCCTGCTCCACTGCCGCAGGACCGGCATTTGAAGGCAATTCGGTAAAATACGGAATGAGAGCTGCAGCAGGTGCCATAGAGCGTGTTGACCTTGAAGAAGACGGTGTAAAAATCAGCTCAATAGGTGATTCGGCACCTATAGGAATCTGCGGTTCAGGAATAATAGATGCCGTTGGTGAACTGATCAGAACAGGAGTTGCCGATAAGTCCGGCAGAATTATAAAGAAGGACAGAGCACGTTCCAAGGGTATAAGCGAGCATGTCCTGGATAATATTGCAGAAAGCGACGGCGGAAACGATTTTCTTCTCTATGTGGGGAAAAATCCTGAAGAAAACGTCTACATAACTCAGAAGGATGTCAGAGAGATTCAGCTTGCCAAAGCGGCAATCTCAGCAGGCATATCCATTATGATGGAAGAAATAGGAATTGGAATCGATGAAATAGAGAAGGTAAGCATTGCAGGTGCCTTCGGCAACTACATCAGACGTGAAAGCGCTCTGAACATGGGACTGCTTCCAAGGGTAGATATGGAAAAGATTCAGGCTATAGGCAATTCCGCAGGAATAGGAGCGTCAATGATACTGCTTTCCGAAGAGGCAGAAGCAGAGGCAGAGAGGGTCTCAAAGACCGTCGAGCACATAGAACTGGCAGAAAAAAAGAATTTCCAGGATGAGTATTTGAAAGGAATGAGATTCTAATGACAGATCAGGAAATAATCCGATTATTGAAAAGTGAAGACGGAGAAGAAATTTCTCATTTATTCTCTGAGGCTAGAAAAATAAGACATGAGATCCAGGGCAATAAGATTTTTGCCTATGGCTTCGTGTTCTTTACCACCTACTGCAGAAACAACTGCAATTTCTGCTACTACAGAAGAGAAAACAAGATTGAGCGATATAGAAAGACAAAAGAAGAAATCCTTGCAACATCAAAGGCACTGATTGATTCCGGCGTCAATCTTATCGACCTTACCATGGGTGAAGATCCTCAATACCACAAAGAGGGATTTGAACTGGCAGCAGAAGTGATAAGGATAATCAAGAACGAGTACGATACACCTGTCATGATTTCTCCCGGAGTGGTGCCCGACGAAATCGTAGATAAGCTGGCTGAGGCGGGAGCAGACTGGTATGCTTTATATCAGGAAACTCATAATCGCCAGCTTTACAAGAACCTGAGAGCAGGACAGGATTACGACACAAGGATGAATGCCAAGCTTTATGCTAAGAAAAAAGGCATGAGAATAGAGGAAGGCATTCTGACCGGAGTAGGTGAAAGCCCGGAGGACATTGCAGAATCTCTGCGCATGATGGGTGAAATCGGAGCAGAGCAGGTCAGAGTCATGAGCTTTGTGCCGCAGCAGGGAAGTCCCATGGAAAACGTGGCTCCGCCTGACAGGATGACAGAACTCAAGATTATTGCACTCATGCGTCTGCTTTATCCAAAGGCACTGATACCCGCTTCGCTGGATGTAGACGGTATCCAGGGACTTGAGGACAGGATAGATGCAGGTGCAAATCTGATCACTTCAATTATACCTCCAAAGTCTGGGTTCATGGGAGTTGCTCATAATGTTCTGGATGTAGATGAAGGGGGAAGAACTGTTGAAGAAGCTTCGGCAATCTTAAACAAAATGGGACTTCGTATCGCTACCAAAGACGAATATAAGGAATATCTGGTGAGAAAATGAAGATTGCAATCGTAGGTGGAAAGCTGCAGGGTACGGAAGCCGTATATCTGGCATCCCTTGCAGGTTATGAAAGCATACTGATAGATGTCGATCCTGAAGTTCAGGCGTCAGGGTTTTGCGACGAGTTTGTATGCGGAGATATTGTAAAGGAAGAACCTCATGTTATAGAAGCATTAAAAAGGGCAGACTTTGTGCTTCCTGCAAATGAAAACATAGAGGTATTAAATGCATTGAATAAAATCGCCGGGAGGGAAAATCTCAAGGTGGCATTTGATTTTGATGCATATCAGATTTCAAGTTCAAAGCTCATATCGGATAGATTGTTCAAAGATAATAATATTCCTGCACCTATATATTATCCGGAGGGAAAACCGCCGTACATTGCCAAACCTTCCGGCGAAAGCGGTTCTCAGGGTGTAACACTCCTGAAGACGCGGGAGGAGGCGGAAGCATTTCTTGCGTCCTGCGGCAATCCGGGAAGCTGGGTCATTCAGGAGTATGTACAGGGACCGTCCTATTCCATCGAGGTAATAGGAAACGGCAGAGAGTACAGAACATATACTGTCACCCAAATTCATATGGATGACAAGTATGACTGCTGCATGGTTACAGCACCTTGCGAGATAGGTGAGGAAAAAATAAGAAACTTCAGACAGATTGGAGAAAAGATTGCATCTGTCCTTAAACTCAAAGGCCTGATGGATGTTGAAGTTATAGATGATGGAGAAAATCTGAAAGTGCTTGAGATTGATGCCAGAATTCCGAGTCAGACACCTATTGCAGTGTATTATTCTTCTGGGGACAATCTGCTGGAGGAACTGGCGGATGTAACCGTTTACGGCGAATTTAAAAAAGAAAAAAAAGACGAAAAGCATTTTTGTGCTTACGAACACTATGAGATAGAAGGAGACCGTCTGCTGAGGGAAGGCGAACATGCACTTACAAAGGCCGGACCTCTTAAAGTCAGCGACGGGTTATTCTCGTCACAGAAGGTGATTTCTGATTTTGACCCATCCAGAAATGATTTCAGAGGAGTTTTTATAAACTGGGCAGACAGCTGCGAAGAACTGCAGGAAAAGCGGATGAAAGTAAAGGACGCACTGAAACAATTCGAAAATGAATGCAGAACAAAGAGGAGTGAATCTTGATGGAATTATTTACAGTAACTCAAAGAGAAAGATTGACAGAACTTAATGCGGATCAGGAAACTTTAGATAAGAGTTTCGAGACGGCAGAGGAGCGTAATACAGTCTTCAAAGAGCTGGAAAGAGCCCTGGCAAGGGAAAGCAGAGAAAAACTTAAGGATCTGCTGGACAACAGACATGTGCCTGCCGCAGATGTGGTGGCGGGAAAGCTTCAGGAGTGGCTTTTAGGTGATGGATATACCAAGGTGACCACACCGACCATTATCTCTAAGCAGATGCTTGAAAAGATGACCATCGATGAGTTTCATCATCTTTCAGAGCAGGTATTCTGGCTTGACGGAAAGAAGTGTCTCAGACCTATGCTGGCACCTAATCTTTACGTGGTGATGAGAGAACTGAAAAGGGTTACAAACAAGCCGGTCAAGATTTATGAAATCGGTTCATGCTTCCGCAAGGAATCCCAGGGAGCAAAGCACATGAACGAGTTTACCATGCTCAACTGTGTGCAGCTGGGTGTTGTAAAGGATGGAGAACAGATTGACGCTTTGAAAGAAATGGCTCATTCTGCAATGAAGGCGCTGGGCATAGATAATTATGAACTGGTAGTAGAGGAGTCGGTCGTTTACGGAAGTACCATGGATATCGAAGTTGACGGAGTGGAGGTTGCCTCAGGCAGCTACGGACCTCATTTTCTTGATGCCCAGTGGGGAGTGTTTGATACATGGGTTGGAATCGGTTTCGGAATAGAGCGCCTGGCCATGGTGATGAACAAAAGCAACACCATCAAGCATTTCGGCAGGAGCATTTCCTTTATCGACGGACAGCCGCTGAATCTTTAAATAATTAAACACGAGGATGAATATATGACAAGACTGATAAGCAGCTGGGTAAGCCCCATGCTGGATGGAATGACGGAATACAATAACGTGCTGAGAAGAAAAATCGGTGTTGACCTGAGAGGTCTGACAGCTGATGTTTTTGGCGCAGATGATGAAAGTATGGAAAAGGCCATCGAAAACACACTTGTGGGAGTAGTTCCGATCACTCAGGGAGAGGGCATAATCGGTGATTTCTGTGATGCTATAGCAGCTATTGTCAGATCCATGGGATTTCGTGCCATAGTGACTGAGGAAACCGATGTAAACGGTATTTATGAAGCTCAGGTAAAAGGCTGTAATGTTCTTTTCTTTGCCGACGATGTCAGATATCTGGCACTGAACATAGGCAGCCGTAAGGCTGCGGACAATAACCTGTGTACAGTGATGGGATATATCGCCGTACTGGATAAGTTAATGAAAAAACACGGCAGAAATATGAAGAATGAGGAGATTCTCCTTCTGGGATACGGAATTCTGGGCAAAGAAGCCACGAAGCTGCTGTCCGGAATGAATGTGAAGTTTTCCATATATGATAAGAACAAGGATGTCCTTGCAGGAACCGGATTAAATATTCTGGATAAAAAAGATGAAATAAAAAATTACAGCTTTATATTGGATTTTACCAATGAGGGCGGCTGGCTCTCTCAGGAGGATCTGGCCAGGGATGTCCTTTATGCAAGCCCGGGTGTGCCGTGTTCTTTAGATGAAATTTCAAAAAAGGTCTTTTCAGAGCGCGCAATTTATGATAATCTAGAAATCGGCACGGCAATCATGCTGGGAATGGCGGTTCTCACGTAAAGCGTCGCTCGAATAACATGGGGTGCGGATCGGATTGATCGCATAGACTCTAAATCTATGCAGCCGGGTGAAACTCCCGGGCACCTCGCCATTTTAAAGAAAGGCAGAGAAATGTCTGATAGTAAAAAGAGATATTACAGAAAAAATGTAGAGCTGTTTGTGCTGCTGGATAAGATGAAGCTGTGGCCGTCAAGAGAAGGCGTGCTGCACGGAATCCGTACAATAGAGAAACACGGTGACTGTGCCATTATAACAACTCATTGCGGACAGACCTTTCAGGTATATAATTCCCGTACCTCAAGGGCAGCCAGATGGCTGAGAAACAAGTGGGCGGTGAAGCCATGCGAAAAGTGCAAGGTGCCTGACTGGAAGCTGGAGAAGTATTCCAAGACATTTTTTGACTCCCACTACGGAAGCGATTTAATACATAAAAAATGATAATAAGAGAGACTGTGGAATCCACAGTCTCTCTCGTTTTATTTAGGGCTTATTGGGGTTTATTGCTTTGTTATTATGCGCTCATTTCACGCATCATAGCTTCCTGTTCAAGCTTACGTTCTTCCATAACCTTTTCATACTCTTCATCGGTCATCTTTTCGATGGTGAATCCTGTGAAGCCATATATTATCGAAACAATTGGGTTAATGTAGTTCAGCACAGCATACGGAGCGTATTGAGCTGTGTTTACACCAAGGAAGCCTGTCATTGTGGCGCCGCATACGTTCCAAGGAATAAGCGGTGATGTAAGTGTTGCAGAGTCTTCCAGACATCTTGACAGGTTCTTTGCTTTGAGCTTTCTGTCTTCGAATGCGTTTTTGAACATTCTGCCAGGAAGGATGATTGCCAGGTACTGGTCTGCGCAAAGTAAATTGATGAATATGCAAGAGCAGATAGTAGCCAGGCACAGCAGTCCGTTTGTCTTGGCAACTTTGAGGATTTTCTCAACAATCTGTCCGAGCATTCCAGTGGATTCCAGAACACCTGCAAAGGACATGGAGCAGAGAACTACAGACACAGTCCAGAGCATATAGTCGAAACCGCCGCCGCCGACAACATCGGCTACAGTGTATCCGTTTGTAAGTTCAACGCCTGCACTTGTTGATTCATATCCGTAATGCATGATATTGAACCAGTCGCCAACAGGAATACCCTGTACAACTCCCATGCAGAAAAGTCCCATCAGAACTCCGATGAACATTGACGGCAGTGCAGGAATCTTGAGGATGACTGCAACAAGGAGGAAGATAACAGGGAGCATGAGCCATGGGCTTATTGTTGTGAATTCAGCCTGGATTGCACTCTGAAGGACGTCCTTCATTTCCATCTGTACGTCTGCACCGCTTTCACCTCTTCCCAAGATGAAGAAAACAATCAGTGCGATGATATAGGATGGTGTTACTGTGTAGACCATGTGTCTGATATGTTCGAACACGTTTGAACCGGATACAGCAGGAGCCATATTGGTTGTATCAGACATAGGGGACATCTTGTCGCCGAAATATGCTCCGGATACGACAGCACCTGCGGTGATGGCAGGGTTGATGCCCAGACCGATGGAAATACCGATCATAGCTACTCCTATGGTACCGGCAGTAGTGTAGGAAGAACCGATAACCAGTGAGATAAAGGAGCACAGCAGACATGCGGTAACTACGAATATGGACGGGTTGATGATGTTAAGTCCATAATAAATCATTGATGGAATGATTCCGGCAGCTTTCCAGGTTGATACCAGGATACCTACAGTAAGAAGTATCAGGTTGGCCTGCATGGAACGGCTTATACCATTGACCATGCCTTTTTCCATAACGCTCCATTTCCAGCCGTTTATTTTGCCGACTACGCATACAAGCGCGCATGCAAACAGGAGAGGCATGTGGGCTTCTCCGTAGGAGTAGAATATGGAGTAGAAAATGATGCCCAGGGTGAAAATGATGCAGATCAGAATCTGCCACATAGGAACTTTTTTACCCATAATAATTCCTTGTACAAACAAAAGATAGGGGCTTTTACTTGCACTTTTCCTTTCTTTCAAATCTTAAAAACAATAATGTGATTTGTAAGGATGGAAACTCATCCTTTTATAATAAGCCACTCTCTCTGAGCCCTATCCAGACAAAGGGACATATTATCAGATTTGCGACTATGCTTTTTCGTACCTGTCCATAAGATCCTCAGCAGTTTCCTTGCTTAAACCTGCATCGAGGCATACCCTGATGAAAGCTTCATCAAGTCTCTTCTTCTGCTCATCAGACATAGGGCATATGGTCTGACCGGCAATCTCATCAACGTATTCTCTTGCCTTGTCCTCAATGCTCTTCTGTCCCTCTTTGATCCAGGCGGCTCTTTCGGTATAGTTCATTGTAATGTTGCTGTAGTTGTGTTCTTTCTTGTAATTTTTAAGTGTGTGCTTCTTTGTCATAAAGTTTCCGCCGGAGCCCACCTCCATGATAAGGTCAGCAGCAAGTGCCTCATCGTCGAAACGGATGCCCTGCTCAAGTCTCTTGAGAGTTCCGATATAGTCGTTGTCGATAACCAGCTTTTCAATGCTCATTTCGGCGATAACATTCAGTCCGCCCGGTCCGGACACATTGTCAATTCCTGCAAGCATAGCCATGAGACCTGACCTTGCACTTTCGGAACCTGCCTGATAGTCGATTACCTTTGCGTCTGACATAGCGGCATAGGTATGAACAGGAAGTCCGTAGAACTTGCCCATCTGTGCATAGCCTGCTGTAATCATGCTGCATTCCATGGCCTCCATAGGTGTGTACATTGTCTTCATGTTAAAGATACAAGGTGCACCTCCGTACACTACAGGATGTCCCGGCTTAACAGACTGTGCAAGTACAAGACCGGCAAGGATTTCTACAGTATGATTGAGGATACATCCTGCCAGGCTGACAGGTCCCGTAGCTCCCGCAATCTGTGCTGAAATAAGCTCGATAGGAATATCCATTTCTGCGCAGTCGATAATATTCCTTGCGCCGATATGGGACCACTTGAGAGGGGAGGTTACGCATATGTCGAATATGGTATAAGGCTTGGTTCTTACGCTTTCCTCGCTGCCTCTTACTGCTTTGAGCAGCTCAAAAGTTCTCGGAACACCCTCAGCATCTGTGGAACCTCCGATAATCGGCTTAACGGAGTTCTGCATTTCTGTGTAATATAAATACTGGCTTCCCAGTTCTCCAGGGGCTTCTTCGCAGACGATAGAAGAAGAAACGAAATCTATGTCAGGCAGACTCTGAGCAACCTTGGTAAGTAGTTTCAGATCTTTAACACCTGATGGTCTGGCTGTGATGCCGTCACTTTCAAGTATGTTGCCGGCGCTGCTGCCCGGGTTGAATCTGGTCTTTCCGTCACCGAAGGTGCAGTAAAAATTACCTTCTCTGTCATATAAATCAAAAGCTGCAGGGGCACTTTCTATGCATTTTTCCACAACACTTCTAGGGAATTTAACCTTCTGCGTTGCTCTGTCCACTTCACATCCCGCTTTTTCCAGGACGTCAAGAGCTTTTTCGTAGGCAAATACGATACCCAGATTTTCTAAAACGTATAATGCCTTTTCGTGCACCTCTTTCACTTGCTGTTCTGTAAGAATTTTAAGTTGTGACGTTTCATCAAATTTAAATTTACCCATAACTTGTCACCGTACGGTTCCCTTTCAAAAAATGAATATTTTAGTATGATAAAATTATAACATAAGAACTCATTTGTAATTTAGGTGTGTGTTCAGTAACTTTTGTACTAAAATTTGAACATTGTAGAAAAAAAGACCCGGGAAAGGTTGATGTTTAACGGTTTAAAGCGGTTTGTGAACGCCCTGAAAGGTGGAGAAAACAAAATATTTTACCATTATTCTTGTAAAATATTTGATGATTTTAAAAAAACACTGTGATATAATCAAAAATATGTGATTTATTATATAGGTTACCATGGATTTTTTTCGTGGTAATTTTTTTTTGAATATTTGTATTTTATTTTGGACTTATCTGAAACCTGTTGAAAAAAAGCCCTCTTGATAGTATCATGCGGAATAGTAGACAAAGTCTAGTATGAGGGAGGGAAAACATGAACATGAAAAAGAAGATATTTGCAAAATGTATGTGCTTGATGCTGATTGTGTCCGTATGCCTGAGTTTCATCGGCTGCGGTGGGGATAAAGAAACGGAATCAGAAGGGGACAGAGCAACTCTGAAGGTGGCAATGCTGGGAAAGGATATCAAGTCGGCATGTGTCATCATGGCAAAGGAGCTTGGATATTTTGAAGATGAGAATCTGGATGTACAGTTTGAAAAGGTAAATTCACTTCCCGACGGTCTTACGGCTGTAAGCATGGATAAGCTGGATATTCTGCCTTACGGAATCATTCCAAGCTGCAGTTTCATTTCCCAGGGAACTGATGTGGTAATTTTCGGAGGAACAATTTCCGAGGGCAGTGAAGGAATAACATCAAAAAACGAAAAATATACCGAGCTTTCACAGTTCAAAGGTAAGAAGATCGCATGCTTCCGAATGGAAACAGGCCATATGGTACTTAAGGATCTGCTGAGAGAAGCAGGTGTGGACGCTGAGTTTATTTACATGGATTCACAGCAGTCAATAGTTGAGGCGGTAAACAAGGGTGAAACTGATATTGGTATAGTCAACAGCGGATACGGATATGTGGCAGAGCAAGGCGGGGCCTCAGTGGCTTTTCATGTCAGCGATTTCAGAGCTGATTTCCCATGCTGCAGGCAGACCGCTTCCAGGACGGCAGTTACAGAAAAGAGAGATGCGCTTGTAAGGTATATGAAGGCTGCCCTGAGAGCCTATGATACATATGTCAATGACAGAGATACCACCATCGCCACTCTTACTGCATACAGCGGACAGGATGAAGCATATGTTGAAGCCATAATGTACGGAACAGAGGATTACGATAATGCCATGATCGTATCACTTGACCCTAATAAGAAAAAGGTATCGGAATTCTATGACATTATGAAGGCAAACGGAGACATAAGTGCGGACACAGAATATGATATCAACGACTATATAGACATATCCATATATGAAGAGGCCCTGCAGGAACTTATGGATGAGGGTTATAATGACAGCCTTTACAAAGGCCTGATGGAGCAGTTCGAGGTAAACAATAAATGATAGAGATGACAGATGTTTCTTTCGCATATCCGGGTACGGAGAGAAAGGTACTTGACGGGTTAAGACTGAATATTGATGATGGAGAGTTTCTGTGCATTATAGGACATTCAGGATGCGGTAAATCGACCCTGCTGCGCCTTCTGGCAGGTCTGGATGCCCCACAGGAGGGAACCATTCTGACAGACGGGAAACCTGTTACAGGACCCTCCTCAGACAGGACAATGGTTTTCCAGCAATATTCTCTGTTTCCGTGGATGAATGTGAAAAAGAACGTTGTCTTTGCAGTACGCAAGACAGGAAAATTCACTGCGGCCGAAGCAGGGGAACGTGCGGACATATTTTTGAAAAAAGTAGGTCTTGAGGCAGATGCGGGGAAATATCCTTACCAGCTTTCAGGAGGAATGAGACAAAGAGCAGCTATTGCCAGAGCACTTGCCATGGATTCACCATATATGCTTCTGGACGAGCCTTTCGGAGCGCTGGATACAAAAATAAGAAAAGAACTGCAGGAACTTCTTCAGGAGCTCTGGTACAGCAGCGGAACATCTGATGAGCCTAAGACGGTAATTTTTGTCACTCATGACCTGGAAGAAGCCATGATACTGGGAAGCAGAATTGTATTCCTGCAGAATGGAGTAATAAGCAGAGAAAAAAGGATTGACAGGTCAATCAACTGCTGCTGCATAGAGAAACAGGGTAAAGAAGAGTGTCTGAAGATGAAGGAGGAACTGGCGGGATGGTACCGATGAATAAAAAAAGGAACTATGGAGCTGTATGCAGCCATATTCTCCTGACGGCACTTGTCGTTACAGTTCTTCTTCCCGGACAGAAGCAGACGGCATCTCCGGTCAGCTTTCTTGTGGGGATAGCGCTGATGGAAATGTATTATATTTACCGGCTTGTGAGATTTCCTGAAAAGAAAGAATCTGCGTCGGATATTGCTTCTATATTGTGGATTCTGCTTCTGGTATGGGAGATAATGGTGACAAAACTGGATCTGTGCCATCCTGTACTTGTACCGGCACTGGAGAACATCTTCGATGTGTACAGAAACGATTACGCAGAAATAGCGAGAGGTATTATCGCATCCCTTGAGCTGCTTTTTATCGGTGTGTTTTCCGGCCTTTCACTGGGAACATTGCTTGGACTGGTATGCGGATGGTTTCAGAGACTTAAGGAGGTATTCTCTCCCATTGCCAATATGCTGGCACCAATACCTTCTATCGTATTCGCCCCGTATGTCATTGCTGTAATGCCCACCTTCAGAAGTGCATCTGTGGTTGTGATACTTCTTGGCATATTCTGGCCCACCTTTTTAAAGACCATTCTGTCAGTGGAGTCCATGGACAGAAATATCATCGATTCTGCAAGGATACTCAAGCTGTCGGGCGCGGAAATGATATTTCAGGTGCTGCTGCCATATTCATGGCCCGGTATAATCAGAGGGCTGAAGGTAACCATGACTAACGCCGTCATGATGCTGACCTTTGCGGAAATGATGGGATCCACCGTGGGAATGGGATATTATATTGTAAATTATAACACCTACGGCAACTATACGAAGGTGGTGGCAGGTATCATAGTAGTGGGTATGGTGGTAACATTTTTATCTGCACTATGTACATATTTTGCTAGAAAAGCGGTGAAATGGCAGAATTATTAGAAAGAGAAATGCAATAGTTGCAATTTTTTTACCAAAACAACTGTAATTTTACCTAAAGTAATAGAAGTCGTTTAAGATATAATCTAAGTATATTACAAAACAGAACCAAGTAACGGAGGATGATTATGGGAAAAGAACTTATACTTCAGACACTTAGACACGAAAAAACAAACGAAATTCCATGGGTGCCATTTGCAGGCGTACATGTAGGAAAGCTTAAAGGATATACTGCAGAGCAGGTTCTCAGAGATGAGGATAAATTAGTTGAATGTCTCCTTGAGGCAGACAGACTGTATGTTCCTGACGGCATGCCTATCATCTTCGACCTTCAGGTTGAAGCAGAAATCCTCGGATGCGATCTTATGTGGGCCGAAAATAATCCGCCATCAGTAAAGAGCCATCCGCTTGCTGATGAAAAGTATATACCTTGCACATGCAAGATTCCTACAGAGGAATCCGGCAGACTTCCTATGATTCTTTCAGCAATGAGAAGAGTAAAAGCAGAAATCGGTGACAAGACTGCTCTGTACGGATTAATCTGCGGACCGTTCACTCTGGCTTCACACCTTAGAGGAACCAACATCTTTATGGATATGGTTTCAGATCCTAATTATGTTAAGGAACTGGTTGGATACTGCTCACAGGTTGCTGTGGCAATGGCAAAGATGTATCTGGATGCAGGTATGGATGTCATCGCAGTAGTTGACCCTCTGGTATCTCAGGTATCACCTAAGCACATCGAGAAGATGCTGGCTGACGGCTTCAAGGCTGTATTCGATTATGTAAGATCAAGAGGAGCATTATCCTGCTTCTTCGTATGCGGCAATGCTTCAAAGCAGATAGAAGAAATGTGTAAGATGGGTCCTGACGGAGTATCTGTAGATGAGAACGTAAACCTTCCTAAGGCTAAGGAAATCACCGACAAGTACAATATCACAATCGGAGGAAACATTCCTCTTACTACAACCATGCTTCACGGCAACCAGGAAGACAACATGAAGGGCGTTATAGACCTGATCGATTCTTTAGATCATTTCAACCTGATCGTAAGCCCTGGATGCGATATGCCTTATGACACTCCTGTTGAAAACACAATCGCATGTGCACAGGCAGTAAAGAATCCTGACAGAACAAGAGAACTTATCAAGAACTACGAAACTGTTATCGATGATTCCAATATCGAAATTCCTGAATATGACAAGATGGATAAGGTACTCATCGAACTGTTCCTTCTTGACCCTGAACAGTGTGCAGCCTGCACTTACATGCTTGCATCAGTAGAGGACAACTGGGATGAGCTTAAGGATATTGCAGAATACAGAGTATACAAATACTTCATCAAGGATGATATCGCAAGAACCAGAAAGATGGGAATCGCAAATCTGCCTACAATGTGTATCGACGGAGAACAGAAGTACATCTCCATTATCCCTTCAAAGGATGAGCTGATTGCTGCTGTAAAAGAAGCAAAGGCAAAGAAGTAGAGATTGTTTGCGAAAGGAAGAGCATCATGATTCAGATTGTACTTCTCAGCGGATTTCTGGGGGCAGGTAAAACCACATTGATGCAGCGTCTGCTGGATGCCTACAGTGACAGAAAAATCGGTGTTATAATCAATGAATTCGGAGAGATAAACATAGATGCCAAGCTGATAAGCCGTGACGGCATAGAGATGGCAGAGTTATCAAACGGTTCTATTTTCTGTGCATGCATCAAGGACAAGTTCGTGGACGGACTCATAGCCATGTCAAGGACAGACATTGAATATCTGTTTATCGAGGCATCGGGACTTGCTGACCCGTCAAATATGGGCGAAATTGTAGAGGGTATCCGAAGGGAAACCGGAGGCAATCTGATAATCAAAGGCAGTGTCTGTGTGACAGACGGGGTTAATTTTTTAGACCTTGTGGACATGCTGCCTGCGTTATCCAGACAGATAAAGCATGCCAATGCTGTAATAATAAACAAGCTTGACCTCATCAATGATAACAGGCTTAAAGAAATAACAGACAAGGTTGAGGAAATCAATCAGTATGCGAGAATATATGCAGCATCACACTGCAATGTGAACATCAGAGAGATTGTGGAAAACTTTGCTTCGATTGTGGCCTGCAGCGAAGATACCACCAATACATATGAAAGCCGGCCTTTTACAGCTGTTGTAAGGGCTGACGTGCCTGTAAGCAAAGCCGAGCTTGTAGAGTTCATAAATGCTATCGCTCCTGACAGCTATCGAATCAAGGGATTTGTAAACACTGACGAGGGCGTGGTTGAGGTCAGCGGAGTTGTAAACAATCTGGTGATTACTCCATGGAAACAGCAGGAACTGACTGAGCTTGTGGTGATTTCATCTGTGGGAATCAGAATGCTGAGCGAAATAACATCCTGTTCAAAAGATATTATGGGAGGAAAATTCTACATCTGATGTATATTGAAATGGACTGCCCATGCAAGGGCAAAAATCTGGATAAGCTTCTGCAGCCTCTGATTCTCTGTTTAATCGTTAAAAACGGGAAGATGCATGGATTTGCAATACTCAAGGAGGTAAGCAGGATTCCACGGTTCAGAGACAAGGCGCCTGATGCCACGGGGCTGTACAGGTACCTTAAGAGAATGGAGGATTCCGGACTGCTGACTTCTGAAGAAGAGCAGGGAGATACTGCAGAGGCAGGCAAGCCTAAACGCGTTTTTTCCGTAACAGAGAAAGGACGGGCATGTCTGGAAAACTGGCGCAAGGCACTGGAGGATTACGATGTGTATATCCAGAGTCTTATAGAAATGATTCAGGATGTTCTTTAAAAGAAAAGAGTAAAAAAGCGGGTGCACATGCACCCGCTTTTTGATGAACAGCATCTGCTGTGAGTTACTGGTTTTGCACTATATTATGTCTTACACCGGCATGCTGATGACTATGAAAAATACCTGAAAACACCTTTGACTCTGCCGAGGATTGTGGCATCCTTCACGATGATAGGGCTCATGGAGCTGTTTTCGGGCTGGAGGCGTATGTGACCGTTTTCCTTGTAGAAGGTCTTGACAGTAGCCTCGCTTTCAAATCCGTCTATCATTGCAACTACTATTTCTCCGTTATTAGCCTCTCTCGTCTGCTGAACCAGAATAAGATCACCGTCCATGATACCGGCTTCAATCATGCTTTCACCACGGACGCGGAGCATGAAACTGGAGCCGTTTCCTGCGAATCTGGCAGGAACCGGGAAAGAGCCTTCAATGTTCTCTTCAGCGAGGATAGGAGTTCCGGCGGCAACTCTGCCTATAATAGGAACTTCTGCTATTTCACTTTCCGGGAAGGCAATTACATTGCCTCCTGTTGTATTGGAACCGGAAGCAGCATTGACATGTCCGCTTTTCTCTGCGGGATCTACAACCATGAGTGCACGAGGCTTGGACGGGTCCTTTACCAGATATCCCTGTCTCACCAGACTCTCGATGTCCTTATGAGTAGTGGAAGTGGATTTGATACCCAGAGCGGCACCTATCTCCCTTACTGTAGGAGGGTAGCCCTTGGTTCTGATCTCTTCTTTCATATAATCCAATATGCGCTGTTCTCTTTCCTTTAACATGTTTCCGCACCTTTCCTGAATAGTTATCACATAAACTGATAAACAGAAGTTTCTTTTTGATACCTGTATTCTAGCACAAAACGAACAAAAAGTAAACAAGTGTTTTTGTGCTGGATCCGACGATGTTCTGTAAGTTAACAAAGGCAAAAGGGAGAGATATTAAGGTTAAGAAACCGTTAAAATTTCTTGACATGAATATGCGTTTAATAGTATAATTTACCTGTAACGGAGGATTCTATGAAATTTAAATTGGGTAATATTAGGGTCAATGGGTCTCCATTGACCTATTTTGTTGAATTGAGCATATTCCTGTTTGTTCTCTGGTTCATGCTTTCGGGCAGGACTGAGGTCAGATTCCTCATTATGGGGGCAGGGTTTTCTTTGCTGACCTCATATGTCTGTGCGCCGTTTCTCACCGTAAGGAACGAAAAAAACGGCAGAGAGTTTTTTCTTTTGCGAGTAAACATTTTTAAGATGCTCGGATATTTCGTCTGGTTGCTGAAGGAAATCTTTTTTTCCGGAATTGAAGTGACCAAAATCATTTTAAAAAAATCTGCTCTGGAACCGAGAATCGTTTATTTCAGAATGGATTATGAAAATCCTACTGCAGCTGCTTTGCTTGCCACTTCCATAACCCTGACACCGGGAACTATCACCCTGGATATCAACGATATGGGCGTCTATGAGATTTACGCTCTCAACGTCAGCTGTGCGGAGAGCCTGCTTTGCGGAAAAATGCAGAAAAAAATCGGAAAACTTTACGGAGAGACCTGCGAATACAGAGCTTTGCCGGAACTGGAAACTGATCATATTCCGCCGGATACGGAATGGTAAGGAGGTAATGGGAAATGAAATTGTTTTTCGGACTGTGCCTTCTGGCGTCGATATTGCTTTCTATACCTCTTCTGATTATGCTGATCAGGAAAAGAGGCTTCTACAATCATTTTGCCGCTGTTCTGGCAATAAGCACCAATGTCACTATTTTTCTAATGCTTATCGGTTTTGTTGACGGAAGACGTGACATGTATGTGGATATAGCATTATCCTTTGCAGTGCTTGGTTTTGTGAGCTCTGTCATAGTGGCCAAATTTATGAGTGGGGGAGGAGATCAGGATGATGACAGACGTTAGGTGTGTTCTGACCGTGATATTCCTGGCTGTAGGACTGTTTTTCATGGCCGTATCGGTGGCAGGTGTGATAAGGTTTCCGGACTTTTTCAGCCGTCTCCACGCTATAGGCCTGGGGCAGTCTCTGGGAATAGGCTTCTGCTGCTTCGGACTGTTTATTTATCAGGGGCCTGATATTACAGGATTAAAAATTTTGATGGTTTTATTTTTATCCATGCTTGCAGGACCTATTGGAACCCACATAGTTGACAGGGTTGCTTTCAGAGAAGGACTTAAACGGGAAGAAAAAATCGAGAAAGTAAAAAATGAGGAAGGAAGTGACAGCTCATGTCTGTGATTATGCTTGAGGGAGCGTTTCTGCTTCTGCTGATACTCATCGCCATAGTGATTATTTTTGGAAAGGACCTGCTGGCGCTTACTATCATATACTGCACATTCAGTTTTTCGGCAATGCTTCTTTACATACTGGCAGGGGCAGCAGATGTGGCGTTTACAGAAGCGGTAATAGGTGTGATTTCCACAGTATACTTTATTATTGCTATTAAATCCATCAGCAGGCGGTGTAAATAAATGACCAGAAAAAAAATTATCGGAGTAGCTGTTATAATTCTGGCAGCTGTGGCGGCTGTCATATGGGCTCCGGATATTATGCCGGCAGTGGGTGATTCGGAATCACCGGTAAACAGCTACCTTTCCACTTATTATATAGAAAATTCCCTGGAGGATACCGGGGCGCAGAACATGGTAACGGCAGTTCTTGCAGATTACAGAGGTTTTGATACTCTTTTTGAAACGTGTGTAATGTTTCTTGCCGGAATAACGGCTCTTATGATTATGTCATCCACAGCTAAGGTTGAGAAGTCTCAAAGAGAAAGACAGGAGGCATACAAGGTAAGTTTCAGCGGCACCGTTCTTGATACAGCTTTTCGCGTGGTGGTGCCTATAATCGTAATATATGCATTTTACGTACTTGCCCACGGCGAAACCAGCCTGGGCGGAGGCTTCCAGGCTGGAGCTCTGCTGGCTATTGCATACATGATAGACAGAATCATACCGAGCTTTAATAACAGCCTGGGTAATATAACTGAAGAGGCTGCGGCAATGACAGCCGGTGTAGGAGTTTTTATATACATACTGACGGGGCTTCTGCCTATGTTCAATGGAGGCAATTTCCTTCAGTATGAGAAGCTGCCTTTCGGTGCTGAACATGCAGCGGAGCTTCACAGCACCGGCATACTGATGATTGAAATCGGAGTGGTCGTATGCGTTATGGCCACCATAATAAATATTCTGGAAGTCGTGCTTGAAAGGACCGAGTTTGATGATTGATATTATAGAAACATTTTTAGCAGAAAAAGGTATATATATGATGACCTTTGTCCTCATGGGGCTGGGGATATTAGGAATGATTACCTGCGGAAACTACATGAAAAAAATAATGTGCATGAACATTTTGCAGGTGTCCATCATATTCTTTTTCCTGGCATTGGGTCAGAAGGAGCACGGCACCCTTCCTGTTGTTGTAGAGAACCTTCTCGGAGCAGACGCTTATATTAATCCTCTCCCTCATGCACTCATGCTGACCGCTATCGTAGTCAGTCTGGGAACTACAGGAGTGGCGCTGGCTCTGCTGATGAAGATAAAGGAAATCTACGGGACAATCGAGGAAGATGAAATCACAGGAGAGGGGTGGAAGAAATGATCTCTCATATGATTAACCACATACCTGTGCTTATAGTCATCGTTCCCCTCTGTGGGGCAGTACTGTGCCCGGTGATAAGTCATTTCAGCCCGTCTGCGGGCAAGAGAACCGTCATCGGTGCTCTGTTTGCAGCTTTTTGCATGAGCATAATTCAGCTGGCATCGGTAATCAGGGCCGGTGAGGCCTTTCACTACTGGCTGGGAGGATGGCAGCCGCCTTACGGCATAGAATTTGTAATAGACGGAGTCAACGGCATAATTATAGTGCTGGTAAGCTTTATCGGTTTTATGACGTCTCTTTTCAGCAGTCCTTTCGAGGAGGCTGACAAGTCCGCACCTTTCAGAAGCGCCGGTTATTATTCCATCCTGTGCTTTCTGGTAATAGGACTTCTGGGCATGTCATCAACGGGAGATGCTTTCAATCTGTATGTTTTCATGGAAATCGTGGCTTTGTCAGGCTACGGGCTCATAGCTATCGGTGAGGAAAAGGGACCTATAGCTGCTTTCAGGTATCTGCTTACGGGTACCATCGGTGCTTCTGCATATCTTCTGGGCGTAGGATTTCTCTATTCTGCAACGGGGACTCTCAATATGGCGGATCTGGCTATACGTCTCTGCGAGGTAGAAAATATGCCTGTTATAATTCTTGCCATGGCCTGCATGATAGTAGGATTCGGCATCAAGATGGCTTTGTTCCCGCTTCATGGCTGGCAGCCTGCGGCTCATTCCTATGCTCATCCGGCAGCAGACCCTATGATTGCAGGCGTAATGATCAAAATACCGGCTTACGCTATGTTCAGATTTTTCTTCTGTATATTCGACAGCAGCCTGCCGATGATGAAAACCATATTTACCATTATAGGAATTATGGCGGTGCTGGGCATTCTTTTCGGATCGCTAAAGGCATTGCGATATGATAAATATAACAAGATTCTTGCCTATTCCAGTATAGGACAGGTGGGATATATAGCTCTTGGTTTTGCCATAGGCAACTTCTACGGTATAGCAGGAGCCGTACTTCACATACTAAGTCATGCTTTTATGAAAAGCGGACTGTTCTATACATCCGCAGCTTTTAAATATCGCTACGGAATTCATTATACGGATCAGCTTGGACAGGTATACCGCAAAATGCCGGTGACCTGCGGCGCTCTGGTGGTGATGTCTCTTTCCATGATAGGGCTGCCGCCTTTTGCAGGCTTTTTCAGCAAATGGTATCTGGC
Source organism: Anaerovoracaceae bacterium (assembly GCA_051883095.1). Taxonomy (GTDB): domain Bacteria; phylum Bacillota; class Clostridia; order Peptostreptococcales; family Anaerovoracaceae; genus SUG1106. The sequence continues at coordinate 87,721 of JBJETB010000092.1, forward strand.
CCTGGGGGCAATCCAGAACGGACAGTATCTGTATGTTGCAGTGCTGATTATAAGCAGTCTGCTCAGTGCTATATACTTTTTCAGAATATTTGAAAGGCTTTTTATGGGTGAAAAAACCGTAACAGAGCCTGATAACGTGCCGGGACCTGAGGTGCCTTTGAGAATGCTGATTCCTATCGGCATTGCAGCTTTGATGGTAATAGCTCTGGGCCTGGGGAATTCGTTTATAGTCAACGGAATACTTAAAACTACGGTAATGGGGGTGCTTTAACTATGACGATAATCAGTATAAGACCTTTCCTCGCCGTGACTGTTTCACTTCTGGCGGCATTGCTTATATTGACTCTGGGAAACAGGGTAAAACCAAATGTGAGAGAGGGCATAACACTTTCTGCAGCTGTAATAAAGGCGACGCTGGTGTTTTCCATGGTGCCTGCAGTGCTTTCAGGAAGTGAATATTACTTCTGCCTGTGGGAAATCGTTGACGGTATAGAACTTGCTTTCAGAACTGATGCTGCCGGTATGATTTTCGCCTGTGTGGCTTCGGGACTGTGGATTGTCACCTCCATTTATTCTATAGGATACATGAGGGGTCATCATGAAAAAAATCAGACAGGATATTTCGCGGCCTTCGCCGTGTGCCTTTCTTCGGCTATAGGAATTTCATTTGCAGCCAATCTGGTGACATTCTTTATATTCTACGAAATGCTGACGGTGGCTACCTATCCGCTGGTGGCTCACTATCGTGACGACAAAGCCAAAGCTTCAGGCAGAAAATATCTGGCCTACACCCTTATCAGCGGACAGATGTTTTTCGCGGCTATTGTGGCGGTTTATGCAATTTACGGAACCTGCGATTTTAAGGCAGGCGGATTCATCGAGCCGGGCAGCGTGTCTATGGGGATTATGCTTCTGCTATTTTTCCTCATGATAGGAGGCGGAGCTGTCAAAGCAGGTGTCATGCCTCTCCACGGCTGGCTTCCTTCGGCGATGGTTGCACCGACTCCCGTAAGCGCACTCCTTCATGCAGTGGCTGTTGTAAAGGCGGGGGCTTTCTGTGTGCTTCGTGTGGTATGCTATGTTTTCGGACCTTCAGCCGTAAGCTGGTGTGGTGCTGACAAAATTCTTGCATGGTTTGCTGTGGCCACTATACTGCTGTCGTCATTTATCGCCATGCGAAAGGACAATCTCAAGGCCCGGCTGGCCTTCTCGACTATCGGCCAGCTGTCATATATCGTGCTGGGCATCAGTGTGCTGGCTCCTTACAGTATTGCCGGGGCAATGTTCCACATTGTGGCTCACGCATTTCTGAAGATTACATTGTTCATGTGCGCCGGTGCTATTTTCGTGACCAGTCATCTCTCGGAGATAAGCACCATGGGAGGCTTGGCGAAGCGCATGCCTGTGACTTGTGCATGCTTTGGTCTGGCGTCCCTGGGAATTGCGGGTCTTCCGCTTCTTGCAGGCTTCGTGAGCAAGTTCAATATAATTCGTGGTGCCCTCCTTATGGGCAAGCCGTTGTTTGCTGCGGTGCTGGTGGCTGCGGCGCTGCTGGCTATCAGCTATCTGATACCTGTTGTAAGGATTTTCTTCGGAAAGGCTGAAGAGGCTGGTGACTGTGAAGGCCACGGCGGACATGGTGATGCGGCGCCGGCTATGCTGATTCCAATTGTCATAACCGCGGCTGTTTCTCTGCTGCTAGGCGTTATGCCTGATGCAGGTCCTCACCTTTATGACCTGGCAGTAATGGCGGCAGATGCCGTAACAGGAGGTGGAGCAATTGTCTAAAAATAAAAAAAGAGTTTACATGCTCCTGGCTGCTGTAATGGCAGTTATGGTAATAATTGAGGTGTTTTTTGCCCATCCTCACTATCATATGATATGGAACCTGGTGCCGGGATTCGATCTCATTCTCGGATTTGCAGGAGCCTGGGGGCTGATTCTGCTGGCTAAGGTAGCAATGGCCAAGCTGCTGCAGAGGGACGAGAACTATTACGATGATAAGGATGGTGACGTCAATGCTTAACAACATCCATCCCGGACTTATTTTAATAATATTTGGAATATTGATAATGATTGCACCGGAAAAGCTCCGTAAAGTCCTTATGATTGCAGGACCTGTGCTGGCAGCGCTGGCGACCCTCAGTCTTGACGTTGACAGCAGCATGTGTATAGATGTAGTGCCCGGTGTTACACTGCAGCTTATCCGCGTGGACAGGCTGGCAAAAATATTTATGATTGTTTTTTCAATCGCGTCTCTTATTGGAGCAGTTTATGCTCTCAGCTCAAAAAGCAGATGGGAGACAGGCTTCGAGGCGATATATGCGGGCAGCTCAATGGGGGCAGTGCTGGCAGGTGACTGGATTTCTCTCATAGTATTCTGGGAAATAATGGCCGCCGCATCATGGCTTATAATCATGTCGGCAAAGACGGAAAAAGCTTCAAAGGCGGGCTTCAGGTATCTGCTGGTCCACATGCTGGGCGGCAATCTGCTGCTGGCAGGTATAATTGTAAAGGCTGCCGGCGGCGGCTCAATGGTCATAAGCAGCCTGACAGGAAATCAGGATGCCGCTTTCTGGCTCATTTTGATCGGTGTTGCCGTAAATGCTGCAATGCCGCCTCTTAACAGCTGGATTTCCGATGCTTACCCTGAGGCACCTGTGGGAGGCTCTGTCTATATGGCATCCTTCACTACCAAAGTAGGTGTGTATTTTGTAACCCGAGTCTTTGCGGGAACTGAATTTCTTCTTTGGGTCGGAGTGTTCATGGCCATATACGGAGCGGCTATGGCTCTTATCGAAAACGATCTTCGCAGGCTGTTTTCTTATCATATAGTGAGCCAGATGGGCTACATCGTGGCCTCGGCTGCGGTTGGCAGTGCTATTGGCATCGATGGTGCTGCAGCTCACACCTTCAACCATATTTTATATAAAATGGTGCTGTTCATGTGCTGCGGTGCTGTCATAACTGCCACAGGAAAACGCAAAATAACTGATTTGAGCGGACTTTACCGCAAAATGCCACTGACTTCTGTATGCTTTCTCATAGCATCCTTGTCTATTGCGGGCTTTCCGCTGTTTAACGGTTTTGTCAGCAAATCTCTTATTATGAATGCCATGGCTGAAGGCGGATATCACCTTGCTGAGATTCTGCTAATGATTGCCAGTGTGGGAACGCTGCTTTCCGTAGCGCTGAAGGTGAACTATTTTGTTTTCTTCGGAAAACCGTCTTCAGGATGCGAGGCTCACCTTGAGGTGAAGCCTGTTCCTCTGAACATGAAAATAGCCATGGTCATGGGTACGGCAGGCTGCGTTCTCATAGGCCTGATGCCGAATCTGCTTTACGCGCTCACACCGTTTGGCTCTGACGGTCATCCTTTCACCGTGGATCACGTGACTCAGTACATCGAGCTTTTTGCGGCGGCGACGCTGGTATTCGTAATGTATATTGACCATATGGCGCCTCATGTTGCTGTTACTCTGGACTTTGACTGGTTTTACAGGAAGCCGCTGGCCGCCGCTGTGCGGTGGACATCGGTTGCCGTTTCGGGTGCGTTTGAGGCCTGCGGCGGGCTTATTTCAAAGCTGATCGGGGTCGGAAGCCGGTACCTTCACAGACCGGCAGCTATTCTCGAAGATATGGGAATGAAAGTTACTCACCGTAATGGCGGAATTGAGGATGATGATGTGCTGATGAAGCCGGCAGGATCTCTGGTAGCTATTAATGTTATGCTGGGGCTGATAGTGGCTGCAGTGGTACTGGTTGTCCTTAAAGCGCAGGGAGTGCTATAATGTAATATCAGTAATGGCAGACGAAAAGTAAACCTGAAAACTCGCAAAACGTTGTAAATTAAAAAATATGGTTTACTTTTGGGCGGATGCTTACGGCCGAAATATAGGGAAATATGTGAAAAGTAAACCTACCATACCCGGTAACCGTTGAAAAATAAAAAAACAGGTTTACTTTTGACCACTCAAGAACGAGCAAGCTATCGGTTGCGGACAAAAAAGTAAACCCGTCGAATCCGCAATCCGTTGAAAATAAGAAAATCAGGTTTACTTTTTGGAATATAAAAAAATTAATGGATATTCAATTGACATTGGACTTCATTGAGCCGGATTTTTACCGGAAATCATTGAAAAATAAACACTTGACAGACGCTGGCAGGCATGGTATAGTATTTGGGTAACGAAGAAGAAGTAATCCGCTTCTCACCTGACAGGCCATGTCGCCGGTACGGGTTGATATGTTGAAATTAACACCTTTTGCGGGGGTGTGATGAGGCGGATACTGACTTGTATCCGCTTTTATTTTTAGGAGGTGCTAGCCATTAGCAAGGAAAATTTGATCAACGAAGAAATTCGTGATAAGGAAGTAAGAGTTATTGACACAGACGGAACAATGCTTGGCGTCATGTCAATAGATGATGCACTGAACCTGGCAGGAGAGAAGAAGCTTGACCTGGTCAACATTTCTCCAAACGCCAAGCCGCCGGTATGCAAGATTCTTGACTACGGCAAATACCGTTATGAGCTCCAGAAGAAGGAGAAGGAAGCCAAGAAGAAGCAGAAGACCATGCAGGTTAAGGAAATCAGACTCAGCACATTTATTGAGGATCATGACATACAGGTAAAAGCTAAAACCGCTTCAAAATTACTTCAGGATGGCGATAAGGTCAAGGTAAGCCTGAGATTCAGAGGCAGAGAAAGGGACTACCAGGCAAGAGGCATGGAGGTTATGAATGCTTTTGCTGACAGCGTATCCGATGTGAGCGTGGTAGAAAAGAAGCCTTTGTTTGAGGGCAGAAGCCTGACAATGGTACTCGGACCTAAAACCGATAAATAATTTTTCATTAGTTACAAACGATTTACATTTATATAGGAGGAGAAAAATCATCATGGCAAAGAATAAGATGAAATCCCATAGAGGAGCATGCAAGAGACTTAAATTAACCGGATCCGGAAAGATTAAGAGAAACAAGGCATATAAGAGCCATATTCTTACTAAGAAGACAGCAAAGAGAAAAAGAGGCTTAAGAAAGTCCACAGTTTTAACAAGCGCTGACTTAAAGAGAATGCTCAGATCAATGGCAAAATAATTTGAAAGGTATCAGGAGGTAAGAAAAATGGCAAGAGTAAAAAAAGGTGTTAACGCACACAAGAGACATAAAAAAATCTTAAAATTAGCTAAGGGCTTCTATGGAGCAAGAAGCAAACAGTTCAAGGCTGCTAACCCTGCAGTAATGAGATCATTAAGATCCGCTTATGTAGGCAGAAAGTTAAAGAAGAGACAGTACAGACAGATGTGGATTGCAAGAATCAATGCAGGCGCAAGAATGAACGGAATCAGCTACAGCCAGCTGATGAACGGCCTTAAGAAGAGCGGCATCGAAATCAACAGAAAGATGCTTTCCGAAATGGCTATCTACGATGCACCGGCATTCGCAGCACTTTGCGAAACAGCTAAGAAGGCAGTTAAATAGTTAATAGCGTGTATATCGTATATGGATGAAATATGAGGGTAACCATACTTTTGTGTGGCTGCCCTTTTTTATTAAATAAAAATACAAAAAAACAATTTCTTTTCCTTACTTTCGCTTGTGGATTATGTATACAAATGTTACTATGGATGTAATAGCCAGCCGAAAGAATTCAGCTGAATGCTATGTAAAGTAAGAGAGTGAGTTAAGGAGAACGAGTTTATGTGCTGTGAAAATGAAGCTTTAATGGAAGAAATGCTGGCACGTGTCATCGAAGAACATAAGGACATGCCCGGCGCTCTGATTCCTGTCCTCCACGAGGCCCAGGGAATATACGGCTACCTTCCTGAAGAAGTGATGAAGAAGATTTCGGACGGGCTGGGAGTGCCTGTCGCAAAGGTTTACGGAGTAGCAACTTTCTACTCACAGTTTTCTCTGACCAAAAAGGGAAAATACAGAATCAACGTCTGCATGGGTACGGCCTGCTATGTAAAAGGCTCTGCAGATATACTGAATAAGCTGAAGGAAAGGCTGGCCATCGAAGTGGGCGAATGCACCGAAGACGGAAAGTTTTCTCTGGATGCGTGCCGATGCATAGGAGCCTGTGGGCTGGCACCGGTAATTACAGTAAATGACGAGGTATACGGTCGTCTTACTGAAGCCGATATTGACAATATTATTGATAAGTACGAAGCGATGGAGGCGTAGTGAAGATGGCAGCAGGTATCAGAAATTACAAAACAATAACAGAAATAAGAGAAATACGGGAAGAAACCCGTAATAAGATAGGCGTCAGACTGGGAAAAGGCGTATGCGAAGGTGCAGAGCTGCACATGATGATCTGCGGCAGTACAGGCTGTTCATCGTCAGGTTCAGGAAAGCTTCTTGATAAGCTGGAGGAGCTCATGGCAAAGGACGGTCTGGAAGAAAAGGTTGCCGTAGTGAAGACAGGATGCTTCGGACTTTGTGCCGAGGGTCCCATCGTCATGGTTCAGCCGGGCAACTATATGTATACCCAGGTTACACCTGAAGATATAGAAGAAATATGGGAATGCCACATTAAAGGCGGCACACCGGTAGAAAGACTGATTTCACAGAATCAGACCGAGTTTTTCTCCAAACAGAAGAGAATCGCTCTCAGAAACTGCGGACGCATCAATCCGGAATGCATAGACGAGTACATAGCCTTTGACGGATACGAAGCTCTTTCCATGGTTCTGACAGAGATGGACCCGGAGGATGTAATAGATACCATCAAGAAGTCCGGACTCAGAGGCCGCGGCGGCGGTGGATTCCCTGCCGGCACTAAGTGGGAGGCAGCGGCAAAGGAGGAATGTGCCGAAAAGTACATATGCTGCAATGCCGATGAAGGCGACCCGGGTGCATTTATGGACCGCTCCATACTAGAAGGCGACCCCCATTCAGTAATCGAAGCTATGGCTATTGCAGGATATGCCGTAGGTGCGCACAAAGGCTTCATTTACATAAGAGCAGAATATCCTATAGCCGTGGAGAGACTGAGAACAGCCATCGGTCAGGCCAGAGAATACGGCCTGCTGGGAAAGAACATTCTGGGCAGAGGTTTTGAGTTTGATATAGAAATCCGTCTGGGCGCAGGAGCTTTCGTATGCGGAGAAGGTTCGGCACTTATGATTTCCATAGAAGGAAACAGAGGTGAGCCTCGTCCTAAACCGCCTAGAGCCACGGAGAGAGGGCTTTTTGACAAACCTACAGTGCTCAATAACGTGGAGACCTTTGCCAACGTACCTCAGATTATAGTCAAGAGACTGGACTGGTACAATTCCATCGGTACGGAAAAATCCAAGGGCACCAAGGTTTTCGCAGTCAGCGGAAAGATAAATAACACAGGACTGGTGGAAATCCCTATGGGAACCAGCCTGAGAGAAATCATATACGATATCGGTGGAGGAATTCCTGACGGAAAGAAATTCAAGGCCGCTCAGACAGGCGGTCCGTCAGGAGGCTGTATACCGGCAGAGCTCATAGACACGCCCATAGATTACGATTCCCTTACCAGTCTGGGTTCCATGATGGGCTCCGGCGGCCTGATAGTGATGGACGAAAGCACATGCATGGTGGACATCGCAAAGTTTTTCCTGGAGTTTACCGTGGACGAGTCCTGCGGCAAATGTCCGCCTTGTCGAATAGGCACCAAGCGTATGCTTGAAATCATCACCAGAATCACAGAAGGAAAGGGCACCATGGAAGATCTGGACGAGCTGGAGGAGCTTTCCCACACCATCAAGAGGGGAGCTCTCTGCGGTCTGGGACAGTCGGCTCCGAACCCGGTGCTTTCCACAATGAAATATTTCAAGGATGAGTACATCGCTCACGTCAGAGACAAGAAGTGCCCTGCGGGAGTCTGCATATCCATGCTCAGGTACATCATCGAAAAAGAAAGCTGCAAGCGCTGCGGCATCTGTGCAAAGAACTGCCCTGTGGGTGCCATTTCCGGCAGCAAGGAAGAACCGTACGTTATCGATCAGGAAAAGTGCATCAAATGCGGCGTCTGCATGAGCAAGTGTCCGTTCAAGTCAATAATGAAGAACGCATAAGGGAGGTGGCAATAAAATGGGAAAAGTACATGTTACAATTGACGGAATACAGGTTTACGTACCTGATGATTATACTATTTTAGAGGCTGCCAAGGAGATAAACATTCATATTCCTACTCTCTGCTTCCTCAAGGACGTGAGCGAAATAGGCTGCTGCAGAATGTGCCTTGTTGAAATCAAGGGTAAAAAAAGCCTGGAGGCTGCCTGCGTGCACCCTGTTTACGACGGAATGGAGGTGAGAACCCATTCTCCGGAAATCACAAGAGTACGCAAAAAGAATATGGAGCTTATTCTTTCCAATCACCCTGCAATATGCCAGAGCTGTACACGTTCAGACTCACACTGCGAGCTGCAGGCTCTTGCCAACATGCTGGACGTTCACTTCAGCAACTATAAGAAGTATCAGGAAACTGTAACCCAGAATGCGGCAGTGGATATGGATGACGGAATCTCCATTCAGAGAGACCCTAACCGCTGCGTGCTTTGCAGAAGATGTATAAGCATCTGCAACAATATTCAGACCGTAGGGGCCATTTCCGCTATAAACAGAGGTTTTAACACCGTCATCGGAACGGCAGGAAACAGAGGCCTGGATGACACCGTATGTGTAAGCTGCGGACAGTGTATCAACGTGTGTCCGACGGGAGCTTTGCAGGAGCACAGAGATATCGACTCCGTATGGGATGCTCTTTACGATGAAGATAAATACGTGGTGGTTCAGACTGCACCTGCAGTAAGAGCCGCTTTGGGAGAGGAGTTCGGCAATCCTATAGGAACAGATGTTACCGGCAAGATGGTTACAGCACTGAGAATGCTGGGCTTCGACAAGGTATTTGACACCAATACAGGCGCCGACCTGACCATTATGGAGGAAGGCACTGAGCTTATAGACAGAATCAGAGGAGGCGGAGTACTGCCCCTCATAACCTCATGTTCACCGGGCTGGGTAAAGTTCTGCGAGCACAATTTCCCTGAGATGATACCTAACCTTTCCACATGCAAGTCACCTCACGAAATGCTGGGTGCCATCATCAAGAGCTATTATGCGGAAAAGAACGGAATCGACCCGGACAAAATCGTGGTAGTATCCGTAATGCCTTGCACGGCCAAGAAGTTTGAATCCCAGAGGCCGGAGCTTGCTGTGGACGGAAGAGCCGATGTGGATTTTGTCATAACAACCAGAGAACTGGCCAGAATGATCAAGTCCATAGGTATCGACTTCAACGCCATCGGGGACGGAAACTTTGACGATCCCCTGGGACAGTCCACGGGAGCAGGCCTTATCTTCGGCACCACAGGAGGTGTAATGGAGGCAGCCCTCAGAACCGTTGCAGATATCATAAACGGCGTAAGCTCCGATTCAATCGACTATATGGAAGTCAGAGGCATAGAGGAAGGCATTAAGATTGCGGAAGTTAAAATTGCCGATCTGAACATAAGGGCAGCTGTAGCTCACGGCCTGGGCAATGCAAGAAAGCTTATGGAAAGGGTCAAGGCAGGAGAGCATTTTGATTTTATCGAGATAATGGCCTGCCCGGGAGGCTGCATCAACGGCGGCGGTCAGCCCCTTCAGGTTTCTGACGTCAGAAACTGGGTTGACTTCAAGGAAAAGAGAGCCAAGGCCCTTTATAAGGGAGACAGGGAGAAGTTTATCAGGAAGTCTCATAACAACCCGGCCATCAAGAAGCTCTACAAGGAGTATCTGGGCATGGCAGGCGGTATGAAGGCTCACAAGCTTCTCCATACTCACTATGTAAACAGGAGAGACGACTAGGCCATGATGCCCTGCATCACACAAAAAACATAAAACAGTCATTAAAACCTTAGTTTTAAGGCGGGTTCTGCGATTGAGACCCGCCTTTTTATGTGGTATACTTATCAAGTTATATAATTACAATAATGCGAGGAGGGATTTTGAGAAGCGATGATAAAAAAGCTTTCGAAATATGTAGGGGAATATAAAAAATATGCCATCATAACTCCTGTGCTTGTAACACTGGAAGCGCTGATGGAGATAGTAATACCGCTTCTGATGGCGCAGCTCATTGACAACGGCATCGATGCAGGTGATATGGGGGAGATAGCAAAGTACGGTATAATTCTGCTGGCAGCGGCTTTGCTTACCATGACCTTCGGAGTTCTGGCAGGAAAGACTGCGCCTATGGCCTCAGCCGGCTTTGCAAAAAACCTGAGACAAGCCATGTATTACAAGGTGCAGGAGTTTTCCTTTGCCAATATAGATAAATTTTCTACGGGCAGTATCGTTACCCGTCTTACCACAGACGTTACCAACGTGCAGCAGGCATTTCAGATGATTATCAGAATTACTGTGCGCGCGCCGGGAATGCTGATATTTGCTCTTATCGCTGCTTTCAGCGTAAACCACAGACTGTCGCTGGTGTTTCTGGCAGTTCTGCCGGTGCTGGGTCTGGGCATGTTTATAATAATCAAAAAGGTTTATCCGCTGTTCAATAAGATTTTCAGGACCTATGACAAGCTGAACAATGTGGTCCAGGAAAACCTTTATGCGGTGCGTGTGGTAAAATCATTCAACCGCCAGGAACACGAAAATGAAAAGTTCGGAAAGGTTTCCGGAGAAATATATAAGGATTTCTCAAGAGCAGAGAAAACCATGTCATTCGTGATGCCTCTTATGCAGGCATGTATGTACACATGTATGCTTCTGATTTCGTGGATAGGTGCGAGGATGATTGTTGCCAGCGGTAATGACGGCGCCCTGGGGCTGACCACGGGACAGCTGATGAGTATGATAACCTATACCATGCAGATACTGATGAGCCTTATGATGATTTCCATGATTTTTGCCATGATGACCATGGCCAAGGCTTCTGGCGAAAGAATCGTGGAGATTCTCGATGAGGAAAGCGAGATCAGAAATCCGGAAAACCCTGTAATGGAAGTAAAGGACGGCTCCATAGATTTCGTAAATACAGGATTCAGATATTCGTCGGAGCCGGACGGTGAAGGTTCCGGATCCAAGAAGGTTCTGGAAAATATAAATCTTCATATAGATTCAGGAATGACCGTAGGAATAATCGGAGCAACGGGGTCATCCAAGTCAAGCCTGGTGCAGCTGATACCGAGACTCTACGATGTGAGTGAGGGTGCAGTAAGAGTAGGCGGCGTGGATGTCCGCGACTACGATATGGAAACACTTAGAAATCAGGTAGCCATGGTACTGCAGAAGAATGTGCTTTTCTCGGGTACCATCAGCGAAAACCTCCGCTGGGGTAATGAAAATGCCACCGACGAGGAAATCAGACATGCATGCAAGGTTGCATGCGCTGATGAATTCATAGAAAAATTCGAGGACGGATATGAAACATATATTGAGCAGGGGGGAACCAACGTATCTGGCGGACAGAAGCAGAGACTCTGTATAGCCCGAGCACTTCTCAAGAAACCTAAGATTCTGATTCTGGATGACTCCACAAGCGCAGTAGACATGAAGACCGATGCGCTGATAAGAAAGGCTTTTGCCAGTGAGCTTCCTGACACAACTAAGATCATCATAGCTCAGAGAATTTCATCGGTGCAGGATTCCGACATGATTATAGTCATGGATGACGGTCATGTGTCAGACTGCGGCACTCATGAGGAACTGATGGAAAAGAGCGAAATATACAGAGAGGTTTATGAAAGCCAGAACAGGAAAGGCGGTGAGGGACTTGAGTAGAATGGTTATGAGAGGACCTCACGGAGGTCCGAGAGGCGGCAAAGGGCTTTATGCCGGCGGCCCTACAGGAATAAAGCCGGGTACCATCAAAAGGCTGCTTTCATATCTGGAGCAGTACAAGCTGAGGATGATTTTTGTCTTTGCGTGCATAATCATCAGTACGGTTGCCAGTGTGGCGTCCTCACTTTTCATGCAGACCCTCATTGACAGCTATATAACTCCGCTTCTTCTGGAGGCGGCACCTGTCTATACCGGACTGCTGAGAGCCATAGTGATGATGGGATGCCTGTATGCGGCCGGTGCGCTGGCCAGTCTGTTTTACAGCAGAACCATGGCTGTAATTTCCCAGAGTGTCCTTAAGGATATCAGGAACGAAATGTTTGAGCATATGCAGACTCTGCCGATAAAGTACTTTGACACCAGAACCCACGGCGATATCATGAGCCATTACACCAACGATACAGACACTCTGAGGCAGATGCTTTCTCAGAGTTTGCCTAATCTGTTTGCGTCCATGCTTTCCATGATAGCAGTATTTGCTTCAATGCTTCACCTGAGCATATGGCTGACCCTGGTTACCGTTGCATTTACATTCATTATACTGGGACTGATGAAAAAAATCGCCGGCATGTCCGGCAAGTATTTCGTGGAACAGCAGAAGAGCATCGGAGACGTGAACGGATATATCGAGGAAATGATAAACGGCCAGAAGGTTGTCAAGGTCTTCTGCCATGAGGAAAAGGCTCAGCAAATTTTTGATGGTAAAAATGAAGTGCTATGTGAAAACATGACCAGAGCCAATATCCTTGCTAATATAGTAATGCCTCTCATGGGAAGTCTGGGCTACGTGCTTTACGTGGTTATCGCCATCATAGGAGGTTTCATGGGAATCGCAGGGGTGACCAATATTTCTCTGGGCGGAGAACCGGTGGTTACGCTGGGAACTATAGCGTCCTTCCTGATACTGTCAAGGAATTTCGTAAACCCGATAGCACAGATTTCTCAGCAGCTGAATTCCGTCATTATGGCCATGGCCGGTGCTTCGAGAATTTTCGAGCTCCTGGATGAGCCTTCTGAAGAGGACCACGGAACAGTTACTCTGGTAAATGCACGACACACTGAGGACGGAGGTCTTGAAGAGTGCAGTGAGCATACAGGTGTGTGGGCATGGAAGGATGGAGACCAGCTTACAGAGGTTAAGGGAAAGATCAATCTTAAGGATGTGGACTTCGGATATACAGACGATGTGATGGTCCTTCACGATATTACGGTTTATGCTGAGCCGGGTCAGAAGGTGGCTCTGGTGGGAGCTACCGGTGCAGGCAAGACTACAATTACAAATCTTATAAACAGATTTTACGATATAGATGACGGTAAGATACAGTACGACGGAATCAACATCAACCATATCCGCAAGGAGGACCTGCGTCGTTCCTTGGGCGTGGTTCTGCAGGATGTCAATCTGTTTACCGGTACGGTTATGGAAAACATAAGATACGGTAAGCTGGACGCCACCGATGAGGAGTGCATTGAGGCCGCCAAGCTGGCCAATGCTGACGGTTTCATCCGCATGCTGCCTAAGGGCTACGATACAGTTCTGGAAGGCGACGGCAGCGGTCTGTCACAGGGACAGAGGCAGCTGATTTCAATAGCCAGAGCCGCAGTAGCAGATCCTCCGGTAATGATCCTTGACGAAGCAACTTCTTCTATAGATACCCGTACAGAGGCTATCGTTCAGCGCGGCATGGACAACCTGATGAATGGCAGAACCGTGTTTGTAATAGCTCATCGTTTATCTACGATACAGAACGCAGATGTGATTATGGTCATGGAAAACGGCCGTATCATTGAGAGAGGCAACCATGAACACCTTATGGCTGAAAAAGGCAAGTATTATCAGCTGTATATGGGCGCCTTTGAACTGGAATAATCGGTCTCAAGATTATCGGGGCAGGATCATGAAAAAAGTCAACCTTTTTGTAATGAAAAGCATTAAAAAGGATGACTTTTAATCACTTTTTGCGTTTTTTACTCTTGTATCCCAAAGTTATCTGGTCCGCACAGTTTTTATAGTGGAATAATCTCCGTAGGTTGTATATGAATTATAGGTCCTGTAGGCTCTGACCCTGTATTCGTACTTCCTGCCGGAGGTTTTTTTGGTGTCTTTGAAGTACAGACTCCTGGTGGTCTTTACCAGAGTCCATTTGGAGCTTCCTGCAGTGCGGCGGTAAACCTTGTAGCCACTGGCTTTGCTGACGGAGCTCCATTTAATGTAGTTTGTACCGCGAGCGGTGGACTTGGCTGAAGTGATGCGTGCCTTAGACAGTGGCACAGTAACATACTTTGAAGATGACGGATCACTCTCATAGATTGTGTCGTTGACTTCCCTTGCAGCAGTAACATTATAATAATACCTGATACCTCGACCGGCAGAAGCGTCCTCATAGATGCAGTCTTCAAGATTATCAGCTATGAGTTTCCACGAGCCGCCTCTGGTCTTACGATAAAGATTATAGCTGTCAGCGTCATCAACCGGGAGCCAGGTAATTCTCGGCTTGTCCAGGGAATTGAGCTTTACTGCGGAAAGAACCGGTGCCTCGGGGTCATAGTATCCTTCCAGATCAAAGAAATCAACAGTATATGACATTGTCTCACCGGTATCTCCAAGTGAGACACTGACATAAAAGCTGTCTCCGTCATCATAGCTTCCGACGTCGGAAGGTCTGAAAATAATGCATCCTTTTTCACCAAAGCTGCCGTTGTTTACATAAAAATCGCCATCTGAGGAAAACTTACTAAAGGTCCATGTTTTGCTGTCTCTACCTCGAAGCATTGAGATTTTGACCTTTTCAATGACATCATCGCTGATTTCATATCCCAGAGAAATGCTCCACGGAGCATCGCTGCCGAAGTAAGAAAGCGGCGTATTGGTGGCAGGCCAGCATACCGCACCTGTTTTGCTGCCTGACAGATTGCTCATATCGTGGGCGTACATGGTGCTGTAGGTTCCGTTGGAACCGGTAACAGCGCCGAAGCCTGTCATACCCATATAAGGATTGAGAATCCAGCGGCGGTGTCCCAGTGATGAAATGTTTTCTTTGCTGCTGTCGTCGTCCATCCAGCCATGGATAATTGTCCATTTTATAGGGCAGTTACGCCATGAGGTCCATGCTATGTTGGATTTTGAAGAACCCGTATAACCGTCTGAAGCGAGGGCAGAATCCATGCCCGCAGGAGCCGAAGGAGTATGTGTAAGTTTATTGTTAACATAGTTGACTAAGGACGATGCTTGTGCTAAACTATTGTATCTGTCGGAAAGGTACACATCGTCTGACAGCCCTGCAATATATCTTATGGTTTTTACAGTATTGAGGGCACAGGTAAGCTCTTCATCGCAGAGGGCACCTGCTGCGTAGGGCTGAGTCAGCTGAGGCTTGACTCTGTATCCTATGGTGTAGTCACCTAAAGGTATTCCGTTATCTGAGTAAGAGGCAAGGTCGGTAGGATGTTCCTGGGCATAGAGCACTATGTCATCCTGTGACGGTCCTTCTGCTGCTTTAAGTGAGGCTGCAAGTGCACTGTCAGATGGAACCGCAATCAGCAGCGACAGAACCAGAACTGCCGATGCAAACCGGCGTAAAAAAATTGTAAACGGCTTGATGCCTGAAATTTTTTCCTTCATATACTGATCTCCTTATTCAGAGGGGGTTTGATAGATATACTTTAGCACATTATCCGCGGTTTGTCACCGTGAAATAAGAAAAGAGAGGAATCATAAATGAAAAGAATATCAGAAATCGCACCAGGCATGCTTGTCTGCATCGTAATTGCAGCGGTGGCAACTCTGATTGTAGACCTTGCTCCGGCACTTGAGATTGTAGGAGCGCCTGTTTTCGGAATACTCATAGGCATAGCTCTGGGGACATTTACAAAGGCAGGAAGTGCGGAAAATCTCAAGACGGGAATTTCCTATACCTCTAAAAAAATTCTGCAGGCTGCTGTAGTACTGCTTGGTTTCGGCCTTAATCTGGCCACTGTAGGAAAAGTGGGAATGTCTTCGCTGCCTATTATAATATCCACAATTGCCACATCACTTATCGTAGCGTTTATCGTATTTAAACTGTTTAAGGTGCCGTCAAAAGTTGCAACGCTTATCGGAGTGGGTTCATCCATATGCGGAGGCTCTGCCATCGCTGCAACTGCACCTGTTATCGATGCTGACGACGAGGAAATAGCCCAGTCCATATCTGTGGTTTTCCTGTTTAACGTTGTAGCGGCACTGATTTATCCTACCTTCGGTGACTGGATAGGTCTCACTGACGCAGGTTTCGGACTTTTCGCCGGAACGGCAATCAACGATACTTCATCGGTAACTGCGGCAGCGTCTGTGTGGGATACTCTCCACGGCACAGGCGGTCAGGTGCTGGAGTATGCAACCATAGTAAAGCTGACCAGGACCCTTGCTATCATTCCTATTACACTGGTTCTTTCCATTATACAGGCCAGGAAGACCAATGCACCGGGACAGAAGCTCAACATAGTAAAGATGGTTCCTGCATTTATCGTATATTTCGTGCTGGCATCGGCCGTTACAACAGTTGTAAATCAGGTGTTTACAGGGGCGGCTCTTGAAACTGCAGCAGCACTGTTTGCTTTCCTTAAAAAGGTCAGCAAGTTCTTCATCGTTATGGCAATGAGTGCCATCGGCATCAACACTGATATTGTCAAGCTGGTAAAAACCGGTGCCAAACCGATTGCTTTAGGCTTTGCCTGCTGGGTGATGATAGGCGTGGTTTCACTGGCTATGCAGCACGTACTGGGAATGTGGTAGTTTAGCAGAAAAACAGAATAACGTATAATATACCGTCTTCGGCAAAGACTAAAAAAGACTAAAAATGTATTTTGCTCAAAGGCGGTATTTTTTATGGATTCAATATGGAAAACAGGTACAGAACTTCCGGAGTTTCCGGAGCTGAAGGAAGATAAAAAGGTGGACGTTCTCATAATCGGAGGAGGCATGACGGGAATATTATGCGCGCATTTTCTCAGGGAAAGGGGCGTGGACTATATACTGGCAGAAGCGGGGAACATCTGCTCCGGCACTACGGGAAACACCACGGCCAAGATTACGGCTCAGCACAGTCTCATATACGATAAAATACTTAAAAGCAGAGGACTTGAGACGGCAGCCATGTACCTTCATGCCAACCTGGATGCTGTACAGAAGTTTGCGGAGATCTGTGAGGATGCAGACTGCGACTTCGAGAGAAAAACGTCCTATGTGTATTCGACGGACAGTCTGAAAAAGCTTGAAAAAGAAGCAGATGCCCTGGCCAGAATCGGTTTTTTCAGTGATATTACGGACAGGACGGAGCTGCCTTTCCCTGTGGCGGGAGCACTTGTCTTCAACAACCAGGCTCAGTTCAACCCGCTGAAATTTATCGCTCACATAGCCCCGGGACTTAAGATTCGCGAACATACACGAATAGTTGAGTTCCTGCAGAATGAAAAAGGGGAAAACATGGCTGTAACCGACAAAGGCAGGAAAATAAGATTTAAAAAAGCCATATTTGCTGCTCATTTCCCTATAAACAACAAACATGGCTTATATTTTTTAAAACTCTATCAGCACCGTTCCTATGTCATAGCTCTTAAAGGCACGCCGAAAATCCATGGTATGTATGTGGATAAGGACAAAAAGGGGCTATCCTTCAGAGGCTATGGGGATATGATGCTGATAGGCGGCGGCAGTCACCGCACCGGTAAAAAGGGCGGGGACTGGCAGGAACTGAGGGATTTTGCACGAAGGTATTACCCCGAAAGCAAAGAAGAAGCTTTCTGGGCGACCCAGGACTGCATGAGCCTTGACGGTGTACCATATATCGGTCTCTATTCTCCCGATATGCCCGGATGTTTCGTAGCATCAGGGTATAATAAGTGGGGAATGACTTCATCTATGGTGGCCGCAACGCTGCTTGCAGACATGGTGACGGAAAAGGAAAATCCGTATGCAAAAGTATTTGATCCGTCACGGAGCATGATTAAACCTCAGCTTTTTTTAAACGGCTGCGAGGCTGTCAAAAATCTTCTCACGCCAACGACAAGAAGATGTCCTCACATGGGCTGCGCTCTTAAATGGAACGCGACCGAGCAGTCCTGGGACTGCCCGTGCCATGGTTCCAGATTTGAAAGAGAAGGCCAGGTGCTGGATAATCCGTCTAACGGCGGATTGCATTGAAACCTTTTTCCAGGTCTGCAATTATGTCATCGATATGTTCCGTTCCGATGGAAAGTCTTATTGTATTAGGTTTTATGCCCTGATCCAGAAGTTCCTCAGCCGTGAGCTGTGAGTGAGTGGTGGTAGCAGGGTGGATAACCAGACTTTTCACATCTGCAACGTTGGCCAGAAGCGAGAATATTTCCAGATTGTCTATGAATGCATGTGCTTCTTCCTGACCGCCTTTGATTTCAAAGGTAAAGATGGATGCGCCTCCATTCGGAAAATATTTTTCGTAGAGGGCATGATCCGGATGCTCGGCCAGTGAAGGGTGATTTACTTTTTCAACCAGCGGATGTCCGGAAAGGTATTCAACTACTTTCTTCGTGTTTTCGGCATGACGGTCCAGCCTGAGAGACAGAGTTTCAACTCCCTGCAGCAGGAGGAAAGCATTAAACGGCGAAATGGTCGCTCCTGTGTCCCTGAGAAGTATGGCGCGGATGTATGTCACGAAAGCCGCAGGACCGGCTGCATCTGTAAAGGCTATTCCATGGTAGCTCGGATTGGCCTCGGAAATCTGAGGGAATCTGCCGCTTGCTTTCCAGTCGAATTTTCCGGAATCAACTATAATGCCGCCAAGGGTGGTGCCGTGTCCGCCGATAAACTTGGTTGCCGAATGTACCACGATATCTGCTCCGTGCTCGATAGGACGGATAAGGTAAGGTGTTCCGAAGGTGTTGTCGATAACCAGAGGCAGGCCGTGCTTGTGTGCTATTTCAGAGATGGCATCGATATCTGGAATGTCGCTGTTAGGGTTGCCCAGTGTTTCCAGGAAAATGGCCCTGGTGTTTTCCTGAATGGCACCTTCCACTTCACTGAGGTTGTGGGCATCTACGAAGGTGGCTGAGATTCCGTAATGTGGAAGGGTATGAGCCAGCAGATTGTAGCTGCCTCCATATATGGTCTTCTGAGCCACAATATGTCCGCCGTCGGCAGCAAGAGCCTGAATGGCGTAGGTGATGGCAGCTGCACCTGAAGCCAGAGCCAGAGCTGCAACACCGCCTTCCAGAGCGGCTATTCTTTTTTCAAGAACATCCTGTGTGGAATTGGTGAGCCTTCCATATATATTACCTGCGTCAGCGAGACCGAATCTGGCA
This sequence comes from Anaerovoracaceae bacterium, assembly GCA_051883095.1. Classification (GTDB taxonomy): domain Bacteria; phylum Bacillota; class Clostridia; order Peptostreptococcales; family Anaerovoracaceae; genus SUG1106. The sequence continues at coordinate 106,847 of JBJETB010000092.1, forward strand.
GCCGCATGAGCGGAATTTCTGAAAACATATGATGTTGTCTGATAAATAGGCACGGCTCTTGCGTCTGTAGCCGGGTCCGGTGTTTCCTGTCCAACGTGTAACTGAAGTGTTTCAAATCTATATTCACTCATTTTTTATATCCTCTTTCTTTCTTTGTTTTTTTGTGGCTTGAGCCGTTCTGATGCTTCGAAATCTGAGCACTTTCCTGAGTTTTTATCGTAAAATAAAAACCCGGGGATTTCCTCTGAAAACTCCCGGGCGTGGCTAGAACTACATCTTTAGTAGGATATAGTGTCAAAATCAGGCGCATAACAAAAGGAGCCGAAGCGCCTGGCCATTCTATATGCCCGGGAGAAAAACATTCGACCGCACCACATGACAATATTGGTTATAACTATGCAGGTAAGAATATTTGCGCTTGTCATGGTCATGCCTCCTTAAAAAGTATTAAACAGTTTGCTCAAATTCGATATGAGTATATTAAACCAATTAACCTACTATGTCAATAGGATTTTTGGAAATTATTAAAAATTTTTTTTCGCAATAAAAAGAGGCGGGCTATTCGCCCAATGTCATTAAGTTAAGAAGACGAACACAAGAAGACTTCATATCGAAAAAGA
>JBJETB010000093.1:0-4624 GCA_051883095.1 Anaerovoracaceae bacterium
ATGTACGTACGGTTCGGAGGCGGGGGTACTGCGTATGCAGGCCCCTAGCCTATGGCATCATGACTGTAGCAGGAGGGATTATTATAACCTTTGCGAAGGAGATACTGGGGCTGATTACTGGGTAATACGCACCCAAAAGATATGAATCATTCTAGTGAGGTAGAAATGTGGTCTGCAAAAAAATGTTGACATGAAAAGTGTTACCTGACATAATGGTGTTGGATATTATTTTGTCTAGATGTGCTGACATCTTAAAAATCTGACATATAAGCCAGTTTGTAGACTGGCAAGTTGGGGAGCAACAGAAAAACTCCATATTAAAGCCATACATGATGGATGGCAAGTTGGCAGACAACAGAAAAATCAGCGAAAATTATTATAATATATGTGACTGTTTGGGCTACAAACATTTTTAGTCATTAACAAAAAAGAAAAGGTAAAAATTAGCGATTGACATTTTTGTGGATTTAACATATTATAATAATAGAGAGGTCTCCATTAACCTTGTAGCTTTGAGCTATTAAAGAGATGAACATTAAAGAAGGTCTCCATTAACCTTCGGTAACCAATCCGTGAAGAGATGAACATTAAAGAATGGGAGGTTGATTTGAACTTCCCATATTTTTTTACTAAGGAGAAGTAAAAATGTTTGGACTTGATGGAAATATGAAGTTTATTAATATAAGTCAAGACTATATTAGAGCACTACATGATGCTTGCCCAGAGGTATATTATAAGCCTTCTGGGTATGAAAACAAACCGTATATGGGGATTATGATAAATGAGGAAAATCGTTCCTATGTAATTCCACTATCTTCTGCCAAAGAAAAACATAAAAGCTGGAAAAACGTAAACAGAGAATGCTATCTTGTATATGAGTATGCTTCAAAGAACAAGTTGGGAAGTGGGGATATATGGGTAGACGATGCGGATGGAAATATGGTAAAACACATTTTATCTATAATAGATATTAAAAAAATGATACCTATTAGAATGGATGTGTGTACTGAGGTCAATCTTAATAAGGAAGTATCAGATACACTAGATGAAATAAGGTATAAAGACTTATTAAATAAGGAATATGCTTTCTGCCTGAAAATTATTGACGAACTGATAAGAAAAGCGAATAAGCTTTATGAAAACCAGATGAATACAGGTAAAATTAAGATGTTTTGTTGTGATTTTAGAGCATTGGAGCAAGTATGTGATACATATGAAGAAAAATAAATATTAAATACTTAATAATACTAGGCATCTATAATCAGGTGCCTTTTTATTGGAGGTGATACCATGTCAGACAACTGGGTGGTGCAGAATCTGCAGCGCGCCCTCGACACATGGAACGAAAAACTGGCAGAAATCTGGACGCTGCTCCTGCAGTCTCCGGAGGAATTCAAAAACGGGAGAATCTGGACCGTAATACTTGATATACACAGCGCTGTGCAGGCGATAGGAATCGCACTGCTGGTGCTGTTTTTTCTTGTGGGAATCATGAGGACCTTCGGCAGCATAGCTGAAATCAAGAGGCCGGAGCAGGCGGTTCAGCTATTCTTGCGATTTATACTGGCAAAGGCTGCAGTCACTTATGGACTGGAACTGATGCTTGGGATATTTGACATTATGCAGGGGATGATTTCAGCCATCATGCAGACTGCAGGTCTTGGAAGTCAGGGAAACTCTGCCTTGCCCGGAGAAATGATCACAGCGATAGAAGAATGCGGCTTTTTCGAATCAATTCCCTTGTGGGCGGTGACTCTGATTGGGAGCCTTCTGATCACGGTTCTGTCTTTCATCATGATACTCACAGTATACGGCCGATTCTTTAAGCTGTATTTGTATACAGCCCTTGCGCCGGTTCCGCTGGCAACCTTTGCAGGTTCGCCGACCCAGCAGGTGGGGATCAGTTTTCTGAACTCTTACACTGGCGTGTGTCTGGAGGGAGCCATTATCATTCTGGCATGCATTATCTTTTCCTTGTTTGCATCTGCACCGCCATCCATCAATATGTCTGATTCAGTAGTTACAATGGTATGGTCATATATCGCAGAACTGGTTTTCAACATGCTGGTGCTGGTGGGAACCATCAAGATAGCTGATCATGTGGTAAAGGAAATGATGGGGCTATGATTTATAAAAAGTTTTGCATAGAATGCTGTTTTATGATAAAATTCTTTTGAAGAAAGCGGAAAGGAGGATGCAATATGCCATATACTCAGAAGGTTGCAGATACACTGAAAAAGATTGTAGATTCGGTAAACGCAGAAATGCCTGATATTGTGGACCAGATTATTTTGTATGGTTCTTATGCAAGAGGAGATTATTCTCCGGAATCGGATCTTGATATTATGCTTTTGATGAACTGCGGTCATTCAGATGTAAAAAAGTTTCAAGGCGTTATATGTAAAATTGCCAGTCGTATTGGGCTGGAAGACGACATAGAAGTATCCATGACCATGCAGGATAAAGAGACTTTTGAAAGAAGGCTTGCAATCTTACCGTTTTATCGCAATGTGAAGAAAGAGGGCGTGACACTTTATGAATCCTGATAAAGAGTGCATTCTATGTCAGAAATAACAGCGATTATGATGATTTTTATGTCATCTCGAAATCAGATGTTCAGGAACAGATAAAAAACGCAGAAGAGTTTTGTGCAGCTGTTAGAGATTTTTTAGAACAAAATGGTGTTGAACTGTAAAACAACTGCGACAATGAAAAATAGAAAAAACGACAGCTTTACAGCAGTCCGCTTAACCGGCAGGCTGCTTTTTTCTTTGATTGAATTAAATGAAAAAGGAGAACAAAATGGAAATCAAAATGAATAAGGAGATCCGGGACTACGCGGAGACCATGTTTTTCGGACTGTCGCTCCGCCAGTTCCTGTTTTCGGCTTTGGGATGCCTGCTTTCGGTGGGCATCTTTTTTTTATTCCGCGACCGGCTGGGAACCGAGGCGGTCACCTGGGCGTGCATTCTGGGCGTCTTTCCCTGCGGGATTCTCGGCTTCGCAAAATATAACGGCATGGCGGCAGAGCGTTTTCTCTGGGCTGTCATCAAGTCGCAGGTGCTCTATCCGAAGAGGCTGGCTTTTCACAGCACCAATCTGATGCAGGAGTTGTCGAAAGGAGGCAGGAAACATGCTTAAATCGATTCGTAACACCATGAAGCTGGACCGGGAGAAGGTAAGGATTCCGCGCCGGGTGCAGGATGCCATTCCGGTAAAAGCGGTATACGAGGACGGGATCTTTCAGCTTGCGAAAAACAAATACAGCAAGTCCTGGAAGTTTACCGATATCAATTACGACGTGCTCTCCGATGAAGAGCGCATCGAAACCATCAAAAGCTATGGGGCGCTGCTGAATTCCTTTGAGAGCAGTGCGACCACCAAGATCACCATACATAACCGGAGAATCAGCCAGAAGGATTTTGGGGAGAGGATTTTGCTGGAAGAAAAGGACGACGGCATGAACCGGTACCGCCGGGAATATAACGAGATGCTGCAGTCCAAGGCTGCGGGAAACAATGCGATCCTGCAGGAGAAATATATCACGGTGTCCGTGCATAAGAATAGTCTGGAGGAAGCGCGGGGCTTCTTTCGGCGGGCAGGCACGGAGCTGGGCACGCGCCTCGGAAAGCTGGGAAGCCAGTGCCAGGAACTGGACGGGCTGGAGCGGCTGCAGATTTTGCACAGTTTTTACCGGGTGGGTGAGGAGGATCACTTTCACTTCGATCTGAAGGACTGCAGGCGAAAAGGCCATAGCTTCAAGGACTATATCTGCCCGGACAGCATGGAGTTTTCCAGCGATCATTTCCGGATGGGGCAGCGGTTCGGGCGATGCCTGTTTATCAAGGATGTGGCGGCCTATCTGAAGGATACGCTGGTGGCGGAGCTGACCAGCCGGAACCAGAACATGATGCTTTCCATCGATATTCTGCCGGTGCCCATGGCGGAGGCCATCCGGGAAGCGGAGAACCGGCTGCTGGGCGTGTCCACCAACATCACCACCTGGCAAAGAAAGCAGAATGCCAATAATAACTTCGGCGCTATCGTCCCTTACGATATGGAGCAGCAGCTTGCAGACAGCAAGGAGTTTCTGGATGACCTGACCATCCGGGACCAACAGATGATGCTGGCCCTCATCACCATCGTGCATACGGCAGACAGCAAGAAGCAGCTGGATGCGGACACGGAAAGCCTGAAATCCATCATCCAGACCCGTCACTGCCAGATGGGGATCCTGCGCTTCCAGCAGCTGGACGGGCTGAACACCGTCCTCCCGGCAGGGCAGCGGAAGATTGACGCCCTGCGGACGTTTACCACGGAATCTCTGTCAGCCTTCATGCCCTTTCATGTGCAGGAGATCAGTCACGATCACGGCATCTATTATGGACAAAATGTGATCAGCAAGAACATGATCATCGCCGACCGGCGACAGCTGCTCAATGGCAATTCCTTTATCCTCGGTGTGTCCGGCTCGGGCAAGTCTTTCACGGCGAAAAGCGAGATCATCAATTTCGCCATGGCAACGGATGCGGATATCATCATTGTGGATCCGGAGCGGGAGTATTCCCCGCTGGTGAAGGCTTTCGGCGGAGAGGTCATTGAGATTTCTGCCACCAGCCCCAAT
>JBJETB010000094.1:0-107137 GCA_051883095.1 Anaerovoracaceae bacterium
TTAATATTTCCATGAATATCTGTTCAAACAGATCTGTTCCCTCAAATCTTCTTTTGTAATTTTTACCGAATGTGCTGAAGTGTGGAACCTTATCATTAAAGCCGAGCCCCAGGAACCATCGGTAAGCAACATTTACCTCTATTTCCTTGATTGTCTGTCTCATGCTCTTAATGCCGAACATGAACTGGATAATTGCAATCTTTATCAATACGACAGGATCAATGCTTGGGCGTCCGGTTTCTGTAGAATACTTTTCTTCAACGAGGTCATATATGAATGAAAAATCAATGTATCTATCGATTTTTCTAAGGATATGGTCCTCTGGCACGAGCTGATCAAGTGAAATCATTTGTATCTGGGTTTTCTTATCGCATGAATCGTTCTTAGTAATCAAAGCCTGAAATTCCTTTCGTTATTCTTAATGATATTATACCATAAATATCAGCTTAAGTGTTGGAATTTCAACGATTTCATTAAAAATCCGCATAGAAAAAGCCACGAACATCACAAGACATTCATGGCCTTTGTCTACAGTCTGCAGCCCGGAAGGTCACTTCCGGGCTTTGTCTTGTTAAAGCAAAAACAATTTAAAAACATTTTTGTAAAATGTATTGACTTTTCTTACAGGCAGTTTTATACTTGAAACATCGGAAAACAAAGAAAGAGAGGACAAGTAACGAAATGCTTGAAATTTCAAAGAAATCAAACCTTCTTGAACAGGGTATTTACAAATACTCTCTTCAGGATGTAGATGAACCTAATCTTTACAGACAGATATATAATTACGACGAAGTGCCTAAGGTGGCCTTTAACCACAGACGTGTACCTATGAACATGCCGGAGGATATATGGATTACCGACACATCCTTCAGAGACGGTCAGCAGTCTATGGCTCCTTACACAGTTAAGCAGATAGTTGATCTTTATAAATTGATGGCCAAGCTTGGCGGACCTTACGGTCTCATCAGACAGTCGGAATTTTTTATTTATACAAAAAAGGACAGAGAAGCCATAGATAAATGTATGGAGCTTGGATATACTTTCCCTGAAATCACCACCTGGATAAGAGCATCCAAGGAAGACTTCAAAATGGTCAAGGAGCTGGGAATCAAGGAGACTGGTATTCTGGTATCATGCAGCGACTATCATATATTTAAAAAGATGAACATGACCAGAAGGCAGGCGGTAGACTTTTATCTCGCCACCATTAAAGATGCTTTTGACGCAGGTGTAGTTCCGAGATGCCATCTGGAGGACATAACCAGAGCCGATTTTTACGGTTTTGTAGTGCCTTTTGTAAATGAAATAATGGAGCTTTCCAGAGAGGTTGGCATACCTGTAAAAATCAGAGCATGCGACACTATGGGATACGGAGTGCCTTATGCAGGTGCTTCTCTCCCAAGAAGTGTGCCGGGTATTATCTACGGTCTGCAGCACTATGCGGGGGTTCCGAGCGAAATGCTTGAGTGGCATGGTCATAACGATTTTTATAAAGCTGTTACCAATGCTTCTTCTGCCTGGTTATATGGCTGCGGTGCAGTAAACTGTTCTTTGCTTGGCATCGGAGAGAGAACGGGTAATATCCCTCTTGAAGCAATGGTATTTGAATATGCATCGCTCCGTGGTTCTCTTGACGGAATGGATCCTACGGTGGTAACGGAGATAGGCGCCTATTTCAGAGATGAAATGGGATATAACGTACCGCCTATGACACCTTTTGTAGGTGAGAACTTTAATGTGACCAGAGCGGGTATACATGCTGACGGACTCATGAAGGATGAAGAAATCTATAATATTTTCAATACCAAGAAAATACTTAACAGAGCGCCTGGAGTAACTGTGAGCAAAACATCCGGTGCAGCAGGAATTGCGTACTGGATTAATGAACATTACGGCCTGACTGGAGATGAAAAAGTTGGCAAGAATGACGAGCTTGTAAGAACTCTCAAAGATTGGGTGGATGAAATGTATGCAGACGGAAGAACAACCAGCCTTGCAAACAGTGAAATAGAAAATAAAATCATAGAATTAACAGATGGTAAGGAGTTCACAAAATGATAGATTATAAAAAGGTATCCCTTTCCAATCAGATTTTTGAAAAAATAGAGGAGGGAATACTACACGGGCAGTATCCGCAGGGAAGTATTATTTTCCCTGAAAAAACCGCTTCAGACCTGAGGGTAGGTCTTGGAACCGTAAAGGAGGCGCTCATAAGGCTGGAAGCGGAAAGACTGATTGAAGACACATCAGAAGGTCTGATGGTTGTGGGTATAACGGCCGGAGATATTGACCATATGTTCAACGTAAAGAGAAGAATAGAAGCGGAAGCGACAGCTATGGCAACACTGAATATGAGTGATGATGCTCTGTCGGAGCTGGGAAAAGTGCTGCAAAACCAGGAACGGGCTGTAGAGTCAGGAGATGCTGAAGCAGTTAAAAATCTTGATACCAGGTTTCATGATATTATTTATGCCGGCTGCGGAAGCGCTACCTATGAGCTGATACTCTCGCCTATACACCATAAGCTGTCAAAATACAGAAAAGCTTCTCTTGAAAAGAAGGACAGAATCATTAATGCTGTAAGAGAACACAGACAGGTATATGAGGCTATGTTGAGAAGAGACAGTGAAGAAGTAGAAAAACTCATGCTGACTCACATAGAACATGCGTATGCAAGCATTAAAAACTGATAAAAGGCAGAGGAAAGGAAGTAAATATATAATGGGACTTACAATAGCACAGAAGATAATCAAAGAGCATCTGGTAAGCGGGGAAATGATTCCTGGTGAGGAAATTGCTCTTAAAATAGACCAGACATTGACACAGGATGCGACGGGAACCATGGCATATCTTGAGTTTGAGACTATGGGAGTACCGAGAGTAAAGACAGAAATGTCGGTGGCATATATAGACCACAATACTCTCCAGTCCGGATTTGAAAATGCGGATGACCATAGATTCATCCAGTCCATGGCGAAAAAATATGGTCTCTATTTTTCCAGACCCGGTAACGGAATATGCCATCAGGTTCACCTTGAGCGTTTCGGGAAGCCGGGCAAAACTCTCATAGGTTCGGACAGCCATACCCCTACAGGAGGCGGTATAGGAATGCTTGCCATGGGAGCAGGCGGACTTGATGTGGCAGTTGCCATGGGAGGCGGTGCATATTACATAACCATGCCTAAGATGTACAAGGTGAATCTTACAGGGAAACTTCAGGACTTCGTTACAGCCAAGGATGTCAGCCTTGAAATCCTTAGAATTCTTTCGGTAAAAGGCGGTGTGGGAGCAATAATCGAGTGGGGAGGCGAAGGCGTAAAGACACTTTCTGTTCCTGAACGTGCTACCATAACCAACATGGGGACTGAACTGGGAGCCACCACATCAATTTTCCCTTCAGACGAGATTACTAAATCTTTCCTTGAAGCGCAGGGCCGAGGAAAAGATTACATAGAGTTAAGAAGCGACGAAGATGCAGTATATGACAAAGTTATAGATATTGATCTGTCAGAACTGAAGCCGCTCATAGCGTGTCCGCACAGCCCGGATAACGTTGTAACAGTGGAAAGCCTTAAGGGCACAAAAGTTGACCAGGTATGCATAGGTTCATGTACTAATTCATCACTTTACGATATGCTTAAAGCAGCAGCTCTTCTTAAAGGAAAGACTATTGATCCGTCAGTAAGCCTTTCGGTATCACCAGGTTCAAAACAGGTTCTTGCAATGCTGGCAGACTGCGGTGCTTTGACTGATATTCTGGCAAGTGGTGCAAGACTGCTTGAATGCGCATGCGGACCGTGTATTGGTATGGGATTTTCGCCTAATTCAGGCGGAGTATCGCTGAGAACCTTTAACAGAAACTTCGAAGGACGTTCAGGCACTGCTGACGGTCAGGTATATCTTGTTTCTCCTGAGACTGCTGTTGCTGCAGCACTTACCGGCGAAATAACGGATCCGAGACTTCTGGGAAAGATGCCACAGGTGCAGATGCCTGAAAAATTCAAGATAGACGACAGTGCTGTAATCCCTCCGGCAGATGAAGAGACAGCCAGGACACTGGAAATACTCAGAGGACCTAATATCAAGCCATTCCCTGAAAGCAGACCGCAGGAAGATACACTGAGAGCCGAGCTGGTTCTGAAGGTGGGAGACAACATTACAACAGACCATATTATGCCTGCAGGAGCCAAGATACTTCCTTATCGCTCCAATATTCCTTACCTTTCAAAGTTCTGCTTCGGAGTATGTGACGAGTCTTTCCCGGAAAGGGCAAAGGCGGCAGGACAAAGCATTATAGTAGGCGGAAACAATTACGGACAGGGCTCTTCCAGAGAGCATGCCGCATTAGTACCTCTGTATCTTGGAGTACGGGCTGTAATAGCAAAGAGTTTCGCCAGAATACATGCGGCTAATCTTATTAACGCAGGAATAATGCCGCTTACCTTTAAAAACCCTGATGACTACGACAGTCTGAGTCAGTCGGACATGCTTTCCATAAAAAAAGTATACGAGGGTATGGACAGCGGAAACCTCGTTTTAACCGATGAAAAAACAGGTAAAGATATTCAACTTGTTTGCAGCTTTACAGACCGTCAGAAAGCAATTCTGAAGGCAGGAGGATTGCTCAGATATGTAGGACAGGAAGGTGGATTATAATGTTTGATGACAGAAGAGAAAATTTTATTCAGAAGGCCATATATGATTTTGAAATGGTGCTCAGAGAGCAGATGGACAGAGTGGATCGCATGAAGGATGGCGGTGATTGCCCATACTGTGATATAAACAAGGGCGTAACTATCGGACTTATAGGCGGAGACGGCATAGGTCCTGTGATAATGCAAGAGGCAGAGAGACTGCTTGAAAACCTTCTTGCTGATGAAATTGATTCGGGAAAGGTTACACTTAAAAAAATTGACGGCCTTACCATTGAAAACCGCACTGCGCTGGGAAAGTCTGTTCCTGATGAAGTGCTTGCAGAAATAAAGAGCTGCGACGTATTGCTCAAAGGGCCTACAACTACACCAAAGGGAGGTACCATGGAAAGTGCAAACGTAACCCTGAGGCGTGAACTTGACCTGTATGCTAACGTAAGGCCTGTTTCAGTTCCTGAGGAAGGCATAGACTGGACCTTTTTCAGAGAAAACACGGAAGGCGAGTATGTGCTTGGAAGCAGAGGAATAGAGATTCCGGGAAGACTTACCATGGACTTCAAGGTTACTACAGAACCGGGAACAAGAAGAATCGCAAGGGCAGCTTTTGATTTTGCACGAGCCAACGGAAAAACTAAAGTAGCAATTGTAACCAAGGCCAATATTATGAAAAAGACAGATGGCAGTTTCTCCAGAATATGCCATGAGATAGCCGCTGAATATCCTGAAATAGAGGCGGAAGATTGGTATGTGGACATCATGACGGCAAACCTTGTCAATAATAATATAAGAAACCAGTTCCAGGTGTTCCTTCTGCCGAATCTTTATGGTGACATAATTACCGATGAGGCAGCGGAGATACAGGGGGGTGTAGGAACGGCCGGAAGCGCAAACCTGGGATCAAAATATGCAATGTTTGAAGCTATACACGGATCAGCTCCAAGAATGGTAGAGGAAGGCCTTGCAGAGTATGCTAATCCTTCAAGCATTTTCAAAGCTGCCGAGATGATGATAAGACAGCTGGGCTTTACTGAAAAGGCTGACAGACTGGCAAAAGCTCTTTATATCTGCGGTGAGAAAGAAAAGAATATCGTTGTTACAGGCACGGCTGAAGGGGCTAAATGTTCCGAATATGCGGACTACATCATTAGCAGGCTGTAATCAGAAAAAAGAATAACCCGGGGTTAGTCAGTCCCGGGTTTTAATATGCGTTCAGAAAAGTCTATAAATCAGGCTGCAAGCTTTCTTTTTTTATTGATCTGCTGGAATGCTGAAATACCTACTACGATTATAATGCCGACAATATCAGTAACTGCACCTGCATCGATCAGGAGCAGTCCTCCTGCAATTATAACGATGCGCATTACAGTATTCAGATGGTCAAAGGCATAACCTCTGAGACCTGCTGCAACACCATATACTCCGATGAGGGAAGTAATTACAACCTGCACACCCTGCCACCATGTGCAGTCGATAAAGAGCAGGGCAGGGTTAAAGCCGAAGCAGTACGGAACAATGAAAGCTGCAATGGCCAGAGTGGTGGCATTTATTGCTGTTTTCATCGGTTTTGAGCCGGCAATAGCACTTCCTGCATATGCCGCAAGGGCCACAGGAGGGGTAATATCGGCTACGATGCCGAAGTAGAATACGAACATATGGGCACAAAGTGCAGGCATTCCCATTGAAATGAGAATAGGTGCACATGTAGTGGCCATAATTACGTAGTTAGCTGTAGTAGGAACACCCATACCGAGCACTATGCACGTTATCATGGTGAGGAACATGGCGATAAACATGTGACCGCCGGAAAGTCCTACTATAGCTGAAATCAGCTTGGTTCCTATGCCTGTGGTCGTAATGATGCAGGCGATTATACCGGCAACAGCACAGGCAGCACCTACTGTGAGGGTGCTCTTGGCTGTTTCTTCAAGGGCATCAAAGAATTTTGTCACATTTATTCTGGTGTCCTTTCTGAAAAGACTCATTACGATTGCAAGAAGAGTACCTATTATAGCAGCCAGAGCCATGGTAGTCTTGATAATAAGGATTACCAGAGCAATAAGGGGAACCAGAAGGTATCCTTTCCTGAAAAGCACATTAAAGAAATTAGGCAATTCATCTTTTGAAAGACCTTTAAGACCTGTTTTCTTCGCTTCAAGGTGAACTGCTATAAAAACACCGGCAAAATACAGTACCGCCGGAAGGATAGCTTTGCTGGCAATGGTTCCGTAAGGAACACTTGCGTATTCAGCCATAAGAAATGCGGCAGCACCCATGATAGGTGGCATAATTTGTCCTCCGGTAGATGCCGCAGCTTCTACCGCACCGGCAAACTCCGGCTTATAGCCTGTCTTTTTCATCAGGGGTATTGTAACTGCCCCTGTAGTTACGGTATTACCTACAGATGAACCGGAAACCATGCCGCACAGGGCGGATGATATAACTGCTACTTTGGCAGGACCTCCGTCAGAGCTTCCTGCGATAGAATTCGCCATTTCTATAAAGAAGTCTGTAATTCCTGTCTGTTTAAGGAAACTGCCGAACATTACGAAGAGAACAATAAATGTCGAGCAGGCACGTATAGGTGTACCGATGACGCCTTCAGTGGTATAAAACAGATTATACACCGTAAGAAGAAGGGATTTCTGTGTTAGTCCGTAGATAATGAAGCATGATGAAACGATAACGATAGGTATACCGACGGAACGTCTGCATGCTTCAAGAGTACAGAGAACACCTATGATGCCAAGTATAACCTCAAACTGGCTGAGCATTATGCCCTGGGCAATGATTTTCTGACAGTTGAACACAAAGTAAAAGTATGAGAATCCTCCAGCCGCTGCCAGAATCACATCATACCATGGGATGTAGTTTTCTCTTTTGCCTCCTCCTTTGCGGGCAGGAAATATGAGAAATACAAGAAATACGATACAGCCAACGAAAGACGCTCTTTCTATACGTGTTTCCCATGAGAAAAGGAAGTTTATCAGTACGCAGTATATAGTAAAAGCGACCATAAGATATCTTATAACCTTACGCGGAATTCCCGTCCAGTGACGTACATTTGATTCTCTGTCGTATTTTTCCATTACGGCCTGAACCTGCTGATCCATATCGCCGTTTTCAATTTCAGGGGGCTGCTGATTTGTTTTATCTTTAAACAACGCTTACACCTCTTTTCTGTATTTATATGTTTAAATCAAGCCGGATCAGAATCCCCGGCAGTATATTCTGATATGCTTATTGGTTCCGTAAAGTTCCTGCAGGCAGATTTTTTCGCCGCCGTTTACGGACAGGTAATAGTCTGTTACAGTTCCTATAATGTATACAAGATGGGGCATGAGAGTATCCATATCGGAAATAATCATCTCACCGTTTTCACCGTAGGTGAGGGTCTGACCATCGTAAATTTCTGTGGGAACTCCAGCACCGAAGTTATAATATATGTTACCCGTAAGATATATTTCTCCATCACGTATCTGATAGATATCCGTGACAGGAGATTTGTTTACGGAATGAGTGAAGGTGATTTCAAATTCATCAAGATTCTCTACGGGAATCCTGCTGTAAATTTCACCTGTTTCATCATCCTCAAGAATAAGATACTTTCCCGAGAATGGCTCAAAAATCAGAAGTATAACCGCAGCAATGAGTACCGCCGCGGTTATACCGGTTAATAATCTTTTATTCAAATTGAATCAATCCCAACCTTATATTATAATGCGCCCTGTTCTTTGTAGTACTTTTCTGCACCAGGGTGGAAAGGAATGGTGATGCCGGAGACAGCTGTTTCAAGGTCAATAAGCTTACCTTTTTCGTGGTTAGCTGCGATAGTATCCTTATTATCGAAGATTCCTTTTACAAGAGCATAGATTGTGTCTTCAGGGACATCGTTTCTTGCAACGATTGTTGCCATAACTGCAACGGTTTCAACATCTTCGTCTACACATTTGTAAGTTCCTGCAGGAATAGTAAGCTTGGTATAGAATTCGTACTGTTCCATAAGCTTGTCTGCATGCTCCTTGTCGATAGAAAGGACATTAAAGTCATAAGTGGTAGCCAGTTCCTGAACTGCAGTAGTAGGAGCTCCTGCAACTACGAAAGCAGCATCGATGGTTCCGTTTTTGATGGAGTCTGCTGAATCAGCAAAGCTTTGGTTGTTCTTTACGATATCACTGTTGATGTCCATACCGTATGCGGCCAGAACCTGAGTGGCGTTGAATTCAACACCGGAGCCTGCATCGCCTACAGATACTTTTTTGCCCTTGAGCTGATCGATAGAAGTGATGCTCTTCTTTGCGATAATCTGAACCGTTTCAGGATAGCATGCCATCACAGCTGAGAAATCAGTGTAAGCATCAGCATTTGAAGCTGCCCACAGATCAGTGCCTGTGTATGCGTATGACATAACGTCATTCTGGATAATGGCAATCTGCGATTCTCCTGCCTGAAGATACTGAACATTCTGCATGGAAGCGCCTGTAGATTCAGGAGTGATTGTAACAACATCCGCAAGAGCCTGAGCAATTATACCGCTGTATCCATAGTAGGTACCGCCTGTACCGCCTGTAGCCATTTTCAGTTCAGTAGTGCCGCTGTTGCTGTCACCGCCGCATCCTGAAAGAACTGTGGCAACAATTAAAACAACAACTAATAATACGCTGAGTTTCTTTTTCATAAGTTTACCTCCATTTTGCACTGAAATAGTGCAAATTTTAAAAATGTTTTCTTATTGTTTTTTGAGTACATATATAATTTAACATACAAGATGTGACTTGGCAATAGATTTTTGCCAGGTGAAGCAATAAAATCTATGGGAGACTGCTATGATATCGTTTAAATCTATTTATACTTGTTTTTATTCACCTTTGAATATATAATTTCAGTCATGATAATAAAGCTAAAGACCTGAATAGCTATGGAGGTATTGTATTATGGCAGAAATTAAAATTGATGCAACGGGGAAGCAGTGTCCTATTCCGGTTGTAATGACGACCAAGGAACTGAATTCTGTTAAGGAGCCCGGAACTGTAGAAGTACGTGTTGACAATGAAGTGGCAGTTCAGAATCTTCTCAGACTTGCATCTGGCAAAAATCTTGAGGCTAAAAGTGAAAAACTGGAAGATAAATTGTTTGTAGTGACAATTGATGTTACAGGGCCAGTTGAAACTGGTGAGCAGGAAGAAGTTACATGCATGACAGATAAGAGGGACAACACGGTCGTAGTTATCAGCTCAGACAGAATGGGTGAGGGCAATGATGAACTGGGCAAAGTTCTGATAAAAGGATTTATCTATGCTCTGACACAGCTTGAAAATCTTCCGAAGACAGTGATTTTCTATAATGGCGGAGCTACTATTCCGGTAGAAGGTTCAGTTTCACTGGAAGACCTTAAAAATCTGGAAGCACAGGGAGTTGAAATAATCACCTGTGGTACATGCCTTGACTACTACAATCTTAAAGAAAAACTGGCAGTCGGATCTGTCACAAACATGTACACAATCGTGGAAAAGATGAGCAAGGCATCCTGCATTATCAAGCCATAAGGAAAGGTTGCCATGATTGAAAAAAAGCTGAGACAGATAATCACCTTTAATTCAACCACAGATGCCATAGCCTTCGAAAAATTCTGCAAAGAAAAGGCAATCGAGGGAAGGCTTATTCCTGTTCCGAGAAATATTTCCGCCAGCTGCGGGCTGTGCTGGAGCGCACCTTCGGAGTACGAGGAAAGCATAAACATCGGGATAGAAGAGGCAGGTCTGAGGACGGCAGGAGTATATCAGATGTTCATATGATTAAATGACCATAAAATAATACAGGACCCCGGTTTATCGAGGTCCTGATTTTTTATCTTCTCGGCTGAGGCCTTCTGTTACGGCTGTTTCCGTCACTGCATGGGTCACATGCATCACATCTGTCATCGCATTTGTCGTCGCATCGACAGTTTTCATCTTTTTCATGACAGTTTTCACCGCAGTTTTCTATGGTGTCACACGGCTTTATCTGATTAGGAAACAGTGTAGGGAAGGTAGTGCAGATAGCATTCTGCTGCGCTGCAGCCTGAGCGAAACCTGTGGACAGAACGCAGAGCTGAACAGGTACCACGATTTTTTTCTCGCATGTTACGCATATTGCCACGATGAGATTGCCTGAAACACTTCCGTCTGAGCCTATGCAAAGGTCACGTCCGTGATTGTTTGTTGCAAGTCTGGCTTCACATGATGAGTTACAGAATTCAGTAAATCTCGGAAGAAAAGCTGTATCAATAGCTGACGGCATGCAGATTTCAAAAAAGTTTGTAAGTACCAGAGGATGCTCTTTTGTGGCGATGTTTACCTCTGTGCGGATTGTAAATATACTTTCGTTGTTGCAGCTGTCGCACAGGAGAAGATCTATTTCTATAATCACATTTCCCGTAATGGATATGTTCTGCGTGCCGAAAACCGGTGTGCCCATGCACTGGTCATCGCAGTCGGAAGTGTCTGCGAAGAGAAGTTTTTGCGAGAAGTTTCCATCTGCGCCTACTGCGGTCAATTCCTCACCTGCGCTGTTTTTCAGAAATGTGGCACCGGAAATTGTGGTGTTCACATCAAGTGTAAGGTTTGCAGGGTCTTCTACATTATCCGGGTTAAAGCTTCGCCTGCATCTGATATCTATCACTCTCTTAACTCTGTGTCCCTGCGGGATGCGGGGAGTAAAGCTCTGGTTCTGAACTGTTTTCATACCCTGAAGGTTAAACAGAACCGCATCGTACACTTTCTGCACGTATATAGGCTCTGAAACCACATTACTTAAATCTCCGTTAAATTCGCATAGGACATTGGCGTTGCAGCAGTTCTGATAGAGGTCCTGGGATACTCTTCCACCAAAGCAGCTCATAAATTTACCTCCTTAAAGTCCAATATCTTTCTCTCATAGTATATGAATTTCGCCGAAAGTGTGTTACAATAAACCTTGTTTGAGGCGACTTAAAATAAAATTACCGGAGGGGAAACTAATGAGTGAAATTAAGGTAAAAACCCTGGATTGCGGTGTCAGGGTTATAATGGAGAAAATAGATTACGTAAAGTCAGCGGCTTTTGGTGTATGGGTAAAGGCCGGTGCAGTTTATGAGGATGCCGGCAATTCAGGAGTATCTCATTTCATAGAACATATGATGTTTAAAGGAACCGAGAAGAGAAATGCTCGACAGATAGCTGAAGACATAGATAAGATAGGGGGTCAGATGAATGCTTTTACAGGCAAGGAGGCCACCTGCTACTATGTAAAGACTATTTCCGAAAATCTTGAAAAAGGTGCAGAAGTTATTCTTGATATGCTCAACAATGCGGTGTTCGACAGTCATGAAATGGCCAAGGAGAGAAAAGTCATCTGTGAGGAGATAAAGATGATAGAGGATCAGCCTGATGATCTGGCTCACGATACGGCAACAGAGCTGGTATTTAAGGGTAATCCTCTGGGAAGGAGCATCATAGGCACACCCACATCACTTAAGGGCATAAGCAGAAGAGTTCTTACTGAATATAAGGAAAGAGAATATACGAGAGATTCCATAGTGGTATCTGTGGCAGGAAATTTTGATGAGGAAAGCTTCTGCAGTTTTCTTGAGGATAAATTTGAAGGGATGACACCATCAAAAAATAAAAAGCAGTCAGAAACAGTTCCTTACAAACCTTCATTTAAAGTTCTGGTCAAGGACATACAGCAGAGCCATATCTGCCTTGCGACGAAAGGCATCGCTCTGGATGACGAAAGGTATTATGCCCTTTCCCTCCTTAACAGTATAATGGGAGGAAGCATGAGCTCAAGACTTTTCCAGAATATAAGAGAGGAAAAGGGCCTCGCATACAGCGTATTTTCCATGAACAGTTCATTCAGCAGTGACGGATGCTTTATCATCTATGCAGGTGTCGGCCATGATAAGATAGGAGATGCCCTTGGCGGTATTGAAGAAGAACTTGAAATTCTAAGAAGAGACGGAGTATCAAAAGATGAGCTTTCCATGGCCAAGGAGCAGATGAAGAGCAGTTATATTTTCGGACAGGAAAACGTGGCAAGCCGCATGTTTGCCAATGGTAAAAATCTGATTCTGCTGAACAGAATTTTTACTCCGGAGGAGGTTGTGGAAGGAATAAACAAGGTAACCTTTGATGATATAGAAAATGTAAAGAAACTTATCTGCAATCCGGCTGCTTATACTGGTGTTGCCGTTACCAACAGGAGAATCGACTGGAAGAAAGTCTGGAAATGGCAGTAGGGAGGTTCGCAATGAGAGACAGTATTCTTAATAAAATAAAGGTGGTAAGCAAAAGCGGCTACATGCCTGAGTACGCCACTGAAGGTTCGGCAGGCGCAGACCTGAGGGCATATCTTCCGGAGGAACCTGTGACATTGATGCCGGGAGAAAGACGGTTGATTCCAACAGGATTGTTTGTAGAACTGCCACATGGAATGGAAGCCCAGGTAAGAGCCCGCTCCGGACTTTCTATTAAACATGGAATCGGCCTGGTAAACGGAGTTGGAACTGTTGACAGCGACTACCGCGGCGAATGGAATGTTCCTTTGATTAACTGGGGAAGTGAGCCATATACCATACATAACGGAGACAGAATCGCACAGGTTGTTTTTTCTTTATATGTTCAGGCAGAGTTTGAAGCAGCGGAAGAGATAGATGAAACTGAGCGAGGTGCAGGCGGATTCGGGCATACAGGAATTTAGACAACGTCACAGGAGGTTTGAGATGTTACTTAGAGAAGATTTGGAAAAAAGAGAGTTTGAGTTTCTTTCTGAAAAAGCAGTGAAGAGTGCTCAGTCGAGGGGCAGAAGATTTCCTGAGGAAAAGTGTGACATTCGAACTGATTTTCAGCGTGACAGGGACAGAATAATACATTCAAAAGCATTCAGAAGGCTTATGCATAAGACACAGGTTTTTCTGGCTCCGGAAGGTGACCATTTCAGAACAAGGCTTACTCATACCATAGAAGTGTCACAGATAGCCAGAACCATAGCAAGGGCGCTTAATCTTAATGAGGATCTGGTAGAAGCCATTGCATTGGGACATGACCTGGGTCACACGCCTTTTGGCCATAACGGGGAAGAAGTTCTGGATAAAATTCATGAAGGCGGATTTAAACATAATGAACAGAGTCTGCGTGTGGTTGATGTCCTTGAATCTACTCAATCCAGGCGTGGCATGAACCTGACAGAGGAAGTTCGTGACGGCATTGTAAACCATACAGGAAGCAATATGCCTTTTACACTTGAAGGACAGATAGTGAAAATAAGCGACAGAATTGCATATATAAATCATGATATAGATGATGCGGTCAGAAGCGGGGTTATTTCTCTTGAGGATATTCCTTCATCGTCGCTTGAGCTTTTTGGCAGAAGCCATCGTGAGCGAATTAACAATATGGTGGTGGATGTTATCAGGAACAGTGACGGAAGAGATGCCATAATGCAGAGCCCGGAGTACAAAGATGAACTTAACAGTCTGCGCAGTTTCATGTTTGCCAATGTGTATAAAAGCGGCAGAGTCAAGAGAGAGGAAGACCTGGCCAAGGTCGAGGTTGTGTTGAGTTCGTTATACAAGCATTTTATGGATAATCCGGAACAGATGCCTGAAGACCTTCAGCTTATTGCAGAAAAAGACGGCAGAGCGGAGGCTGCTAAGGACTATGTTGCAGGGATGACCGACAGATTTGCCCTGTCAACCTATACTGAACTTTTTGTGCCGAAAGGATGGAAGTAATTATTATAGCTGATTTCACAGAAAAAACACATAATTAAAAAAGGAAAAGACACATTTTTGTCGTATATTAACATATAAACGTTTTTAAGGAGACAAAAATGGGTCATTCTTTTGCAGGCACTTCCGGAGCTACAATTGAAGATCTCAAAAGTCAGATCAACATCGTGGATGTTGTAGGACGGGTGGTGCCACTCAAGAGAGCCGGTGCCAATTATAAAGGCGTGTGCCCGTTTCATAACGAGAAGACGCCTTCTTTTGTTGTTTCTGAACAGAAACAGATATTTACATGTTTCGGATGTGGCGCATCAGGTGATGCTATTGAATTTACCAAGCGTTTCTATAACCTGGATTTTACTGAGGCTGTTGAGAAACTGGCAAAGGAGTACGGCATAGATATAAGGATCGGCGGCAGCGGGAATCAGGAAAGAGAAAAGTATTACGATATAAACAGAGAAGCAGCCAGATTTTTTTATCGGGCATTTACCGAGGACAAAAATCCCGGATACTCCTACATGAAGAGACGCGGCATAGAAGACTCCATTCTGAAGAAGTTCGGGATAGGTTATGCCGATGACAGCTGGGACAGTCTTTACCGGTATTTTAAAAATAAAGGTGTTGAGGAAAATGTTCTGCTTGAACTTGGTTTGATTTCTGAAAAAAGCGGTAAATATTATGATAAGTTCAGAAACAGGGTGATTTTCCCGATTATTAATACAAGCGGCAAGGTAATTGGTTTCGGAGGCAGGGCCATAGGAGATGCAATGCCCAAATACCTTAATTCGCCAGAAAATCGTATTTTCCAGAAAAAGAACAATATCTACGCACTCAATCTTTCTAAACAGGATGTAGGCAAGGAAGGGTATGCCATATTAGTAGAAGGGTATATGGATGTTATTTCACTGTATCAGCATGGTGTACGTAATGTTGGCGCATCTCTGGGAACAGCATTAACAGAAAACCAGGCAAGACTGCTGAAGAGATACACCAGGAATGTGGTTCTTTCCTATGATGCTGATGCAGCGGGGCAGAATGCAGCGCTGAGAGGAATCGATGTGCTGGGTGCTGAAGATCTTAAGGTGAAGGTACTTCATGTTACTGACGGCAAGGACCCGGACGAGTTTATTAAGAAAAACGGCAGAGAGGCATTCCTGAAGTTAGTCGACGGAGCACTTCCAATGACGGATTATAAGTTAAATGCAGCAAAGAAAGGACTTGACCTTAGTACAGAAGACGGCAAAATTGACTATATGAAGAAAGCCTCGGTAATATTAAAGAGTCTCAGTCCTGTAGAGGCTGATATATATATAAAAAAACTGTCACAGGATTTAAAAATTGCCGAAGGAGCTATAAAAATGGAAATCTCAGGCAATAATAATACTGAAGTTGTACGGCAGCAGAGACGAAGGCAGGAAGAGAGTGATGGCATAAAGGACCTTTCAGGAATGGAAGCAACTGTGCTGAAAGTATTGATGATAAACCCCTGCTTTGCGGAGAAGATGCTTGAATACGACGGTATAATTGAAAGTGAACTGGGCAGAAAAATACTGAATCTCATGTTTGAGTTTTACGGTCTCAGGGGAGGATTTGAGATTTCTGACATAACAGACAGTCTTGATCCTCTGGAAAGTCAGGCTTTTACTGACGCCATGGACGACGTGATTATAGCAGGCAACGAGGAACAGGTTTTTGATGAATGTATAAGAACCTGGAGACTGAATAAAGCTGTGAAACATGAACAGGAGCTCATCGACAGGCTTGCTCTTGCCGATGAGGAAACAGGCAGTGATTCAATAAAAGAACTTACAGAAGAGCTGATGATGGTTCAGCGAGAAATAAACTCTTTTGGGGGAAGGAAATAATGACAGCAGAAGATAAGAAAAAAAACAATACCGAAGAAACAGTTGAAAAAAAAGAAGAAGCATTTATGACACCTGCTGAAAAAAAGCAGGAACTGATTAATACTCTTCTGGAAAAAGCCAAGCAGTCAAAGAACAAGCTGACATATTCTGCAGTGGCTGACGTTCTTGAGGCAACAGATCTGGACAAAAATCAGATGGACGACATTTATGAGGCTCTTATGTCTAAGGACATTGAAATTGTATCCGAAGCAGAACCTGATGATTTTGATATCCTTCTTAATGACGATGTAGATCTGCCGGAAGATCCCGATCTCATAATGGATGAGCCTTCAGATGTAGATCTGGAATCCAGTCTTCCTAAGGGAATAGCAGTAGACGATCCTGTGAGAATGTATCTCAAGGAAATAGGCAAGGTGCCTCTGCTGTCGGCTGATGAGGAAATTGAGCTTGCCAAGAGAATGGAACAGGGAGACGAGGAAGCTAAGAAGAGGCTTTGCGAAGCCAACCTAAGGCTTGTTGTCAGCATAGCAAAAAGATATGTGGGCAGAGGTATGCTTTTCCTTGACCTCATTCAGGAGGGTAATCTGGGTCTTATCAAAGCTGTGGACAAGTTTGACTACACCAAGGGATATAAGTTCTCTACCTATGCTACATGGTGGATAAGACAGGCAATAACACGTTCCATAGCGGACCAGGCGAGAACCATAAGAATTCCTGTCCATATGGTTGAAACTATAAACAAGCTGATACGTGTATCACGTCAACTGCTTCAGACATATGGCAGAGAGCCTTCTCCTGAAGAGATAGCTGAAGAAATGGGTATTTCCGTTGATAAGGTAAGGGAAATACAGAAGATTGCGCAGGAGCCAGTTTCTCTGGAAACTCCTATTGGCGAAGAAGAGGACAGCCATCTGGGTGATTTTATACCTGATGAGGATGTACCCGCTCCGGCAGAAGCAGCCGCTTTTTCAATGCTCAAGGAACAGCTGGTGGAGGTTCTTGATACCTTGACAGAGAGAGAACAGAAGGTACTGAAACTGAGATTCGGACTGGACGACGGCAGGGCCAGAACTCTTGAAGAAGTTGGAAAAGAGTTCGATGTTACTAGGGAGCGTATCCGTCAGATTGAAGCCAAGGCGCTCCGTAAACTGCGTCATCCTAGCAGAAGTAAAAAGCTTAAGGATTATCTTGAATAATGATTAAATTAACACCCAGACTAAAAACAATTGCAGATGAGATAAAAAATGGCGAAACCATGGCGGACATAGGAACCGATCATGGTTTCCTGCCTGTTTATCTGTGGGAGGCAGGAATCTGCCCTAAAGTGGTAATGACGGATATCAGCAGAGGGTCACTTTCAAAGGCGGCCGAAAACTGCCGCAGCTTTTACCCTGATGAAGAATTCGATCTTCGTCTTGGAAACGGCATTGAAGTATTATCTTACGGGGAAGTCGATTCTGTTGTCATCGCCGGTATGGGCGGTATTCTTATGACTGAAATACTAGGTGCAGATCTCCGAAAAGCCCGTTCATTCAGGAAACTGATTCTTCAGCCGAGAAACCGCATAGGATATCTCAGATGGTGGCTTTATAACAATGGGTTCAGCGTTTCCAACGAAAAACTGGTTAGAGAGGGCAAGTTTATCTGTGAGGTGATTACTGCCGTTCCAGAAGAAAGAGCAGTGCCGGGAGATTTAGGACCGGATGATATTGAGTATGAGTTTCCTCACAAATTAATCGATTGTAAAAATGAACTGACAGAGGAGTACCTGGAGAAAAAGCTGAATCTTGAAAAGCTTATTCTATGCAGCATGTCAGAGGGAAGGCATGAGGAACCGGCAAAACTGCGCCGCCAGAGCTACAGGGTGGAATATATTGAGTATCTTTTAGGGAGGTTACGGAATGAGAATTGATGATTTTACTGGTATACTGGAAAACATTGCACCATTGGCAACACAGGAGGAGTGGGATAATTCAGGATGGCAGATTAAACTGACTGATGGGGAAATATCAAAGGTAATGATTGCCCTGGAAATAAACAGGCATGTTATATATGATGCTGTTCTCAACGGTGTGGAACTGATCATAACCCATCATCCGCTGATTTTTGGTTCACTGAAAAAAGTTGACCATAATGATATTACGGGAAATAATATTGCAGAACTTATAAAACATGGCATAAGTGTTTATTCTGTTCATACGCCCTTTGATAAATGCCATGGCGGTAATAATGATTATCTTGGACGTGTGCTCGGTCTGGAGAATGTAAGCCTTATGGGTACTGATTCAAGCGGATTCTGCCGCATGGGACTGCTGCCTGGAGAAGGTATGAAAGCTCTACACTTTATAGAACATGCTTCAAAGTGTCTTAAAATTGACAGGAAGCTTCTGAGCTATGCGGGGTCCCTTGACAGACAGATAAAAAAAGTTGGCTGGTGCACTGGTGCGGGTGCAGAGTTCATCGTGGATGCCAAGGCAGCAGGATGTGATCTGTATCTGACAGGAGATGTCAAATATCACGATGCTCAGAAAGCAAGAGAGCTGGACATTGCAGTGCTGGACTGCGGACATTTCGGAACTGAGCAAATTTTCTGTGAAAATGTGGCTTCAATGCTTGACAAAGCTGATGGAGTTGATATAATTCAATGCGATGTCAGTTTAAATCCGTTTGCTGTAATTTAGAGGGGGCTTTGAGATGAAAGATAGCAAAAGAGAAAAAAGACAGAAAAGGGCTATGCAGGTTGTAGTTGTAATGGTCATTGCAGCTGTTGTTATTACATACAGCATAACCTTCGTAGGTTCTTTTTTAGGATAAATTGTCACATTCTCGGGTAGAGCAGACAATCGCGTAAGCATCCGGCTTATGAGGAAAGTCCGGGCTCCACAGGGCAAGGGTGCCGGATAACGTCCGGCGTAGGTAACTATAGGGAAAGTGCAACAGAAACATTCCGCCGAAACAGTACGGCTGTGGTAAGGTTGAAATGGTGAGGCAAGAGCTCACCGGCAGCATGGAGACATGCTGGCCGTGTAAACCCCACCCGGAGCAAGACCAAATAGGGCGAGGAAGGCGGCGGCCCGTCGCCTGCCCGGAAGGTAGGTCGCTGGAGCCTGTCAGCAATGGCAGGTCGAGATAGATGATTGTTTAATACAGAACCCGGCTTATAGCTCTGCCCGGGTTTTTATATTTTTTGAACTCTACGGAGCGTCGATTGTCTTCGACTTAAGCTGTCTGATATACTGGCAGTGAAAGGAGAGACAATATTATGGATAACTTTACTGACATTAATGACATTTTTCATCCAATAGACTTTGAAACATGGGAGCGCAGGCCATATTTTTATTTCTTTACCAAGATGCTGCCGACGGGATATTCTCTGACTGTAAAAATGGATATTACACCGACTTATGAGGCTGTTAAGGAACGAGGCCAAAGCTTCTTTGCGGCATACCTTTATGTGACACTCAGGCAGTTGTCCAGGCAGGAGGAATTTCGTATATCTACTGTTGATGGAAAGCTTGGATGTTTTGACTATCTTAATCCGTCTTTTGCAGTACTTCACGACGACGATAAATCCATGTCAAATATGTGGGTTCAGTACTTTGACAGTTTCAAGGAATTTGCTGCAAATTATCAAAGAGATATGAATCTATATAAAGATAATCACGGAATTGTGGCAAAGCCTGCTCCGCCTCCTGCAAACAGCTGTATGATTGGTATGGTGCCTTGGATAGAATTTGAACACTACAGCCCTGTGCCTTATGCCCAGAGCGACTGCTTTTTCCCGGTTATTCAGGCAGGAAAATATTCGATGCATGATGGCAGACTTATGATGCCCTATTCATTTGCATCTCATCACGCTGTTGCTGATGGATATCATGTTTCAGAATTTCTTGATGGGGTGCAGGAACAGTTTGCTAACCCACATTTGTGGATAGACAAGTAAAAAAGTGCTTCTCACGAGACTGAGAGGCACTTTCAATTTAAAACTGTTTTACCTGCAGCGCTTCAACCAGTTTGATATCTCCGTGCTTTTCCACGAAGTAATTGAGGGTGAACTGGTTGGCAAAGAGTATGATAGGTCTTTCAAAGTGGTCAAATACCAGCATGGTTCTGGAATCAAGCACATCCTTGACTTTCTCAATGTCCTCGGTTTCTACCCAGCGGGCCACGCTGAAATCAAGTCTGTCCATACGTATTTCTGCATTGTATTCGTTTTTAAGTCTGTATTCGAAAACTTCAAACTGCAGCTGACCGACAGCACCGATAACGACCTCGTTATACTGGTTTCTGTAAACCTGAATTGCTCCTTCCTGAGCCAGCTGATCCACACCTTTCTGAAACTGCTTTG
Organism: Anaerovoracaceae bacterium; assembly: GCA_051883095.1. Lineage (GTDB taxonomy): Bacteria > Bacillota > Clostridia > Peptostreptococcales > Anaerovoracaceae > SUG1106. The sequence continues at coordinate 20,608 of JBJETB010000094.1, forward strand.
CTTTCATAGTATTCTTAGGTGTTACCAATGCAAACAGTTCAGGCGGGAAGGTAGGAAGGGGCTCGAAGAAAAGAGGCTCCTTGGTTGTTGTAAGGGTATCACCGATCTGATAGTTGCCGGTGTCGTATATTCCTATAATATCTCCCGCAATGGCGGTATCCACCGTTTCACGCTCGTTCGCCATGAGCATGGTGGACTGAGCCAGCTTCATTTCCTTACCTGTTCTTGAAAGCTTTACGCTCATACCACGTTCAAAAGTTCCTGAGCATATACGCAGAAAGGCCAGCCTGTCTCTGTGAGCCGGGTTCATATTAGCCTGAATTTTGAATATGAAGCCGCTGAAGAAATCGTCAGTAGGCTTGACTTCTCCCGTGGTGGTCTTGCGAGGACCGGGTGAAGGAGACATATCCAGAAAATGATTGAGGAAAGGAATTGTACCGAAGTCTGCAAGGGCTGAACCGAAGAACACAGGGGAGAGTTTTCCCTGTGAGATAAGCTCCATATCAAATTCGTTGCCGGCACCCTGGATAAGCTCTATCTCGTCGCGAAGGGCGGAAAGATTATATCCTGCCACTTCATTCTCAAGTTCGGGACCGAATACGCCGTCTTCTCCAAGCTGAATGATTTTTCCCGCTTTATATAAGTGAACTTCATTTTTAAGCAGGTCATATATGCCCTCAAAGTTAAGACCGTTGCCTATGGGCCAGGTAACAGGAACGGATGGCAGTCCCAGTACATCTTCCAGCTCCTGAACCAGATCAAAAGGCTCTCTTGTTTCTCTGTCAAGCTTGTTTATGAAGGTGAAAATAGGAATTCCGCGCATGGAGCATACTTTAAAAAGCTTTTTTGTCTGTGCCTCAATGCCTTTGGCACCGTCTATGACCATTACAGCGCTGTCCACGGACGTAAGAATCCTGTAGGTATCTTCACCGAAATCGTTGTGACCGGGTGTATCCATAATAGAGATAACCTTGCCGGCGTAATCAAACTGCATTACGGATGAGGTAACAGAAATTCCTCGCTGCTTTTCTATTTCCATCCAGTCAGAGGTTGCAAACTTGCTGTTTCTTCTTGCCTTGACCGTACCGGCCTCACGGATTGCACCGCCGTGGAGCAGAAGCTTTTCTGTTAAAGTTGTCTTGCCTGCGTCAGGATGGGATATGATGCCGAATATTCTCCGGGCCTGTATTTCCTCTAATCTGGTTGTCATAAATTCTCCTTTATATATTAAATCATTGTTTTTTTGCCGTAACAATTATCATATCATAAATCAGAGATTTGTAAACAAGATATTGAAATATATTTTTTTCTGCGTTATAATGTATGAATTCGCGAAATTAACCGGAAAGGTAATAAGATAAATTATGGAAAACAATGCAACTGAAATCAGAACTGAAAACAAAATGGGAACCATGCCCGTACGTAAGCTTCTGGTAAGTATGGCATGGCCGGCGGTTCTTTCCATGACAATAAATGCACTTTACAATGTGGTGGATAGTATATTCGTCGCACAGGTAAGTGAAGATGCGCTTACTGCCGTGTCTATAGTCAATCCTATACAGATGCTTATAATTGCCCTTTCTGTAGGAAGCGGTGTAGGTGTAAATTCTCTGATATCCAGAAGGCTTGGTGCAGGCCGTCAGGAGGAGGCGGACCAGGCTGCGTCGACAGGTATAAGAATCGGTCTTATAAACTATCTGATTTTTCTTCTGGTCGGATTGTTCGTGACAGTACCTTTTGTAGGTTCATACGCTGATAAGGGTACCTTTATTTTTGAAGCGGCGAAGACGTACATGATGATAGTCTGCATAGGTTCTCTCTTCCTGAATATACAGGTTGTTATTGAAAAAATCCTTCAGTCAACGGGGAACATGATTGCACCTATGATATGTGGACTGACAGGGGCAGTGGTAAATATTGCTCTGGACCCGATTCTTATTTTTGGTCTTTTGGGAATGCCGGCGCTGGGAGTGGCAGGTGCTGCTATTGCAACTGTTTCCGGACAGATGTGCGGAATGATCATAGGTGTTGTTATCATGATAAGAGGAGAGCATCTTGTTGATGTTAAATTAAAAAAATTCAAAATAAACTGGAAGGTTGTTCTCGATATATACAAGGTCGGCCTGCCTTCTATCATCATGCAGTCCATAGGCTCTCTGATGCTTATTCTTTATAACATGATTCTGGTGGTTTATTCCACGACTGCTGTGGCAGTACTAGGCATTTATTTTAAAATACAGTCATTCGTGTTTATGCCTGTTTTCGGACTCAATCAGGGAGCAATGCCGATTATGGGCTATAATTACGGAGCCAGAGATAAGAAGAGACTTATGGACACATATAAGGAAGGGCTTAAACTTGCACTGCTTGTTATGGGGCTGGGCCTTCTGATATTTCAGATTTTTCCTGCTGAACTGCTCAAAATGTTCGATGCATCGCAAGAAATGCTGAGAATCGGCATACCTGCTCTCAGAATTATAAGTATATGCTTCCTTCCGGCAGCATTCGGAATAATCTCATCAACTATGTTTCAGGCTACAGGCCACGGAATGCTCAGCCTTTTTGCCTCATTGCTGAGACAGCTGGTAGGTATCCTTCCTCTGGCATATATTCTTATAAGAGTAGGAGGAGTTACGCTTTCATGGGCATCTTTCCCTCTGGCAGAGATTATCGGCCTGACATACAGTGCTGTTATGATGAGAAGACTATATAAAAAAGAAATATCAAATCTATAGTTGAAATTTGTATTACAGGGTGCTATAATTACGAACTGAGCTTATATTCTTCGGAAGTGAGACTCAGAAATAGAGTAAAAGCATACTTGCACTGATTAATTTCAGTGTGCAGTTTTTTGCAGTGCTAAAACCCGCCTTCTGAGCCTGAGCTTGGAAGGCTTTTTTATTTATCAGGAAAGGGACAGTCAAAATGACACTTGAAATGCTTAGAGGAAAAATTCACAGAGCAACCGTAACACAGGCAGAGCTGGACTATGTAGGCAGCATCACAGTCGATGAGGAACTTCTTAAAAAATCAGGAATTCTGGAATATGAAAAAGTACAGATAGTTGATATAAATAACGGTAACCGTTTCGAAACCTACACTATAGCCGGAGAACCGGGAAGCGGAATGATATGTTTAAACGGAGCGGCAGCCAGATGTGTAAGCGTCGGAGATAAAATCATCATAATGGCTTACGGACAGTATACTCCGGAGGAAGCTGCTGTACACAAGCCATCAGTTGTGTTTGTAGATGATGATAACATGGTAAACCGCGTAACAAACTACGAAAAACACGGCAGACTTGAAGATATGTAAAGCCCTATAGAGAACAGAGGTATATGAAATGCAGGTAACAAAAACAGTTAAGGAAACAAGAAATATAGTTAAAGAATGGAAAAAACAAGGTCTGACAGTGGGACTTGTGCCTACAATGGGCTTCCTTCATGAAGGACATGCAAGCCTGATAAAAAAAGCAAGAGAGGAAAACGACAGGGTTGCTGTATCAGTGTTCGTCAATCCGACACAGTTCGGTCCCAATGAGGATCTGGAAGCATATCCGAGAGACTTTGAAAGAGACTCCGCATTATGTGAAAGCATAGGTGCAGACCTGATTTTCCATCCGGATCCGGAGGATATGTATGACAGTCCATGCGCTTATGTATCCATAGAAAAGCTTTCGGATAATCTCTGCGGCAAAACTCGTCCTATCCATTTCAGAGGAGTATGTACAGTTGTTTCAAAGCTTTTCAACATCGTGACTCCTGACAGAGCTTACTTCGGTCAGAAGGATGCTCAGCAGCTGGCTATAATAAAGAAAATGGTAAAAGATCTTAACTTCGATATAGAAATCATAGGATGTCCTATAGTACGTGAAGAAGACGGTCTGGCTAAATCATCCAGAAACACTTATCTAAATGCGGAAGAAAGGAAAGCAGCTCTATGTCTTTCCAGAAGCGTGGCAAAGGGTAAGGAAACAATAGAAAAAGGCATGAAAGCCGAAAAACTGCTGGGAGAAATGACTGCAGTTATAAATGCAGAACCACTGGCTAAAATCGATTATGTTTCTGCAGTTGATGCATTAACCATGGAGCCTGTTGAGACAATAGACAGACCGGTGCTTGTTGCAATGGCAGTTTACATCGGTAAGACCAGACTGATAGACAACTTCAGCTGGGAACCTGATGAACTATAACGATTAAAATAGAAAAGACAAAAGACACCGGTATGTCAATCGGTGTCTTCTTCGTCTCTCGCTCTGGAATCCATCTCAACAAGGTCATAGATAAGAGGGTCACGTATGAGATGTGACCAAACTGTATAGGTAGCTTTGACAAAATCGTCGTTAAGTGGTATCACATCCTCAATAAGCGGACATGAATAGGGCAGGTCTTCATTGTTATAGACCATTTCCAATACGCCGTCCTCTGATATATAGGGTGCAAGAGGGTAGGTACGGCACTGGAAGGGTCTCATACTGCGGGGACACACCGGAGGTGTTTTGCATCTTACGAAATATACAGGACCTGTCCAGCTTTCAGGAAAATCATAGTCCTCTGCAGGCTCTGCCTTCCATTCAAGCCATCCGTCTTTTTTATTATGAATTTTATGTTCGCCGGGGTAGAGATATATGCCCAGTTCGTCGTCCGTTTCACCGCAGGTGCAGCAGATTGAACCGCAAAGCAGGCCGCAGTCGCCGTCTATGGGTGAAACTCTGTCCAGAAGCCTGTAGATGGCTTTCCATGTTCTTTTTTTTATAATACTTTTCATGTGTAGGATTATAACAGTTTTAATAACAGCGTGCAATAACCTTAACAGATTTTTAACCCCCTGTTTTCTACAAAACAACACATATTAGTGTTAAAATAAAGCGTTAGTAATTAAACAAATTTAGTATAAAAGAGGTAATTGATGAGACTCGGAATTGATGTGGGATCAACTACAGTAAAGCTGATTCTGATTGATGAAAATGATGAAATAATATATCAGAGATATGAAAGACATATGTCAAGTGTATTCAGCAAGGTAAGCCAGCTGCTGAATGATCTTATGAAGGAAAAAGGGAACATGCAGGTGAAGGTTGTCATTACCGGTTCAGGAGGACTGGCACTTGCAGATACCATTAAAGCTAAATTTGAGCAGGAGGTTGTTACCTGCTCTCTGGCTGTCCAGAAACTGATACCGCAGACAGATGTTGTAATTGAGCTGGGCGGAGAGGATGCCAAGATTACTTTCTTCGGAAGCACCGTGGAACAGAGAATGAACGGAACCTGTGCAGGAGGAACGGGGGCATTTATAGATCAGATGGCTATACTGCTCAATACAGATGCGGATGGTCTTAATGAAGCGGCAAAAGACTACACGATAATATATCCTATTGCGGCCCGGTGCGGCGTGTTTGCCAAAACAGATATACAGCCGCTGATAAATGAAGGTGCTCCGATTGAGAATCTTGCGGCTTCAATTTTTCAGGCTGTGGTAAATCAGACCATAAGCGGACTCGCCTGCGGTCACAGGATTAGAGGAAACGTGGCTTTCCTGGGAGGTCCTCTTACATATATGTCAGAACTAAGAAAAAGGTTCATAGAAACTCTGCAGCTTGCACCTGAAGAAGTGATATTCCCCGAAAACTCCAAATATTTTGTGGCTATGGGTGCTGCTTTTATGGCAGATAAATGTGACGAGGTAAGTTTAAGCACCCTGGTGGAGCGTATAGAAAATGTTGACCCGCTGGCTACGGCTTCGACTAAGAGAGTTGAACCGCTGTTCAGAAATCAGGCAGAGTACGAGGAATTTAAGGCGCGACACGATAAAGCCAGAATAAAGAGAAAGCCTTTAGAAGAATGTAAGGGAGCTCTTTTCCTTGGAATCGATGCAGGTTCAACCACAACTAAGGCTGCACTCATCGACAGGGATGAAAACCTTGTATATTCATATTACAAAAATAATGAAGGAAATCCACTGGAAGCAACAAGAGAGCTTTTAACTGAACTTTACAGACTTATGCCTACCGGATGCTGGATCGGCAACACAACTGTCACAGGATACGGTGAAGGCCTTATCAAGGCGGGTTTCAATGCGGACTTCGGTATAATAGAAACCATGGCACACTATAAAGCGGCTGAGGAATTTCTTCCGGGTGTGGACTTTATTCTGGATATCGGCGGACAGGATATGAAGTGCATGAAGATAAAGGACGGTGCAATATATCATATCATGCTCAACGAAGCGTGTTCTTCGGGATGCGGTTCATTCATTGAAACATACGCCAAATCGGTGGATATGAAGGTGGAGGACTTTGCCCGTGTCGGTCTGCTTTCTCAGAATCCTGTAGATCTGGGCACACGCTGTACTGTATTCATGAACTCCATGGTCAAGCAGGCTCAGAAAGAAGGAGCTGACATTGGTGATATCGCCGCAGGACTTTCATATTCGGTTATCAAGAATGCCCTTTATAAAGTTATTAAACTGAGAAATCCTGAGGATGCAGGTGATAAAATAGTCGTTCAGGGAGGAACTTTCCTCAATGAATCAGTTCTCCGCGCCATCGAAAAAGTCCTTGGAAAAGAGGTTGTAAGACCCGACATCGCAGGCATCATGGGCGCCTACGGATGTGCGCTCAATTCTCTGGCAAACTGGGAAGAGGGACACAGATCAACACTTCTGCATGCTGAGGATCTTGTTTCCTTTGAGGCAGGAAGCAGCAATGCAAGGTGTGCAGGGTGTGAAAACAGATGTATGCTGACAATTACACGCTTCAATGACGGGACAAGATATGTGACAGGAAACAGATGTGAAAAGGGAGCGGGAAAGAAGAACAATGACGTTAATCTGCCTGACCTTTACGAATACAAACTGCACAGACTTTTTGACTATGAACCGCTGGCTGAAAAAGACGCACCAAGAGGCAGCGTAGCTATACCGAGAGTTCTGAATATGTACGAGGATTATCCTTTCTGGTTCACTTTCTTCACTGAAATGGGATATCGGGTGGTTCTTTCGCCTATGTCTTCAAAAGAACTTTATGAAAAGGGTATGGATACTATTTCCTCAGATACAGCATGCTATCCTGCAAAGCTGGTTCATGGACATATAAAGACGCTTGTCGAAATGGGCGAAAAGTGGATATTCTATCCGTGTATAAATTATGAGCAGATTGAGGATGTCGATGCCCAGAACCACTATAACTGTCCTATTGTGGCAACTTACCCTGAGGTAATCGCCAACAATATGAATGAGATTTTTGAAGAGTACGGAGTGGAGTTCACTCATGATTTTCTTCCGTATGATGACGATAAGAGACTGGCCGACAGACTTTATGATCTGCTTGACCGAAGAGGGGAGAAGATACTCAGGTCACAGGTAAAGGTTGCTGTGGAAGCCGCAAGAGCAGAACAGCTTGCATTTAAGAAAGATGTGGAGTCCGAAGGAAAGCGGGCTGTGGAATATGCCCGTGAGCATGGAAAAAAGATAATAGTTCTTTCAGGACGGCCGTACCATCTCGATACAGAAATTAATCACGGAATAGATAAGATGATTCTGTCCTATGACATGGTGGTCGTATCTGAAGACTCCATCTGCAATAATGCAGAACTGCCGCGGCCTATAAGAGTTCTGGATCAGTGGGTTTATCATTCCAGGCTGTACAAGGCAGCCAATGTGGTAGGCACCATGGACGATGCAGAACTGGTGCAGCTTAATTCCTTCGGATGCGGAGTTGACGCGGTAACAACAGATGAAGTTGAGGAAATTCTGGAAAACTCTGATAAACTTTATACTGTACTTAAAATTGACGAAGGCAACAATCTGGGAGCTATCAGAATCAGGATAAGGTCTCTTAAGGCCGCCATGGAAGAGCGTGAGAAAAACGGTATAAAGGCAAAGCACAGCGAAAAATCTTTCGAAAGGAAGCTTTTTACCGAGGATATGAGAAAGAATTACACGCTTCTTATTCCTCAGATGTCGCCGATACACTTCCAGTATCTTGAGGTTGCATTCAGAGAAAGCGGGTACAACGCTGTAGTAATTCCGACGGTGGACAAGGCGGCTGTAGACGAAGGTCTGAAATATGTGAACAACGATGCCTGCTATCCTACCCTTGTAACTCTGGGCAAGATGATAAGCGCACTCAAGTCAGGAGACTATGACCTTGACAGGACAGCACTCATAATGTCGCAGACCGGAGGGGGATGCAGAGCAAGCAATTATATAGCACTTCTCAGGAAAGCCCTTAAGGACCTTGGAATGGAGCAGATTCCTGTCGTATCCTTCAACATGGTCGGTCTCGAAGCTAATCCGGGCTTTAAGATTGACATAGACATGGGTAAAAGGCTTATCATGGCGGCGGTATACGGGGATCTTTTCCAGAGGCTCCTGTATGCTACCAGACCATATGAAGAGGTTCCGGGTTCAGCCGAAGGTATTATGAAAAAGTATGAGGCAGCTATTTTCCAGAACTGCAAGGACGGAAAGCTGAGTACATACAAAAAGCTTATACCTCAGATAGTGGCTGATTACGATGCTCTGCCTCTTAAGGATATAAAAAAGCCGAGAGTAGGTGTGGTGGGAGAGATTCTTGTAAAGTATCATCCTGATGCCAACAACAATATAGTTGACATAATAGAGAAGGAAGGCGGAGAAGCCGTTGTGCTTGACCTGATAGACTTTTTCCTTTACGGAATGTACAGCAAGAAATTCAACTACGAGAAACTTTCAGGTTCATATAAGCAATATAAAATGAACCAGCTCGGCATAGAACTGATTGAGTGGTTCAGAAAACCTATGAGGAAGGCCTTGCGTGAGAGCAGGCGTTTCGATGAGCCTTCACATATTGAGCATACTGCGGAAGAGGCATCACAGATAGCTTCGATTGGAAACCAGTGCGGTGAGGGCTGGCTTCTTACCGGTGAAATGATTGAACTCATAAAGAGCGGAGCCACCAACATTGCCTGTCTGCAGCCTTTTGCATGTCTGCCTAACCATGTAACGGGAAAAGGCATGATGAAGGCATTAAGGGAGCGTTTCCCTAAAGCTAATATTGTGGCCATAGACTATGATCCGGGAGCCAGCAACGTAAATCAGCTTAACAGAATCAAGCTGATGATGTCGCAGGCCCATAAGAATATGGAAAACTGAATCTGCCAATATCCCCGCATCATTAAATTGCGGGGATTTTTTTCGTTAAAACACCTTGAAATAAGCCCTGCTATATTGTATAATGACTTAGTTAAAAATTAAAATAAGTTAGGAGGTGTCTCCATGGGAAGACACGGTACAATAGCAGGAAGAAAGGCCGCACAGGACTCTAAAAGAGCCGCAATGTTCACTAAATATGCAAGAGCTATCACAGTAGCAGCAAAAGCCGGCGGAGACCCTGAGTACAATGCAACATTAAGACTGGCAATTGAAAAAGCCAAGGCAATTTCAATGCCTAACGATAATATTACAAGAGCTATTAAAAAGGGAACCGGAGAACTTGCCGGTGAATCATATGAAGAACTGAGCTTTGAAGGCTATGGCGTAGGAGGAGTTGCAGTAATCGTTGAGGCTCTTACCGACAACAGCAACAGAACCACTTCGGCGGTCAGATCAACCTTTGACAAGTACGGTGGAAATCTCGGTACGCCGGGATGTGTTTCTTATATGTTCTCAAGAAAAGGTATTATCATAATTGAAAAGACTGATGATATTGATGAAGATGCACTTCTTGAAGCGGCACTTGAAGCCGGAGCTGATGATATGGTTGTAAATGATGACAGCTTTGAAATTGTTACAGATCCGTCAGCATATACCGATGTACATCATGCGCTGGTGGATGCCGGCTATGAAATCGCTGAATCCGATGTGGAATATGTGCCTTCAATGGAAGCAGCACCGTCAGATCCGCGCGATATTGCTAAACTCGCAAAAATGATTGAATTGTTGGAAGATAACGATGATGTGCAGAAAGTTTATACAAACTGCTCAATTGATCTTTATGAGGAATAAATAGGGCGCGTTTAACCTAAAATAATATCAATCCTGGGTTATTCGTTAAGGACACATAATTGAACCTACACTTGAGCTTAGGGAGTCCGGGTTTCCGGTACGTTATGTCAGGCCTCCTTGAAGGGGAAGACAGAGGTATGGAACAGGACACCCACCTATCGGAAGATAGGGCGTCAATTATATCCTCGACGGTAATTTGGGATTTTTTATTATAAGCATTGCAAGATAAAGGTTTAGAGGAAAAATTATGAATCATTTAAAACCGGCCGAGATTCTGGAAGTCATTATGAAGACTTCCGAAATTAAGGCCAGTATGCCCCTTGGAAAAATGATTATTTTCGGCATTTTTGCCGGAGTATACATAGCTTTTGCAGGGGCGGGAGCCAATATGGGCTCATTTAATCTGCTTGCAGACCCGGAAACCATCGGACTGGGGAAAATTCTTTCAGGAACAATTTTTTCTGCAGGACTCATGCTCGTGGTTCTCGGAGGAGCAGAACTGTTTACCGGAAATACAACCATGGCTGCCGCGGTAATTGACAGACGTATAAAATTATCATCAATGCTGAAAAACTGGATAATCGTTTATTTTTGTAATTTTATAGGCGGTGTCCTGGTTGCATTTATGGTATATTATACAGGGGCTTTCAACACAGGAGAGGGCATGCTTGGCGCTGTGACTGTAAAAATAGCTGCAGGAAAGGTTAATATGCCTTTCGGAGCAGCTCTTGTCAGCGGTATCATGTGCAATTGGCTTGTATGTATGGCAGTATGGCTGTCTTCAGGAGCTCAGACTACCGTAGGAAAGATTTTTTCAATCTTTTTTCCTATATGGCTTTTTGTGACAGCTGGATTTGAACATTCCGTTGCAAACATGTTTTTTATTCCGGCTGGGATTTTAGCTGGTGGAAATGAGGTTTTTGCTGTTCTTTCCGGAACGAGCAGTGATGCGCTTGCCAACCTGACATGGACAGGTATGATAATAAACAATCTGCTGCCTGTAACCATAGGGAATATTATCGGCGGGGCGATATGCGTGGCTTCCGGTTATTATGTGACACTTAAATCGGATAAATAAATCTTAACAATACACTTGACAGAGGTAAATGAAATGAACGAAAAACAACTTACGGTGCGCGGACTGATTATCGGAGCTATCGGCAGTATCATACTGACAATGAGTTCTATGTTTATAGCATTGAAGCTCAGCTCACTGCCATGGCCTATCATGTTCGTGGTTCTCGTTTCAATGTTTGTGCTTAAGCTGATGGGCAATACAAACCTTCAGGAAATAAATGTGACTCAGACTGCAATGTCTGCAGGAGCCATGGTTGCCGGAGGATTGGCATTTACCATTCCGGGCATCTGGATGCTTCATCCGGATACAGAGCTTTCAATTCCGGTGCTTCTTGCCGTTACCCTTGGAGGAGTAATTTTGGGACTGATTTTTACAGCTCTTTTCAGAAAATATTTTATAGAAACAAAGAATCTGCCTTACGCAATGGGACAGGCTGCAGCTGCGACACTGGAAGTAGGTGACAACGATAAGAAGAAAGCGGGACTTCTTTTTATTTCAATGGGAATTGCAGGAGTGTTTACAGCTTTAAGAGACTGGTTCGCCAAGATACCGGCAACGCTTATGAGCTCAAAGATGATAACCGGATACGGGTCTTATGCAGGAATATGGTTTTCGCCTATGCTTATTTCCATTGGATACATAATCGGTCCTGTAGTAATAGGAGTGTGGTTCCTGGGAGCACTCATAGGAGATTTTGGCATACTCATGGGCGGAGTTGAACTTGGTTTCTGGGATTCTGCCGCTGCAGCAAGCATTAAATCTTCACTTGGTATAGGTCTTATGGTGGGAACCGGTGTAGGAATACTGATAAAGGGAATAATACCTAAGGCAAAAGATATCTTCGGCTCCATGTTCATAAAGGACAGACTTGGTGACAATTTCATCAACATGAGATGGGCACCTTTCGTTATGATAATACTTGCTGCTGTATTCACTTTCATTACTGACATGGGTATAGTGGCTTCAGTGGTTACTATTCTCGGAGCATGGCTTGCTACTTCAATGTCTGCCCAGTGTGTAGGACAGTCGGGAATAAATCCTATGGAGATTTTCGGTATTATAGTTCTGCTGGCAGCCAAGGCAGTTTCAAACATAGGTGAAATAGAAGCTTTCTATGTGGCTGCTGTTGTTGCTATCGCATGCGGACTTGTGGGAGACGTGATGAACGATTTCAAAGCAGGGCAGATACTTGGAAGCGATCCGAAAGCTCAGTGGCTGGCAGAGGTTGTCGGCGCGCTCATCGGAGGTGTTGTTTCAGTAGTTATACTTGCCGTTATTCTTAAAGCTTACGGTGGAGAGGCATTTGGAGGAGAAATGTTCCCTGCAGCACAGGCTTCGGCTGTTGCTGCAATGGTAGGCGGCATTTCTCACATGCCGGCTTTCCTGATAGGACTTGCAGCTGCGGTAATTCTTTACTGCTTCAACTTCCCGGTAATCACACTCGGTCTTGGAGTATATCTGCCGTTCTATCTGTCTGCTACAGCATTTATCGGCGGAATAATCAGGTTCGCAGTTGATAAACTTGCACCTAGATTTGAGGAAGCAGGAAAGGGAACAATTATTGCGTCAGGTCTGCTGGGCGGAGAGTCTATAGTGGGCGTAATAATTGCTATTATCATGGCTGTACAGATTATCGCCAGATAAGCATGAAAATGTAAAGGGAGATTTTTCATGAGTGAAAGAATTGTTATTATAGACGGTAACAGCTTGATTAACAGAGCCTACTATGCTATGCAGAGGCCCATGATTACCAGAGAAGGAATATATACTCAGGGGATTTACGGTTTTCTCAATATGCTTAACAAGATCAGGGAAGACTACTCTCCGGAGTATCTGACCGTGGCGTTTGACCTTAAAGCACCGACTTTCAGACATCTGGAATACAAGGATTACAAAGCAGGCAGGAAACCTATGCCTCCTGAACTTGCCATGCAGATGCCCATTCTTAAGGACATACTGGGTGCCATGAACATACCTATCCTCCAGCTTGAAGGTTTCGAGGCAGACGATATTATTGGAACAGTGGCGAGGCTGGGTGAGGAAAAAGGCCTTGAACCTCTTATAGTCACAGGTGACAAGGACGCTCTTCAGCTGGCTACTGACAAGACGAAGGTTCTGATTACCAAAAAAGGCGTGACTGACTTTGAACTCTTTGACCATGATAAAATGCTCGAAAGATATAACCTGACACCGGCTCAGTTTATAGACCTTAAAGGTCTTATGGGAGATTCATCGGACAATATTCCGGGCATACCGGGAGTTGGTGAAAAAACAGGTATAAAACTGCTTGAGCAGTTTGGATCCATAGAGAACATGCTGGCAAATACTGAACAGATTACACGTGAAAGCCTCAGAATAAAAGTTGAGGAGAACGCTCAGCTTGCTGTAATGAGCAAGCAGCTGGCCACCATAAACAGATTCGTACCTATAGAATTCGATTTTGAAAGTTTAAGAGAGGAAGAGCCTGATTACGACAAGCTCATAGAACTGTATCAGAAGCTGGAATTTAACAGTTTTCTGAAAAAAATGAAAATGCCTGATGCCGTAGAATCTCAGAATGACATTCCTGACGCGAAAAATGCTGTAAAGAAAGTCATCAGAGACTCTGGCCGGCTGTCTGAGCTTGGGCAGTTTTCCGGCAAAGAAGTATTCATTAAAGTTTTCGGTGATTACAGCCATGTGAGAAAACCTGAGATTCAGGGTATCTTCCTTATGAGCGATCAAAATGCGTTCCTGGTGGACTGCAGCAGGATTAATCCGGAAGAGGCGGCAGCATTTCTGAATGACCTTGAACTTTCTTTTGTCGGTCATGATATTAAAGACGATATTTTCACGCTGATGTGCTCAGGTCTCAAACGCTTTAAAATATCCTACGATACGGCCATTGCCGAATATGTACTGGACGTTTCAAGAAATAAATATGATTTAAAAACTCTGGCACTGGAGAAACTTCACAAGGCACTGCCGGATGAGGAAGAATTCTTTTCAGAAAACAGCCAGATGGATATGTTCGCAGACAACAGTGATACATTGACAGATTACGGTGTTTTGCTGTCCGGAATAACGGCAGGAGTCAGAGCTTGTCAGGAACCTGAAATAAATGGAAAAGGTCTTTCTAAGGTTCTGTACGATGTTGAGCTGCCGCTGATTGAGGTTCTTGCCTCCATGGAGGTAAATGGAGTCAGGGCTGACAGTGATTTCATAGATGATTTCGGCGTACAGCTGACAGAAAAAATTCAGTTACTGGAACTTAAGATTTATGATCTGGCAGGAACAAGCTTCAATATAAATTCTCCTGTACAGCTGGGAGAAATATTATTTGAAAAGCTTCAGCTCCCATCGGGCAAAAAAACAAAACGCGGATACAGCACCAGCGCTGATATTCTTGAAAAAATAAAGGATAAGCATCCAATTGTTCCCGCTGTTCTTGAATACAGAAATCTTACGAAGCTGAATTCAACCTATGTAGAAGGACTGAAACCTCTGATTGCTCAGGATGGAAGGATTCATGCCCACTTCCAGCAGACAGTCACAGCCACAGGCAGAATAAGCTGCACTGAACCAAACCTGCAGAATATTCCTATCAGACAGGAACTTGGAAGAAAACTCAGAAGTGCCTTTGAAGCAGAGGAAGGTTATACTCTTGTAGGCGCAGATTATTCGCAGATAGAATTAAGAGTTCTGGCACATCTTTCTCAGGACGAAAACCTCATTGAAGCTTTCAACAACGGAGAAGACATCCACAGGATGACTGCATCAAGAGTACTGGGAATACCTGCAGAACAGATAACCGCAGCGGACAGAAGCAAGGCAAAAGCGGTAAACTTCGGTGTCATTTACGGTATGAGCGGATTCGGTCTAAGCGAGGAACTTAACATAACCCGCAAAGAGGCTGAGGAATATATAAGCGAGTATTTCAAAAAGCATGAAAAAGTAAAAGCATACATGGACAGCCAGATAGCACGGGCCAGGGCCACTGGATACTCTGAGACCATATTGGGACGAAAGCGCGCCATTCATGAAATAAGTGCCTCTGCTTATATGGTTCGTCAGCTGGGTGAGAGGCTGGCAATGAACAGTCCTATTCAGGGAAGTGCTGCAGATATAATAAAACTTGCCATGCTTAAGGTTTATAAGGAGCTTAAGGAAAAACATCCTGAATCAAGGCTGATTCTGCAGGTTCATGATGAACTGATCATTGAAACTCCGGACAGTGAGACTGAAACCATAAAGGAACTGCTTGTGAGGAATATGGAAAATGCAATGAGCCTTTCCGTAAAGCTTGCAGCGGAAGTTAATACAGGACACACATGGTATGACCTTAAATAATTGCGGATAAGGGGCCTGAAAATGAAAGTAATCGGACTTACGGGCGGAACAGGATCTGGTAAATCCACAGTCGCCACGTATTTAGAAAATAAAGGATGCGTTATTATCGATGCGGATGAAATTTCTCGTGAACTTACAAAGCCGGGCGGAGAAGCCCTTGAACCTATACGCAGAAGGTTTGGTGATGAAGTTTTTTTCGAAGACGGCACCCTGGACAGAAAAAAGCTTGGAACAATAGTTTTCAATGATAATGTAAAACTCAGAAGCCTGGAAGAAATCACTACTGATATAGTAGTCAGGAAAGTTCTGGAAAAGGTTGATCATCTTAAGAATCAGGGGTTTGACGGTATTGTGATTCTTGACGCTCCGCTTCTGTTTGAATGCGGAATGAAGGACTTCACCGATGAAAACTGGCTTGTGACATGTGATCTGGAGAACAGAATACAAAGACTGATAGATAGAGATGGTATCAGCCGTCAGAATATTTTGGACAGAATAGCAAACCAGCTTAGCGATGAGCAGAAACGAATGATGGCGGATCGTGTAATAGAAAATTCCGGCAGTCTGTCGGAACTGTACAGTCGCATTGACAGATTTATCGAAAGGGCAGAAGATGAAGAAGATTGAAGGCGGCAGAGCGGCACATATTTTAAAAAAATATTGGGCATGGATATTTGCACTGGTTCTTGTAATTGCAGTTGCATTATCCAGTGTGGAAATTTACAAAGAAGAGGTTCTCAATATTGACCCGGATATAGAATATGAAGAACAGAAGACACTCTATCTATCTTCAGAGGAAATAGATACTCTAAACCCTGTAATTTCACAGAGCGAGGATGTGTACTGCCTTTCCAAGCTGATTTACAGCAGTTTGTTTACCTTTGATGAAAATTTAAGTATAATTCCTGATCTGGCATCTGAATATAGCATTAATACAGACAGAGCATATATCGAAATTACCCTCAGGAAAGGCGTCAAATGGCATGATGGTAAAACATTCAAGGCTGCAGATGTGGTATTTACTATAAATACTATGAGAGCGGCAGGAACATCGTGTCCATATTACGATAAGATTAAAAAAATCAACTCAGTATATGCCAAAAGCAGCAGTGTAGTTGTGATTTATTTCAATAACAATTACAACTGCTCCCTTGATGATCTTACATTCCCCATTGTACCTTCATCGCAGTATAGCAGTGCAGGGACATTTGCTGCTGCCAGGGACGGATTTAGACCAGTCGGTACAGGACAGTACGAATATAAATCCTACAGCAAAAAGAAACAGCTCAGGCTTGTACCAAACGAGAATTATTACGATATAAAGGCGGAAAAAAATATAACCGTTACGCTTTTGCCTGAGCGCAGCCTGGCCTCTAACATGATGGAAATAAACAGTGTAAGCTGTTATGTTGATTCCTCTTCAAACCGCAAGTCTATAGCGGTTGACCGAGGATACAAAATATATGATATTCCGTCTTCAAATGTTGAATTTGTCGTATTCAATACTGAAAGCAGGTACCTTAACAGTAAAGAAATGAGACATGCTGTTGCATATGCTGTGGATACAGAGTCGATTCTTGAAAAAGCATACATGGGTGACGGTATTCTCACCGATACAATTTATTACCCTAATTTTCTTGGGATAAAAGATACCCTTGAAGATTATAGCCATGATGTTTCAAAAGCTGAAGAGATACTCTCAAGGCTTGGCTTCACAGATAGAAACAGCGATGGATTTAAGGAAGACAATCGTGGTGATAGTTTTTCACTGAGAATTCTCGTAAATAAAAGCAATGCAACCAGAAATGCTGCAGCCGTACTTATAAAAAAGAACCTCGATACTGCAGGCATTGATTCTGAAATTATATCACTTCCGAAATCGGAGTATTTAAAGGCAATAAAAAACAAAGAATTTGATATTCTTATCACAGGATACACAATAGAAGAAAGCTACGATTTGAGAAGTTTATTTAATGGAAAGAGCGAATGGGGATATTATAACTACGATCTTTTTATGAAGGCCAGAGAGCTGGAACGTCTGTATACTCCGCAGGAGTACAGTGAAAAATATTCTCAGCTTAAGGAGGCGATGCTTGATCAGCTGCCATATATGCCACTTTGCTACAAGAAGATGAGTCTTATAGGCATAGGCACATTTGAAGCAGAGTCGCTGCCTATGTTTAATAATATATACAAGAATTGCAGCACATGGACGTGGAGCATCATTAAAGAAAAAAATAATGGTGACAAAGAGTAAAAATCCATTGAAAAACCAATTCTATTATGCTATTATGGTAATGTTATATGTGACATTTATGCCGGCGTGATGGAATTGGCAGACGTGCGGGACTCAAAATCCCGTGGTGGCGACACCGTATGGGTTCGACCCCCATCGCCGGCACCATTTGATAATGAATCAAATCACACTTGAGAGGAGACAAAAATATGCAAGCATTAATTCAACTGAGTCCTTTAATTATTCTAATCGTGATTATGTATTTCTTCATGATCAGACCTCAGAAGAAAAAGGATAAACAGATTCAGGAAATGAGGAAGAGCCTGCAGGTTGGTGATGAAATCGTTACAATCGGCGGTATCTGTGGTAAGATTGTAAAGACTAAAGAAGATTCTTTCATAATCCAGGTTGGAGCAGACAAGGTTAAGTTTGAAATGATGAGATGGGCAGTTTCATCTGTCACTAAGGCTTCCCCTAGACGTGATGTTGTTGACGATGTAAAGGAAGAGGAACCTAAGAAGATTATGCCAAAGAGACTTAGAAAGTCATCGGAGGTTGAAGAAGCAGAAGCTCAGGAGGTAAAAGAAGCTCCTGCAGCAGAAAACCCTGAAACACCTGTAGAAGAGTAATGAATATTATACGGCCCTTGGAGCATTTAGCATCCGGGGCTTTTTTCTTTATTCAAAATGACTCAATCCTAAAAAATCCTTTAAAAAATGTTGAAAAATAAAGGATTTCTCTTGTATAAGAACCCAAAAAGTAGTACAATGAAATGTAAAATAAAATGCCGAATTATGTGCATTATTAGAATTTTTAATGAGAGGTTTTAGAAAGATGAATGTAAATGTTAAACGTGGACTGGCCGTTCTGGTAATCATTGCACTGGTATTCGGCTGGTTTGTTACACTCTTCGGTATCGGTGGAGTGGATTCAGTTAAAGACGCACTTAAGTACGGTCTGGATATCAACGGCGGTGTCTATGTCGTAATGGAAGCTCAGACCGATGCAACTGGAGAAGAACTTGCTGAGCTTATGGATCAGACCAGAGCTGTCCTGGACAACCGTGTTAATCAGATGGGTGTAGCTGAATCATCCGTAACAATCGAAGGTGATAAGAGACTTAGAGTAGAGATTCCGGGCGTAGAAAATGCTGATGAAGCTATCGACGCTATAGGCAGAACCGCCAAACTCAGCTTTATTCTTGCTGATGGAACTATCGTAGTAGATGGAAGCAATGTAAAGGATGCACAGATTGCTACAGACGGAAGCTACTATAAAATACTTCTTGAATTCGACAGCGAAGGCGCAGGCCTTTTTGAGGAAGGCACCAGAAAAGCTTTCAACGGAGAGGTCACTTCCACTATAGAAGGAATTTCCAGTAATCAGATTGCTATAGTTTTAGATAACGAGGTTATTACGCACCCTAATGTTCAGAGTGTAATAAGCGGAGGCAATTGCGAAATCTCAGGTCATTATTCCAAGGAAGAGGCATCAACAACTGCTGCTCTGATACGCGGCGGAGCGCTTCCTGTAGAACTGGTTGAAATCCAGTCTTCAGTACAGACTGCTACTATTGGCGCTGACGCTCTTGACAAGTCAATTGTTGCAGGCGCAATCGGTCTTGGTATCGTATTTGTACTTATGCTTGTGTTCTACGGAATGCTTGGCCTGATAGCAGATATAGCACTCCTTCTCTATGTAGTAATGTTCCTGTGGTCAATGGTTGGAATGGGAGTAGTTCTCACATTACCTGGAATAGCTGCACTTATACTTTCAATAGGTATGGCAGTTGACGCAAACGTAATTATATTTGCAAGAATAAAGGAAGAAATCGCTGCAGGCAAGTCCATAAGAGTTGCTGTTGATGCCGGATTTAAAAACGCTCTTACAACAGTCCTCGATGCACAGATAACAACACTTATTGCTGCTGTAGTTCTGTTTGAGGTAGGTACTACATCGGTTAAGGGATTTGCTCTTACGCTGATGATCGGTATCGTATTCAGTATTTTTACAGCAGTAGTAGTAACACAGCTGTTTATTTCACTTCTTGCTTCAAGCAAAAAGTTTGCTAAAAATAAATATTTCGGTGTGAACGAAGACGGTTCACCTAAACAGCTGCTTAATAAGACTTTCTCATTTATCAAACATAGAAAAGTTTACTACATTGTCAGCGTATCCATAATCGTTATCGGTCTCGTATTCATGATGATCGGCGGCATGAACTACGGTATTGACTTCACAGGCGGTACCAACATTCAGGTTGAGATGGGCAAGCAGGTTGACATCGGCGAAGTAGAAGATACACTGAAAGATTATGACCTTGACCCGACAATAATTTATGCAGGTGAAGGCAATACTCAGATAGTGATAAAGACAATCAAGTCACTTGAAAACGCAGAAAGATCCGAGATAATAGAAACACTTGGAGCAAAATACGGTGTTACACAGGATGATGTACTTGCATCTGAACAGTTCGGTCCTTCCGTAGGTGATGAACTTAAAGCCAATGCTGTAAAGGCAGTTCTCATTGCTTCCATCGGTATGCTCATATATATCATTTTCAGATTCAAATCATGGAAATACGGACTTTCAGCAGTTATAGGCGTTGCTCATGACGTGCTAATGGTAATTGCTTTTTACGCAATATTCGGATTTACCGTAAACAATCCGTTCATTGCCGCAATTCTTACACTTGTGGGATATTCCATCAACGATACAATTGTAATATTTGACAGAATCAGAGAAAACAAGCGTATTTATAACAAGGATAACAACGAGACTAACATTGACCGCAGCCTTAACCAGACACTTAACAGAACCATCATGACATCTTTGACTACTCTGGTTGTTATGGTTCCACTGTGCATTATGGTTTCAGCTTCAATAAGAGAATTCATCATTCCGCTTATGGTAGGTGTAATAGTAGGATGTCTGTCATCAATATTCGTATGCAGCCCGCTGTACTACGACCTTTGCAGAAATGAAGAGACAACCAAATATATGAGAGCGACAGCAAAGACTAAAAAAGCGAAGAAATAACACTACAGGAGTTACAGCTAATGGTTACAAAAGCCGAATTTTTAGAAAAAATACTGAGCATAAATTCTAAATATAACACCGAACTGATTGGAAAAGCGTTCGACACGGCACAGCGACTCCATGAAGGGCAGCTGCGCAAAAGCGGAGAACCATATTTCATTCATCCTATAAATGTAGCATATATTCTGGCTGAAATGGGAATGGATGACGCTACAATCGTCGGCGGGCTTTTGCATGACGTCGTAGAGGATACAGATTATACCAGAGAACAGCTGGTTGAAGACTTTAACGAAGAAATAGCTCTTCTTGTAGATGGCGTAACCAAACTGGGTACTATAAAGTTTGAATCCAAGGAAGAAATACAGGCTGAAAATTTCAGGAAAATGTTCCTGGCTATGTCAAAGGATATACGAGTACTGATAATAAAGCTGGCAGACAGGCTGCATAACATGCGCACAATGGGTTTCATGAAGCCTGAGAAAATCGTTGAAAAATGCAATGAGACCCTCGACATTTATGCACCTCTTGCCAGCAGACTTGGTATTTTCAAGGTTAAATTCGAGCTTGAAGATTTGGCGCTTAAATACCTTCATCCTGAAGAATTCCAGGATCTAAAACAGAAAGTAAATAAGCGAAAAGAAGAACGTGAGGAAACTATCAATAATGTGATAGGAGAAATTAAGGACGCCCTGGACGACATGAATCTACACTATGATATTTATGGACGGGCGAAGCATTACTACAGCATATACAAAAAAATGAAGCTTCAGAACAAACAGATCGATGAGATATTTGACCTGATTGCTGTTAGAATAATTGTTGATAATGTTAAAGACTGCTATGCGGTTCTGGGTATAGTACACACCATGTGGAAGCCGATTCCCGGCAGATTCAAGGACTATATAGCTATGCCGAAGCCTAACATGTATCAGTCTCTGCATACCACTGTAATCGGAGATAACGGTGAACCATTTGAAATCCAGATCAGGACATATGAGATGCACCAGGTGGCTGAATATGGTATCGCAGCCCACTGGAAATATAAAGAGGGCGATACATCAGGCAAATCATCAAATGATGATATCAAACTTGCATGGCTTCGCCAGTCCCTTGAGTGGCAGCAGGACATCAATGACCCTAAGGACTTTCTTGAAACAATGAAGATGGACCTTTTTGCAAGTCAGGTATTCGTATTTACGCCTAAAGGTGATGTAATTGAACTTCCTGCCGGGTCCACACCGCTGGATTTCGCTTTTAAAATTCACTCCGCTATCGGTTGCAAGTGTGTAGGGGCAAAGGTAAACGGTAAAATGGTTACCATTGACTATACTCTCCAGAACGGAGACATCGTTGAGATTGTAACTTCTGCAAATTCAGCAGGTCCGAGTGTAGACTGGCTGAAGATTGCAAAGAGTTCCAACGCAAGAAATAAAATAAGAGGATGGCTTAAAAAAGAAAACAAGTCTGACAATATTGAGAAGGGTAAAGATTTAATCGACAAGTACATCAGAAAAAAAGGCATGGATCCTTCTCTTTGTGCAAAATCAGCTTTCCTGAACAGAGCTTTTAAGGCCATGAACTTTTCCAGCGCAGATGAAGCGTATCAGCAGCTTTCAAATGGAGGAACTCTGGTCAGCAAGTTCTGCAATCTTCTTTTTGGATACTATGCTGAAGAAGCAAAGCTGGAGGTTAAGACCAACGAGGAAGTAATTGATGAAATCAAGGCGGCAGAAGCCAGAAAGACAAAGCTTCAGCGGCGAAACCAGGATAGTCCGGGTATAATAGTTAAAGGTGCAGATAATCTGATGATCAAACTGGCCAAGTGCTGTAATCCGGTGCCGGGAGATCAGATTGTAGGATTTATTACAAAAGGCAGGGGAATTTCTGTACACAGATGTGACTGCTCTAATATAACATCACTGCCTGAAAGCGAAAAAGCTCGTTTCATTGATGTGGAATGGGAGGATCTGAAGGTAGGTAAATCATACAATACAGATATATGTATCATAGGAAATGACAGAAAGGGAATGCTTTCCGATATATCCAGAGTATGTGAAGACATGGACATTCATCTTTCGGGAGTTAATGCTAAGAGCGGTAAAGACGGAAGTCTTACTATGACAATAACTCTTTCTATTTCTTCCACTCAGGAAATGCAGAAGGTTCTCAGAAATCTGAGAAATATTGAAGGCGTCCTTCACGTTTACAGAGCAAAATCATAAAAGAGGATATATATGAGAGCAGTAGTACAGAGAGTAACAGATGCAGATGTGTCTGTAGATAATAAAATTACCGGGGCAATAGGCAGAGGTTATGTGGTTCTGCTGGGTGTTGAGGATGGAGACACAGAAGCCGACGCAGACTACATGGTGGAAAAGATAACAGGACTAAGGGTTTTTGAGGACAGCGAAGGTAAAATGAATCTTTCCATGATGGATATAGGTGGAGAGCTTCTCAGTGTTTCACAGTTCACACTGCTGGCAGATGCCAGAAAAGGCAGAAGACCAAGTTTCGTTAAAGCTGCCAGACCAGACGAGGCCAAA
This sequence comes from Anaerovoracaceae bacterium, assembly GCA_051883095.1. Classification (GTDB taxonomy): domain Bacteria; phylum Bacillota; class Clostridia; order Peptostreptococcales; family Anaerovoracaceae; genus SUG1106. Next base: position 43,817 of record JBJETB010000094.1, read on the forward strand.
CGTCTGTACAGATATTTCAACGAAAAAGTGCGTGAGAAAGGAATTAAAGTAGGAGAAGGTGTTTTTCAGGCTGAAATGCTGGTAAGAATCAATAATGACGGTCCCGTGACTATTTTACTGGACAGCAAAAAACTTTTCTAACAAAGGAACAGAAATGAAAATAAAAAAATATTTGACAGGAATTATTACAGTAAACACTTATCTTGTTTACGATGAAGATACTAAAGAAGGATTTATCGTAGATCCAGGGGCATATTGTCCACAGCTGACAAAAGATGCGAAGGATGAGGGAGTTAACATAAAATATATTATTTTAACCCATGGCCATGGAGACCACATCGGAGGTGTTGCAGAACATCTTAAAGATTTTCCTGATGCCAAGGTTATTGCATACGAAGATGAGGCAGAAATGCTTGCAAACCCTGAATTTAACCTTTCAAAGGATTGCTGCAGACGCGAAATCAGCATGTCAGCGGATATTTATGTCAAAGACAGAGAGACAATGAAGGTAGGAAACATGGAACTTACCTTTATTCATACACCGGGACATACAAAGGGCGGTATGAGTATATATACCGACGGCCATCTGTTCAGCGGAGATACACTTTTTCGCATGTCCATAGGCAGAACAGATTTTTACGGCGGAGATTTCAGAGAGATAATCAACTCCATCAAGGACAGACTGTTCGTTTTCCCTGACGATACTGTAGTACTGCCGGGACATATGGGTTCTACAACTATAGGAGATGAAAAGAGAGGCAACCCTTTTGTATAATTTTGTAATCAGAAACATTACAAATAAGTATGATTTTACAGAGCTGATAAAAATCTTTCTTTCGCCGGATGAGTTCTCTGCATACACTGAGGAGGAGTTTGAGAACATATCACAGGATGAAAAATCATCAGGAGAGACAGTTTATTTCAACAACGAACTCTCCGAAGACAAGAATCTTATAAAGCGTGAAATTTACAGCTTTTTAAGCGATTTAACCGAAAAGATACCGCCATGGGGGATACTTACAGGTGTAAGACCGGTTAAACTTACCGGTGAGATTTTTGAAAGGACAGGAAACGAAAAGTCGGTAGTTAACGAGCTTTTAAACACATACCTTCTCAGCATAGAAAAGGCTGATCTTCTGATAGATACATACAAATATCAGCAGAAGGTATGCGGAAAAGCCGACCCTGCATCAGCGGGCGTGTATATAGGCATACCGTTCTGTCCTACGAGATGCCTTTACTGCTCCTTTACTTCAAATCAGGTGCCGGACAGTGAAATTGCCAGATATCTTGAGGCTCTGAAAAAGGAAATCGAATATACAGGCAGGAGAATGAGAGAAACGGGTCTCTGGCCCGAAAGCATATATATAGGAGGAGGGACTCCCACCACACTTAATGAATCACAGCTGGATGAGCTGCTCACTGCTGTGGAGGAGAATATGGACCTGAGCAGAACAGAAGAGTTTACCGTGGAAGCCGGGAGACCTGATACTATAACCCTTGAGAAACTCGAGGTCATAAAAAAGCATGGCATTCAGAGAATCAGCATTAATCCTCAGTCAATGAAAGAAAAAACACTGGAGCTTATCGGCAGATCACATAGCCCTGATGATATTGTGAAAGCTTTTCAAAAGTCAGATTCTGCAGGTATTTCAATAGTAAACGCAGACATCATTGCGGGACTGCCGGAAGAGGAGCCGGAAGATTTTGCTGAAACTCTGAGAAGAATACTGGAACTTGATCCTGAAAACATTACTGTTCATACTCTTGCAGTAAAAAGAGCCTCCAGACTGGTGGAGATGGATAAAGACTATCACTACAGGCAGGCTGCAAGAGTAAAAAAGATGCTCGAAATAAGTAAAGAGATGCTGGCAGAAGCAGGCTATAGGCCATATTATCTTTATCGCCAGAAACATATGGCGGGAGCATTTGAAAATGTCGGCTATTGTAAGGAAGGTACTCCTTGCATATACAATATAAGAATAATTGAGGAACGACAGACTGTGCTTGCTCTCGGTGCCGGAGGCATCAGCAAGATGTACTACCCGGAAGAGAACAGGCTTGAACGTGTTCCAAACGTATCAAATTATGAAATCTATATTTCCAGACTGGATGAAATGCTGGATAGAAAAGAAAAAAATATTTTTATGGAGGTAGAAAAAGGATGTTAACAAATGCACCAAAAGGAACTAAAGACATGATGCCTGATCAGGCGTACAAATGGCATTATGTAGAAAAAAAGTTCGCTGAAATCTGTGCAAGATACGGCTTTAAAGAAATCAGAACCCCGGTTTTCGAACATACCGAGCTTTTCCAGAGAGGAATAGGCGATACAACGGATGTTGTTCAGAAGGAAATGTATACATTTAAAGATCACGGCAACAGAAGCATCACTCTTAAGCCGGAAGGAACTTCTCCTGCTGTAAGAGCTTTTATCGAACATAAACAGTATGCCGAGGTTCAGCCGATTAAATATTATTATGATATTCCGTGCTTCAGATACGAAAAGCCTCAGTCAGGCAGACTCAGACAGTTCCATCAGTTCGGTATCGAAACCTTCGGTACTCCTAACATGATGGCGGATGCTGAAATCATCTGTCTCGGCTATGATTTCCTTATCGGTATGGGCATTAAGGACATAACTCTCAGAATCAACAGTGTAGGATGTCCGGAGTGCAGAAGAAAACACAGAGAAGCTCTCAGAGCATTCCTGGAACCTAAATATGATCAGCTGTGCGATACCTGTAAGGACAGATACGAGAGAAATCCTATGAGGATTATCGACTGCAAGTCACCGATATGCCAGGAGCTGGTAAAGGGTGCACCTATGATGATTGACTATCTTTGTGATGACTGCAGAAATGCCTTTGAAGAACTCCAGCAGAACCTTACAGCTATGGAAATTCCTTTTGAAATTGACCCGACCATAGTAAGAGGTCTTGACTACTATACTAAAACAGCCTTTGAATTCGTTACAAACAGCCTCGGAGCACAAGGCACAGTATGCGGTGGAGGAAGATACGACCATCTGGTGGAAGAGGTTGGAGGTCCTCCAATCCCTGGAGTAGGTTTCGGCCTTGGCATTGAAAGACTTATAATGCTCATGGAGGCTAACGGTGCAGAATTCCCTGAAGAAGAAGGGGTCGATGTTTTCATTGCTGTAATGGGTGACGCTGCTAAGGCATTCGGTCAGAAACTGGCAAGAGAATTCAGACAGAAGGGCCTCAATGTTCAGATGGATACTCTGGCAAGAAATATCAAAGGTCAGTTCAAATACGCAGACAGACTTAATGCTAGATATACAGTTGTAATCGGTGATAACGAACTGGCAGAAGGTGTTGTATCACTGAAGGATATGTCGAAGTCTGAGCAGAAACAGGTAAAATTTGAGGATTTATACGAAGAGATTAGGAGATAGTTAAATTGAGTACATTATTTAAAAGAACACATATGTGCGGAACTTTAAATATAAGCAACGTAGGTGATGAAGTTGTTCTCAACGGCTGGGTTGCCAAGAGAAGAAACCTGGGAGGCCTTATTTTCGTTGACCTTAGAGATAAGACAGGAATCGTACAGGTTACATTCGACGATAAGATTCCACAGGAACTTTTTGACAGAGCCGATTCCCTCAGAAGCGAGTACGTTGTCGGTGTAAAGGGAAAGGTATGCGAAAGAAGTGCCAAAAATGCCAACATAGCCACAGGTGAAGTTGAAGTTTTTGCAACTGACCTTGTAATATATTCAGAGGCTGACACACCGCCTATTTACATCAAAGACGACGATAATGTCGATGATAATCTGAGACTTAAATATCGTTATCTCGACCTGAGAAAGACAAAAATGCAGAGAAATCTGACTTTCCGTCACCAGGTTACCAAACTGGCGAGAGATTATTTTGACAGCTGCGGATTCACTGAAGTAGAGACCCCTATGCTTATAAAATCAACACCTGAGGGAGCTAGAGACTATATAGTACCAAGCAGAGTTTATCCGGGTTCTTTCTATGCACTGCCGCAGTCACCTCAGCTTTTCAAACAGCTTCTCATGGTTGGCGGAACTGACAGATATATGCAGATTGTAAAGTGTTTCAGAGATGAAGACCTTCGTGCAGACAGACAGCCGGAATTCACTCAGATAGACCTGGAAATGTCTTTTGTGGACATGGACGATGTTATAGAAATCCAGGAAGGATTTTTAAAGAAGATATTTTCAGAGCTTATGGGTGTGGAAATTCAGACTCCGCTTCCTAGAATAACATGGGACGAGGCTATGGAAAGATATGGATCCGATAAACCGGATACCAGATTCGGATTTGAGCTTAAAAAACTGAACGATATAGTCGCTGGATGTGAATTCAAAGTATTCACCGATGCACTGGCTGCAGGCGGTGATGTAAGAGGTATCTGCATAAACGGAGGAAGCGAAAAATTCAGCCGTAAGGATATAGACAAGCTTACTGAACAGGCAAAGGCATATGGTGCCAAGGGTCTTGTATGGATAAGAGCAACCGAGGGAGAATACAACTCATCAGTAAATAAATTCTTCAGCCAGGAGCAGTTGGGTGAAATTTCAGCAGTATTCGAAGCAAAACCTGGAGATCTTATTCTGATCTGTTCGGATAAACCAAAGGTTGTATTTGACACCCTGGGTTTCCTGAGAAGAGAAATAGCAAGAAGAATGGGCCTTTTGGACGACAAGCAGTATAATCTTCTGTGGGTAGTTGATTTTCCGATGTTTGAGGAAGACGATGAAACGGGAGAATTAAAGGCAATGCATCATCCGTTTACGTGTCCGAAACTGGATCAGGTACCGCTTCTTGATACTGACCCGGTAAGCGTAAAAGCTGATGCTTACGACATTGTTCTTAACGGTGTGGAACTGGGCGGAGGCTCCATAAGAATACACGATAAGGAACTTCAGGCCAAGATGTTTGAGGTATTGGGACTTACAAAAGAAGAGTGTGAAGAAAAATTCGGGTTCCTCATTGAGGCATTTAAATACGGAGCACCTCCTCACGGAGGACTTGCATACGGCCTTGACAGACTGGTAATGCTCCTCCTTGGCGAGCAGTCTATAAGAGAAGTAATAGCTTTCCCTAAAAATCAGAATGCGCAGTGCCTCGTAAGTGAGGCACCTGCACCTGTAGATAATACGCAGCTTGATGAACTGGGAATCAGAACGAAATAGTTTTCCAAAAGAAAGGGGCATTCCGGATGTCAAAGAAATGCATAAACTGCAGTAAAAAGATTTCGTTTAATGTAAATCCAGCGAATCGCATCGGAATTCTGGGCGGGACCTTTGATCCCGTTCATATAGGCCATATTTCATTGGGAACAGCGGCAATTTCGGAGGCAAATCTTGAAAAGCTGATTGTAATGCCGGCATATATTCAGCCATTTAAGCAGGAAAAACGTGTTACAGATGACGAGCATCGCCTTGCCATGGCAAAACTGGCCTTTGAAAAGGTCCCGAAGTCAGAGATTTCCACTCTTGAGATTGATCGTATGCGAGTTTCATACACCTTTGATACCCTGTCTGAGCTGAAAAAACAATACCCGGATAAAGAGCTTTTCTTCATTACGGGAACGGACTCATTCATGCAGGTTGACAGCTGGTATAAAGGTGTTGAACTGCTGCAGAATTTTTCGTTCATCGTCAGCGTCAGACCGGGATACTGTGAAGATGAACTGCACGAAAAGATTAAATCATACCATGTTCTGTACGGTACTCAAGTAATTAAACTGGCAGCGCTGATGCCGGACATTTCATCCACAGATATCAGAGAAGCATACAGAAAGGGTGAGTCCATCTCACAGCTGGTTCCGTCGGATGTAGAAAGGTATATTAAGGATAATGGATTGTACGAGTGAGATAAAACAGTATATAGATAACAATTTTTCAGAAAAAAGGAAGGTACATACGGAAGGGGTCAGGACAACGGCTGTAAAACTCGCCAAAAAATACGGTGCAGATCCTGAAAAGGCTGAAATAGCAGCACTTTTTCACGATATGTACAGAGGCGTGGCACAGAATACCCTGAACTATTATGTGAAGCATCTTGGCCTGGACAGCAAATACGTTGACAATGCCAATCTGGCACACGGAAAGATAGCTGCTATCATAATGGAGAGAGATTTTGATATAACAGATCCTGACATCATAAATGCAGTTTCTTTCCACACTACGGGGAGGGCCGGCATGTCCACTCTGGAAAAAGTGGTTTATCTTGCGGATGCCATTGAACCTAACAGAATTTATCCCGGTGTGGATGAATTGAGACGGATGGCAGATGAAGATCTTGACAAGGCATGTCTGATGTCATTAAAAAGTACAGCCGAGTTTGTTATCTCAGCAGGAAAGTATCTTGATCAGGATACTGTCCGTGCCAAAGAGTACCTGGAAGAAGTTTTAAAAGAAAAAGATATGAATAAACTGGAGGGAAAAAATGACGAATAGAGAGTATGCGCTTCTGGCGGCTAAGACGCTGTCCGACAAGAAGGCGCAGGATATTGTAATCATCGATATTCAGGAAAAGGCAGCTTTTGCAGATTATTTTGTAATATGCTCCGGCACATCTGAGAGACAGATAAACTCACTTATCGACGATGTTGAAGATGCCTTTGCAAAAGAAGGGCTTTTTGTTAAATCAATAGAGGGTAAAAACGGGTCAGGATGGGTTCTGATGGACTTTGGGGATGTTATCATAAACCTGTTCACCAAGGAAATGAGAGAAAAGTACAGTATAGAGAAAGTATGGGGAGACTGCCAATTCATTGAAGCGGAGGAATAATATAAGACATGAATGAGAAGTATAATTTTAGCGAGATCGAGAAGAAATGGCAAAAGTATTGGGAAGACAACAAGGTTTTCAAGACCGTAGAGGATGACACCAAAGAGAAATTTTATTGTCTCGAGATGTTCCCATATCCGTCTGGAAAACTTCACATGGGCCATGTAAGAAACTATTCTATCGGCGATGTTGTTGCAAGATTTAAAAGGATGGACGGCTATAATGTTCTTCATCCTATGGGATGGGATTCCTTCGGCCTGCCGGCAGAAAACGCTGCTATAAAACATGGCATTCATCCAAGTATCTGGACATGGGATAATATTGCTGAAATGCGCAAACAGCTCAAGGAGCTTGGACTTTCCTACGACTGGGACAGAGAGGTTGCCACATGCCACGAAGACTATTACAAGTGGATGCAGTGGATTTTTATTCAGTTCTACAACAGAGGCCTCGCCTACAAGAAAGAGAATCCGGTAAACTGGTGTCCTAGCTGCCAGACTGTACTTGCCAACGAACAGGTTGTGGACGGATGCTGTGAGAGATGTAAATCCCCTGTAGGAAAGAAGAACCTCTCTCAGTGGTATTTCAAAATTACAGATTATGCTGAAAGACTTCTCGACAATCTTGACACTCTTGACGGATGGCCTAACAAGGTTAAAGTTATGCAGAGAAACTGGATAGGCAAATCTGTAGGTGCTGAGGTTGAATTCAAGATTAAGGACTATGACGAAACTCTTACAGTTTTCACTACTCGTGTAGACACAATTTATGGTACTACTTATATGGTGCTTGCACCGGAGTATCCGTCAGTTCTTAAAATGGTCGAGGGCACAGAGTATGAACAGCCTGTAAAAGAATATATTGAAAAGGTTGAGCATATGAACGATATCGAGAGAACATCCACCACCAACGAAAAGACCGGTGTTTTCATCGGTAAATATGCCATCAATCCTTTCACAAAGAAGGAAATTCCTATTTATATTTCCGACTATGTACTCATGGGATATGGTACAGGAGCAGTAATGGGTGTACCTGCCCACGACCAGCGTGACTTCGAGTTTGCTACCAAATTCGGTATTGATATAATTCCTGTTGTTGACCCGGGCGATCCTGATATTGATCTCAACAATCTCAAGGAAGCCTGCGCCGCCGAGGGTACACTGATCAACTCCGGCGAGTTTAACGGTATGAACAACAAGGAAGCCATCGGTAAGTTTATTGAGATTGTAGAAGAGAGGGGAATCGGTAAGAAGACCACAAACTACAGACTCAGAGACTGGCTGATTTCCAGACAGAGATACTGGGGTACCCCGATTCCGATGATATACTGCGAAGATTGCGGATGGGTACCTGAAAAGGAAGAAAACCTTCCTGTACTTCTTCCTACCGATGTTGAATTTACAGGAAAAGGAGAGTCTCCGCTGACTACATCTAAAGTTTTTGCACATGCTGTATGCCCTAAATGCGGCAAGCCTGCAAGAAGAGAGATGGACACTATGGATACTTTCCTGGATTCATCGTGGTATTTCCTTAGATACTGCGATCCAAAAAACACAGAAGCACCGTTTGATCCGGCCAAGGCAAACTACTGGATGAATGTTGACCAGTATATCGGTGGCGTAGAGCATGCTATACTCCACCTTATGTACTCAAGATTCTTCCAGATGGCACTTTATGATATGGGACTTGTAGACTGCGAGGAACCGTTCAAAAACCTTCTTACTCAGGGTATGGTTAACAAGGACGGAAAGAAGATGAGCAAATCTCTTGGAAACGTTGTAAGCCCAGAAGAAATCATAAAGAAATACGGCGCAGATACGGCAAGACTCTTCATACTCTTTGCAGCACCTCCTGACAGAGAGCTTGACTGGTCTGATGCCGGCGTTGAGGGAAGCTATCGTTTCCTCAACAGAGTATACAGACTTGTATACGAATTTAAGAAAAAATACCCTGAGGTACCTGATGAATTTAAGGTAGAAGGACCTGCTGACAAGTCACTTAATTACATGCTCAACGCAGCTATAAAGAAGGTAAGTGAGGATGTTGGAGGCAAATACAGCTTTAACACAGCCATAAGTTCGATTATGGAACTTGTAAACGAGATGTACAAGTATAAAGAAGGCGAAAATGTGAACGCAGGCCTTCTGGGCAAAGCTGTTAAGGATCTCATTCTTATCCTGTCACCGTTTACACCGCATATCTGTGAAGAAATGTGGGAGCACATCGGACAGACCGAATCCGTGGTGAATATGCCATGGCCGGAATTCGATGAGTCAGCGCTTGTTAAAGATGAGGTGGAAATCGTAATTCAGGTTAACGGCAAGCTGAAGGATAAGATTTTCGCTGCCAACAATTCAGACAGGTCAGAACTTGAGAAGGCGGCTCTGGAAAACAAGAATATCCAGGCATTATTAGAAGGAAAAACAGTGGTTAAGGTAGTAGTGGTACCTAACAAACTGGTAAACATCGTAGTAAAATAGCTTGAAAATTGAATAATGTGACGGCTGTCTTTTCATAAAATACAAAATCAAAAGGACGGAAAAAATTTTATGAGAAGTAGACAAAAAACCAAGAAAGTACCTAGCCTGAAGGTAATACCCATAGGAGGACTTAACGAGATCGGCAAAAACATGACCCTCCTGGAGTATCAGAACGAGATTCTGATTATCGACTGCGGGCTTTCATTCCCGGACGACGAAATGTACGGCATAGATATCGTCATTCCGGACTTCACTTATCTGATAGCCAACAGGGAAAAGATTGTAGGCATGGTGCTTACTCACGGTCACGAAGACCACATTGGTGCGATACCGTATTTACTGAAGAATATTAAAATTCCGATTTACGGTACCAGGCTGACACTGGGACTGGTGGAAAACAAGCTTAAAGAGCATAACGTCATAGGCGATTTAAGAACTATAAAAGCCGGTGACAAGATAACTCTCGGGCACTTTGATATTGAAACCATCAGGACGACCCATTCCATTGCCGACTCCATATGTCTGGCAATAAACACACCCGCAGGAGTGGTCTTTCATTCCGGAGACTTCAAAGTAGACTACACACCTGTAGACGGAGAGCCCATCGATTTCTCCAGACTTGCTGAAATCGGAAAACGTGGCGTTACACTGATGCTCTGCGACAGTACCAATGCCTTGAGACCGGGCTTTACCGCATCGGAAAGGGTGGTTGGACAGACCATAGAAAATATATTCAGAACAGCCAGGACGAGGATAATCATCGCAACTTTCTCATCCAATGTGCACAGGGTACAGAGGATAATTGAAAATGCAGTGAAGTTTGGACGCAAAGTTGCAATTTCCGGCAGGAGCATGGAAAACGTTGTAGCTCTTGCCATTGAACTCGGCTATCTGGATATACCGCCGGGAACACTGGTTGATCTGAAGATGACCAAGAATATTCCCGACGACAAGCTTGTAATCATTACTACAGGCAGCCAGGGCGAGCCTATGAGCGCTCTTGCACGTATAGCTTCAGGTGATCATAAATCTGTTAAGCTTAAAAAAGGTGATATGGTAATTCTTTCTTCAACGCCTGTACCAGGAAATGAAAAAACCGTATCAAATGTTGTAAATAAGCTCTTTGAAAAGGGCGCAGAAGTAATATATTCCGATATTGCTGATATCCACGTTTCCGGCCACGCGTGCCAGGAAGAACTGAAGCTTCTTCATTCCCTTATAAAACCTAAATATTTCATGCCTGTACACGGTGAATACAGGCATCTGATTCAGCATGCACGACTGGCAGAAAGCCTGGGCATGCCGAAGGACAATATCTTTGTTATGGAAAACGGTGAGATACTGAAGTTCAACAGACACAGGGCAGCTATAGAGGATACTACAGTAGAAGCAGATGCGATTCTCGTAGACGGTCTTGGAGTAGGAGATGTGGGAAACATCGTTCTGAGAGACAGAAAGATGCTCTCTGAATCAGGCCTTATAATAGTTGTGGCAGCAATAGAAAAGGAAAGCCACATGGTGGTATCAGGACCGGATATCATATCCAGAGGTTTCGTGTATGTAAGAGAAAACGAAGGGCTCATGGAGGAGGCCAGAAGAGTGGCCATGGAAGCTTTGGAAAAATGTCAGGACAAGAAAATCAAGGACTGGAATAATATGAAATCTCACGTTAGAGATTCCCTCAGCAGCTACATCTATGAAACTACAAAGCGCAGTCCTATAATCCTGCCGATTTTCCTTGAAGTTTAGAGGAGGTAGCAACATGAATGTTTATGATCAGGCTCACGGATTGGCTCAGGCCATCAAGGGGTCGGAAGAATTCAAACAGTTCGACAGTTTCAAGAAACAGATAGACCAGAATGAGGAACTTGCTGCAATGATAAAGGATTTTCAGACCAAACAGCTTGAAATCCAGACCAAGACCATGATGGGCGAACAGATGGGACCTGAAGATATGGCCTCTGTCCAGCAGCTTTATGCCATTATGGCCAAGGATCCCCTGGCAGCACAGTATCTGCAGGCTGAAATGCGTTTTTCCCTGATGATGAAAGACGTTTACGAAATCATCGGTGAGGCCATAGGAGCAGGCAGCCTTTTCGGATAGGGCTTGCAATCCTCACAGTTTTTGATATAATGGTTCTATCGTGAATTAAGTATGAATTATAAATATGAATTTTTTAAATTAAAGAATGGAGAGATAAAAAATGATTTACGCTAGTGATTTTAGAAAAGGTATTACTTTTGAAATCAACGGAGAGCCGCATGTAGTTCTTGATTTCCAGCATGTAAAGCCTGGTAAGGGTGCTGCTTTCGTCAGAACCAAGTATAAGAACATTCTGACAGGCGCTACAAGAGAAGAAGCGTTCAATCCTGATGACAAGTTCCCTAAGGCCCACATTGAAACAAAGAGAATGCAGTATCTCTATAACGACGGTGAACTTTACTACTTCATGGATCCTGAAACCTTCGAACAGGTTCCTCTGGCTTATGACCAGGTTGAAGAGGCAATCAAGTTCATGCGTGAGAACGATGAAGCAACTATCAAATTCTATAAGGGAAACGCATTCCTGGTAGAAGCAGATAACTTTGTTAATCTTAAGGTTGTAGAAACTGAACCGGGCGTAAAGGGCAACACTGCAACTAATGTAACCAAAGCTGCAACAGTTGAAACAGGCGCAGTAGTTCAGGTTCCTATCTTTATCGAAGAAGGCGAAGTTATTCAGATTGACACAAGAGAAGGCATTTATTTAGGAAGAGCCAAATAAAATTTACAAATTTATGCAAAAAAAGGACGCGAAGCTGATTTTGCGTCCTTTTGTTAAAAATGAGGTATTGATATGGATTTAAAGAAAAAGATTATAGTCGCAGTAATATGTATTGTACTGGTCATAGCAGCAGGCGCAGCAATCTACATAGGAGGAATGGGAAAGGCTCTTGATTCCGATAATACCCAGACCGTAAGTATTACCATACCTTCAGGCTCAGGTACCGGACAGATCGCCCAGCTGCTGGAAGATGAAGGCGTTATAAGCAGTGCGGACAAGTTCAAGCTCTGGTCGAGAATAAAGGGTTATGACAGCCAGTATAAGGCGGGGACTTATTCTCTTTCGCCGTCTATGGACCTTCAGCAGATAGCAGACATAATAGTTAGCGGCAAGGTTAACACAGTCAACTTTACCATACCTGAGGGATACACCATCTATCAGACTGCCCGCGCTATTGCAGACAAGGGTCTGGGGGATTATGACACCCTTGTTTCGCTCATGGAAGCAGCTGATTTTGACTACGATTTTCTGGACGGTGCGCAGAATAACAAGAACAAGCTGGAAGGATATCTTTTCCCGAACACTTATACAATAGACGAAGGTATGGGCGAAGAACAGATAATAAAGGTTATGCTGGATCAGTTTGAAAAGCAACCTTTAAAGGCCTATAATGACAAATTAGTAGATTCACAACATAACGGAGCTTCCGGTCGTTCTCTTAATGAGATCATAACAATTGCGTCCATTATAGAGAGAGAATGCAAGGTAGACGAGGAGAGAAAACTGGTAGCCAGCGTTATATACAACAGGCTGGAAAAGGGTATGCCTCTGCAGATGTGCTCCACAGTCCAGTACGTGCTGGGCAAGCAGAAAGAAGTGCTGACTTATGCGGACACAAGAATAGAATCACCTTATAATACCTACACTAACGCAGGCTTGCCTCCGGGACCTATATGCTCTCCGGGACTTGCGGCAGTACAGGCAGCGCTTCATCCTGCAGACACGGATTATCTTTATTTCGTCCTCAGCGAGAAGCTGGACGGAACCAGCAATTTCTCATCAGACTACGCACAATTTGAGAGGGACAAGGCTGCTTATGATAAAGCATATACAGCAGCTCATTAATTAATATGGAAAGAAACATTACAAACGATATTGTAACTGAATATATAAACGGATTTTATACACCGGTATCACCTGAACTGGGGGCACTGCGCCTCGAAGCCGAAGCCCAGAAGGTTCCAATTATACTTAAGGAGACCGAAAGTTTTCTGAGAGTTCTCCTCAGCATTGCTGAACCGGAACGCATACTGGAAATCGGATGCGCTGTGGGATATTCGGCCATGTTTTTCAGCGCGGTGACAGGTGCGGAAGTAGTTACCGTGGAGAAGGACCCGGAAATGGCAGCGAAAGCTTCAAACAACATAAAAAGGCTTGGCTTTGATGATAAAATTCGTATTGTAGAGGGAGATGGCGAAGAGTGCGTAAATCGCCTTTTTGAGCAAGGAGAGGAACCGTTTGATATTGTTTTCATCGATGCAGCAAAAAGCCACTACAAACGTTTTTTAGAGGCTTCCTGGAAGCTGTGCAGGCAGGGAACCGTGATAATATCCGACAACGTGCTTTTTAAGGCTCGCATAGCTTCTGATATCTACGATCCGACAGGAAAACACAAGACAAATATAAAGAAAATGCGGGAATATGTGGATTTCATAACTTCCGATTCACGTTTGGAGACATCTGTTATTGCCTGCGGCGACGGTGTTTCCGTAAGCAAAATAAAAAAATTATAGAATTCACAGGAGTTTAAATGAAAAAAATGGAACTGCTGGCACCTGCCGGTGATCTTGAAAAACTTAAGATAGCAGTACTCTATGGAGCAGATGCTGTATACTTCGGCGGAGAGATGTTTTCTCTCAGAGCCGGAGCAGGTAATATGACCATGGAGGAAATGAAAGAAGGTATCGATTTTGCCCACGCACGGGGTGTCAAGTGCTACCTTGCTCTCAACATTTTCGCTCATAACGAGGATATAGAACCTCTGAGAGAATACCTGACAGCTATAAAGAATTCCGGCATAGATGCTTTTATTGTAAGCGACCCGGGAATTGTAACTCTTGTTCAGGAGATAATCCCGGAAGCTGAAATACATCTGAGCACTCAGGCCAATATGACCAATTACCAGACGGCAAAATTCTGGTACAATATGGGCATCAAGAGAATTGTGCTGGCCAGAGAGCTTACATTTAAAGAAATAAAAGAACTTCGTGACAATACACCAGCAGACCTTGAATTTGAAGCTTTTGTTCACGGAGCCATGTGCATTTCCTATTCGGGAAGGTGTCTGCTTTCCAACTTTATGATAGAGCGTGACGCCAACAGAGGCATGTGCGCACATCCTTGCAGATGGAAGTATGCTCTGGTGGAGGAACAGCGTCCGGGACAGTATTATCCCATAGAAGAGGATGAACGCGGCACATATATTCTCAATTCCAGAGATCTATGTATGATAGAATACATTCCTCAGCTGGCTGAATCCGGTATTACTTCTATAAAAATAGAAGGCAGAATGAAAAGCGTTTTTTATGTGGCGACCATCGTTTCAGCATACAGAAAGGCTATTGATTCGTATTATGCAGACCCCCAGGGCTATGAATTTAAAGAAGAGTGGATGAGTGAGCTGAAAAAAGTAAGCCACAGAGAGTTCACCACGGGCTTTTACTTTGACAAGCCTACAAACAAGGATCAGAACTACCAGACCAGTGCTTATACAAGGGATTATACCTTTACCGGAATGGTAAAGAGTTATGATGAGGAAACAGGATATGCCATCGTGGAGCAGCGAAACAAGATGGTTATCGGTGATGAAATAGAGATTTTCGGACCGGGAACTGATTTCTTTATCCAGCAGCTGACAGAAATGTACAATGAGGAGGGTGAGCCAATAGATGCGGCACCTCATCCTCAGCAGATACTCAAGATAAAAATGAATAAACCGGTAAAAGAAAATTTCATGCTCAGAAAGAAAAAGGAGAAAGGAAACTGATATGTCAAATGACCTAGGCAGCGTCCCCATGCAGACGGGGATAATTCTGTTACTTATTGCTATTCACGGATTGTTCGTGCTTATTAACACAGCTTTGGGAGCCGCAGGCAGAAATAAAGAAAAGCTGGCAAGTGCCAACAAGCTTATTATTCTGCTGTGTGCAGTGTTCGGAGGCTGGCTGGCCTTTACCGAGATATGGAAACTGGTTGTTTACCTTGTTCTTCTGGTATCACTGGGCCAGTATTTTCCGAGAAAAATAGCTCTGCAGCATGCTGAATCAATAGCAGAGAAAACTTTGCCTTTTGATGATGCTGCCGCTACGATTCTTAGGCCTGTTACCTGGATACTTATGCTTATTGCCGACATACTGCTTCGGCTCTTCCGTCAGAAGACAAAGGTGGACGACGGTGAGTTCTCAGAGGAGGAAGTCATGTCAATGCTTGAGGTCGGCCAGGAGACCGGTGTTATCAAAGAAGAGGGCAAGAAGATGATAAACTCTATCTTTGCCTTTGATGACAAACTGGCATACGAAGTAATGACTCCGAGGACAGATGTTTTCCTCATAGACATAGAGGATCAGCCTGAAGAATATCTGGACGACCTTATGACTTTGAGACATTCGAGAATTCCTGTCTGCGAGGGAGAAACGGATAATATTATAGGCATTCTCAATATCAAGGATTACCTGATAAAAGCACGAGAAGACGGATTCGACGCTGTTGATATCAAATCAATTCTCAGAAAGGCCTATTTTGTCCCTGAAACGAAGAATATCGATTCTCTTTTCTTCGAGCTGCAGAAGACCAAACAGCAGATAGCCATCCTCATAGACGAATACGGCGGATTCAGCGGCATTGTAACCATGGAGGACATTATCGAGCAGGTAATGGGAGACATCGATGACGAGTACGACGAAGAGGAGGAAATCATTGATAAGATAGATGATAACACTTACCTAGTCGACGGTGATGTGAGTCTGGACGATTTAGATGAGGAAATCGGCGTTAATCTTGAGTCTGAAAGCAGTGAAACCATCGGAGGCTTTATCATAGATATTCTGGGAGAAATTCCTGATGAATCCGATGTAGGCAGAATTGTAGAATTTGAAAACTATCAGTTTAAGATAATGGCTATCGGGGAGCGTCGAATTGAAAGAGTCAAAATCTATATTCTGGAAAAAGATGATAATGACGACAGAGATTCCGCTTCAGAAGGCGAATAAAACATTATTAATAATATTGATTTTTTTCTGCATTTTTGATACAATGAAGAATGGTTTTGGTGTAATTATTTAAACAATTTAATTAATTTAAACATTTTAGAATTATAGAGAGGTACTAGAATGAGTGAGAATGTATGCAAATGCAATTGCGATTGTGCCGAAAACAGAAAAGCTCAGTTCGCTGAACTTCAGCCTGTTTTAGACCAATATGCAAAGGTGCCGGGTAGTTTGATTACTATTCTGCAGAAGGCTCAGGATATTTACGGTTATCTTTCAGTAGATACCATAAACTACATATCCGAAGCTACGGGCATCAAGCCTGCAAAAATTTACGGTGTGGCTACTTTCTATGCACAGTTCAGACTGCAGCCTATAGGCAAGTATCTGATTATGCTCTGCCAGGGTACTGCATGCCACGTTAACGGTTCCGAAATGATTGAGGAAGCCGTATGTGAGTATCTGAACATACAGGACGGAGAGACCACCGATGATGGACTTTTCACACTTAACAACGTAGCATGTCTGGGCTGCTGCTCACTGGCTCCTGTTATGATGGTAAGAAGTGCCGAGGGAGATGAAACTTACGGAAACCTTACAAAAGACAAAGTTAAGCAGATTCTCGCTGAAATCAAGGAAAGAGCATAGGAGGTGACATAGATGAGAATTGTTGTAGGCGAAGGCAGCTGCGGTATCGCTACCGGAGCTAAGAAGACCGCTGCAGAATTTGAAAAGCAGATAAAAGAAAAGAACCTCGATGTTAAAGTTGACATTACAGGCTGCGTAGGTACATGTTACCTTGAACCTATCGTTGACGTTTACGATGACAACGGCGAAATGACCAGATATGTCAAGGTTCAGCCTGACAAGGTTGCAGAAATCGTTGAAAGTCATCTTGTTAACCACAAGGTTTGTGAAGAACAGGCTATTTCAGAGGAAGACAAGCAGTTTGTTGCAAAGCAGCAGAGAGTAGTTCTCAGAAACTGTGGCGTTATCAACCCTGAAAACATAGAAGAATACATAGCTGTTGACGGATATAAGGCCATTGAAAAAGTCCTTACCTCAATGAAACCTGAAGAAGTTATCGAAGAGATCAAGATTTCAGGTCTGAGAGGAAGAGGCGGTGCAGGTTTCCCGACCTGGTTCAAGTGGAATGCCTGCAAGCAGAGCCCGGGCAATGAAAAGTATCTTGTATGTAATGCCGACGAAGGTGACCCGGGTGCATTCATGGACCGTTCCGTACTTGAAGGCGACCCTCATTCACTCCTCGAAGGTATGATTATAGGCGGTTATGCAATGGGAGCATCCCAGGGCGTTATATACTGTCGTGCTGAATATCCTCTTGCAATCAAGAGACTTGAAATCGCTATGGCTCAGGCAAGAGAGAAGGGATTCCTGGGCAAGAACATCTTCGGAAGCGGATTCGATTTCGATATTTATATCAAGGCAGGTGCCGGCGCATTCGTATGCGGTGAAGAAACTGCTCTTATCGCTTCTCTTGAAGGTGAAAGAGGTATGCCTAGACTTAAACCTCCTTTCCCTGCTGCAAAGGGATTCTGGCAGAAGCCGACAGATATTAACAACGTAGAAACTCTTGCCAACGTTCCTTGGATTATCTACAACGGCGGAGCTGCTTTCGGAGCTATGGGTACCGAGCAGTCAAAGGGCACCAAGGTATTCGCTCTTGCAGGAAAGATTAAGAAGGGCGGACTTGTTGAAGTTCCAATGGGACTTACATTAAGAGAAGTTATCTTCGGAATCGGCGGCGGCATCAAGAACGACAGACAGTTCAAGGCTGTACAGATGGGCGGACCTTCCGGCGGATGTATTCCTGCTGAACTTATCGATACTCCTGTTACATATGAAGACATCAATAAGACAGGCGCTATCGTAGGTTCCGGTGGTATGATCGTAATGGACGAGGATACCTGCATGGTAGATATGGCAAGATACTTCCTCAACTTCACTCGTGACGAGTCCTGCGGAAAATGTAACTACTGCCGTATCGGTACCAAGAGAATGCTTGAGATTCTCGAAAGAATCACCAAAGGTGAAGGTCAGGACGGAGATATCGAAAAGCTGGAAGAACTGGCAATGAAGATCAAGGATGGCTCACTCTGCGGACTTGGCCAGACTGCTCCTAACCCTGTACTCACTACTCTTAAATACTTCAGAAACGAATATAAAGACCATATTTACAACCACAAGTGTACAGCACATTCATGTAAAGCTCTCATCAGCTTCAGTATTACTGACAAGTGTAAGGGATGTACGCTCTGTTCCAAGAAGTGTCCTGTTGGCGCTATCTCAGGAGAGGTTAAGGGTCAGCATGTTATCGACCAGACTAAGTGTATCAAGTGCGGCAAGTGTCTTGAGACATGCAAGTTTGGTGCAATAGAAAAAGAATAGGGGAGGAGGAAGCAAAATGAATAAATTCAGATTAAATATCAACGGCAAAGAAGTTTTAGGCGTTGCCGGTCAGACTATTCTTGAAGTTGCCAAAGAGAATGACATTTATATTCCTACTCTTTGTTATGACGAAAGAACCAAGATTTACGGTTCCTGCGGACTTTGCATGTGCGAAGTAGAAGGAAACCCTAAACTGTGCAAGGCTTGCGCTACTGAAATCGCTCCTGGCATGGTAATCAGAACTAATACAGAAAGAGTAATCGAATCAAGAAAAACCAACCTTGAGCTTTTACTTTCCAACCACGTAGGTGACTGCAGACCTCCTTGCGTACTGGCATGCCCTGCTCATACTGACTGCCAGGGCTATGTAGGACTCATCGCCAACGGTGAATATGAAGAAGCAATCAAGCTCATAAAGGATAAGATTCCTCTGCCTGCAGCTCTGGGAAGAGTATGTCCTCATCCTTGTGAAGAAGCTTGCAGACGCGGACTTATCGACGAGCCGATTTCAATTCAGCAGCTTAAACGTTTTGCTGCAGACAACGACCTTGACGGAGAAGCTTTCATGCCTGAGTGCGAAGAAGACACTGGCAAGAGCGTAGCTATTATCGGTGGCGGCCCTATGGGTCTTTCCGCAGCATATTTCCTGAGACAGATGGGACACGCAGTGACTATCTTCGAAGCAATGCCTAAGGCAGGCGGTATGCTTAGATATGGTATTCCTGAATACAGACTTCCTAAGGCTGTTCTGGACGAAGAAATCGCTACCATCGAAGCCATGGGTGTTGAAATCGTCACTAATACCAAGATCGGTGAGGATATTCCTTTTGAAACTGTTCAGGAAGATTTTGACGCAGTTCTTCTTGGTATCGGTGCATGGGTATCCACAGGTGTAGGATGTCCTGGAGAAGACGCTGAAGGCGTTATCGGCGGTATTGATTTCCTGAGAAAGGTTGTAAGAAACGAAGAAATAAAGCTTGGCGAAAAGGTTGCTATCGTCGGAGGCGGAAACACCGCTATGGACGCCTGCAGAACTGCAGTAAGACTGGGTGCCAAGGAAGTTTACAACATTTACAGAAGAACCAAGGACGAAATGCCTGCTGATATGGTAGAAATCGAAGAGGCAGAAGAAGAAGGCGTAATCTTCAAGAACCTGACCAACCCTCTTGAAGTTGTCAAGGATGAAAACGGTCATGTAAAGGAAGTTGTTCTTCAGGTAATGGAACTTGGTGAACCTGATGCTTCCGGAAGAAGAAAGCCTATTCCTGTAGAAGGAAAGACAGAGACTCTTCCTATCGATACCATGATTCTTGCCATCGGTCAGGCAGTAGACGCTTCCATGTTTGACTGCGACAAGACAAGAAAGAATGCAATCGCATACGATCCTGATACATTCATGACCAGCATTTCTGGCGTATTTGCCGGCGGTGACTGCGGTAACGACAAGATCTCCATCGCAGTTGAAGCTATCGCTGATGCAAAGAAGGTATCAGACATTATAGACGCTTACCTTTACGGTGAACACATTAAATACGAAAAACCGTATGTAGTTGAAAGAGACGACATCACAGAAAAGACTTTCGAAGATAGAGAGAGAATGTGCAGACCTGAACTTCCGCAGCTCAGCGCAGAAGAAAGAAAGGACAACTTCACTGAGGTTATCCCTTGCGCATATACAGAAGAACAGGCAGAAGCAGAAGCACACAGATGTCTTGAATGCGGATGCCACGACTACTACGAATGTAAGCTTATCGACCTTGCAAACCAGTACGATGTGCATCCTGAAAGATTTGCCGGCGAAAAGCACGCTATCGAGTTCGAGGATAATCATCCGTTCATCGTAAGAGACCCTAACAAGTGTATCCTCTGCGGACTTTGCGTAAGAGTCTGTGACGAGGTTATGGGTGTAGGAGCTCTCGGACTTGTAAACAGAGGTTTCGATACGGTAGTTAAGCCTAATATGGAAAAACCGCTTGCTGAATCCGGATGTATTTCCTGCGGTCAGTGTGTAAGCGTTTGTCCTACAGGCGCTCTCCAGGAAAGAACTACTATGATTAAGGAAACTCCTGTAAGAACTGAGGAAACTCTTACTACATGCTCATACTGCTCCGTAGGCTGCTCACTGAAGCTGGAAAGCTGCGGCGACATGCTTATCAAGGCTAACCCTGACAAGGAAGGCGCTGTAAACAAGGGTCTCCTCTGTGGTAAGGGCAAGTGGGGATTTGACTGCTCAATGCTTGAAGATAAGCTTGAAGATCCTTTCGTTAAGGAAGACGGCAGATTCAGAGAAGCTGATTACCACGAAGCTCTGGTACTGGTTGCAAAGAGATGCCAGACCATCGGAGCCAAGTACGGAAAGGATGCTATCGCAGTTTCGATTTCCGACAGATATACAAACGAAGAAGCCTATGCACTCAAGAAGATGGCAGAGGTTATGGGAGCAAAGGTTCTCTGCATGAACAACAGAGCTAACGGACTCGAAAAAGTTCTTGGCTTCGATGCTTCCCCTAACACCATCGACGAACTGCTTTCAACCAATGTAATCTTAAAGGTTGGTTTCAAGGATGAAAACTCCAGAGTAATCGCTCTTAAGATGAAACAGGCTACAGAAGCAGGTGCTAAGGTTATCGATGTATGCAGCTGTGAAAACGACCTTGGATTACTTAAGGAAATCGCAAAAGCTATCGTTGACAGCGGCAAGGCTAAGAAGGCTGCAGGCTACGATGAATTCGCTGCATCCCTTGCTGATGTTAAGGTTTCAGATGAAGCTAAGGCTATTGCAGATGCTTACATGGGAGCTAAGAAGGCTATGATCGTATTCCAGCAGAATGTTCTTTCAGTAGAAGCTGCTGAGCTTGTTGGCGACATTGCAATGATTTCCGGTCACATCGGAACTCCTCGTGACGGTATCCTTCTGGTTAAGGCTAAGAACAACTCACAGGGTCTTGTTGATATGGGCATCACTGCCGGCAAGGAAGCTCTTGAAGGCGTTAAAGCTCTGGTCGTATTCGGCGAAAATGCTGACATTGACACCGAAGGTCTTGAATTCCTGGCAGTATGCGATACTCACATGACTGAGCTTGCTGCAAAGGCAGACGTGGTTCTTCCTGGAACAGGTTTTGCTTCAACCAACGGTACATACACCAACACTGAAAGAAGACTTCAGCTTGTTGAGGCTGCTATCGATGAAGGTATCTTCCTGTCCAACTGGGAAATCGCTGATGAAATTGCAAACATCTTCGAAGAAGAATTCGGTTGGGAAGACACAGATGACATTTCCGACGAAATGGCTGATGAAGTTCCTGCTTACAGATATGCTGTTATCGGCGAAGTTCTTGGCGGCGCACTTAAGCCGACAGAAAACGCTGAGCTTGTTGTAGTATGTGACGGTGCAATGGTTGACGAATTACCTTGCACAGACAGCCTGATGCAGATGATTGCAGACAGACTTCCGAAGCCTGCAAATCCGACAGCATAATCGGACCTAAATTAAATATCAGGACTGCGGCGTAACATAGTCGCGGTTGGACGGCCGCCTCCCTGGGATTATGGTTTCGGGGAGGCGGTTTTGTGCTTTCTAAAGGTGAATTTTGTGCTTTTATTTGTACTATGTCTGTGCTATGTTGTATAAAACTTAATATAATCTGATTTATTACAGCATTCCTTACATTTTAATCCATTCAAATGCTTATACAGAGGCCTGATGTTGTAAGAGATATCTTTTATCTTTATTTTGTACAACGCTAATTATGGTTAGGTTGTAGAATCATAAGCTTTTGCTAAAAAAGTACAACATTCTTTGGTTTGACAGGCTTGGCTGAGGTGGCTAGAGAAGGAGATGTTGTTTTTTCAAACTTATTTTACGATTTCGTACAACTGTGATATAATCTGTTTAACAAAAAAGAAATGAATCTGCATGTATTCACAGGCTGATGGCACTGGAAGGCGCAATTCAAGGTGTAAAAAAATCAATGTTGTCAGATGAAGTAAAAGCCGATTTAAAAGAATTCTATAAAAATCACAAATGAAGGTCAACTATGATTATCAGAAAATACGTCTCTGAAGACTGCAAACAGCTTGCAGATCTATTTTATGAAACTGTCCACAGCGTCAATGCAAAGGACTATACAAGTGAACAGCTTTATGCATGGGCAGATGGAAGTGCAGATTTAGAAAAGTGGGATAAATCCTTTCTCGCGCATTACACGATAGTAGCTGTTAATGACAACTGTATTGTCGGATTTGGTGATATTGACAGAACCGGGTATCTTGATATGTTGTTTGTTCATAAGGATTATCAGGGGCAAGGCATCGCATCTGCCATTTGTGACAGACTTGAAGAAACCATTACAACAGATAAGATAACAACTCATGCTTCCATTACGGCGAAACACTTTTTTGAGAGAAGAGGTTATAAGTCAGTTAAAGAACAGCAGGTAATCAGAAATGGAATACAATTAACTAATTATGTTATGGAGAAACAGAAACAGCAACAGCACGTTGCTTTGCTTCCATAGAAGGTAATAGTATAATGACACTAATGACTATACAAATAAGGTGGTGTTTTATATGGAAACAAAAGATGTTATATTGGAACTGAGAACTAAAAACGGCTTATCTCAGGATGAACTGGCAGAAAAAGTGTATGTTACCCGTCAGGCTGTGTCACGCTGGGAAAACGGCGAAACTGTGCCTAACACAGAGACTCTGAAACTGCTGTCGAAACTTTTTGATGTGTCTATAAATACACTCTTAGGCTCACCACGAAAGCTGATATGTCAGTGCTGCGGCATGCCTCTGGATGATTCGACTATCAGCAAAGAAACTGAAGGCACATTTAACGAGGAATACTGCAAGTGGTGCTATACAGATGGAAAATTTGTTTACAAAAGCCTCGATGAGCTTACTGATTTCCTGGTAGAACATATGTCAAACGAAAGCTGGCCTCCTGATCAGGCAAGAGCATATTTTGAAGAACAGCTGCCAAAGCTGAATCACTGGCAAAAAAAGTAAAAAAATAATTAAAAAAATTTTGGACAAAAATTAAATTCCTTGTAACCTTTTACTTCGCTAAATTGATTATATTGTGTAAGCGAAAACAAACAATAAACGCAGAATCAAAAAAGCAAAGCAAACAGAAAGAGAGGAATTTAACATGAAAAACTTATTACCATTATTATTAGTAGCATGCATTATGTTAGGACTCTCCGCTTGCGGTACTTTAGTTTAGAATAAAGTAATCAAAAGGGGAAGTTGCATAATAAGAGCGATCGAGGGCGTTCCTTGCGGAATGTCCTTTTTTCGTGTATAATTCAGGTGTGACCGATTTAAGGCCATGAGAGGTGATACTATGAAAGTGATAGATTTAACACACACAATTAAAGAAAATATGCCTGTATACCCTGGTACGGAACCACCGTGTCTGGAACCGGCTAAGCTCTGAAAGATGGTGAAAGCATTACCATGAACCACATAAGAAAGTATGGTGATAATGCAGCCGAGGCTGATTTTCTGCTCTTTAACCTTGGCTGGGACAAATACTGGGGCACTGAGAAATATTTCGGAGATTATCCGTGCATTGACGATGAGGTGCTTGATTATATCATCGCCGGAAATTACAAAGGCATAGGCTTCGATGTTATAGGCCTGGACCCGATTGCGGATGAAAATCTGACAAGACATAAGAAACTGTTTGACGAAACTGATATTGTTAACATAGAAAACCTTAAAAATCTCGATAAGTGCGGCAATGAACTATTCTGGTTCGGATGTTTTCCACTTAAGGTGAAAAATTCAGACGGCGCGCCTATCAGGGCCATTGCGTGGTGGGAATAAACATAATATAATGTCAATTAATGCCGAGTGCAAAATACCCTTGAAAAAGAGAGAATGCAGGAATATAATAATAAGATAGTAATAATGCGCGTAAAATCTCTGAAATGTTCTGATGAGGTTATAGCAAAGATTATACTTAATATATAGATGCGAATGCGAGGTATAAAAAAGAATGACTGAAAAAGATAGACAGCACCAAAAGAGAAGTACTGTAAAATTATTTTGCAGACTTTTTATATTACTCAGTCTTGTTGTCGGAGTGAGTGTTGCTGTCGTATATGCTGCAGGAACCGGTGATAATAACCTGAAGAACGGAAGTTTTGAAGAGGAGCAGACATGGTCTAACAGTTATAAACAATTGAAACAAAGCGAAGTCCCTTCCTGGAACACGACAGCCAAGGAAGATTTGATTGAATTGTTTAAAGAGAATAAGGGCACTTATTTTAAAGATATCACATTGAAACCATCTGACGGAAATTATGGCGCAGAGCTGAATGCAGATGAAGAAAGCACGCTTTACCAGATTGTCAACACATCTCCGTCCAGCGTATACGAATGGGGACTGGATCACGGCGCACGAAACGGCGCTGATACAATGGCTCTTGTAATAGGTCCAAATCAGCCTAAGGCTCCGGCTAAACCGGATAAGAATGGCAGAGACCAGTTCATGCAGATGGTGGACTGGCTTATTGACAACAATATGACATCTGTCAAGAGCCGTGACAATACAGGACTTGGAGAGCAGATTACTCTTTACAGCAAACCTTTTGCTGAAAACGGTACATTTGAAAATAATGATAATAATGAACCATTCAGTCTGACTCAAAGTTCAATATATACTGAAGAGTGGAAAATCTGGATTTTATCCAGCGAAAAGGGGGAAAGCGGAACCAATCCATGGTATAAATTCGGTTCCAATGCTGAAGGATCTGCAGTCAGTACAGATGAAGACGGCAACACAACTATAGATATGAGCAAGTATTATATTTATACCGTACCGGCAGGTCAGACAGAGACTATCTTTGGTTTTGTGTCAGTTGGATATGTGGAATCACCTACAACTCCGGCAAAAGCAAAGACATATGGTAATTTCCTGGACAATATCAATTTCATCCTTTATCATCCTCTGTCCGGAAGTACAACTCTCCATGGAAGTGCCGTAATCGTAGAAAGCAACGGGGAATCCATGGGAGAGGGTTCAGGAAAAGATCACCTGGTTACTGTGGACAAAGGTTTTGTCACATATGTGACGGATGGTGAAGATCTGACAATTCAGGCAATTGTCAATAAAAGCGATGCAGACGCCGGATGTGAATTTGTCGGTGTATATTATACGAATAATGGTGAAGACGGAAACCCTGATACCAAATTCCTGCAGCTGGCCAAAAATGAAATTGAAGACACAGGCAGTCTGACAGACGAACAGAAAAAAGGAAAATGGATAAAAACTACTGAAGAGAATGGTGATATAGTTTATACATACTATATGAAAAATGTCAGTACGTCCACAGACCTTCATTTTGTATTTATAAAAAACCCGACCGTCACCTATGACCCTAATGGTGGCAAACCGTATGTAGTGGATCGGAGCTAT
Source organism: Anaerovoracaceae bacterium (assembly GCA_051883095.1). GTDB lineage: Bacteria > Bacillota > Clostridia > Peptostreptococcales > Anaerovoracaceae > SUG1106. The sequence continues at coordinate 69,955 of JBJETB010000094.1, forward strand.
AACACCAGTGAGGCAGCGAATGTATACAGCTATAAGCCAGCCTCCGGTGCAGGGGAAGGAGAAGTGTTAACTTTTATTTCTCCTTATGTTTCTCATGCAGCGGAAGGACAGAATGACGGCTGGAAATTCATGGGGTGGCTGTTGACAGGAGATACAGTGAACGACAGTTCTGGGTATGAACCTGTCAATGCGGACCAACTGGGCACCATGCTTCTGCCTGCAGTACATACTGTAGCATGTGATTATGAGGTAAAAGATGTGTCTGATCCATCTACAGCTCAGTTTTTCAAGATTTATGACGGCAATGATGATTTATTAACACAGGACTTTGTAATGTCCGGTGAGACCGTCAAGGGTGTTAAGGGTGTTAAATGGGCAGGCCGTGATGGAGAAGAAATCTATGCCAACTTCCATAAAGGTCTTACTCTGGTGGCACAGTGGCGCTGGAGACAGGTATTTATACCACAGAAGGGTAGCGGAAGCATCTATACGGATTCTGATAGCGGCGGTACCGTTGAGATTACTAGTGTAACAGATCTCTCGGATGCAAACTACGAGGGTACATATACTTCGCAAGGAGGTAAATCATACTTTGCGGAAACTAATGAAATCCTAACCGTAAAGGCAACACCAAAAGAAGGGTATGCTTTTGTAGGCTGGTATGACCAAAACGGTACTCAGCTTACTACTAACATTGAATACAGCTATACAGAAACAAAAAATAAAGTAAGCACTTTCTATGCAAGATTTTCGCCAGTTGCGACCCAGACCTATGTATGCCAGGTAAAGAACGGAGATAGCTGGATTACAACGGATGATGACAGTATCGGGACCCTTACCACTTATTCACATACAGGCACAATCGGAACATCTGTAACCTCTACAGCTACAGCGAAATCAGGCTACAAATTTCTTGGCTGGTATGATGAGCATGGTAATCCGGTCACTGATACGATGCTGACCAATGGCGGCAAAACCATCAGTTACGTCACAACAGGCGATGCAACATATTACGCCAGATTTTCGCCAATTATGAATGTGACCCAGACTTTCATACGCCAGGTTAAAAACGAAGAAATCTGGAAAGATACAACTGATGACAATATCGGTACACTCACTTCTTATGGTCATACGGGTGAAATCGGAACATCTGTAAGTTCTGCTGCAACAGCAGCAGAAGAATCAGGGTATATATTTGTGGGGTGGTATGATGCCCTTGGCAAACCGGTTGCTGATTCGATGCTGACCGATGGAGGCAAAACCATCAGTTACGTCACAACAGGCAATGCCACATATTACGCCAGATTTTCAAGAATTATCGTAACTTTTGATCCAAACGGAGGAAACGTTACTCCGACAAGTGATATTGCCATTGAAGGAAAACTGAACAATCTTCCGGTTCCTACACGCAGTAATTACATCTTTGACGGATGGTTCACACAGCCTTCAGGCGGAACAATAGTGACTATAGACAGGATTTATACTGAGGACACAACAATATATGCTCACTGGTCTTATGCAGGCGGTGAAGATCCCGGAACCGGAGGCGATAAACCTGGTACAGGCGGTGAAGATCCCGGAACCGGAGGCGATAAACCTAGTACAGGCGGTGAAGATCCCGGAACCGGAGGCGATAAACCTGGTACAGGCGGTGAAGATCCTGGAACCGGTGAAGATAATCCGGGTTCAGGGAGCGGAAACCACGAAAACGTTGAACATAACTCAACGGCGGAAAATCTTCCGCCACAGACCGCCGATAACAGCGGCCTTATGATATGGTTCATGCTTCTGGCACTTTCTATGTGCTGCTTCACTGCTTTCCTGATAAAATGTAAGCATTCATCGGAAGAGAAGCACAAGTAGCAGAAATGTTTAACAGACATGTGTAAATCAATAAAAAACGCAGCATTCTTTAGCCGGATTGCTGCGTTTTAACGTTTAGTTGTTCGCTAGCCACTCCTCTGCGCATGTGGCAAGTGCCGCACTGCCCAGAGGCATTATATCTTCATTGAAAACAACATGGTCATTATGCATAGGCCTTCCGAAAAGCGGATTCTCCTGAGGTGATCCTGCACCCAGAAGCAGGTAGCTGCAAGGGATTTCATAAGTATATGATGCGAAATCCTCAGAGCCCATGCCACCCTGTTCAAATAAATATACTTTGGATGGGTCGGTGATTTCTTTAATATAGCCGGCCATTTCTTTTACCAGTTCTTTGTCGTTAAGAAGAGGAGGGGCTGAAGCCATCTCTGTCACCTCAGCAGAACCGCGGAAAAGAGCGGCAGTCTGTACAGAAATTTCCTCTATTCTCTTAAAAATCTTTGCGGAAAGGTCTCTGTCCATAGTTCTTATGGTGCCCTCCATTACAACTTCTTCAGGAATTATATTAGGAGCTTTGCCGCCATCGAACTTTCCTATTGTAAGTGCAACGGGAGAGGTAGGCGCTATTTCTCTTGCCACGATTTCCTGCAGCGAAAGGTAGATGTGTGCTGCAATATTGATAGGGTCAACACCTGTTTCAGGCATGGCACCGTGGCAGCCGGTTCCCTTGACCTTTATCTTGAATAAAGTGCATCCTGCCATGCAGACACCCTGACCGCAGAGAAACATGCCGGAAGGAGTGCCGGAATTAACATGTAGAGCCATACCTGCATCAACTTTTGGATTCTCAAGGACTCCGGCAGCAAGCATTGCTTTAGCACCGGTAAATCCCTCTTCATCAGGCTGAAAAACAAATTTAACATTTCCATTAAGCTCTTTTTCGTGTGCTTTTAAAAGTTTTGCGGCACCAAGGAGCATGGTGGCATGCATATCGTGACCGCAGGCATGCATGAATCCGTTTCGGGAAGCGAATTCAACAGGCGCTTCCTCTTTTATTGCCAGGGCATCCATATCGGCACGGAGCAGGATAGTTTTACTGTTCTCAGATGCCTGACCGCCATGAAGGACAGCAACTATACCGCTTTCACAGATTTCTTCAGGTTCATATCCGTATTCACGAAGCTTGTCCATAACAAATGCCTTCGTCTCAGGCAGGGATTTTCCTGCTTCCGGACAGCTGTGAATATGTCTTCTTATTTCTTTAAGCTCTGAACTGAGCTGTTTTGCTTCCTCTAAGTAATTCATCTCTAATACCTCCATGGCGGTAAGGCCGCACTTAAAATCAATATAGATATTATACCACAATTCTGTCATAAAAACTTGTCCTCATCATAGAATTAAATAAATCTATCAAAAGAAAAATGAAAAGAGGAAAAAGATGGATACTTTCAGAGAAATATTAAGCCGGCTTCCGTCATCCGTCAGGCAGGAGCTTGAGGCTCTCCCAAATTCAGTAATCAATGAAATAGAAGAAATACGTCTCAGATGCGGTCAGCATATGCGTCTTCAGACCTCATCCGGTGAAAAAATAATATCACATATAGTTACAGCAGAAGAACTTGTTAAAGTCCTGAACAGCCTGATTAAATATTCATATTACGCATATGAAGAGGACCTTGCAAAGGGTTTCGTCACAATAGAAGGAGGACATAGAGTCGGTATATGTGGCAAAGCGATTGTGAAAGACGGACAAACATCGCTTATAAAGGAAATCAGTTCCATGAACATCAGGTTTGCGAAGGAGATCAGGGGCTGCTCAGACAAGATAGCTCGCTATCTTGCAGGCGGCGACGGAAGGCCGCTCAGCACGTTGATTGTGTCGCCGCCTGGCTGCGGCAAAACGACTATGCTGAGAGACATTGCCCGCAGCCTGAGCAGGCGAGGGATTAAGGTGGCCGTTTGTGATGAAAGATCGGAAATCGCCGGAATGTATAATTCTCAGCCAAGTTTTGATCTGGGATCAAGAACTGATGTACTGGATGGAGCTGCTAAGGCACAGGGAATACAAATGCTTATACGCTCCATGTCTCCGCAGGTGATTATTACAGATGAAATAGGAAAGCGTGAAGACCTTGAGGCTGCAGCTCAATGCCTCAGTTCCGGTGTAGCTCTGATTACTTCTATTCACGGAAACTCCTTTGGAAGCCTTAAAAAATCAGAAATATGGCCCCTTATATCAAAGGGATTTTTCAGCAGTGTAATTTTTCTTTCAAATAAAGAAGGTCCGGGGACAGTAACAGAAGTCGTGAGCGGAGATGAAATCGGAGAGGCTTTACATGATTAGGGTCGTTATAATCACAGGCTTTGTGGCAGCATGCGGATTTCTTGGAATAATCAAGGCATGGGAGCTCAAAGAGAGAGCAGTACTCCTTGAAGATTATAGGAAAATGCTGCTTCAACTTAAAAGCAGAATTAATTATTTCAGGGAGCCTATAACTACAGTACTGGAAGCAGAAGGGGAAAAAGGCCCTTCCAGGGCGATTATGCTTTTAAATGAAACAGGAGCTGAACTGAAAGAAAAAAACGCTGAAATCGGCAGAATCTGGTCTCAGAATGTCGACGAAATATATAAGCATACTCCGTTGACGTCTGACGATATGGAGATAATACGTTATCCTGGAAGTTTTCTGGGACAGACCGACTGTGAAAACCAGCAGGCAGGATTTCTATATATTGAAGAAAAGCTGGATAAACAGATTAAAGAAGCTGAAGAAGTCTGTCGTGTAAAAGGTTCATTGTACAGACGTCTGGGATTCTTTGCAGGCGGCCTTGCAGCTATAATTTTTATTTAATATGAGAGGTGAGGACATATGTCTTTTGATGTGGATATTTTATTTAAAATTGCAGCCATAGGCATTGCAATAGCGCTGCTTAATCAGATTCTGAGCAAGGCCGGCAGAGAAGAAGAAGCCATGATGGTTACTCTTGCCGGAGTGATAATCGTACTGGCAATAGTCATAAAAATGATAAGTGAATTTTTTGAAGCAGTAAAAGTTTTCGTAGCTTTCTGACAGGAGATGGATTATGGAAATAGTGTTAAAGATATGTGCAGCGGGAATAACAGGACTCATCGTTGTTTCGCTCATAAAATCATATAAACCTGAATTTACCGTTGAAGCGGTGCTTTGTACTTCGATTATTTTGCTCTGGTTTTCGCTGGACGGCCTCCAATATGCTTTTACATATATGGAAAATCTATACGGAAGGCTTACTTTCGGCAAAGAGTATTTTCCTGTTATTTTAAAAGTCCTTGTCATTGCCTATGCAACTGAGTTCACATCAGCTCTATGTGAGGATGCAGGAGAGAAATCTATTGGAACAAAAGTTGAACTTGCCGGCAAAATTGCAATTTTCTTTGCGGCTATCCCTGTATTTACGTCTCTGCTCAATCTTCTTGACAGTCTGATCTGAGGTGGCCGATGGATTATGAACAAATTCTCGAAGAACAGATAGGAAATGTGATAGAGCCGGGGCAGGCAGACATCATAAGCGATGAGGCAGCAAGGCTTACGGATGGTCTGACAGATAGTTTTACACTTGATAAAATTCTGGAAGCAACCCTTGAAGGAAAAAGCATTTTCAACAGTAATGAACTGATAGATGGACTTAAAACACTGATGATTTACGAAGTAAGGGCAGCCCTGGTTCTCGGTGTGGAAATATTGATAATATGCATCGTGACAGGACTGCTGAAGAATCTTTCTTCATCCTTCGGCAAAAAATCTGTTTCCGATATCAGCATGCTGGTATGTACTATGATAATAATCGGGATTTCAATAAACAGTTTTCGCCTCGCATACAATCTTGCTATCGATTCTGTCACTACAATGGTCAATACTATGGAAATTCTGACGCCTGTTCTGCTTGGAATACTGATTTCAACAGGCAGTATCGCTTCCGGGACAATAATGAGTCCCCTGATGATAGGAACAGTTACCGGTACAGGTATAATACTTAAGAAAATCATACTTCCGGCAATGTTTGCAGCGAGTATACTTGCATTAATAAATTGTTTAACAGAAAAAGATTATGTAAATAAGCTTTCCAGGCTTATCCGGAACACATCCGTTGCAGTCACCGGACTTGCCATGGCACTTTTATCAGGAATTATATCTGTTCAGGGTCTTATTACAGACGCATCTGACGGGCTTCTTATAAACACGGCGAAATATTCCCTCAGCACATTTATCCCTATAGTAGGAGGCTTTACAGCCGATACAGCGGAACTTTTCATAAAATGTATGAGTACAATAAAAAACATCGTAGGAGTTTTCGGTATAATAACTCTTGTTCTGGTCATATTGGTTCCCATCATAAAACTGCTTATAATTGCTCTTATCTACAAAATAACTGCCGCAGCTGCAGAACCTATATGTGACAGTAAAATTTCAGACACTCTAAACGATATGGGAAGCTGTATAGTTTCTCTGGGTGCTGTCATGTTCTTCGCATCGCTTCTTTTTATAATTTTCATAGGTGTCATAGTAGGAATGGGAGGAGGCTGAAACAGATGTCAGAAGGCTTGTTCACATGGGTAAAGGATATTTTTCTTATAATAATATCTCTGTCTTTTTTTCAGATACTTCTGCCGGATTCTTCTCTTGAAAAGTACCTTAAATTTATATTTTCACTGGTAGTACTTGCAGTGATTCTGGAACCTGTAATAAAGCTTGCCGCAGAAGTGTGAAATAAAGCAGTGTGAATAAATGTCATATCCGGGCATAAAAATTAATATATTTAGGAGTGTAATTATGTTTGAAAAACTTGTGAGCGGAAAGCATGCAGCACGATTCTTGGCTTTGGTGCTTATCGGCCTGATAGTGATTCTTACTCTCAGTATTTTTTTGGAGAGCAAAGATGGCCGGAAACAAATCATAGATATGGACGGCGGGTCTGAGGAGCGTCTTGCAAGTGTTCTTTCAGGGATTAAAGGTGCCGGTGAAGTGGATGCAGTCATAAAATACGATGAAAACAGCAATGTGACAGGAGTTATTGTCACTGCTGAAGGTGCCGGCAATCCGACTGTAGCAAACAATCTCACAAAAGGAGTGGCAGCGCTTTACGATATTCCGGTCTCAAGTGTAATGGTATTTGAAAAAGAACAGGAGGAATAACCTTGAAAACCCAATTTTTGAAAAAGAAAATAAGCTATAAAGATATTCTTTATAAAGGAAGGCGTCTGGGAGCCCTGTGCCTTATCCTCGTATTCGGTACCGGCCTCATAGTTACTTCACGCATGACAAGCGAAATACCTGTCCATGACGGTGATGTTCTTGTTGACAGTCTGGCGGTTAAAGAAGATGAAAAAGGAGAAGGCACATTTGAAGAAATGCGCGCTGCTCTGGAGCTTGAAAGAAACAAGCTGTTATCAAGTATTGACTCCGAACAGGAAAAGAAACGAATTACAGGATATATGGAAAAGGAACTTGCCGTTGAAAGTCTTATAAAATCAAAGAACCTGCCTGCATCATATGTTGTGATAACTGAAGGCGGTGTAAATGTGACCGTCGATAAGCAGGATCTTGACACAAATACTGTAGCTAAAATCTGTGATATCGTAATGCGTGAAACAGGTCAGAGCGCCGATAAAATAGTCGTTCAAAGTAAATATTAGGTCATTGAAAAAAACTGCCTTTTCTGCTATAATTAATTAGAATGTATACATACTATTACGGCAAAAAGGAAGTGCGCGATGAGCGATAAACAGAACATTAATAAAATATCAAAAGAAATCGTAAGTCTTGCCGCTTCAAGAGCAGCCCTTGCTGTGCCGGGCGTTAATCAGGAAAAGGATATCAGGCTTTCAAAAGATAAGGATGGTTTTGTCATTGACATCTTTGTGGTGGCCGATTTTGGATCCAAAATTCCTCAGCTGGCGTGGGATATACAGAATTCAGTAAAAGAGGCGGTTGAAACGACTACCCAGCAGACGGTCAAGGCCGTAAATATTCATGTTCAGGGAGTCATGATGCCTCGGGAAGGCAGCAGTATAGATGACTAGAAAACAGGCAAGAGAATTTGCAATGCAGACTATGTTTCAGATAGAGGTTCAGAAAGCCTTTGAAAACCCAGACATAGACAGTTACATGGCAGAATGTGCGGCCGGTAATCAGAAAGGGTATATCATCAATCTGATTCGGCAGATCTGCAGCAATATAGAAAAAATCGACAGTATGATTGATACTGCCAGCGACAGCTGGCCCACATCAAGGATGGCAAAGCCGGATCTGGCTGTCATCAGAATAGCGGTAGGTGAAATGCTTTTTGCTGATGACGTGCCGGACGCTGTAGCAATCAACGAGGCTGTCAATCTGGCCAAGGATTACGGTACAGACCAGTCTCCAAAGTTTGTAAATGCAGTGCTTGCAAAAATTAAAAAGTAGGCGCCCCCTCAGGTGAACCTTGCTATGAAAAAGAATGTTTTTTCGTTGGGAATAGACACCAGCAATTACAAAACCTCTGCAGCAGTTACAGCTTCAGACGGTGAGATATTGTTTAATTTTCAGAAGTTTCTGGATGTTAAAAGCGGTGAAAGGGGCCTCAGACAGTCTGAGGCGCTTTTTCAGCATGTTCAGAAACTTCCGGAGGCTATCGAACAGGCCTTTGAAACTGCAGGAGTTAGAGGAAATATCGGAGCAGTGGCTGTATCTTCACGGCCAAGACCAGTAGAGGGTTCATATATGCCTGTTTTTACAGCAGGTCTTGGGGCAGCCGAAATGATATCCTCAACTTTAGGTGTACCTATGTATGAATTCAGTCATCAGGAGGGACACATAGAAGCGGTAAAGCACTATTCGTCAATGGCAGAAACCGGCAGACTCATATGCTTTCATTTCAGCGGAGGAACTACTGAAGCAATACTTTGTGATGAAGAAGAAGGCATTTTTGAAATAGTCGGAGGAAGTCTTGATCTGGCTTATGGTCAGGTACTTGACAGGACAGGTGTAGCACTTGGTTTTGACTTTCCCTGTGGACAGGATGTGGACAGGCTTGCTCTTTCCGCATCAGTAACAGGAACCTTCAGGGCAGAGAAAAAAAATATTTTAACAAGAATCAAGATCAAAGATGGATATGTGAACCTTTCAGGTATTGAAACTCAATGCCAGAGAATAATAAAAGAACAATCCATGAGCCCGGAAGAACTTTCATTGGAGCTTATGATGAATCTCAGCAGATCAGTGCTTGATATGACATTGTTTCTTGCTGAAAAATACAGGATTGACAGTTTCCTCTACGCAGGCGGAGTCTCATGCAGTGAATATTTGAGAAATTATCTGAAGAAAAATCTTCCTGATAATATACAGACGGCTTTCGGCAGACCTGAACTTTCATCAGACAACGCCGTGGGCATATCTCTTCTTGGAGGCAGAAAAATATGGCGCTGAAGCCCGTTACAGTTTCACAACTTAATGAATATATCAGTCGTGTCCTTATGACAGACCCGCTTCTCGGAAATGTTACGGTAACAGGAGAAATTTCCAACCTGAAGTACCATTCCAGCGGACACGTTTATTTTTCTATAAACGATGAAAACAGCAAGATAAACTGTTTTTTCCCGGCAAGCTATGTGAGGAATCTGAGCTATGAGCTCGGTGACGGTCTTGAGGTAATCATAAACGGCTACATAAATGTTTACAAAAAAGGCGGCACTTATACCTTGTTTGTCAGAACGGTAACTGTAGCAGGAGAGGGAAATCTGGCCATGGCTTTCCAGCTTCTCAAGGACAAACTCTCCAGAGAAGGCCTTTTCGATCCTGCACGTAAGAAGTCTCTTCCGGTATTCCCGCGAAAGATTGGGATTGTGACCTCACCTACAGGCGCTGCCCTGCAGGATATTCTTAAGATTATAACAAGCCGGAATAATCTGGTAGATATAATAATTTTTCCTGTTCAGGTTCAGGGAGAGGGTGCAGCACAGAACATTGCCGAAACCATTGAAATGATAAGTGCAGATGAACGTTTCTGCGACATAGATACACTGATAGTGGGACGTGGCGGCGGTTCCGCAGAGGATCTGTGGGCCTTTAACGAGGAGATTCTTGCCAGAGCCATATATAATTGCCCTGTACCTGTGATTTCTGCCGTAGGGCATGAAATAGATTTCTCAATTTCTGATTTTGTCGCCGACAGAAGGGCCGAAACCCCTACAGCAGCTGCGGAAATGGCTGTGCCTGACCTCAGAGAAATAAGATGTAATCTTGAAAAATATAAGGCAGATCTTCTTTCCAGTTTAAACGCCAAGGTGAAGTCAGACGGACTTATGATAGAAAACTGCATGCTGGAGATGAGAAACACCATTAACAAAAGGCTTTCCGAGTACAGCTATAAGCTTGACAGACTGCGTCTTTTGCTGGATGAGAACAATCCTGCATCCGTGCTGCAAAAAGGTTATTCCATGGTTACAGATATGTCGGGTAAAGTTGTCTCATCGGTCGCAGACGTAATGGAAGGCGAAAAATATGCACTTACAATGAAAGACGGCCGTATAATTTTCACAGCATGTGATACAGAGGTTGAAAAAAAGACCGGACAGGTTTAATATAGAAAGCGGAGGAATTAATTATGAGCTTTGAAACTTCCATGAAAAAGCTGGAGGAGCTTTCAGAAAAGATCAGAGACGAGGAAACTTCTTTAGACGAAGCCATTAAATGCTACGAGGAAGGCATCAGATGCTATACCGAGTGCAATGAAATATTAAATAGTGCCAGACAGAAAATCGAAACATTTTCAGAGTAAAGGAGGCCTGTAAGTATGGACAGAGGATATGACGATTATAAGAAACTGATAGACGAACATCTTCTGGATTTTATACCTAATATTGATAACAAGAGCATTTCATTGTATGAAGCGATGAAATACAGTCTTACTGCGGGAGGCAAACGTCTCAGACCTGTTCTTCTTCTCGCTGCCTGTGATTTTGCCGGCGGTGACATAAGAGAGGCGCTGCCTTATGCCTGCGCGATGGAGTATATACACACCTATTCGCTGATTCATGATGACCTGCCTGCTATGGATAACGATGACCTCAGAAGAGGGCTGCCGACCAACCATAAAGTATATGGTGAAGCACTGGCAATTCTGGCAGGAGACGGGCTTCTGACCACGGCTTTTGAAGCTATAAACAAGGACATGATGCTTTATTTTGATTCACCTGAAAAAATGACCAAGCGCATAAAGGCGGCTTATGAAATCGCAAAAGGAGCAGGATGCCGCGGCATGGTTGCAGGACAGGTTTCAGACATCGAAGGCGAGCACAACGAATATTCCAACGAAATGCTGGAGTACATACATATAAACAAAACAGGTGCTCTTATAAAATCCGCAATAAGGGCAGGCCTGTATTTAGGTGAGCCTACGCCGTACATGCTTCAGAATTTCGATATTTACGCTGAAAATCTGGGGCTTGCATATCAGATTGCTGACGATATTCTCGATGAGATCGGTGATCCTAAAGAACTTGGCAAGGCTGTCGGCTCAGACAAGAAGAAAAACAAGAATACCTATACCTCAATAAACGGGCTTGAAGCGGCACACAAACGTCTTGAAGAGCTTACAGACAATGCTGTTGAGGCCATCGCATCTTACTATGACAATGCGGAATTTTTCAGGGATCTTGTACTTAAATTAAAAAACAGGAGAAAATAGGATAATTCATAGAAATGAAAAAAAACATTCTTGATTACAATTTTCCGCTGGATTTAAAGACTATGACAGATGAGGAGCTTGAGCTGCTGTCTTATTCAATCAGAGAATTTCTCATCGATAAGGTGTCAAAAACGGGTGGTCATCTGGCTTCAAATCTCGGTGTAGTCGAACTCACCATCGCTCTCCATAAGGTATTTAACAGTCCTGTAGATAAAATAATATGGGACGTCGGTCATCAGTCTTATGTTCATAAGATTCTTACGGGCAGGGGCAGCCAATTTGACGGTCTTAGGAAGTTCGGAGGTTTAAGCGGGTTTCCAAAAGCTAATGAAAGTCCTCACGATGCGTACGACACAGGCCACAGCAGCACTTCTGTTTCTGCGGCTGCCGGCATGGCATGTGCGAGAGAATTAAAAGGCGAGGATTACGAGGTTGTTGCGGTCATCGGCGACGGATCTCTCACCGGCGGAATGGCTTACGAAGCAATGAACAATATAGGGGCATCCAAATCCAAAGTAATTGTCATACTTAACGATAACGGCATGTCCATTTCAAAAAATATAGGCGGTATATCGACTCATCTTGGAACCCTTAGGACTTCTAAGGGATATTTGAGTGCGAAAAAGTTTATAAAAAACACCATCGGCTCCAGCGGAAGCGTGGGCAGCGCCATTGCAGGCGGTCTGGCAGGTTTTAAAAACGATATCAAGTATTCCATTATTGAAAAAGGCGGTGTTCTTTTCGAAGAGCTTGGTTTCACATATTTCGGACCTGTAGACGGTCACAATATCACCGACCTTGTTAACGTGCTGAACAGAGCAAAGGGCCTTGATGAGCCTGTGCTTATCCATGTTATAACTCAAAAAGGCAAAGGTTACAAAAACGCAGAGAAAGCACCCGGCAAGTTTCACGGAATAGGGCCTTTCGACAGGGAAACAGGCGAGGCACTGAAAAAAGCCGGCGGACCTTCCTATTCTGAAATAATGGGAAATCATCTGGTTGAACTTGCAGAAACAGATACACGTATTGCGGCCATTACAGCAGCTATGGGTGACGCCACAGGTCTTGGTCCTTTTGAGGAGAAATTTCCTGACAGGTTTTTTGATGTTGGCATAGCGGAGCAGCATGCGGTCAGCTTTGCTGCAGGCCTTGCAAAATGCGGTATTAAGCCTGTCTGTGCCATTTATTCATCTTTCCTGCAGCGAGCATATGACCAGATAATGGAGGATGTGTGCATGCAGAATCTTCCCGTGGTCTTTGCCATAGACAGGGCAGGTGTCGTAGGTGCTGACGGAGAGACTCACCACGGAATATATGATCTTTCATACCTTTTGACCATGCCGGAAATGACTGTACTCACACCTCATGACGGACCTAGTCTGGAGAAGGCCATAGATTATGCACTTAATCTCGGAAGGCCTGCTGCTGTAAGATATCCGCGAGGAGAAGCGAATAGTTATGATGATATAGACAATAAAGAAATTACGTCAACCAATTGTTCATCTATAAGAAACGAACGGGTTTTTGCAGGACATGATGTCGATATATGGGCATGCGGTAAAATGTACGATTTTGGCAGGAGAACAGCTGATATACTGAAGGAAAAGGGCATCGATGCCGGCCTTGTGGATGTAGAAATTGTCAAACCCCTTGATATCACTGCACTTGATACAGGCTGCAGACTTGTTGTCACCCTTGAGGATAATGATGTATCCGGAGGTTTCGGTCTTCACATGGCAGGAACTTTAAGCGGCAGCGATACAGAAATTCTCAGTTTCGGCTGGCCTGATAAATTCATAGAGCAGGGAAGCTTCGAAGAACTGGCTCATAAATACGGCCTGATGCCGGAACAGATTGCAGAAAGGATATGTGAACATATTGAAGGAAAGGCTTGATGTTTTACTTGTAAAAAAAGGCTTTTATCAGTCCAGAGAGAGGGCAAAGGCATCTATTATGGCCGGAATAGTCTATGTTGACGGACAGAAAAGCGATAAAGCAGGCAATATGATTGACACTGAGGCTGAAATCACCGTAAAGGAAAACATCTGTCCATATGTGAGCAGGGGCGGTCTCAAGCTCGAAAAATCGATGAAAATATGGCCGATATCCCTCGAAGGCTCTGTGTGCATGGATATCGGCGCTTCCACAGGTGGTTTCACAGACTGCATGCTTCAGAACGGTGCATCAAAGGTTTATGCTGTAGATGTAGGCTATGGTCAGCTGGATTACAAGCTCAGGATAGACCCTCGTGTAGTAAACATGGAGAAGTGCAATATCAGGTATCTGGATTTTGATAAAATCGCAGAACCGATTGATTTTATCAGTATAGATGTTTCCTTTATATCTCTTAAACTTGTTTTTCCCGTAGCATCAAAGCTTCTCGGCGATGATGGCCGCCTGGTCTGTCTGGTTAAACCTCAGTTTGAGGCAGGACGTGAGCAGGTGGGAAAGAAGGGCATAGTAAGAGATAAAAAAGTTCACAGACAGGTCATAGAAAATGTGATACAATATGCAGAAGATAACAGACTCATCGCTTCCGGCCTTACATTCAGCCCTGTAACAGGAGCAAAAGGCAATATAGAATATCTGCTTTTCCTGACAAAACAGCCTGTCGATGGTTATTCTCCGGTCGATGAAGCCACAGTGGACAATGTTGTTAACGCCTCCCATGAGGAGTTAGAATAAAAGATGTTAATTTTAAAAAAGGAGAGAAGAAAATGAAACTATCAAAGAAAATTCAGGCTATGGAACTTTCACCAATCAGAAAATTTGTTCCATATGCAGACGCAGCAGTTGCCGCAGGAAAAAAGGTTTATCGCTTGAACCTGGGACAGCCTGATATCAAGACACCGAAGGCTTTCTTCGACACAGTAAAGAACTTTGACCAGGAAGTATTGGCTTACGCCAACTCCCAGGGTGAAGCAAGCCTTCTGGAAGCTCTCGTAGGTTACTATAAGAGAATCGGCCTTGATTTCCAGAAGAAGGACCTTCTCATCACCAACGGCGGTTCAGAAGCTATCAACATGCTCATGACTGCAATTCTTGACAATGATGATGAAGTTATTATGGCTGAGCCTTTCTACACCAACTACAAGACTTTCGTAGGTCAGGCAGGCGGTAAGGTTGTTGCAATTCCTACAACTGCTGAAGACGGATACCAGTACGCTGTAAGAGAAAAGATCGAAGGTGTTATCACTGATAAGACCAAAGCTATCTGCATCATCAACCCTGGCAATCCGACCGGTAAGGTTCTTACTCACGATGAAATGCAGCTTATCGTAGACATCGCTTTAGAGCACGATCTGTTCATCATCGCTGACGAAGTTTACAGAGAATTCACTTATGACGGAAAAGAAATGGCTACTTTCGGCTCCTTCAAGGAAGCAGAACAGAATGTAATCATCGTAGACTCCGTATCAAAGAGATTCTCCGCATGCGGTGCCAGAATCGGTTCCATCGCTTCCAAGAACGAAGAACTCATGGGCAACCTTATGAAGCTCTGCCAGGCAAGACTCTGCTGCCCGACTCTCGACATGCTTGGAGCTGCGGCTCTCTACAATCTTGACCCGTCATACTTCGACGACATCAAGAAGGAATACGAACACAGGAGAAACGTTTCCGTTGAAGCTCTTAAGGAAATCGAAGGAATCAAATTCGGAGTACCTGAAGGAGCATTCTACATCACCTGTCAGCTTCCTGTTGACAACGCAGAAAAATTCCTGATGTTCCTGCTTCAGGATTTCGATGTTAACGGCGAAACAGTTATGTTCGCACCTGCAGGCGGTTTCTTCGGAACCAAGGGCGTAGGTCAGTCAGACATAAGAATCGCTTACGTTCTCAAGGCTGAGGACATGAAGGCCGGTATCAACATCATCAAAGAAGGTATCAAGGCTTACAACGCAAGATAGTTTACATTTTATACACATACATTTTATTAAGGAAAAACAAAGGAGATTTTATATGAAGTTATCGCCTATGATGGAGCAGTATATGAAAATCAAAGAAGAATATAACGATTGTATTCTGTTTTTCAGACTGGGTGATTTCTATGAGATGTTCTTTGATGACGCGATTTTAGCGTCGAAGGAATTAGAATTAACATTGACCGGAAAAAGCTGCGGACAGGAGGAAAGGGCTCCCATGTGCGGAGTCCCTTTCCACGCAGCTGAGAGCTATATCTCAAAGCTTGTGGAAAAAGGCTATAAGGTAGCCATCTGCGAGCAGACTGAGGATCCGGCTCAGGCAAAGGGAATAGTTAAAAGAGAGGTTATACAGGTTGTAACCCCGGGTACGCTTACATCTCAATCCATGCTTTCAGAAAAGGAAAACAATTATCTTGCCGCAGTCTGGGCCGATGGAGAGGCCATGTCTGTGGCTTATTGTGATGTTTCCACCGGGGAATTATATCTTACAGAATACAACGGAGAGGATTTATATGCAGCAATATTAAATGAGCTGGTAAAAATCAAGGCCCGTGAGATAATCTGCAGCAATGATTTTGCAGAGCAATATTCCCTTGATGAAATAAAGCACGCTACCGAGGCATATATAAACATTCTCAGCGACGAGTTCTTTTCACGCAAGGGTGCTGAAGATGCCATCAAGGCTCATTTCAACTGCATTTCTCTTACCGGACTGGGGCTTGATTTCAGACCAAGAGCAGTGCTTTCTCTCGGCGCACTCCTGAGCTATCTCTTTGAGACTCAGAAACAGAATCTTTCCCACATTACACATATTAACCATTATCAGATAGGCACTCACATGGCTTTAGACAAGGCCACTATAAGAAATCTTGAAATCACAGAGACTCTCTATGAGAAGAAAGTTCAGGGATCTCTTCTTGGAATTCTTGATAAGACCCATACGGCCATGGGAAGCCGTAAAATGCGTCAGTGGCTCAGAGAGCCTCTTAACAATTCATCAGAAATCAATCAGCGTCTGGACGGGGTGGAGGAACTGTATTCCAACCTGCTCATGCGTAATAACATAAAAGAAAGCCTTAAACACATATATGACTTTGAAAGGCTGGCAGGCCGCATAGCATGTGGCAATGCCAACGGCAAGGATCTGATCGCCCTCAGAAATTCCATCGCTGTCCTGCCTGAAATCAAGTCAGAGCTTGGGACTGCCTGCTCAGAAATATTAATTCATTTAAATGACGAAATCGACTGTCTCACAGACATTTACAATATTATAGACAAAGCAATCTGCGAAGAACCGCCTTTTGTTATCAAAGAAGGCGGTCTGATTAAAGAAGGTTAT
The DNA here is from genome assembly GCA_051883095.1 of Anaerovoracaceae bacterium. Taxonomy (GTDB): domain Bacteria; phylum Bacillota; class Clostridia; order Peptostreptococcales; family Anaerovoracaceae; genus SUG1106. The sequence continues at coordinate 86,743 of JBJETB010000094.1, forward strand.
TCAGAAGAGCTTGACAACCTTAAGTTTTCAATAAAAGACGGCAAGACCTGGATATCAAACCTTGAAAATACCGAAAGAGAACGTACAGGCATTAAAAATCTTAAGGTTGGATACAATCGCGTTTTCGGCTATTACCTGGAAGTAACACGCTCATATTTCGACCTGATTCCGGAAAACTACATAAGAAAGCAGACCCTTGCCAATGCCGAACGTTTCATAACCCCTGAGCTAAAAGAAATGGAGAATCTTGTTCTTAATGCGGAGACCAAGATCAATCAGATGGAATATGAGCTGTTCACTGAGGTAAGAAGCTTTATCCAGGGATATATTGCAGAAATCCAGAAAACATCTGCGGCAATTTCAACGCTGGATGTTCTTGCTTCATTTGCTCATGTCAGCGAGCGTCACGGCTATGTTAAACCTGTAATAGATGATTCCATGGAAATAGAAATCGTGAAAGGCCGTCATCCTGTAATAGAACAGGCTGTTTCGGACGGATTATTTGTTTCCAATGACACATATATCAACGATGACGATGCAAGCATGCTCCTTATAACAGGACCTAATATGGCCGGTAAATCAACATATATGAGGCAGACAGCACTGATAGTCCTTATGGCTCAGGCAGGATGCTTCGTTCCATGCGAGATGGCCAGAATCGGTGTCGTGGACAGAATATTCACACGAATCGGAGCATCGGATAATCTGGCTCAGGGGCAGTCCACCTTCTTTGTGGAAATGAGCGAGCTGGCATATATTTTAAACAATGCTCGCACCCGCAGTCTTATTATTCTTGACGAGATTGGCAGAGGCACCAGCACCTACGACGGTCTTTCCATCGCATGGGCAGCAGTAGAGCATCTCTGCAATGAAAAAACTCATATAAGAACTCTTTTCGCTACCCATTACCATGAGCTTACCGTGCTGGAAGAGCAGATAAACGGAGTAAAAAACCTTAACGTTGATGTTGCCGAACAGAACGGCAACATAGTCTTTCTACATAAAATAGTGGAAGGCTCAGCCAGCAGAAGCTACGGAATTCACGTGGCCAAGCTTGCAGGAATACCGCGCAGTCTTCTGGAAAGAGCCCAGGAAAAGCTTTCAGAACTTGAAAACGGCAGCAGTGTTCCTGTAAAATCTTCAGCTGTTCCAAGATTCGAAGAGCCTGCTCAGCTTTCATTCTTCGCGCCTGACCCTGTGGCCGAAAAGATTAGGGCTCTTAACCTGATGGAAATAACGCCTTCACAGGCCATCAAAATACTTGAGGAATTAAAGGAAGAAATCCATGATTAAAGTTCTCGAAAAAAATGTAGCAGATAAAATTGCTGCAGGAGAAGTCATAGAGCGTCCCATTTCCATAGTCAAGGAACTTGTAGAAAACGCTCTTGACGCAGGCGCCGACAACCTGGTAGTAGAGATAAAAAACGGCGGCAAAACCTATATAAGAGTGACCGATAATGGCTGTGGAATCCCGTGTGAAGAGGCTGAAACAGCCTTTCTTCGTCATGCCACCAGCAAAATTGAAACTGCTTCCGACCTTGACGCCATCTACACTCTAGGCTTCAGAGGAGAGGCACTTGCATCCATAGCGGCGGTAACCAGAACTGAGCTTGTTACCAAGACAGCTGACAGTAAGACGGGAACAAGACTGGTACTGCATGGAGGAAATGTAATCCTTAAAGAGCAGACAGGATGTCCGGATGGTACCACAATAGTGGTAACGGATTTATTTTACAATACTCCTGCACGTCTGAAGTTTATGAAAACCGATTCGGCAGAAAGCGGACTTATAATAGATTTTATATCACAGATGGCGCTTGCCTACAAGAACGTTAAATTCCGCCTTATCAACAACGGCAAAATTCTATTCTCAACCCTTGGCGACGGAAACAGGCTGAATACTATTCTCAGAGTATACAGCGATGTGGATGCACGTAACATGGTTCCGGTAAGCCAGAAAGAAGATGGTATAGAAATAGAAGGCTATATTTCAACACCAGCCTTCAGCAAGACAACCCGCGGAAGCCAGATTTATTTCGTAAACGGAAGGGTAGTAGGCAGCAAGATCATAGAAAGAGGCGTTACTGCAGGATATAAGGAGCGTTTGTTTGAAGGCAGATATCCTGTCACTTATCTTTTCCTGCGTATAGATCCGCATACTATAGACGTTAACATTCATCCGAACAAGAGAGAAGTGAGATTTGATCAGGAGGCGCTGGTTACTGATTTTATTTCCCGGGCAATCAGGGATGCTCTGGCCACAAAGGATGCTGTTGTAGATGCGGGCAATCTTTTCAGGGATATGGACAAGAAAATAAGTCCTTCAAAAGTATATGAAAGAGTGTTTGAACCTTTCAGAGAAAAGGAGTATGAAAAGGTTTATGAAAAGGAAGAAGAACAAGTTGACATAAAACAGTTATTATCAACTATAGAAAATCCTGCTCCCAAAGAACCACCAGCAAAACCCATCACTCATGAAGAAGGCACCGGTCCTTCAATCGAAATATACGAGCCCCAGCTGAAACCCTTTGATTTCAGTGAACTTGAGATTACAGGAGTCATATTTGATACATACATTACAGCGGTAGACGGATCAAACTTCTATCTTATTGATCAGCACGCAGCTCACGAAAGAATTTTTTATGAAAAGCTTGTGGGTGAATATGAAAGCACCGAAAAAGCAAGACAGCCTTTACTGATTCCTCTTATTATCAATGTTTCTCTGGCTGTAAGTGAAAACCGTTTTGACTGGCTTGATGCTCTTGCCAGAATGGGATTCACAATAGACGAATTCGGTCCAGACACTTTCAGAGTCACTGAAATTCCAATGTTTATGGAGCTTTCCGAAGCTGAAGATTTCGTTAATCAGTTTATAGAGAACATAACTGACAGTACTAATCTGTCAAATAAAGTTGTTATTGACAAGCTGATAATGATGTCATGTAAAGCGGCAGTAAAAGCAAACGACGTACTCAGCATGGATGAAATAAGGGCACTGGTAAAAGACCTTTCAAGATGTATTAATCCTTTCAGCTGTCCACACGGCAGACCGACCTTTATCCGTCTGACCCATTATGAAATAGAAAAAATGTTCAAGAGAGTTTAAAATGAGAAAAATTATTGCTGTGGCAGGCCCGACGGCCGTTGGAAAAACTAAATATGCAATAGAAACCGCCAAAACCTTTAACGGTGAAATCGTTTCCTGCGACTCCATGCAGCTTTACAAGTACATGAACATAGGAAGTGCCAAGCCTACAGCTGAAGAGCAGGTTGAAGTAAAACACTGGCTTGTGGACGAGATAGACCCTAAGGAACCTTTCAGCGTTGCCAGATACTCGGAAATGGCCAAGGCTGCTATAGAGGATATTTTCAGCCGAGGGAAAACTCCCGTGATTGAAGGTGGTACAGGACTATATCTGAACAGTATTCTTTATGAGATGGATTTCAGCGGAGCATCTGTTGATATGGAGCTCAGATCTACACTGGAAAGCGAAGCGGAGCTTTTCGGACCTGAATACATTTATAACAAGCTCAAAGACACCGATCCTGAGGCAGCAGAGCGTATACATCCAAATAATGTTAAAAAGGTTATACGTGCTCTGGAAGTCGCAATAAGTGGAAACAGCATAGCTGATTTTAAAAATTGTAATGAGAAATGTAAGAATTATGACGCAATATTAATAGGATTGACAAGAAATCGCCCTGAACTATATGATAGAATAAACAAGAGGGTTGACATAATGGTAGAGCAGGGCCTGTTTGACGAGGTAGAGCAGCTTCTTGAAATGGGTCTTGACGAAGATGATATTTCCATGAAAGGCATAGGATACAAGGAGATTATCGGCTTCTTTGACGGTCTTTACAGCCAGGAGGAAGCCATAGACCTGATAAAAAAGAACAGCCGTCATCTGGCCAAGCGTCAGCTTACCTGGTTCCGCAGGTATGAAGATATGAAATGGTTTAACCTCAGTGAGTATGCAAAGGATGAAGAGGCAGTCAGAGAGATAATAAAATGGGTACAGACACAAGGAATATAAAAATTCATAACAAGAGCGACAGACCTGATAATGTTATCAAGAAGGAAAATGACATTTATCTGGAGTGTGAGGAGATTGAAAACCAGCTGCCTAAGTTTCTGCGCGGCTTCTTTTCATACCTTAAAGGAAATGTGCTGCCCGCAACACGCCTTGCATATCTTCACGACATACGTTTTTTCTTCAGATATCTTATAGAAGAAACAGACCTTACACAAGCCGATACCACTGATAAGATCAAGCTTTCGGACCTTGAGCAGGTAAAGGCTGTGGATGTAAACATGTTCATAGACTACTGCCGCAAATATAAGGTTGATACAGGCGACGCTATATATATATATGAAAATTCCAACAAGTCTCTGGCACGTAAAAAATCTTCCGTTTCAGTTATGTTCAAGCAGCTTTACAGAGACGAGCTGCTCTCAAAAAACATAACCGACGGCTTTGATCCTATCCGTGTTCCTAAGCCTGGCGAAAGGGAAATCAAGGCTCTTCAGGATGATGAGGTCATGATAATGCTGGACGCTGTATCAAACGGTACGGGACTTACAGAACATGAGCGTTCATACTGGGAAAAGACCAAAAAGCGTGACAAAGCCATACTGATACTTTTCCTGACTTACGGCCTGAGGCTTTCAGAACTTCAGCAGCTTAACGTTTCGTCCTTTAATTTCAACAGGGGCGAATTCAAGATATACAGAAAGAGAGGTAAAGAGTCCATAATGCCTCTCAACAACTCTGCTACCTCTGTTATTCACGACTACATAGACAACGAGAGGGCATCCGACTCATCTCTGGACGATGACCACAAAGATGCACTTTTCCTGTCACTTCAGGGACGACGTATGACCGAAAGGCAGATCAGAGAGCTTGTAAAAAAATATACCTCTATAGCTCTCAAAACCACCAGAAAGGCCGGTTACAGCCCTCACAAGCTGAGAGCAACAGCAGCAACCAGTCTCATCGGACGCGGCAATTCAATTTTCGATGTGGCAGCTCTTCTGGACCATGAGCAGGTTACTACAACCCAGCTCTATGCACGCCAGAAAATGAATGTAAAACGTGATCTTGTAAAAGATATGGAGTGGGAAACAGAAAGGACGGAAAAATAGGAGATTACACCAATGAATTTAACAGAACAGTTTTTAATTGATGAATTTGGAATTGACGAAAGAGTACTGAAACTAGTGGCAGAAGCTGAAGATGAAGTACGCTGTGAGTTTGAAAAACTTGACGATATTATGGCCTATAACCAGTATAAGGTGCTGTCAGCATTCCAGAAAAACCGTATCCGCGATATGCACTTCGGCTGGAAGACAGGCTACGGTTACGATGATGCAGGAAGAGAAGCAATCGGACAGACTTTTGCTGATGTTTTCCATACAGACGCAGCCCTTGTGAGAACAACTTTTGTAAACGGTACACACGCACTTGCAACTACACTTCTGGGGGTTTTAAGACCGGGAGACGAGCTGATTTACGCAACAGGTGAGCCTTACGACACTCTTCAGACAGTAATCGGTATTACAAATTATGAAAAGGGCAACGGCTCTCTGAGAGACTATGGCGTTACTTTCAAGCAGGTTGATCTGCTTCCTGACGGCTCTATCGACATCGAAGGCGTAAAAGCCGCAATTACCGATAAAACACGAATGATTACGGCTCAGCGAGCTACAGGTTATTCCTGGAGAAAGGCCATCTCCATGGACGAAATCGGAAAGCTTATGAAGGCAATCGAAGAAGTTAATCCAGACATAGTAAAAATGGTAGACAATTCTTACGGTGAATTTCTTGACACGAAAGAACCTACCGACGTGGGTGCAGATGTTATGGCATCTTCACTTATAAAAAATCCGGGGGGCGGTCTTGCCCTCAGCGGCGCTTATATTGCCGGCAGACAGGACCTTATCGATCAGATTCAGTACCGCATGACATGTCCCGGCATCGGCGGCGAATGCGGTCTTACTTATGGCCAGACAAGAACAATGTTTCAGGGTTTCTTCCTGGGACCTCGTGCTGCAAACAGCGCACTTAAAGGTGCAGTTCTCTGCGGAAAGGTTTACGAAAAGCTTGGCTTTGAAGTATCTCCTAAGGCCGGAGATAACCGTTCTGACATCGTTCAGTCTGTAAAATTCAAGGATCCGGCTAAATTAATCGCCTTCTGCGAAGGTATTCAGGCTGCAGCTCCCGTTGACAGTTTCGTAGCTCCTGTACCTGGAGATATGCCTGGTTACGAAGATAAGGTAATCATGGCAGCAGGTGCTTTCGTACAGGGTTCAACTATCGAGCTTTCTGCAGATGCTCCTATGCGTGAGCCATACATCGCTTACTTCCAGGGCGGACTTACTTATGAGCACTCAAAATTCGGGGTTATTAAATCAGTAGACACGCTACTTAAGAAAGGGTTAATAGAACTCTAATCAAAGGGGTATAAAATGGGTGTTGAGAATATAAAAAAAGCAGAAAAAGAAAACAAACGGCGCGTCATTCTTTCCGTCATAAAAATCACGCTGCTTGTGTTAATAGTGGTGGGAATACCGCTTTACCTGTGGTTTTTTCACGGTGACTGGCTGAGGGGTTTTAAAAACATAGATGACGTTGTAGCCTTTCTTGAAAAGTATGAAACCGAGTCAATCTTCGTATACATCGGGCTTCAGATTGTCCAGATAGTCATAAGCATCATACCGGGACAGGTTTTCCAGATGGCTGCAGGATATATCTACGGTTTCTGGCCTGCACTGCTTTTTGCCATGACAGGAGCTGTAGCCGGAACGGCAATTTCCTTCACGCTTGCCAAGGTTCTGGGGAGAGATTTCCTTCATATTTTCTTCGGTGAGGAAAAAATGTCCTACTATATAGAACGCCTGAACTCAAAGAAAATGTATACCATAGTCTTTTTCCTGTATCTTATACCGGGGCTTCCAAAAGATATGGTAAGCTATGCCGCCGGTGTTTCAGAGATCAGATTTAAGCCTTTCATTATAATTTCAGCACTTGGAAGGCTCCCTGGCATGATAGGATGTCTGCTCATGGGTGATATGATGATGGAGGAAAACTATGCCGGTGCCATTGTAATCGGCTTTTTTGCCGTAGTTGCTTTCTTTGTCTGTATCGCTTTCAGGAAAAAGATTCAGGTGCTTCTGGACCGGTTTTACGAAAAAATCACAAAATGAAACACTAAAATGCGTTAAAAAATGCCTATCTATGAATCATAGACAAAATCTTTGATGAATAGGTAGGCTTTTCTTTTTCCCTGATTTAAGATATAATTGCAGAAGGGAGGAAAGCTTATGCTAAACAATAATGATTTCGGCACGAAAATTGCCGATTTAAGGAAAGACAAGGGGCTTACTCAAGCTCAGCTTGCAGATTTGCTCAACATCAGCAATAAAACAGTTTCACGCTGGGAAACAGGGGAGGGATATCCCGAGATAACACTGCTGGCGCCTCTTGCCAGGGCTTTAGGAGTAACCGTTGATGAGCTGCTGGCTGAGCCGAGAGAAGAAAGGAACGAAGATGATTCACATAACAGTCATAACAACGGCAGCAAACCTAAAAAACACAAGGAAATTCCCATAGAATGGCCTGAATTTAATTTCAAAGATATTTTCAGAAGACCGATGGTAATAATAAATGTTCTGCAGATAGCATTTTTTATTATTTTTTATTCAGCAGCTTTTTCTTGTGGCAATTACGGTTCCTATTTTAAAGATGAATATTCAAGTGTTGATGCATTTATGTGTACAGCTAAAGTAGGATATACTGTTATGGGTATCATGCTGCTGAGCTTTATAGTATTGATATTATTTTACATAACAAGTTATAGATTTAGCCGTATAGGCAGACAGCTTATGATAAGAAATATTATAATGTCAGCATTTTTTACCGCTGGTATTATAATATGTTATTCACCTTTTAGACCTTTAAGCTATAATACATCAAGCATCTTTAGGCCGCTCTATAAATCGGAATATTGGAGTTTCTTCTTCAGCTGTGATTTTTTTAAAGTAGACAGACAGCTTATAAATTATGTGTTCTGGGGTGTTGTTCTGATTTATCTAATTTTAGAAATAATAAGGATAAAACTCCTTAAAAAAGAACAGAAAAAAAATTCTGACATTTCAGAGAGCAAGAACACATTCTGGAAATCGCTGACCATATTTAATAAAATCGGATTTGTTTGCATGATGGTATGCATTGCATCGCCATTTGTCAGTATTATAATTACGGTTGTTACACAAAGTTTTATTATATCATTGACGGAATCAGCGGTCGCCGTAACTCCCGCTATAATGCTGACTTTTATAACCATATTACCTAAAATAGGGCTTATAATAGCAGCAATCGGTCTTATTTTGGGAGCATGTGATCTATATGACCGGCAGTACAAAGCTTCTATTATTATAATAGGGGCAAATATTATACTGCCATATATAATAAGTTTTTTATCTGTAATATTATATATTTATCCTTATCAAACTTTGTTTAACTAATGATGGAAAAAGGGCGGACATAAATATCCGTTCTTTTTTTAAAAAAATATCAGAACAAATGTTTAATTTCCTCTTGACTTCGAACGTTTATTCTGGTATATTATAGAAAGAACAAATGTTTCGAAAGGGGTGTGAACCTGATGACAAAGAGTTATAGAATTTCAAACAGATTTAGATTTACAGTTTTCGTAGTACTTACAATCATTTTACTTACCACAGTTATTAACTTTGCTCTGGGTTTAAACACCGCAGCAAGTTCAACAATTCAGGAATACATGAATGTTAAAATCCAATCCGGCGACACATTATGGAATATTGCTCAGACTTATATGCCTGATAATATGGATACCCGTAAGGCTGTCTATCAGCTGTGCTCATTAAATGATATTTCAGCTGACCAGTTATACGCCGGAATGACAATTCAGGTCCCAATTTATCACTAATTATATTGAAATGCGGCTATCGTTGTAATATCAACGGTTTGCCGCTATTTCACCAGAAAGCATCAGGTATAATTTATCGACCGCATCTAAAAAAATCGCTTAAAACGCAAAATATAGCCTCGATTTTTTCAGACATTTCAGATGATTTACAGAAATATTGTAAACAGCTTGAGAATATGGTAAAATCATGTCACAAGGAGTTAACACTATACTGAACTATCAAAAGGAGTAATGAAATGGAGAGGAAACAATACGTTTGCCCGAAGTGCGGTTGCACAGAATATGAAAGCGATCAGTTCCAGGCTACAGGAGGAAACTTCGCCAAGATGTTTGATATTCAAAATAAAAGATTTACGACAATATCATGCAGACAGTGCGGATATACAGAGTTATATAAGAAGCCTGAAGATTCTGGAATGGATGTATTAGATTTTTTAATCGGTGGCTGATAATTAAATTACATAGCCATAATATAAGGACTTACAAGAAAAACCCCGGAAAACACCGGGGTCCTTATTTTGCCGTATCAACTTTTCCCAAAATTGTGATTTAAGGAATAGTTTGTTCTGACCAACAGAGGATTCCCTGTCAGTCTTCAAGTACGAAGCTTTCCACAATCTGCGGCAGCTGGTCGTACATTTCGAAGTATTCAGATGTTGAATTTTCATCTTCAAGATCTGCCTGAACATCTGTCGGATACATTACTACATAAGTTTGTTTCTCAAGCACCTGGTTCGTTCCGGCATCAGTTTTGGCTCCATTTACCAAGACATCGTAACTTGGAAGTTCTTTATAACCATCATCATAAAATACTTTGAATGAACACAGCCACCCTCCTCCGAAGCTTTCATAGGCGGCTTTCTGATATATGTGTATGCTTTCATCATCTATTATTGTTACATATTTTCCTTCCCATGAGTCCGGAACTGTCACGCTGATGTATCCGTTGCTTATTTTATTTACATCTATGCCTTCAATATTTTCCTTCGCATCCGTATCTGCATTTCCACATGCGGAAAATACAGCTGCAGCCAAAACGATACATAATAATGTTGTGGTAAATTTCTTTAAATTCTTCATAACTCTACTCTCCCCTTTTTTGCTTTTAATCCTGTGTTTTTAATCTCTGTGGCTGTCCAGGTAGCTTTGAAGAATAATTACAGCTGCCTGCTTGTCTATAACCTTTTTTCTGTCTTTGCGGCTTACGTCGGCATCTATCAGTACGCGTTCTGCCATTACAGTTGTAAACCGCTCGTCCTGCCAGACTACCTCAATCCCTTTCATTCCTGTGCTTCTCATTTTGTTTTCAAGCATGGTTCTGAACTCCTGAACTTTTTCCGTCTGAATACTGTCAGAACCATCCAGCTTTTTATTAAGACCTATTACGATAGTGTCGCAGTTATATTCTTTGACCATGTCCAGTATCTTTCCGGTATCCTTGCGGATGCCTACTCTTTCAAGAGTCATGACTCCCTGGGCAGTATATCCCAGTTCATCAGATACTGCAATTCCAACGGTTTTATCACCTACATCAAGTCCGATTTTCCGCATCTTACATGTTCTCCCTTGTGAATTATAAAAACAGGCGGACAGAACTCTGCCCGCCTATAAATATGCTTTATTTTCCGATGTATTCTTTAAGCATTTCAGCAATAAGCTCGTCTCTGTCAATCCCCTTAATGAGAGTACGCGCGTTGTTGTAGCTTGTGATATATGACGGGTCACCTGAAATCAGATATCCCACAAGCTGGTCAATAGGATTGTAATCCTTCTCTTCCAAAGCGTTATATACCTCATTTAGAATCTGCTTATTTGTTTTCTGTGTCTTAAAGGCATCAAACATAATTGTGTTTCTATCCATATTCAAGCCTCCCCTCTTCTCATGGATATTATACTATTTTAAAAGATTTTCTGCAACTGCAAATGCATCATTAATCTTACTTGCATCCTTTGCTCCGGCCTGTGCCATATCGGCCTTTCCGCCGCCGCCTCCGCCGCAGGCTGCTGCAATCTGTTTAATCATATTTCCTGCATGAAGTCCTTTTTCCAGAAGATCATCTGTAATTGATACGAGGAAAGTAACCTTGCCGCCGTTTACAGCTGCAAATACCATCACGATTCCCTTGTGAACAGCCTTGATGTCATCAGAGAGTGTTCTGAGGTCATTGATGCTGAAGTCAGAGAATTCTTTGGTAACGAGCTTTATACCGTTGATTTCCTTTGCATTTGCAACCATTGCATCGACTTCTCCGCCCATAGCCGCTTTCTTGATTTCCTCAAGTTCTTTTTTAACAGCTTTTAATTCTTCAGCTGTAGCCTTAACTTTGTCGGCAAGGGCATTTTTATTACATTTAAGCGGCTCACAGGATTTTTCGATTATGGATTCAGCCTTTAAGGCTTCATCAAGCACACCAGTACCTGTTGTTGCTTCAATTCTTCTTACGCCTGAAGCTACACCGCTTTCAGAAAGGATCTTGAAAGCACCGATTTCACCGGTGTTTCTCACATGTGTGCCGCCGCATAGCTCAATCGACCAGCCTCCTGCATTTACAACTCTTACAACATTGCCGTATTTTTCACCGAAGAGCGCCATGGCTCCTGTTGCCTGAGCTTCCTCCATGGACATTTCCTTACATGAAACATCCATAAATTCATTGATAACAGCATTTACAATCTTTTCAACTTCAGCCAGCTGTTCCTTGGTAACGGCTTCAAAATGTGAAAAGTCAAATCTGAGAACCTTGTCATTAACCATAGAACCAGCCTGCTGTACATGTGTTCCAAGTACAGTTCTGAGTGCTTTCTGAAGTAAGTGTGTAGCAGTATGATTTCTTGCAGTCTTGTTACGCTTAATATGATCAATATGAGCCAGAACAATGTCTCCGGATTTTAAGGTGCCGTTTAAGACAGTGCCGCTGTGATAGAATACTCCGTCCTTCTTTTCAACCTTGTCTATTTTTACAGCGCAGTCTTTAGTTGACATAAAACCGTTATCGTTGACTTGACCGCCGCCTTCTGCATAGAAAGGCGTCTTGTCAAGAATAATCTTTACCTTATGACCTTCTGACGCTGACTCAACAAGTCCGGATTCACCGATAAGAGCCAGAACGTTTCCTTCATCTTCAACTTTTTCATAGCCGGTAAAAATGGTCTTAGGAACATCGAGTTCAAGGTCTGCTTCCTTCCAGGCCTCATCTTCTCCTACTTTTCTGCTTGTTCTTGCCAGCTCCTTCTGCTTCTTCATATTGTCGGCAAAACCTTCAGTATCAGCAGTCATGCCGTTTTCAGCAAGAATTTCTTCTGTCAGTTCAAGAGGGAATCCGTAGGTGTCGTAAAGCTTGAATGCCTTTTCTCCATCGAGAACGGTTTTGCCTGCCTGTTTAAGTTCCTCTACATACTGGGCGATAATCTCTTCACCCTGTCCTATTGTTGAAGCAAACTTTTCTTCCTCAACGGAAATAATCTTCTGTATATAATCTTTTTTCTCTACTAATTCAGGATATGCTTCTCCTGATACTTCTATAACCTTATTTGAAAGTTCGGTCAGGAAAGGTCCTTCAATTCCCAGAATTCTTCCGTGTCTTGCAGCACGTCTGAGCAGTCTTCTCAGAACATATCCCCTTCCCTCATTTGAAGGCATGATACCGTCGGCAATCATGAAAGTTATAGATCTGAGGTGGTCAGTTATAATTCTGATTGAAACATCCGTAGGAGCCTGTCCATCCTTGTATTCAACGCCTGACTTGGCCACAACACCATCGAGGATATGTCTTATAGTATCAATATCAAATATGGAGTCTACTCCCTGCATTATGCAAGCCATTCTCTCAAGCCCCATACCTGTATCGATGTTAGGATGTTCCAGGTTGCTGTATGAACCGTCCTCTTCCTTTGAGAACTGTGTGAATACGTGATTCCAGAATTCCAGATATCTGTCACAGTCGCAGCCCGGCTTGCAGTCAGGCTTGCCGCATCCATATTCAGGTCCTCTGTCAAAGTATATTTCTGAACATGGTCCGCATGGTCCAAGACCTATTTCCCAGAAGTTATCGTCTTTGCCCAGTCTTACGATTCTTTCCTCAGGCATACCTAGCTTCTTCCAGATTTCAACGGCTTCGTCATCATCCTCGTAGACTGTTGCCCATACTCTGTCAAAAGGTATCTTTAGCCAGTCTCTGATAAATTCAAGACCCCAGGTAAGTGACTGCTCCTTGAAATAATCTCCGAAAGAGAAATTTCCAAGCATTTCAAAGAAAGTACCGTGTCTTGAAGTTATACCTACGTTATCAATATCTCCGGTTCTTATGCACTTCTGACATGTGGTCATTCTTTTTGCAGGAGGAGTCTCCACACCTGCAAAATAATTTTTCAGCGGTGCCATACCGGAGTTTATTATGAGAAGGCTCTTGTCGTTCTGGGGAATCAGGGATGCACTTTTACCCGGATAATGCCCTTTGCTGACATAGAAGTCTCTGAACATCTGTCTTATTTCATTTAAGCCTAGTTTTTCCATATATGAATTCCTCCTGAATTTGTAAACACATAATATATAATTTTACCACGGCTATAAAAGCGGTGCAACTGCTTTCATAAGAATGCCGAGAATTTTATACCCAAGTTTTTCATTTTTTATACTTTCAAAAGTAACCGGAGTGGATTTTGAAGCAGTTTCAATAAAATCCTTTTCTATTTCGTCTATGCAGTCTGTTCCGTACATATATGCAGCACATTCAAAATGATGATAAAGGCTTCTGTAATCAAGATTGATAGTACCCACTACTGCCTTAACATCATCGCAGACGAAGACCTTTGCATGTATGAATCCCGGTGTGTACTGATAAATTTTAACTCCGGACTGAATAAGTGACTTATAATGAGTCTTGGCCAGGGAATAAGCCGCCTTCTTGTCAGGAATTCCCGGAACGATAATTGATACATCCACGCCTCTTTCTGCAGCAAATTTAATGGCCATTTCCATTTCCCCATCAAGAATCAGGTATGGAGTCATTATATGAACATATTTCTGCGCCCTGTTCAGAATATCTATATAAACCATTTCCCCTGTTTTTTCATTGTCCAAAGGGGAGTCTGCATAAGGAGCCACGAAACCGTCGCATTTAATCTCAGGAACGGGATAGTAATGCAGAAATTTCTCTATTTCAGGTTTTTTTTCGTCTATATTCCACATCTGCAGAAACATAAGCGTAAAGCTTTTGGCCGCTTCACCCTGAAGCATTATGGCTGTATCCTTCCAGTGGCCGTGTTTTTCAATTTTATTAATATACTCATCAGCCAGATTAACTCCGCCGGTGAATGCTGTATGACCGTCAATGACCAGAATTTTGCGGTGGTCGCGGTAATTATAGTGAGTGGAAATAAAGGGCGTAACCGGGGAAAACATCTTGCACTTTATCCCAAGTTTCTGAAGTCTCTTCGGATAATCATGAGGAAGTGTAGAAAACTCGCAGGTTCCGTCGTACATGAGACGTACGTCAACCCCCTGCTTAACCTTCCTGACCAGAATATCCAGAACTTTTCCCCACATCTCGCCTTCTGCAATGATAAAATACTCAAGGAAGATGAAGTGCTCCGCCTTTTCAAGCTGTATGAGAAGCTCCTCAAATTTGTCCTCTCCTAACGGAAAATACTTTACCCTGGTATTTTTATATACAGGAAAACATCCGCTGCGGCGGAGATATTTAGCTAAAGAAACAGATTCCGGGTTTGCAATGCTGAGTTCTTCCATAACATCCGGATTCTGAACCAGACTTCTTTCAGTCTCATCATAAAGTATTTCCAGTCTTTTCTTTATGGCCCGATGCCCCAGATCCGTCCTGGTGTAAAGAAGCATTACCGCTCCGAAAAACGGAGCCATCATTATAAGTATAAGCCAGGTTATCTTGGCAGTAGGATCAAAGCTGCTGTTCAGCAGGTAAAGTACCATAACGAATATAAAAACGGCATTAATACTTATATAATGAGGCATATATTGACTGAACCAGTTTCCAAGTGCAATGGGTATAAAAAGCTGAATCAGAAGCAGCACTACGAAGAGACCGAGTCTGCTGAATACTACCCTCAAAATTCCCCGTTTGCCTTTTTTTAATAATCGCATTCCCTTATCTGATAAATTCGTATCCATCTGCTACCCTCTTTACTGCAAAAAAATCTTCATTATATTATAACACGTTTTTCCTTTTTTTTAAAGAAAAAACCTGCAGAATTGAGTTCCACAGGTTTTTTTCTGTTGTCTACATCTGATCTTTCAATGTCCTCGCCATTTCCGTCATGTCCTGACGCACATCACCGAGATTGCTTTTCAGCTCCCTCTTTGCATGCGGCTTCATTCTGGAATAGGCCATATATGCGGCTGTACCCACTGCCGCCGTTGCTATAGCCACGCCTGCAGCCTTTTTCATATATCATCACCCCTTCAGAATTATTATTTGAAGTTGAATGGTTTATATGCACTGCAATCCACTTTGTCTGAAAGAAAATTTTTCAAATTTTCAGAGTTTGTAATCAGATGTTCTTTTTTTCTTTTAGGCAGTTTTTTTATATAGTACTCCAGTCTAGAAGCCGTTTCCCGATTCTGCGATTCCCATGCAGCCTCCAATCTGACAGCTTTGTGGCTTTTCGTATATTTTGCCGCCTTACCCGGTATATCTCCTGAATGTTCGGAAAATCTGCGTTCAATATCTGTGGTTATTCCCGTATATATGGAGTTGTCCGCGCAGCGCAGCATATAAGTGTAGTACATTATCTGATAAATCCTCCGCCTATAACATGGTCATCCACGTAGAACACTATCGACTGCCCCGGAGTGGCTGCACGCTGTGGCTCCACGAAATTTGTCGTAATAATATTATTGTCAATATTAATGACGGCCTCTGAAGGTTTAGCCGAATAACGAACCTTTGCCATAACTTTCGCTCCATCGTAATCTTCTGCTTTTCCAAAGGAAAATACATTATCCGATGAAACTACTTTATTGCTGAAAAGATCCTCATTGGAACCCAGAGTAATAGTTTTTCTATCATAATCTATTTTCGTTACAAAGGCCGGTTTACCCAGAGCGATGCCCAGTCCTTTCCTTTGGCCGATAGTATAATTGACGATCCCTTTGTGAGGTCCCAGAATTTTTCCTTCTCTGTCTATAAAATTCCCAGGCTTCGAACCATATCCCAGGGATTTTATATAGTCAACATAATTTTCTGACGGATCTACAAAACAAATCTCCTGACTGTCCTTTTTTTCGGCGTTCTGAAGGTTTTTGCTTCTTGCAAGTTCTCTGGTCTGCTCCTTATTACAAAACTCGCCCAGAGGGAAAATCAGACGGCTGAGCACATTCTGACCCAGCCTGTATAACATATATGACTGGTCTTTTTTTTCATTTGCCGCTCTCGACACATAACATGCGCCGGTTTCATCATCCCGGAAAATTCTGCAGTAGTGACCTGTAGCAATATAGTATGCTCCAATGGAGTCTGCAGTTTCTGCCAGCTTCTTAAATTTTATGTTGGGATTGCATACTACACATGGGTTAGGAGTACGGCCATGCAGATATTCTGAACAGAAATTGCCGATGACCTTATCCCTGAATTCTCCGGAAACATCAGCGCATATCAGCTCTATACCAAGCTGTTCTGCTGCCTGACGTGCTTCCTTTCTTCCCTCTTCATTTACTCCTGTGACATCGAAGTAAAATCCTGTTACTTCATAGCCTTTTTCTTTTAATAACAAAGCAGCGGCAGTGCTGTCCACCCCGCCGCTTAAACCAAGCAATACTTTAGTTTTATCAAGTCCAACGACTTTATTCTTCAACTGCTCCATGTTCGTCCTCATCATCATCTGCAGTAGGATCATAGCCTTCAAGAGCTGCATAAGTCTTGCCGTTCTTCTGAGCATAATCGTAAATTGCATTCTTAATGGCTCTGTCCGCCAGAACAGAACAGTGAACCTTTACAGGAGGAAGACCGCCCAGCTCGTCGATAATCTGTTTGTTGGTAACCTCGAGAGCTTCTTCAACAGTCTTTCCTATAATCATTGATGTAGCCATGCTGGAGGATGCAATAGCTGAACCGCAGCCGAAGGTCTTGAACTTTGCATCTGTAATAACATCTTTTTCAACCTTTATCTGAATCTGCATCATGTCTCCGCACACAGGGCTTCCGTAAATACCTGTGCCATCAGGGTTTTCCATCTCTCCTACATTTTTAGGATTAAGAAAATGATCCATTACAATATCGTTATATAATGCCATATATATTACCAGCCTTTCTTTTCATTAATCGGTGACAGCTCTCTGAGCCTTGTAACAATAGTCTTAAGTGCATCGACAACATAGTCGATATCCTCTTTTGTTGTAAAATCTCCAACGGTAAATCTTACAGTACCGTGTATCATCTCAACAGGAACTCCTAGAGCAGTCAGAACATGAGACGGCTCCAGTGACTTGGATGAGCAGGCTGAACCTGTAGATACACTTATTCCGAACTGATTGAGCAGAAGCAGAATGCTTTCGCCTTCGATATATTTAAAAGTAATGTTTGCATTGCCCGGATGACGTCCGTCCATGGTTCCGTTAAGAATTGTATCCGGTATTTCCTTGAGTATTCTGTCAACCAGATAGTCTCTCAGACTGCTGCAATGCTTTACATGTTCTTCAAAATTAGTCTTGGCAAGCTCTGCAGCCTTACCGAAGCCTACGATGCCTGTAAGGTTTTCAGTACCGGCTCTTCTGCCTGATTCCTGAGCTCCGCCGTGAAGATAATTGGATATTTTAAGACCTTTTCTGATAAAGAGTGCTCCCTCTCCCTTAGGTCCGTAAATCTTGTGTGAAGACATGCTCATAAGGTCCACACCCAGATCTTTCACATCAATTGAAACATTTCCCAGAGCCTGTACAGCATCTGTATGGAAGATTATCTTATGAGCCTTTGCGATTTCAGCAATTTTCTTAATAGGCTGAACAGTTCCTATTTCGTTGTTCACCATCATCACACTTATGAGGATGGTCTCATCGGTAATGGAATTCTCAAGCTGCTCCAGGTCAACCCTTCCTTCTTTGTCTATGTCAAGATAAGTAACCTCAAAGCCCTGTTTTTCCAGGAAAGCACATGAGTGAAGCATTGCATGATGCTCAATTTTAGTTGTAATGATGTGGTTTCCCTTTTCTCTAAGTTTGTCACATACCCCAAAAACAGCCCAGTTGTCTGCTTCTGTACCGCCTGCTGTGAAGAAAACTTCTCTCGGCTCGGCATTTATAAGTGCAGCCACCTGCTCTCTGGCATGTGTCACTGCATCCTTGGCCTCAAGGCCTTTATCATATAAACTCGATGGATTACCGAATTTTTCTGTAAAATAAGGAATCATTTCTTTTAAGACTTCTTCTTTAACCGGAGTCGTAGCCGAATAGTCTAAATATACGTTTCTCATATAATTACTCCTTTGATTTTAAAATCGACCCTTACATTATACCAAAAAATCACCTTTTTTAAACAGAAAGCACTAAAAAAATTGTACAAGTTTATATGATTTTTCACATTTTTCTGCTATTACACTATATATTCCTTCTATATATTCTTCTCCGCCATTGCCGAAAACTTTCCAGACTACTGTAACTACAGCACAAATCAGAGTATCATCCATTTCTGTTATTTCCACCTTCGTTATTTTGTAGTCCGTAATCTCCTCAATATCCGTCTGAAAAAATGACTTCATCGATTCCAGATCCTCCTCCAGAAGCCTTCCTTTTTCAATTTTTTCTATCCTTTCAGCAGCTTCCTTGTAAAGAATATGTCCCCCGAAATACTCGTTCATTACATCTGTCCGCTGAGTAACAAGCATTGAAATCTCCGATTCAGGTCCTGAACCTGATGCCATAACAGTGGAAAGCAGCAGCACAATTAAAAATATGGCCGGCTTCTTGATCAGGTGTTTTATAGGTTTCATTTTTTTGTCCCCCTTTTACACCTAGAATATATAACAAAAGACCCGAGAAATTTGTCAAAATCCCGGGTCTGGCAGTCTTATTTTTTTCAGTTCAGTCTGTTTTCACTTTCAGAAAGAGTTTCTTCCAGTTCTTCCACCTCTTCTTCAATCTTTTCAACTTCTTTTTTATCTTCGTCTACAACCTCTATCATTTCAAGCTGAGCCTTAAGATTTGCCTTAAAAGCATCGATGTATGCTCTGTACAGCACCTTCTGTTCAGCGGCTTCCTCTTCAGAAAGGCCCTCTGTTTTTTTCTTCTTTGCAAGCTCATTTATTCTGTCAATCATTTCCTGTGTTATTGCCATGATATTACCTCCAATCACAGATACAAGTATATCATAAACCGGAGATTTTTCAAGAACTAGCACACCTTTCTCTCAAGTCTGAGCTTGTCAGCGATTATGGCGATGAATTCCGAGTTTGTAGGCTTTCCCTTGTCGTTCTGTACAGTGTAACCAAAAAGGGCATCCAGCGTTTCAAGCTTTCCACGGTTCCATGCCAGCTCAATAGCATGTCTTATTGCCCTTTCAACTCTGCTGGGAGTAGTGTTGTTCATCGAAGCTACTGTAGGGTATAATTCCTTTGTTACTGCACCTAAAAGATCCATGTTTGCCACTACCAGCGAAATGGCATCTCTCAGATACTGATAGCCTTTAATATGAGCCGGAACACCTACTTCATGTATTAGATTTGTTATATCTATTTCCAGGTCATTGTTAAGTAATGAGTCGCGAAGCACCAGCGACCTTTTAAGATTCGCCTGCTCCTGTGAAGGCATGACCACTTCGGCGGCAGCGCTGTCAAGCTGGTTTATTCGTTTTATCAGCAGATTCATATTAACAGGCTTGACAAGATAATACTGAGCGCCCAGCGTCATGGCTTTCTGAATAATCGAATCCTGTCCTATTGCAGAGGTCATAATGACACGAGGGTAGTTTGCAAGCTGCACACTGTTCAGTGTTTCCAGAACACCGAATCCATCCATGTGCGGCATGATGAGGTCCAGGATGAGGATGTCCGGACACTGGCCTGCCTTTATTTCTTCCATGGCTTCCAGACCATCGTTGGCAGTAAAAAGTACCTCCATGTTTTCCTGTGATGAAAGATTCTCTGAAACAACATCACAAAAATCCCTGTTGTCATCGACAATGCCGATTCTGATTTTTTTCATTTTATCCTCCTATACACACCACTTGCCTTAATAGGCTTTTTCTATACATACTAATTTTACTATATTTATTATATTAATTAAATAGCATTGTAAACAGATTTTGTTAAAATATACTTATATTATGCTAATTATGTGTTAAGTTTTCTCCTTCTTCTACCATCCATTCGACAAATATGCCGTAGCCTTTTGTCGGATTGTTAACAAATACATGGGTAATTGCACCTACAAGGCGGTTATTCTGAATTATTGGACTGCCGCTCA
>JBJETB010000095.1:0-26663 GCA_051883095.1 Anaerovoracaceae bacterium
GAACTCTTTATTATGAAATACAACCCGAAAGCAAGGTCGGGTGCTGTTACAGAATAAGTTAAAATCAAAAAATCTTTTAGGAGGAAGCTACAATGAAAAAACGAATTTTAAGCATAGTGCTTGCCCTTTGCATGGTGCTGGCACTTATGCCGCAGATGGCGTTTGCAGATGAGAACTACAACGGTTTTACGTACACTGTTTCCAACGGTGAGGTAACGATTACCAAATATAACGGCAGTGTTGGTGCGGTTGAAATTCCTAGTAAGATTAATGAAATGGATGTTACAGCTATTGGAGAATATGCTTTTAAGATGCGTACAAGCCTTACAAGCATAACTATCCCAGACAGCGTTAAATCGATAGGAGACTCTGCTTTTTCTGAATGTACAAACCTTACAAGCATAACGATTCCAAACGGTGTTACATCAATCGGAAGTAGTGCTTTTTATGCTTGTAAAAAACTTACAAGCATAACGGTTCCTGATAGTGTCACATCCATTGGCAGTCAAGCTTTTTACGATTGCACAAGCCTGACAGACATAAAAATATCAAATAGCCTCTCATCCATTGAATATGGAACTTTTTCACATTGCACAAACCTTACAAGCATAACGATTCCAAATAGTGTCACATCGATTGATTGGAATGCTTTTTCCGATTGCACAAATCTTGCAACCATAACAATTCCTGAAACCGTTACTTTTATTGGAGAAAATGCATTCTATCGTACAGCATGGTTAGCTTCAAAACAGGCAGAGAATCCATTAGTCGTTGTAAATGGCATTTTAATTGATGGAAAAAGTGCTACGGGAGAAAACAGCATTCCGAATAGCGTTACATCAATAGGAGATTTTGCTTTTTCTGCTTGCAAAAACCTTACAAGAATAACTATCCCAGACAGTGTTACAGCTATTGGACGTAATGCATTTAGTGACTGCACAGGCTTAACAAGCATAACGATTCCAAATAGTGTCACATCGATAGGAAATTCTGCTTTTGCTTATTGCCAAAACTTAGAAATTATATTCCTGCCTGAAAGTTTAGATGTTATACATGCAGGGATTCAAGGCAAGGCAACAAAAGTAAGATACAGACTTAATGAAACAAATGGCGAAGTTACGATAACTGAAATAGGGTTAGGGGGTGACAAGACCTCTGTTGATATTCCTGAAACAATATGCGGGTATACCGTTGCTGATGTTGCAGCGAGCGAACAATCAAAGGTTGGTGCGCATACCTGCAAGGGCGGAGCGGCGACCTGCAATGCCAAGGCAAAGTGCGCTCTTTGCAGTAAGGAGTACGGCGAGCAAGCCCCCAATAATCATACAGGCTCATTGGTTTGGGAAAAAACAGAAACAGAGCATGAGCAGAAATGGAATTGCTGCGGAGTAATCGAAGTTTCCCTTGAAAATCACATTTGGAGCAATGGTGTATGTACTAAATGTAATTATTCCTGCTCCCATAAGGACACAAACAAAGACCACAAGTGCGATATATGCCAAACAAAACTTTCCAAGAATACCGGCGGCTATATTCCAACTGTTCAAAAGCCGACCATCGAAGCCGGCGAAGGCGTTAAGGTTGATTTAAGTTCAGACGGCACAGTGGCGACAATTAAAGTTGATGACGGCTACGAGATTGCAGACGTAATGCTCAACGGAGTTTCCCTGGGCAAAGTAACTGAGGTGAAGAACCTCAAGACAGGCGATAAGCTGGTTGTGACATCAGAAAAGAAGCCTGCAGAGCCAACGAAGGAAGAAATCCTTGCAGTGCTGGCAGAGCAGAAGCTGGTGGCTCGCTCTAAGCTTGTAACCATGAAGAGCGGCAAGAAAGCCGTACGCATTACATGGTACAACCGGAACGGAGAGATAATGGACTTCGACGGAGTAGAAATTTTCCGCTCCACCAAGAAAAATACCGGCTACGGCAAGAAGCCAATCTTCACATCTAAGACAGGTAAGTACACCAACACGTCTGTAAAGGTTGGAACCAGATACTACTACAGAGTACGCGGCTTCGTTATAATCGACGGACAGAAGTACTACACCGACTGGTCACTTAAGGCAATCAGAAGAGTGAAATAACTAGGACCCCGGGGAAGATTGATTTCTCGGGGTTTTTAGGTTTTTGGCTCTATGTCAAATTCTGATGGAGGGAGATAGCAGTTTAGTATAATAAATATCCCAATTGGAAATAATATACTAAAAATGACTTACTTTATCTATAAAACAGCACATTACTTTGAATAATTCAAGATAGAGTTGACAAGAAAGGCATAACTATCTTATAATTATCACAGTACTTTGGATAATTAAGGATAGTTGGAGGAGCAAATGATATTTAGCAGAAATTTATATGTTGAACGACTCGCATCAATGCGGTGGAATGGTCTTGTAAAAGTTATTACCGGCACACGACGAGCAGGAAAGTCATACCTTCTGAACGAGTTGTTCTATCAATTTCTTTTAAAAGAAGGGGTAGCGAAAGAAAAAATCATTCGTTTTGCCTTCGATTCGGATGAAGATATAGACCGCCTTGATGAATTTGCAAATGGAGAATCCATTAAAATAAAAGATAGAGAAAACGGATATGTGATAAACGCAAAAGTATTTCGGAGATATATCTCATCTTTAATCAATGAAGAGGAACAGTTTTATCTGTTTCTGGATGAAGTGCAGCTGCTTGATAATTTTGTTGGAACACTGAACAGCTATCTGAGACATCACAATCTTGATTTATATGCTACAGGGTCTAATTCGAGATTTCTGTCTGCGGACATAGCTACAGAGTTTAAAGGAAGAAGCTGTGAACTGCATGTGCAGCCATTAACTTTTTCTGAGTATGTAAACGGTACCGGACAAGAAGTCCGTCAGGCCTGGGCAAACTATATTGTGACAGGCGGAATACCTCTGGTTGCATCGATGGGGGATGAACAGCAGAAGATTCAGTATTTAAAAAATCTTACAGTGGAAACATATCTTAAAGATATTATTCAAAGGAATGGAGTACGCAAGAAACAGGAACTATCTGATACCTTTGATATTCTGGCATCGGTAATTGGATCACTGGTGAACCCGAGCAAAATCGCCAATACATTTGCAAGTCTTGGCCACGGCGAGATAACGGCAGAAACAATCGACCGTTTTATTGACCATTTCTGTGACGTATTCATTATCCGGCGAGTGGGAAAGTACAACATCAAAGGAAGAAAATATATTGATTCGCCATTTAAAATCTATTTTGAGGATATCGGTGTGCGCAATGCAAGGCTGAATTTCCGTCAGATAGAAGAAACGCATATAATGGAAAACATCATCTATAATGAACTTCGTTACAGAGGCTTCAATGTTGATGTTGGAGAAATGAATATAAGCGAGGCTACCGGACGCAAAGATAAAAACGGTCATGCGATATATGCTCAGAAGTCTTTAGAAGTTGATTTCATAGCGACTCTGGGCAGCAAAAAATACTATGTTCAATCTGCCCTTTCAATGGAACTGCCTGAAAAACAGGAACAGGAAAAGAAATCTCTGTACTATATAGATGATTCATTTAAGAAGATTGTGGTTACCAGAAATGGACTTAATGTTATGAGAGATGAAAAAGGAATAACGACAATAGACTTGTTTGATTTTCTGATGAACGAAGACAGTCTGGATTATTAAACCGCAGATATGTAAATGTAAAAGTCACAGTTGTAATAAGCGAGGCACTTAAAGGTAAGAAGCCTATGTGCGTTTACATCGATGAAGATGGCCGACCAGAAACTGGCAGCCCGCTCCAAGCTTGTAACCATGAAGAACGGCAAAAAACCTATATTCGTAACCAAGAGCGGCAAATCATCATACTACAACACCGTCATCAAATCAGGAACCAAGTACTACTACAGAGTACGCGGCTATGTGATAATCGACGGCCAGAAGCACTACACAGATTACTCACTCAAGGCAATCAGAACAGTTAAATAGTGTAAGACATTCAATCTCCACCATTTTTACGATTTTCTGCGAAATGGTGGGGATTTTTTGCTTTTGAACATGGGATGAGGGCAGCTCGAAAAATTGTCATGTCGCGAAACCATTGAAATTTCAACGATTTACATATTATTACATGCGTCCGGGTAGGCAGCAGGCCATCTATTTTTCCACCAAAATCACAAAAAACAGCCAAAAAGGTGGAAAACGCGGACTGCCATACCAGTGATGCCATACCGGTAATGTCATACCGGTGCCGGCTTCGAAGCGCTGTTTTAACTTAATATCATTTGCATTTTGCATAATCAATCACAAATTTGCCTTGAACTGGAAATCATTTCATGTTATAGTAAATATACTCCTTGCCATACATTTTATTACATGCAACTATCGCATTGTATGGTGGGATTATTAAGGGAAAGATATGATTCGACTTAAGCGCCTTTCAATGAAAGGAGCAAAACAATGCAAACAATCAACAGAAAGTACAAGGACAGCGTTTTCCGCACACTTTTCAGCGACGAGGATAAGCTCATAGAGCTTTACAACGCTCTCTTTGACACCAACTACGGTCCCGAGGCAAATATCGAAATTGTTACCCTCGAGGATGTGGTATTCCGCGTTCTCAAGAACGATGTCGCCTTTGTAATAGAGAACTCATTCATCGTGCTGGCAGAACATCAGTCCACCATCTGTAACAATATGCCACTGAGAGACCTTATTTACATGTCCGCTATGCTTCAGCGCATGATCAACACGGACGAGCTTTATCGAAAAAAACTCCTGAAGATCCCCCGTCCCACCTTTATAGTCTTGTATGACGGCAAAGAAGACTTTCCTGAATATCAGGAAATGAAGCTGTCGGACGCATTTCTCGGAGATGATGATGGTGAAATTTCTTTACAACTGACCGTCAGGGTGTATAATATTAATAGCGATAAGAATAGCGAAATCCTTAAGAAATGTGAAACGCTGAAGCAGTACAGCCTTTTCGTGGAAAGGGTGAGAGCCTTGCAGGAAAAGGGAGAGTTTACTGCCAGCCGGATAACGGAACTCATAAGCGGATGCATTGACTGTGGGATTTTGCCTGAATTTTTAAAGACGTATGGGACGGAGATGGTGGAAATGCTGTTCAGAGAATTGACAAGGGAAGAGGATATGGAGATATCGAGACTGGACGGATACGATGATGGTTTGGAAGAAGGGCTACGTAGAGGCGAAGCCGCTGGACTTGAAAAGGGCCGTGCCGAGGGCGAAACCGTTGGGCTTGAAAAGGGCCGTGCCACCGCTATACTTGAGCTTGCACGGACTATGAAGGCCAATGAACGTCCTATAGCGCAGATTGCTGCAGATACAGGATTGACAGTTGAAGAAATTGAGAGCCTATAGCTTGATACAAACTGAACATTGTGCAGGACCGACTGGTCACTAAAGGCAATCAGAAGAGTTAAATAAAGGCAATTTCAGGGCTCTCTGACTTTTTCGGTGGTTTGACCTTTATGGTGGTCTAACTTTCGTAGTGGTTTTTGAGTTTAAGACAGGTAAAATATGAACTGTGGTGTTCATGAACTGCGTTCAGGTTTTACCTGTCTTTTTTATCGGCGTTGTACAATTTGACCTGAAACGAGCTTTTTTACAACATTACACTTATATCAGCCTTTAAACCGAGGCTGAAAAGTCGTGAATGTTGTACTTTTTTTGACTTCACAGAATTCTTACAACATAAAATTAAATCACGTTGCAAAAATAACTTCGACCTTCAGGATTTTTACAACATGACACTCATGAAACGGGCTCCAAAGGCTTTGGAAAAGGTGCGATGTTGTAAAAACAGTGGCTTCTTTGATTTTTTTACAACATCGGCATGATGCTAGAATTGCCTTTTGAATGAGAGTAATTATTTCGTTCTGGTATCACAGAAAAAGTCAGAGAGCCCCTTTTGGATTTCCCGTTTTTTTTGTATATAATGGAAAAATTTAAAACGCTTAGACGTATTGCAATTCAGCCAGGCGAATGTTATAATTTGTATTTAGAACGAATGATTTAAATGAAGGGGGCGATTCAATGGCCAATTATACAGATGAACAATGGGATGCCATAAAAATCGAGCTTATGGAAAAATGCTATAATGGTTTTGCCGATTTGGGACTTCACGGTACGGGCATTCGAGCGTTGGCTAACCATTGCGGATATAACCCATCTAAGATTTATACATATTTTAAGGATTTAGATGATCTGATTATCCAGTCCACCGAATACTGTATGACGAAGGTGGAAGATGACTTTATGGAGAAAGCTCCCACAGATGTAGAGGACTTGTGGCGGTTTATCGATGAGATACCATACTGGACGGCGGAAAAGCACGGAAAGAAATACCGTCTGATGTATCAGGTGTACACTCACCCGAAATACAGAGAATACGGTCAGAAGTTCTTTAAAGGTGTAGATGAGCGATATACCGAATACGCAAAGAGTCTGGAGGGCAAGCTCGGTATTCCATATGAAAAAATTACACCGCTGATATTCATTCTGATCAGGGCCTGCGTACATTACGCACTGTTCGAGGACGAGTTCTATATGAAATCCCAGATAAAAGTGCTGAAAGAAGCCCTGGAGCTCTTTATTATGAAATATAACCCGAAATTTAAGGAGGCAACAAAATGACTAAAGTGATTAAACGTATTTTACTCGTATTGCTGGCGATTATTGTAATAGCAGTCGCTGCATTTATCGGACTATATTTTACACGAATCCTGACCGTGAGCAGCATTGAGCAGCTTACAGATTACGAGGACGGATATAATCTCTACAGCATGGATATCAAATACAATTACAGTCTTGATGACATAATCGACTACGGAATAACAGACGATCAGACGATGATAGACGCAATTCTGAAGGAGTCACTCCCGCTGATCCCGGCAAAGATTAACGTGCCTGATTACGGCTGCACGTCCTTCACACTGACCGATACGGACGGCGATGTTCACATGGGACGAAATTACGATTTCAGGAAAGACACTTCGGCCATGATGGTCTACTGCGCTCCGAAGGACGGCTATAAATCGGTTGCGTTTGCTGCACTGGACAATATTTCGGCAAATGTACCGGATGCGAGCACGGCTAAAAAACTTGCGACTCTGACTTCACCTTTCATATGCCTTGATGGCATGAACGAGAAGGGCGTGTCCATTTCCGTGCTGACGCTGGACAGCGAGCCTGTCCGCCAGAACACCGGCAAACCGGTCATTGCGACAACTCTGGCGATACGTCTTGTGCTCGACAAGGCTGCAACTACAGGGGAGGCGGTAGAGCTTCTGAGAAGCTATGACATGTTCTCATCCAGCGGCAGAGACTATCATTTTTACATCACCGATGCGTCGGGAGACGGAAGAGTTGTGGAATATGATCCGGAAAGCGAGAACAGGGAAATCATCGCTACGCCGACCGAGGCGATTACCAACTTCTTTATCATTCACAAGGATAAGGTGCTTCCAAACCAGAAGAACGGCATCTATGGCCACGGCAGAGAGCGCTATGACGCCGTGCTGAAGGTGATGGAGGAGGAAAAAGGAAATTACACCAACGATACAGTGTGGAATGCAATGAAAGCGGCAGCACAGGACCCTAGCCCTGATGCCATCACAAGTAACACACAGTGGTCAGTATCCTATAACAATACTGATCTTACAGCCGAGATCGCTATTCGCCGCAACTGGGATGATATAACCAGCTGCGCAGTCAGCAAATAGGTGACTACGACTGCAAAACAAACTGGAGGCAGAATACAATGAAAAAAAGACTTTTAAGCATAATGCTTGCAATATGCATGGTAATTACCCTTATACCGACAACGGCTTTTGCCGAAACCGGTACGGACAATGCACCAAGTGTGACAGCCTATGCCACAAAGGCACAGCTGATGTATAATACATTTGCACCGAATTCCAGCGGAACTGCAGCCAATATCGGCAAGCTGGCATTTGGAAAAAACAGCAGCGGAAGTGTGCAGGAATGGTACATCCTGGGACAGGATACCGGTGTGTCGGGAGATAACACTGCCATCTTTGCCGCAGGCCCGATGGTTACAGGACAGATGTTCAGTCCATACAGTCCACATGATGCATCTGATGATCCGAGTGATTCGAGTGCAAAGTATATAAAAAATATAACCGTACAGTCATACATGGACTGCACTTATCCTGCGGGCACTACAATAAGTCAAGTATATATAAGCCACTACGGAACAAGTGAACTTCGGACAGCGCTGAGATTTATGGCTGGCAGTACAAATCATTTCACAGTAGCAGAGCAGGGCTTAATGAATGCCACCCCTGTGACAACGACGGACATAAAAAATAAAAAAGGCACAGATTATCTGACCTATACCACAACAGACAAGCTATATGCACCGATGGCAGACGGCTTTGGTGAAAGTTACAAAACAATAAAAACAGGAAGCATAGATAGAAAATCACTTACCGTGGCTTGCTACTGGAGCAGCGCAGATGCTTTTTGGCTGCGGTCACCTAACACAATAGAGAGATACCCAGAGGGATACCAAACATTTTTCGCTGGCAGCTATACCGAATATGTCGACTCTGGTAATGTCATTAAACAAGGAGGCGACTGTGTCACTTCCATTGGGGTCACGCAAAAACTTGGCGTCAGACCAGCTTCCAATATTGATCTTTCATCTGTACTTTTCGCATCTGCTGCGACAGCAGCATCCGGTGCGGCAGCGTCCGGAACAATCGCACAGGGAAAGGCGATGACATTGAGACTGGATGGAAGAAGTAAGAATATCGGCACGGTAACATACAGCACCGCAACAGGCGATATTAAGGCAGCTAAGGGAAATAACACAGGTGATGTGGCACTTGTCGTACAGGGCAAAGACGGAGCAAATGACTGGTATTACAGCAAGAAGATAACAGGAACAGAGACGGTGAATAAAACTGCCATCAAGAGTGCACTGGGGATAACTTCTGATATTGATTTATCCACCTGCAAAATCTGGCTGGAAACCACAGAGGATAATGTGGCTTATGCAGTCCCTGCAACTGAAGCCACAGCCATTTCTTCTGTAGACATAACAGGTATTAATACTCCGGAAGCTGGTGTCGCTTTGGACACCGAAGCGGCATGTGAGACCACAGGTGTAAGCAGTACCAGACCTCAAGTCACATGGACACCGGCACATACAAATGCCGGATACAATACAAGCTACACTGCAAGTGTTACACTTACAGCAGATAACTTCTATGCATTCACAGATGCTGTGACAGCTACCGTATCAGATCAAACCGCAACAAGCGTTAAAAAGAATGCGGATGGAACACTTACGGTAACCTATAAATTTGGTGCAACAGCAAAGAGAAAGATAGCAGGTGTAACTGCACCGACAGTACCGACAAATAATACATTTACAACATACTATGGATATGATGGATACGATGCAAATCCAATAAGCGTAAGCAGCAGCGAACTTGGCACACAGGCAACAGTAACATTTGAAGAAACAGTGGCACCAGCTACGTCACCTATGAATGTGACATGGACCATTGCCAATGAAGGTGAAAAAGCTTACGACAAAACACTGGGGGCAGCGAACACCTTCAGGTGGACAATTCCTGCATCTGAATTGACGAATTATAACGCTTCCGGTTGTCCGGGTTATGATACTGCTGACGGAACAATCACAGGAACGGTTACGATTACCAATAAAGCCGCAACCTCAGTCAGCATCACGGGAACAGACAGAAGTATCAGTTATACAGGTGCAGCCATTGATGTATCATCGTATTTTAATATAGACACCAATGCAGGAGCTGCAACCTATTCCCTTATTACAGGAGCGGATGGCGGAACAGGTGTAGGTTCACTTGACGGTACAGCACTTACTGTAACGCAGACCGGAACCTTTAAGATTAAGGTTAATACTGCTGCCAATGGAATTTATGAAGCAGGAGAGAAAACCATCACCCTTACGATAAGTAAGGGAACCATCGATTATACTGCAGCCGATTACAGCGGAACCTATGACGGACAGGCACACAGCATCAGCGTGAACGTGACAAATCCGGAAGGTACGACCGTAACCTACAGCACCGATGGAAAAGCCTATGGCTCAGCTAATCCTTCCTTTACGAATGCGGGAACCTATACCGTATACTACCGGATTATGAAGGATAACTATACCACCGTTGAGGCTTCAAAGACTGTAACCATAAGTAAGAAATCAGTTACCATAACAGCAGAAAATCAGAATATTGTCTGGGGCAATGCCATTGATCAGAGTAAGTACACCGTATCAGAGAATGGACTTGCTGCAGGCGATAGTATTAAGGAAATAACCCTTAAACCAAGCACTGAGGCTCTCACAGAGGAGGGTACAATCGCTATAAGCGGTGTAAAGATTGAAAATGCCGCAGGAGCTGATGTAACAGGCAACTATAACATTACAAAATCTGAAGGAACATTAAAGATTGCGCATGATACGTCTCTTGCTCCGGAAAGAATTGAGGCGGTAAAAACCAAAACATCATACAAAGCAGGAGATACCCTGAATGTGGATGATATCACAGTCAGAGCATATTATGAAGACGGATACATCGAGAAAGTGACAGAAGGCTTTGAAACCAATGCTGAAACTATTGATATGTCACTAATCGGAGAAAAGACCTTAACCGTATCTTACACAAAGAATGATGAAACAAAGACAAAGGATATCACCATTACGGTAAGCCACAACACAAGCCTTGCGCCGCAAAGCATTGATGCAGTAAAAAACAAGACATCCTACAAAGCAGGCGATACTCTGAATGTGGATGATATCACCGTTACAGCATATTATTCAGACGGATACAGCGAGGCAGTGGCAGACTTTACAACCAACGCGGCAGACATAGATATGTCGAAAACAGGAAAAAAGAACCTGACAGTATCTTATTCCAAGAATGGTGCAACCATAACGGCTGATATCACTATCAATGTGGCTGCCGGCGGTGGTGGAGGCAGCTACATTCCGTCCTCACAGAAGCCTACCGTCGAAGCAGGCGAAGGCGTTAAGGTTACCTTAAGCGCAGACGGCACAGTTGCGACAATAACAGTTGATGATGGCTACGAACTTGAAGATGTAGTGCTCAACGGAGTATCAAAGGGCAAGGTTACCGAGGTTAAGGGTCTCAAGACAGGTGACAAGCTGGTGGTAACAGCAGAAAAGAAGCCTGTAGAGCCGACAGAGCCAACTAAGGAAGAAATCCTTGCAGTGCTGGCAGACCAGAAGCTGGTAGCCCGCTCTAAGCTTGTAACCATGAAGAACGGCAAGAAGGCTGTACTCATCACATGGTACAACCGGAACGGAGAGATGATGGACTTCGACGGAGTAGAGATTTATCGCTCCGCCAAGCGTAACTCCGGCTACGGTAAGAAGCCTATATTCACATCCGTAACTGGCAAGTATTACAACACCGCAGTTAAGAAAGGTACAAAATACTACTATAAGGTACGCGGCTTCGTGATAATCGACGGCCAGAAGTACTACACTGATTACTCACTCAAAGCAATCAGAACAGTGAAATAGAAGAATCGCTTAGGAGGGAGACCACAATGAGAAGACGAATTTTAAGCATAATGCTCTCAATATGCATGGTGCTTGCACTTGTGCCAACAATGGCCTTTGCGGCGAACACTGACACCACCGATTTACAGAACAAACTGACTGCAGGCGGCACCGTGAAGCTGACCAAGGACTATACCATCGACGCGACGCTAATGGTGAGCAAAGACGTCACCCTTGACCTCAACGGCTATGTGATCGAGATGACCGGCAGCGGCAGTGTTATTAAGGTCGATCACAACGTTAGCCTGACTTTGCAGGACAGCAGACCGACCGCAGCACACAACGGGAAGAATCTGCCGGCCGGAGGCGTATTAACCGGCGGCAGTGTCGGTTACAATAGCAATTATAGAGATGGCGGCGGTGGCGTGAATGTCTATTCAGGCTCCTTTACCATGAACGGCGGAACCATTTATGGCTGCACAGCCCAATTTGGAGGCGGCGTGAATATCGTTTCTGGCTCCTTTACCATGAACGGCGGAACCATTTATGGCTGCACAGCCCAGTATGGAGGCGGCGTCCGTATCGCTCCTAATAATACTTTTACCATGACCGGCGGCGTCATTGAGAATTGCGCAGCAAGTACACCCGGAGATGCTGTCAGTTCCGCCGTGAATGCGAATTTTTTGGCATACGGTGGTATTATTATGGGCACGGTTTCTTTAAATAGTAACTCCACGATTAGTAACACAAACAACAGCAGCTGTACCAGATTCTACGGCCTTGTTGTGAATGGTGGAACCACCAGCGGCGGCATCTACTATGGCGGTATTTCGAGCGGCACGGTGACCGGCAATTATAAGACTGTCAGCTTTGACCTGAACGGCGGAATGGGCTACGTCCCGACACAGTGGTTCTTCAATGTCAGCACGGCAAGGGCACTCAGGCCCGCCAACCCCACAAAAGAGGGATATCAATCCTTTGCCGGCTGGTATAACGGTGGTACCAAATACGATTTTACACAACCTGTAACGAATAACATTACTTTGACGGCAAGGTTCAGCAACCCTAAAACCTACAATATATCCTATGATTTAAACGGCGGTACGGCAACAAACCCAACAAGCTATACTGTGGAAAGTGGAGCTATTAGGCTGAACAATCCTACAAAGCCCGGCTACACCTTTACCGGCTGGAGCGGCACAGACTTAATAGGCGCAGACAATATGACTGTAACCATTTCAAAAGGAAGCACCGGTGACAGAGCCTACATTGCCAACTGGACACCAGACACCTACGGGATTACCTATAATTTAAACGGCGGTACGGCAACAAACCCAACAGACTATACTGTGGAAAGTGAAGCTATTACGCTGAATAATCCTACAAAGCCCGGCTACACCTTTACCGGTTGGAGCGGCACGGGCTTAACCGGCACAAACAATACGAATGTCACCATTTCAAAAGGAAGCACCGGTGACAGAGCCTACATTGCCAACTGGACACCAGACACCTACGGGATTACCTATAATTTAAACGGCGGTACGGCAACAAACCCAACAGACTATACTGCGGAAAGTGAAGCTATTACGCTGAACAATCCTACAAAGTCCGGCTACACCTTTACCGGTTGGAGCGGCACAGACTTAACCGGCGCAGACAATATGACTGTCACCATTCCAAAAGGAAGCACCGGTAACAGAGAATACACTGCGAACTGGAAATTAGACACCTACGGGATTACCTATGAGTTAAACGGCGGTGCGACAACAAACCCAACAAGCTATACTGTGGAAAGTGAAGCGACTACTCTGAATAATCCTACAAAGCCCGGCTACACCTTTACCGGTTGGAGCGGCACAGACTTAACCGGCGCAGACAATATGACTGTCACCATTCCAAAAGGAAGCACCGGTAACAGAGAATACACTGCGAACTGGACACCAAAAAATTACGTCGTGACTCTGAATACCAACGGCGGCAAGATCAACAGCGGCAATGTCACCGACTATACCTACGGACAGGGGGCGACGCTGCCGACAGATGTTACCAAAGCAGGTTATACATTTAAGGGCTGGTATGATAATGAAACCTTTACAGGCGACCCTGTTACGACAATCAGCGATACGGATACAGAAAAAAAGGAATATTGGGCGAAGTGGGCAGCAGTAAGTTATCCTTCAATTTCTCAGAAGCCTACCGTCGAAGCCGGTGAAGGTGTTAAGGTTACCTTAAGCGCAGACGGCACAGTGGCGACAATCACAGTTGATGACGGCTACGAACTTGCAGATGTAGTGCTCAACGGAGTATCAAAGGGCAAGGTTAACGAGATTAAGGGTATTAAGACAGGTGACAAACTGGTCGTAACAGCAGCTAAGAAAGAAACTGAACCGACAGACCCTGCTAAGGAAGAAATCCTTGCAAAGCTGAATTCTTATGAACTCGTAACCCGCTCAACGGCATGTAAGTCACCAAGCGGAAAGAATGCCATCAGAATCAGGGTATACGACAAGAACGGATTAAGTACAGATTTCTTTGACGGGATAGAAATTTACCGCTCCACAAAGAGTAATTCCGGATATGGCAAAAAGCCGATATTCGTAATCAAGAGCGGCAAATCATCCTACTACAATACCGCCATCAAATCAGGAACCAGGTACTACTACAAAGTACGCGGCTTCGTGATAATCGACGGGCAGAAGTATTACACCGACTGGTCACTCAAGGCAATCAGAACAGCTAAATAGAAGAATCTCTTAGGAGGGAGACCGCAATGAGAAAACGAATTTTAAGCATAATGCTTACGATATGCATGGTGCTTACGCTTGTACCGCAGACGGAATTTGCTGCAGCCGGTACGAGCAGCACACCGAGTGTGTCAGCATATGCCACAAAGGCTCAGCTGATGGATGGCACGTTTGCCCCTGACTCAACTAGCGGAACTGCAGCAAATATCGGCAAACTGGCATTTGGAAAAAACAGCAGCAGGCAGGCACAGGAATGGTACATCCTGGGGAAAGATACAGATGTATCTGGCGACAATACCATCATCTTTGCAGCAAGCCCGATAGCAACGGGACAGAAGTTTGAAGGTGCTTTGTTAGACGATAAAGGAGATCCGAAAAAAAAGGATGTTACAAATCTAGGAAGTGATTGCTCTTATACTGTAACAGCTCCAACAGAAGTGTACCTGAACCACTACGGAGCAAGTGCCCTTCGTGGTAAATTACAGGCTATAGCTACGGAGAATTTCACAGTAGCGGAGATAGGCATGATGAATGCCACCACAGTGACAACGACGGACATGCTGCAGAAGAATTTAGGGAAAAACCTGACCTATACCACAACAGACAAGCTGTATGCGTTACATGGAGTTAAGAGTGAAACAAAAATATACGCAGGAAGCAGTAATCAGACAGCACTTGCCATGGATAGTTACTGGAAAGATGAAAATTACTTCTTCTGGTTGCGTTCGCCCGGCGATGGAATCGGTGATCCGATGTTTCATGATAGTTGCTTTGCATTGTACACTCATTCAGGCAGTGATGTCAAATACCACGGTGTCGTAGCCGAAGGTGCTGTTCAGCCTGCTTCCAATCTGAATCTGTCCAACGTGCTCTTCGCATCTGCTGCGACAGCAGCAACAACATCAAATTCGGAAGTGTCCGGAAAAATCGCATCGGGTACGGCGATGACCCTGAGAATGGACGGAAGCAGTAAGAATATCGGTTCAGTATTATATAACACCACAACCGGTGATATTAAGGCAACCAAGGGAAGCACAGAGCGAACCGTATCACTTGTCGTACAGGGTAATGATGGAACTGACGACTGGTATTACAGCAAGAAGATAACAGGAACAGAGACGGTAAATACAGATGCCATCAAGAGCGCACTGGGTATAACTTCTTATATTGATTTGTCATCCTGCAAAATCTGGCTGGAATTCTTCAATGCCTCCGATAACCATCAAAGTGGAGATGGGATGATTTATGCGGTCAATGCAGAAAAAGAGATTGAAAAAATCAATACCACCTATGCCACCAAAGAACAGCTGATGAATTCTTTCCGTCCATATGGTGACGGAAGTGCAGCCAATGTCGGCAAGCTGGTGTTCGGAAAAAACAGCGAAGGTAAGGCACAGGAATGGTACATCCTGGGCAAAGACGACGGAATATCAGGCGATAATACAGATAATACAGTCATATTTGCTGCAAGCCCAATCGTGGAATTTAAACGTTTTAGTTCAAACACAAGCGATGCCGAATATGATGGAAAAGATGTATACGCAAACCACTACGGAGCAAGCGACCTTCGTGCGGCGCTGAGGGACATGACAGATGATGCGAATACATTATATTTCTCTGCATTCGAGAAGGTGATGATGAATTCTACCAAGGTGACAACGAAGGATATAAAGAAGGGTACGACCTATACCACTGAAGATAAGCTTTATGCACTGGCGGCAGAGAAGGATGGCTATCAGCCTATAAAAGCAGGAAGCAATGATAATAAAGTCCTGAATCAAGCGACCTACTGGGGCGGCAGCGGGTTCGATTTCTGGCTGCGCTCACCTGACGCGCGTGACAGTAGCAAAGCGCTTGCTGCAGATCCGGGATCCTTGAATCCGGGATCCTCGATACAGGGAGAAACAGTCTCATCTAACGACAATACGATTCGTCCCGCAGGCAATCTGAAACTTACCAACGTCCTCTTTGCATCCGCTGCAGAGCCTTCATCTGACGGGATTGCAGCATACACAATCCCTTCGGATAAAGCGATGAAACTGAGGATAGGCGGCATCAATGTAGGAACTGTCAGCTATGATGTCAGCAGTGGTGTAATTGTTGCTTCTGCGAACTTCACCAGTTCTCCTATTCTCTTCGATGATAAGGACCCGACTTACCTTGTGGTTCAGGGCAGCGACGGAACCGGAGACTGGTACTTCAGCGTGCGGCTGACTGTATCCTTATTTGGCGGCTATACTGTTTCCGAAGCGCAGATTATGGATGCCACCGGCGCAGCCGATGTTGAACTTGCTGATTGCAAGATATGGATAGAAAGAACGAGTTCCAAAACTGGAATGACCTATGCCGTGCCAGCAACTAAGGCCAGTATCCCCGTGAAGACCATCAGTTCCGTAGAACTCACAGGAATGAAACCTGCGGCGGGTAAGGAATTTCCTGCAAATGCTTCTTGCAGCACAAGTGGAGTTTATATTAGCGCCTCTGGAATCACCTACACAACAGTAGAAGGTACACCAGTAACGGGAATCGCTGATTGGGGGAAGACCTACAGGGCAACGGTCACGCTTAACGCAATGGATTTGAACGATAGATTTGTATTCGACAGAAATGTGACTGCAACTGTTGATGGAGAGCCGCTAAGTGAATACTTTTCTCCAAACAAAGATGGCACGCTGACCATAACCAAGGAATTCACCACAAAAAGCCAGTGTATTACCGGTGTGACAGCACCGACAATCCCAACAGACAAAACTTTTGAAACCTATTATGGTTACGAAGGGAATGCAGCTGACCCTATAGGCAGCAGTGAGCTCGGCACACAGGCAACTGTTACGATTGAAAATAAGAAAGATAACACAACTAAGCCTGAAGCTATGAACGTGATATGGACCATTGCAAATGATAATGGTGCAGCCTATAACAAAACACCGGGAGCCACAAACACCTTTAAGTGGACAATCCCTGCCAATGCCTTAGCCGATTACGATGTCACAGGATGTCCGGGTTACGACTCTGCATCCGGCACCATCACCGGCACTGTTTCAATTAAGAACAAAGCAGCAGTTCCTGTCACCATTACAGGAACAGACAGCGAGATTGAATACACAGGAACAGACATTGATGTTTCGCAGTATTTTAACATTGACTCCAATGCAGGAACAGCAACCTATTCCCTTCTTACCAGTGCAGAAGGAGTAACAGGTGCGGGAACATTGAATGGATCAAACCTTTCTGTGACCAGAACAGGAATCTTTAAAGTTAAGGTAACTACTGCTGCCAATGGAATCTATGCGGCCGGAGAGGGAAGTATCACCCTTACGGTAGCCAACGGAACCATTCAGTATGAAGCTACCGGTTACAGCGGAACCTATGACGGAAAGGAACACAGCATCAGCGTGAGTGTTACCAATCCGGCTGGTACAACCGTAACATACAGCACCGATGGAGAAACCTATAGCAACGTCAAGCCTTCCTTTACTGATGCAGGTACTTATACCGTGCACTACAAAATTGAGAAGAATAACTATGACAAAGTAGAAGGTTCAAAGACTGTAACAATAGATAAGAGGGCTGTCAACATAACAGCACAGGCACAGAGCATTATGTGGGGCAATAGTATTAATCAGAACTCATATGATGTATCAGAAGACGGAATCGCCGCCGACGACAAAATTGCTGAGATAACCCTTACACCGAGTACAGCAGATCTTACGGATGACGGGACAATTTCCATAAGCGGTGTGAAGATTGAAAATACAGCTGACAGAGATGTGACAGTAAACTATGACATTACTTTAGAAAACGGGGCATTAACCATTACCCACAACACAAGCCTTGCCCCGGAAAGCATCGATGCAGTAAAAAACAAGACATCCTACAAAGCAGGAAACACATTAAATGTAGATGATATAACTGTAACAGCATACTATGCAGACGGATACAGCGAGAAAGTGACAGACTATACAACCAATGCGGATGACATAGATATGTCGAAGACAGGAAAAAAGACCTTAACTGTATCTTATACAAAGAATGGTGAAACTAAGACAGCTGATATCACTATTACGGTGACTAGCGTATATATCCCGCTGGTTCAGAAGCCGACCGTAGAAGCCGGCGAAGGCGTGAAAGTTACTTTAAGCACAGACGGCACAGTGGCAACGATCACAGTTGATGACGGCTATGAGCTTGAAGATGTAGTGCTCAACGGAGTATCAAAGGGCAAGGTTACCGAGGTTAAGGGTCTCAAGACAGGTGACAAGCTGGTGGTAACAGCAGAAAAGAAGCCTGTAGAGCCGACAGAGCCAACTAAGGAAGAAATCCTTGCAGTGCTGGCAGACCAGAAGCTGGTAGCCCGCTCTAAGCTTGTAACCATGAAGAACGGCAAGAAGGCTGTACTCATCACATGGTACAACCGGAACGGAGAGATGATGGACTTCGACGGAGTAGAGATTTTCCGCTCCACAAAGCGTAACTCCGGCTACGGCAAGAAGCCGATATTCACATCCGTAACAGGCAAGTATTACAACACAGCAGTCAAGAAAGGCACGAAATATTACTATAAAGTACGCGGCTTCGTTATAATCGACGGACAGAAGTATTACACTGACTGGTCACTCAAGGCAATCAGAACAGTGAAATAGCAAACTGAATATTGCGCTGGTAGGTCAGACATTCAATCTCCACCATTTTTGCGATTTTTTGCGAAATGGTGGAGATTTTTTGCTTTCGAACGTGGACTGAGGGCAGCTCGAAAAATTGCAATGCCGTAGAAACGTTGGAATTTCGACGATTTACATATTATTACATACGTCCGGGCAGGCAGCGGGCCATGAATTTTTCCACCAAAATCACAAAAACATCCAAAAAGGTGGAGAACGCGGAATGGTCTGTAGGACGAGACAATAGCCGGTAAGGCAATAATGTCCTCAGTAAGCAGGCACTGTCAAAAGAAACCGACATCATCGCCTATCTTTACGGCATAGACGGCAGAAGGTGAACTTTACGGGTTCAGCTCCTGTTAAAACTGACTAGAAAAATGGTTAAAAATATGCTAAAGAATACTGATCCGGCAACATAAAGAGCCTGAACTCTGCTATAATCTGTCTTGTGATTTCTCCGGCGCGAGAGAAAAATAACAGACGGAGAATGTCAGGGAGGTAGTTAAAATGATGGCACAAATCGCTGCAGTGGTAATTTTTGCAGTAATGTTCGGATTAATCGTTTTGGATAAATTTGAGAGGCACATCGTAACCCTTTCGTGTGGTGCAGCCATGCTGATACTTGTTTTCGGCATATTCATGAAGAGCAAGGAAGCTATCCTTGAGACCCTGAATCTGGGGTCTCTGTTTACCCTTGACTTCTGGTATCATGCAGGTCAGGCATCGGAGGGTTCCAGCGGCATTAACTGGGCAACAATTATTTTTATTGCCGGGATGATGATAATGGTTGAGGGAATGGCCAGAGTAGGATTTTTTAGATGGCTCTGCATGGCTATTGCCAAGCTGGTCAGATATAAGCCGGTGCCTATTCTCATCGCATTTATGCTTGTGTCGGGCATACTGTCCATGTTTATAGACAGTATTACCGTAATTCTTTTCCTTGCTGCTGTTACTGTAGAACTGAGTGAAATAGTACATTTCAATCCTGTGCCTGTGATTATGGCAGAAATATTCTGTGCTAACCTGGGAGGCTCGGCCACCATGTGCGGAGACCCGCCTAACATCATCATCGGAACATCCCTTGGATATACTTTTATGGACTTTCTGACAAACACCGGTGCTGCAGCAGGAATATCCATGCTGTTTGTGATTGCTTACTTCTATCTGTGCTTTCACAAAGAGCTTTCCAACAGCAAACCGTCAGGAATCGGTCAAAAGATGAACCAGAGGGTAGGTACCGTAGTAACAGGCCATGTGGCAGCGGACACAAGCAAGCCTCCTGTTACTATAACGGATAAAAAGGGATTTTATATGAGCGCGGTAATCTTTCTGATAGCAGTGATTCTTCTTATCACGCACGCTCAGACGGGACTGACAGTTGCCTTCATCGGAGCCTTCATCGCTCTGCTCACGCTTCTGGCGGCAGGCTCCCATATACCTGAGATACTTAAGAAGATTGACTATAAGACACTTTTATTCTTCATAGGACTGTTTATAGTGGTAGGCGGTCTGGAACAGACGGGTATACTGAACATTATAGCTGCTTTTATCGGAAGAATAAGCCATGGAAACATGATGCTGATGGTGGCAATTATTGTATGGATATCCGGCTTTGCCAGCGCTTTCGTGGATAATATACCGTTTGCAGCGACAATGATTCCTGTAATAAAAAGTCTTGCGGCAGCTCAGGGAGCTTCCCTGCCTATGCTTGCATGGGCTCTGGCCATCGGTACAGATATCGGCGGAAGCGCCACACCTATAGGCGCATCTGCCAATGTTGTAGGCCTTGCCGTTGCCAACAAGCACGGTCACCCGGTTACATGGGGAAAGTACTGCAAGTATATGGTTCCGGCCAGCATCATAGTTCTGCTCATTTCAACTGCTTATATATGGATAAGATACATTTAGGTGTTGATTTGTTTTTTTAATATGGTATAATTAAAAGGCACGGCTTTTGAGTAATCCCAGAAGCCTGCTTTTTATGTTGCTTAAATTTAGGAGGAATTATGTTTTTTAAGAATTTATTGAATGCGTGGAACCGGATAAGTCTGGTGAAACAGATTATTATCGGTCTGATTATAGGCATTGTTCTGGCGGTTGCTTTCCCGACTCAGCTTAGCGGAATCACCATATTCGGAAGTCTTTTCGTCGGGGCACTCAAGGCGGTGGCGCCCATTCTGGTGCTGTTTCTTGTAATGTCGGCAATTTCCCGGCATAAGGCAGGACAGAAGACCAATATGAAATCGATTATTATTCTCTATCTTCTCGGGACACTGCTTGCTGCAATGGCGGCTGTAATAGCAAGCTTTATTTTTAAACTGGAGCTGGTACTTCCCGAAAGTACCGGCGATATCGCTCCTCCGGGAGGAATATCAGAAGTGCTGAAAACCCTGGTGTTCAATGTTGTGGCAAATCCGGTAAGCGCTTTGCTCAACGCCAACTACATAGGAATCCTGGCATGGGCGGTTCTTCTGGGCATGGCACTTCGCCGTGCATCAGAGACCACAAAAAACTTTCTGGGAGACATGTCCGAAGCGATTTCTCAGCTGGTGAGATGGATCATAAAATTCGCTCCCCTTGGTGTAATGGGTCTCGTGTTTGATTCCATCGCTGTAAGCGGACTGGGCACGCTGCTTGAATACGGCAAACTGATTCTGCTGCTGGTGGGAACCATGTTCTTTGACGCTCTGGTTGTGAACCCGATTATAGTTTACTTCAACACACGTCAGAATCCGTATCCTCTGGTTCTGAAATGTCTTAAGGACAGCGGCATTACAGCCTTCTTCACCAGAAGCTCTGCCGCCAACATTCCGGTTAATATGAGGCTCTGCGAAGAACTGGGACTGGATAGGGACACTTATTCCATATCAATTCCGCTGGGAGCCACCATCAACATGGGCGGTGCTGCCATTACTATTTCAATTCTGACTCTGGCGGCTGCCAATACTCTGGGCGTTGCCGCTGATCTGCCTATGGCTGTGCTGCTGTGCGTGCTTTCGGCTATCAGTGCCTGTGGTGCATCAGGCGTTGCAGGAGGTTCCCTGCTGCTTATCCCGCTTGCATGTTCACTTTTCGGAATTCCTAACGATATCGCAATGCAGGTGGTAGGAGTCGGCTTCATCGTGGGGGTTATACAGGACTCATGCGAAACGGCACTTAACTCATCTACAGACGTTCTTTTTACAGCTGCGGCAGACTTTGCAGCCAGAAGAAAA
The DNA here is from genome assembly GCA_051883095.1 of Anaerovoracaceae bacterium. Classification (GTDB taxonomy): domain Bacteria; phylum Bacillota; class Clostridia; order Peptostreptococcales; family Anaerovoracaceae; genus SUG1106. The sequence continues at coordinate 22,159 of JBJETB010000095.1, forward strand.
AACAAAAAATAACCATTCCCGTTCCGGCCTCTTATGGTATACTATAGTATCATAGGAGGCTTTTTTGATGGAAATGAAGCAGCACGTAAAACATGAAATAGATATGGTAAACGGGCCTATAATGGGAAAGATGCTTCTCTTTGCTTTCCCGCTGATGCTGTCCAGCATTCTGCAGCTTCTGTTTAACGCTGCGGATATTATCGTGGTGGGAAGATGGGCAGGAGACAACTCCCTGGCCGCAGTAGGTTCCACAACATCGCTTATAAATCTCATGGTGAACCTGTTTGTGGGGCTGTCTATAGGCTGCAATGTTCTGGCCGCTAAATTTTTCGGCGCAAAAAAGGACAAGGAGCTGAGCGAAACCGTTCATACCTCTGTTGCAATGAGCCTGGTGAGCGGAGTTTTCCTCGCTATTGTCGGCATTATTTTCGCTGAGCCTATTCTGAGACTGATGCAGTCCCCGGAAAACGTGCTCAGGCTTTCGGCACTTTATCTGAGAATCTATTTTATAGGAATGCCGGCTATGATGGTGTACAATTTCGGCAGTGCGCTTTTAAGGGCAAAGGGTGACACCAGAAGACCTCTTTACTACCTGACCGCTTCCGGAGTAATAAATGTATGCCTCAATCTGCTTTTTGTAATAGAGTTCAGGATGGGCGTAGCAGGGGTTGCTGCAGCCACATCGATTTCACAGTTCCTTTCTGCAGGTCTGGTAGTAAGATGCCTTGCAAAGGAAGAGGATGCTTTCCGCCTGGAACTGAAAAAACTGAGGATACATAAGAACAGGATGACGGCTATTATGCAGATAGGCCTTCCTGCAGGCTTTCAGGGAGTGCTTTTTTCACTTTCAAACGTGGTAATCCAGTCTGCGATCAACACCTTCGGCGATGTGACCATGGCAGGAAGCGCAGCCGCAAGCAATATAGAAAACTTCGTTTACTTCGGAATGAACGCATTTTATCAGGCCGCCATTTCATTCACCAGTCAGAATGTAGGTGCAGGCAGGTATGAGCGCGTAAAACCGATTATGATAAGATCTGTGTCCATGGCGGCGCTGACAGGAATCATTATGGGTGTGGGAGGCTATGTATTCGGACCTTTCCTCCTGGGCATCTATACCAGGAGCGGTGCTGTAATCGCCCAGGGAATGATAAGGCTGGCCTTTATATGTCTGCCGTACGCGCTTTGCGGTGTAATGGATACTCTCGTAGGTGTTCTCAGGGGGCTGGGATACTCCATTGTGCCTATGCTGGTTTCCCTGGTGGGTGCGTGCCTTTCGAGGATAGTGTGGATTGCCACATTGTTTCAGCTGCCCATGTTCCACAAGGTCGAGTTCATATATGTGTCTTATCCTGTGACATGGACTGTTACGGCTCTGGTGCATATGCTGTGCCTTGTATGGATTATGGAGCATAAAGTAAAGCCGATAATGGATAAGAAAAAGGAGCTGGAAAATGGATTATGTTAAACTTGACCCAAAGGCCGAGAAGTGCATGAGGGTAAACGAGATTATTAAAGATGTAATATTCCTGACGGCAGCAATCGCTGCAGATTATTTTATACTGTGGGAAAGGTCACATATGGCCTGTCTTCTGACAGGAGCAGCTCTTATGGTGCTGGCCGCAGTCTGCATCATCATTATTCCGAGAATCAGATATGAAAGATACAGGTACATAATAGATAGTGCAAATATAAGAGTGAGAGAGGGAATCTTCTGGATTAAAGAAACCATCATTCCTATGGAAAGACTCCATAAGATTCAGGTTTCTCAGGGACCTATAGACAGAATGTTCAGACTGTCCTCTGTAAGGGTAACCACCGCAGGAGGCGACGGTGTAATAAAATTTCTCGCTGACGATGAGGCTGCCCTGATTGCTGAGCATCTGAAGGATAAGATCAATCAGATTGCAGCTGAAGAAAGGCGGAAGCAGCAATGAAGGAGAAAATCAGGATGCGCTGCCATTTTTCGTCTATCTTTGAGAGTCTGTGGCAGTTCTGGGCAATTATAGCCGTAACTCTTTTCAATCAGATAGACACCATAATTGAACTGGTACAGGATATGAAAAGCTCCGGTATCAGACAGGCGCTGGCCGAAGGCGGCATATGGGGACTTGCGGTAATCCTGGCTGTAACGGCGGCAGTGCTGCTGTTTCAGTTCCTCAGATGGCGAAAAACCTGGGTCACTCTGGACGGAAACCTGATAATTATAGAAAGAAACACTCTTAACCGCATTCACAATACCATTGCCGTAGAGAACCTTTCCGCCGTAAACGTGGAAAGGAATCTTTTCGAGCGCATAGTCGGAACTGCCAGAATCAAAATGGATACAAACAGCATGACCACTGCCGATAAGACCGATGTTTCGCTGGTATTCAGAGAGGATAAAGCCATCGCTTTCAGGCAGGCTGTCATAAGCAGGATGAACCAGGTCAAGGGTGCGGCTGCTGAGGAGAATCTGGCTGAAGATATCAGACCTGACGTGGTGCCTGAATCCATTGCAGAGAGCGGCAATGTTTTTTCCTATGGAGCCTGGGACATGGCAAAGCACAGTTTCTATTCCATGAGCATAATCAATCTGCTCATAGTAGTGGGAGGCATTGCTTCATCGGTGTGGTACAGAACTTCGGAGTATTATGAGCCGGGTGCAATTCTGGAGCATGCAGGTGCAATTATCCCGGTGCTGCTGGTATTCGTAAGTGCGGCCTACGGACTGATAAAAAAGTACATCATATATTACAATTTCAGAGTATATAGAGACGGTGACGATCTTCACCTGAGATACGGCCTGCTGAAACTGAAGAGTTATACCGTGCCAATTGACAAAATATCTGCCCTTCAGATAGTGCAGCCGACGATTTCAAGAATCTTTGGAAAGTATCAGGCCAGAATTGTCACAGTAGGTGTAGGTGATGAAAGCAGCGAGCTTTCCAACCTGACCATGGCCGTGTCAAAGGAAGAACTTCTGCATCAGCTGGATGTGCTCATTCCTGAATTTATGGGGGAAAGTATTATGAGCGGCGTGATGGAAGAGGACAGAAGGGGGATTGCTGTGAGGACCGTCAAGTCCGTCAAGTGGATATTTATGATTGCGGCTGGAGCTGTTGCCACCGGATTGCGGACCGACCTTCCGACATGGATTATAGCCTGTTGTGCTGCCGGCCTGATTGGTTTCATTATGCTGCTATACGGACTGTCTCATATATCTGCAGGATGGAAGAAAGGCGAGCAGGCTCTGGTGTTTATGGAGGGATGCTTCAAAAAGGCATGGACCGTCTGCAGGTACGATAAAGTTCAGATGATAAGTCTGGTTGCTCATCCGGCGGCAAGACGAATGGGCATCAAAAGAGGTTCTGTTCATATGTTGAAGATGGCAGCTCAGATGCCATACATGGAGGATGAACAGGCAGAGGAGATTGCTGCGGCTGTGCTTTAGGATGTGATTTAAGGAACTGGTAATACTCTGTCCTAGGGTATTCCCCACCAAAATCATTAAAAAAGGCCAATTTGATGGGTGTTTTTTGTAACGATTTACCATTTATGGGCTAAAATACGACAAAAATCACTCTCAAACGCAAAAATTCCCCCCTCAAATCGCCTTTTTTCAGGTATTTTAGTGGGGTCAGTGACTCACCGTTGAAGAATCAATCGGAGAAAAAAATATGTCAGACAATAGAAGAGAACTCAGAAAATCAAAAATACAGGCAAGAAACAGCCTTTCCCCGGAAGAGCGGGAAAGGCTTTCTGCCATTATATCGGAGAAAATTGCGACCTCAGAGGTTTTTCAAAACGCTAAGACTGTACTGATTTACCGCGATACCAAAGGAGAGGTCAGACTGGACGCCCTTGAGAAGGCCGATGAGGCGGCAGGAAAACGGCTGGTTTATCCGCTCTGCATATCGGACAGCGAGATGATATCCCTGCTGCCGGAAGACGAAAATGCTTGGAAGCCGGGATATTTCGGCATTATGGAGCCTGTTCGCGAGAAATCTGTGGAGATACCTCCTGAGGAAATAGATCTGGTCATATGTCCATGTACAGTATTCGATGAGAACTGCGGCAGGATGGGTATGGGTGCCGGCTTTTATGACAGATACCTGCAGAAGTGTGTCAATGCACATGTAGTTTCCGTTGCTTTTGAGGTGCAGAAGGCCGACTCAATTCCTATGGAGCTGTGGGATAAACCCATGGAAATGGTATTCACAGAGGCCTGCACATATTTCAAAAAACATGATTGAAAAAAACTCCGGCTGTGTTATAATGATACTAATTAGTATCAATTGGTATCAAAATAATGAGGGAAAGGAGTAACCCATGGATGCACTTCAGCTAGTAAAAATGGTTGATGATAAAAACTTTACCGACCTGAAAAAAATGCGGTATAAGTACTCAAAGGAGTCTGTGACAGAAATGCTCGAAATTCTTTCCAGAGGTGCATACGGGCTTTCTCCGCTGAAAGATTTCAAAGGCAGAGAGATGATATACTTTGAAAATATTGCTCGCATAAG
>JBJETB010000096.1:0-4480 GCA_051883095.1 Anaerovoracaceae bacterium
GGCAATGGAAACCTGCGGTAGCAATACCGCAAGGCGCCATTGTCTTAGCCTACAACCTGCAGAGAACCACTATACTGCCCAGTGAAAAGGCTTTCTCATATAAGATGAGGCTGGAGGCGATGAAGCGGCAGGGTAAGCGAAATGACCTAACTTGTGCCCCAGTGGAGCACAAGTTGAAAAAATCAAGAGATGCACTTGCAGAACAGGTAGGCGAGGGTCGAGAGCAAATCAGACGTTACATCCGCCTGACAGAGCTTATAGCACCGATTCTGGAAATGGTGGACGATGGCAAAATCGCACTGAGACCGGCGGTTGAGATATCATATTTACCGGAGGAACTGCAGTATGAACTCTTTGGCAGTATGGAGCAGGAAGATTGCACTCCATCCCATGCCCAGACCGTAAGAATGCGAAAGCTCCTTGATGAGGGCAAGTTGACTGCTGAATCAATATATGCCATCCTCAGCGAAGCAAAACCAAATCAAAAAGAAAAGCTGGTGCTGAGGGAAGACAGAATAGTGAATCTGATACCGCCGAGTATACCCATGGCAAAACGAGAGGACTACATAATTAAAGCTCTGACATACTACGCGAAGTATAGAGAAAGGAACAGAGAAGATGAAAAAGACAGCAGATAGAAAAGGGATGGCTTTTTTGTTAAAAGGCCTTAAGGATAATGACACTTTATTGATTGAATTTGAAGAACAGCCAAAGGAGAAGGTCAGAGAGGTGGACAGCAAGGAGCTGCATCTGGCGCTAGGCACCATGGAAATGGGAGAAAGGCTTTTGGTAAGGTTTAACGGAAGCAATGAATAAAAAAGATTTTGATCTGGTGGGAGTCAGGCTTGTGCCGGAGCGAAAGCTGTACAGCGAAAAAGAGATTGTCTGCAGCTCAGATGCAGTGGAACTTCTGAGCAAAGAACTGGGAGAGCACGACAGGGAGGTTTTTTGTGTGCTACATCTGAGCCCCAAAGGGCTGCCCCTGAGTGCCAGTATAACAAGTATGGGAGAACTGACAAGTACATTGGTGCATCCCAGAGAAGTCTTCAAGAGCGCTGTGTTAAGCTCTGCAGCGGGAATCATGCTTCTTCACAATCATCCCAGCGGAAACCTGACACCAAGTGAAGAGGATATAAAGACGACGGAACGTATTGCGGTGTGCGGTAGAGTATTAGGAATACCCGTAGTGGACCATATAATATGTGCGGAGCATGGTTACATAAGCATGAGAAGTTTTGGCTATGAACATCTCTTCAATAACAGCGAAAACGACCTGAATAAAATTCGGGAATCCGAGACACCTGAAATCAGACTGCCGGAAGATAAAGACGAGGATTATTCTTCCCTGAAAATATCCAGGGAGATTAACGGGAAGGAGATGGAGATACCTCTGACAAGAGATGAACTTTCAAAAGCCTTTTTCGAGCAGCAGCGGATTTGGGATGAAAGCTATGTCAGAAATTATTTGAGTGACAGAAGCACAGATAGGGAGCGGAGAATTGAATTCAAGGCTCAGCATGGTGTGGATGTGGGTTCTTTAATGAAATCGGATAAGATTATTTCAGGGATTGCTGCCGAGATGCGCAGGAAAGCTGATAAATATGGAATGAGCGACTACGAGGCACTGGAGGAGGCAATTAAGGAAGAAGCGGTTGAGCTTGTTCGCAGAAAAAAAGAAAAAGCCCGTGAAAGATAGGAGGGAAAGGCAAATGATTAAAATTAAGATTAGGAGATTGTTACTTACTATTGTGATGGCTGCTTCGCTGGTGATGTCATCGGCAGTTCCGGTTATGGCAGAAACATCTGTACCTGATGATAAACCTGCAGCAGCTTCATACAGCTACAACAAAATCAAGCTGACATGGGATGAACTTGAAGACGTAGACGGATATCAGATTTACAGAGCCACATCTAAGAAGGGTACATACAAAAAAGCGGCAACTGTGAAAGGGGATATAGATACATCATATATTGATACCGGCCTTACTTGTGGCAAGACCTATTACTATAAGGTAAGGGCCTACAAAAGAATCAATGGAAAGACTGTTTATTCAAAGTTCAGTTCTGTAACGAGCGCTTTTCCGAAACCGGCAAAGACAAAGAACCTTAAAGTTCGGTACACCGGATATCCGGGATTTTTCAAACTGGAATGGGATAAAGTTTCTGGAGCTTCAGGATACCAGCTCTGGGTAAAAGAAAAAACTGACGGTAAATGGCGAACCTACTATAACTACGGTGGAACCAAGTTTTATCCTGATACAAAAGGGGAGGTGACCCCGGCAATCTTATTTGAAAAAGGGTCGACAAAGGCTTTCTGGTTCCTTGACGACAGCGACAAGGAATACCAGTTTCGGGTAAGAGCATATAAGGTGATAAACGGCAGACGAGTGTACGGAACATATTCGGATACCTTTAAACTGGAGCCGACACTGACAGCTGAAGATGTAACAAACTATATGACTGATTACATCAGGAGAGAATATCCCGATTTCGTATTCTACTATTATAGAGACGGATATCCTTTGACACCTGAGCTTGGAACAGTGGGTTACGATATAGTGTGGAGCAACACGGTATTTTCCAGATATGACAGTATTGAAAGAGTAGGAAAAAGTCTTGAAGGAACCCTTGATTTGCTGTTCAGCCTGCAGATGTCGGCAAACGGAAAAATCGGAGGTGGATGTCCTTACGCAGAAATAAATGAGGATGGTCTGCTGAAAGTGTGGCTGCTTTACTAGAATGCTAAGATGACTGTCATCCTCGTTGTGATTTATGTGATCCTATGATATAATTTGAAGAAATAAGGAAATTAGTAAATCGGAAGTTTTGAGGATGGAAAATCGATAAAAAAGCGATTGTCGATGCTGAAAAAAGTTGAAAGAAAGGAGAATAAAAAATGGAAGAAGAGAGCCGTAAAGATAAACTAAAGAATTCGTTGCTGGATACCGCCACAAATGAGCTTCAGAATGCTGGAAATGAGGCTATTAAAACCGTGCTAAATGATATTAAGGATTGGATTAAAGACCGATACCTGGAACTAAAACATCCAAGGGTTGATACAGAGAAAGAGTTAAAAAGACTTCAAAGAGAAATAAACCAGCATAATCACAGTATAGAAATTGGAATGGAAAAAGAAGAAATTGCTGTTATGTGGGCAATGCGAAAACTGGGGTATTCTAAGGAAGATACAGATAAGGTGTTGAATCTGGCAAGCAAGGCTTATAATCCAAAAGAAACAGATTAGAATTAACATGATGTACTGTGGCAAAAATGGTATTATGTTCCCATTTTTATATATCGACAACTTCAAGTTTTGGAAGGTAGTTGAGCATAAAGAAAAACTGGAATTTGGATGGAGAGTATAGAAATATGAAGCAAAAAGAGAAAATAAAATCGTTGCTCCACGTTAATGGAATAATGACACAAGGCGAATTGGCTGCGGCTATTTATGGGGATAAACTCCATACCCCAAACATTTATTCCGCACTCATGTCACTTGTAAAGAATAATGAGGTTATTCGGTCAGGATCGAATCCTGCAAGATACTTTCTCAGCGGGACACCGATTTCGGAACAAGCCACAGTAATTAAAAAGGATAACTTGCCTAAATTAGAGAATACAGAAGAACAGAAATATAAAGCGCGACAACAAATTGCTACTATATCTGCAGAATATGCTATTCATTGTATACTGGATTATTTCAATGAAACTATAGAAGACAAACATGGTAGATATATGTCTTGGAGACATTGCTACAAAGCATTTTTAGAGAACAGGAATATGGTAGATGAACAGACTGTGGATTATTTGGCTCTTCACCTTGCGTTCTATTTAGCCAGTTGGGGGATGTACAGAGGATCTGCTTTCCTGCTGCAAAAGGATTATAAGGTACATATTCCTATTGTAAGGATCATACAGGAAGAAAAGTATAATTCTTTGTTAGGAATCTCTGCTGGAGATCTTTGCAAAAGTAGTAATCTCGCCCTATTGGAAGAGATTGGAGCTAGAATTAAAAGTTCCTATGCAGAAGAAAGACCGTCGTCTGCTGGTGTTGTTAACAATGCAACCGATACGCTGGTAACAAAGATTCTGCTTGGAACATTAGGTTGTGTTCCCGCTTACGATCGTTACTATGTACAATCGGTCAAGAAACATCATATATCTAGTGGCATATTCAATAGAAACTCTGTCTATTGTGTAGCCAAATTCTATTGCGATAATATGGATGCGTTTGAAGAGTTGCGGCACGAATTGAGCAAGTGTGGTATTGAGTATCCCCCTATGAAGCTTATGGATATGTGTTTCTGGCAAGATGCATATATTAATGATGTGAAGCGACGAGAACCTTCAGTTTAGCGGGCAGTTTAGTATAAAGACAAATCGGAATTTGAAAACCACAATTTTATAAGTGATTATTAACCCTCGCAGGGTTTTAATAAAATCCTCCAAAAGCCTTGAAAATAAAGGGTTTATCGCAAAA
>JBJETB010000097.1:0-25782 GCA_051883095.1 Anaerovoracaceae bacterium
TGCGGCCTACAGCGTTTCAGATTACAAAAATGTATAAAAAGGGTGCGCACAGGAGCCTGCATCATCTGTATATATAAAATAAAGAAAAATCAAAGTATACAGTTTACGCAAATTTAAATCAGCACAGAACTGTATATATGAAAAAATAAAAAATTGCATATTTTAAAGCAGTCACTTCTGAGGTATCATTATATCGTCGACAAAATAAAAGAAAAGGAATAATAGTGACAGATATGACAAATCAGACTGCAAATGCAAACAACAGAAATAAAACATACGAACTGGTAATATGCGCAATTTTTATCGCGCTTACATATGTAGCAACCTGGCTGATCAACATCAGACTGCCGTTTATGGGTTCCGGCGGACTTATCCACCTGGGCAATGTACCACTTTTTGTGGCAGCGATGCTTTACGGACGTAAGACAGGAGCAGTGGCAGGAGCTTTCGGAATGGGACTCTTTGACCTGTTCAGCGGCTGGACTTCATGGGCACCGTTCACTTTTGTAATAGTGGGAGCTATGGGATATGTGGTTGGTCTCATGGCAGAGAAGAAGCCTTTCGCCAATGCGATGGTAAACAACATCGTTTCTATTCTCCTTGCAATCGTAATCAAGATTGTGGGATACTACTTCGCAGAAGTGATTCTGTACGGAAACTGGGTTGCACCTCTCGGCTCTATCCCTGGAAATATCATTCAGGTGGGAGTTGCAGGCATAATAGTACTCGTGTTTATCCAGCAGCTAAGAAAGTATGTAAAGGCGCTTTAATCAGATAATAATAAATAATCCGGAGGCAGCATCATGTATAAGATTATGACAGCAGGACCTACTCAGGTCAGAGAAAATGTAAGAATGGCAAGGAGTCTGGAATGTACCAATCCTGACCTTGATCCGGCATTTTTCGATTTTTATAAGGAAACTTGCGAAATGCTTTCAAAGGCCATGCATACGGAGAACAAAGCGCTGATTCTGGGCGGAGAAGGAATTCTCGGTCTGGAGGCTGCGTGTGCTTCGCTTACAGAGCCGGGGGACAGAGTACTGGTAGTAGACAACGGTGTATTCGGAAAAGGTTTTGCTGATTTTGTCAAAATCTACGGAGGCGAACCTGTGTCCTTCGTATCGGATTATCACAGACCGGTGGAACTTTCAGAACTGGAGGCTTTCCTGCAGAAAGACAATAACTTTAAATATGCTACCGTGGTTCACTGCGACACACCAAGCGGTGTTCTGAACGATGTGGAGGAGATAAGCAAGCTCCTGGACCGTTACGGAATTATGACCGTTGCCGACTCTGTAGCGGGAATGTTCGGTGAACCTCTGGATCTTTCCAACAGTAAGATAGACATACTCTGCGGCGGCTCACAGAAGGCTCTTTCATGTCCTCCGGGACTGACCATGCTGTGGGTAAGTGACAGGGCATTCAAGGCCATGGAGGACCGCAAGACTCCAATCGCGGCCTTTTACGCAAACATTCTGCTCTTTAAGGACTACTATGAAAAGCAGGTATTCCCGTACACCATGCCGGTAAGCGATATTAACGGTCTGAGGGCAGCTCTGGAGAATTATTTTGAGATGGAAGATACAATCTACGACCGCCATGCACGCATTGCAGCGGCTACAAGAAAAGCACTTACAGAAGGCGGTATTCCTCTTTATCTTGAGAAGGGCTGGGCCAACACTGTGACATGCATAGCCGTTCCTGAGGGAATAACCGACATGGAGATTCTCGAGGGCATGGAAAAGGATTATAACATTATGATTTCCGGTTGCTTTGATGTACTGGCAGGAAAGATAGTCCGCATCGGTCACATGGGCGAAAACTGCTATGAGGATAAGGTTGCCGAAACGCTGGCAGCCCTTCAGGGAACTCTGGAAAAGAAGGGCATCCCGGTTAAATGTGACCTGGCTGAAGCTTTCAGAAAAGAACTGGCATAACTGATATAACAAAAACATAAGAAAATAACGGGTCGGTTCTGCAGCTTTAATGTTGCAGGCTGTGCCCGTTTTTTGTTGCGTAAAAAGTGTTAATACGTGGCGATGTTCCGGAAAGTCATAAATATATAGACGTGTGCTGAGTACTATGATATAATTTTGTAAAAGTTAAGTCTCGTATTTAATTATGGAGGGGTTTGATATGAATACCGGAAGAATAGTAAAAAAGGGTTACATCATGTTTTTGGTTATTATCGTACTGGTTTTATCTTTAGTGATTTCCGGATGTGGAAATGAGGACAGAGGCGAAAGGGTAGGATTTGTCAACGGCAATATCTCTGCAGGAGGACTGATGTGTCCTTCGGACGAGGATGACGGTTGGGTATACTATCGCAGCGAAGATGACAGTTGGGCATTGTACAAGGCCAGGATTGACGGTTCAGAAAAGACTCTGCTTTGTCGGGATATTCCGGAAAGCATCAATGTTATCGACGGTTGGGTATATTACTCCAATTATCTGGATGGCTTTTCTATATATAGAATCCGTACGGATGGTACCGAACATCAGAAACTGATCGATGGATATTGCTATAACCTCTATGTAACTGAGAATGCAATGTTTTTTGACAAAAGAGATGAAAACAACAGTCCACAGATTTTTACTTCTCAGCTTGACGGGAGCAACCCGCGGCTTATTGCTCGTGATATGGCAATACAAAGTTATTATGATGGAAAAGTGTATTGCAGCAATGGGAGAAAGCTGTGCAGCTACAATACACAAGATGAAACCATGGAGGTTATATTTGAGGGCTATGTTGCATATGTAAGTGCGGATGAAACCGGTGTCTATTTTCTTGAGGGAGATGAGAACATATTTTACAGAATCGATACACAAGGGGAAATTACTGCCCTTAAAGAAGGAGGAGACTCCTTTACCTATGCAGACGGGAAGCTTTATTATGTGTCTTATATCGGAGAAAAAAGGGACTGTGAAGCCATTTTCTGTCTTGATATCGCGTCGGGCGAATCTGAAATAGTGCTTTCTCTTTCCAATCAGTTATATGATACACATGGAAAGGAACGGGGGATAACATTAGGTGATCTGAATGATGGTACAGTGATTCCTGACAGCTCTATGCTGGATAAGGACGGTATCCTGATTGACTGTTATGTTGAAGGCTGCGGGAATGCATATGTAATCGATGATAAAGTTTTTACACGCGGTTCCCTCAGGGCCAGCATTGAAGAAACGGGAAAGATGGACTGCTTGATTTTGTGTGACGGTGCAGGCGGAATTGTTTGGGACTGAGAGAACAGTTTTTACTCATTTAATTGATTAAACCGAAAGCCGTGTGGTATAATATACTAAATTAGTCAAGATTAAAAACAGGAGGTAGAAAAGATGAGATACACGACTTCACAGGAGCATGAAGCCCTGCGTGCCGTAATCAGAGAATTTGCTGAAACGGAAGTAAAGCCTTTAGCCTTTATGATGGACAAGGAAAACGAATTTCCTCATGAAGCCATAAAAAAGCTTGGCGAAATGGGATACATGGGTATTCCTTACGAAAAGAAGTATGGCGGTGCAGGACTTGACGTTCTGAGCTATGCAATCGCAGTTGAAGAACTGGCCAGAGTGGATGGCGGCACCGGAGTAATTTTATCCGCCCATACATCCCTGGGAGCATATCCAATCGCTGCCTTCGGTACAGAAGAACAGAAAAAGAAGTATCTGGTGCCTTTGGCAAAAGGAGAAAAGATAGGTGCATTCGGACTGACCGAGCCTAATGCAGGAAGTGATGCAGGCGGCACGGAGACGGTAGCCGTACTTGAAGGCGATCACTATGTGCTCAATGGCGGCAAGATTTTCATAACCAACGGAGGCGTGGCAGATACATATGTTGTTTTCGCTGTTACAACTCCTGATATCGGAACCAGAGGCATCAGTGCCTTCATCGTAGAAAAAGGCTGGGAGGGTTTTACCTTCGGCGACCACTATGACAAGATGGGTATCCGCTCGTCGGCCACAGCTGAGCTTATCTTCAACGACGTGAAGGTTCCTAAGGAAAACCTTCTGGGCAAGGAAGGGGAAGGCTTCAAGATAGCCATGTCTACCCTGGACGGCGGCAGAATAGGCATCGCCGCGCAGGCTCTGGGTATCGCACAGGGAGCTTACGAGAACGCTCTTGAGTACTCCAAGGAAAGAATCCAGTTCGGTAAGCCGATCTGTCAGCAGCAGGCAATCGCATTTAAGCTGGCTGATATGGCAACCAAGCTGAGATGCGCAAGGCTTCTGGTATACAGCGCTGCAGAGCTCAAGCAGGAACATATGCCTTACGCTATGGAAGCTGCAATGGCTAAGCAGTACGCTTCAGACATTGCTCTCGAGGTTGTCAACGATGCGCTCCAGATTTTCGGCGGCAATGGATATCTAAAGGGCATGGACGTGGAAAGAGCATACAGAGATGCCAAGATAACTACAATTTACGAGGGAACAAACGAAATTCAGAGAGTTGTAATCGCATCGCACATTATCGGCAAGATGCCTAAGAACGACAACGGTGCACCGAGAAAGACCGCCAAGAACCCTGAAACAGGTGTCCGCAAGAAAATGATTTTAAAGGATGGCACGATAGAGGAAAGAGTAAACAAACTGGTTGAATGCCTCAAAGCCGATGGGTATGACTTTACAGTGGGCATCGGCATAGATACCCCGATTACTGAAGCCGAGAGAGTTGTCAGCGCAGGAAAGGGTATAGGCAGCAAGGAAAACATGAAGCTTATCGAGGACCTTGCAAAGGCTGCCGGAGCGGCAATAGGCTCATCCAGACCTGTAGCGGAAACCCTCAAATATGTGCCGCTGAACAGATATGTGGGCATGTCAGGACAGAAATTCAAGGGCAACCTTTATATAGCCTGCGGTATTTCCGGGGCAATACAGCATCTCAAGGGAATAAAAGAGGCATCCACTATTGTTGCAATCAACAGCAACGCAAACGCTAAAATATTCAAGAACGCAGACTACGGAATCGTAGGAAAGGTGGAAGAGGTTCTGCCACTGCTGACAAAGGCTCTGGATACGGGAGAGCCTAAGAAACCTGCGCCTCCTATGGTAAAGGTAAAAAGAGCAATTCCGGTAAAAGAAGCCCCGGCCTGGAAATATTATGTATGCAACGGCTGCGGATATGAATATAACCCTGAAGTGGGCGACCCTGATAACGAGATCTATCCTGTAACTTTCTTTGATGCTTTGCCTGAGGACTGGACCTGTCCTGAGTGCGGCGAAGGCAAAGACGGTTTCGTGGAAGTGTAGATTAAGGAAAGGAGAGGTACAAAAATGTATTGCTACAGAAAAGTTACAGATGATTTATACTGGATAGGAGCCAACGACCACAGACTGGCTCTATTTGAAAACGTACATCCCATTCCGAGGGGAGTATCATACAACTCATATGTATTAACCGACGAGAAGACTGTCCTTTTTGATACGGTAGACTGGTCAGCCTGCAGACAGTTCCTCGAAAACCTTGAGGCTGTCCTCGACGGAAGACCTCTTGATTACATGGTCATCAATCACATGGAGCCGGACCATGCGGCATCCATTGAAGAGGTTCTTATCCGCTATCCGGGAGTGAAGATTATAAGCACCGAGAAAGCGTTCCTCCTCATGGGACAGTTCGGATTCAACATTGAAGAAAACAAGATACAGGTCAAAGAAGGAGATACCTTCTGCTTCGGCAAGCACACAGTTGCTTTCGTAGAGGCGCCTATGGTGCACTGGCCGGAGGCCATGGTGACCTTTGATACCACAAACGGAGTGCTCTTTGCAGCAGACGCCTTCGGTTCATTCGGAGCTCTTGACGGCAGACTCTTTGCTGATGAAGTGAATTTCGACCGCGACTGGCTGGATGATGCCAGAAGATATTACACCAACATCGTAGGCAAGTATGGACCTTTCGTTCAGACTCTTCTCAAAAAAGCCGGCGGACTCGATATCAAGTATATCTGTCCGCTTCACGGACCTGTAATCCGCAAGGACTTCGGGTATTTTATAGACAAGTACGACAAGTGGAGCCGCTATGAGCCTGAGGAAAAGGGAGTTCTGATTGCTTATGCATCCATGTACGGCAATACAGAGGCTGCGGCATGTCTGCTGGCTTCCAAGCTTTGTGAAAAGGGCATGACGAATATTGCTCTTCACGATGTTTCAAATACTCACGTGTCATATCTCATCGCAGACGCTTTCAAGTACAGCAACATAGTGCTGGCTTCCGTGACATACAACCTGGGAATTTATCCGGTAATGCACAATTTCCTCATGGATATGAAGGCCCTCAACCTGCAGAAGAGAACCGTAGCCATCATAGAGAACGGTTCATGGGCATGCAAGTCAGGCACTCTTATGAGAAAGTTCCTGGATGAGGAAATGAAGGAAATGACAATCCTTGACGAGCAGGTAACCATGGCGTCGTCTCTTAACAGCGGCAACATGGCAGATATGGATGCTCTGGCAGACAGAATCATCGAATCCATGAACCTGTAAAAAACATAAATACGCTAACCTGATGTTGTTCCTGACATTTGGTGAAAATCCGCCCTTCGTTGTATACGGAGGGCGGATTTTTTGATGACAATTTATAGACAAGCATATGGTTTAATGATAAAATATAAATGCCGTGTGCCCTGACAGGGCATACTATTCCGGTAAAAACAAAATGAACTTGAAAGGAAATACAGCAATGGATTTAGTTAAGGGAATAAAGGAAAGAAGGAGCATCAGAAAATTTCAGGATAAGCCTGTTCCACATGAACTTCTGACAGAAGTTGTGGAGGCTGCACGTTTTGCGCCTTCATGGAAAAACACTCAGATAGCAAGGTATATAGTAGTTGAGGACAGAGAAAAAATTGCAAAAATCGCCACAGAGGAATGTACTCTTGGCTTTACCTATAATATAAAGGTCATGGCTGCCGCTCCGGCTATAGTGCTGCTTACGTATGTAACCGGGCGCTCAGGTTATGAAAAGGACGGAAGTTTCACCACTCCTAAGGGAGACAGATGGGAGATGTTCGATGCAGGAATCGCGGCACAGACTTTCTGCCTGGCTGCCCATGAAAAAGGTCTTGGCACTGTGATAATGGGGATATTCGACGAAAGCAAGGTGAGCGAAGTAGTGGATATTCCTGAGGGACAGACTATTGCAGCCGTTATTCCTGTCGGATTTCCTGCAGATGGAGAGGTTGCATGCCCTCCAAGAAAAGCGGCAGAAGATCTGATTTCGTTTGTATAGGGTTAAGACCGGGGGTTAGAATGAGAAGCGACAGAAGACGTGAAATTCAGGCTCAGATGGAGGCTGAACGCAAGGATGAGATGAAAAAGAAGGGGAATATGTTCTGCAGAACGGTTTCCATTATATATACAATTCTGGCAACGGCATTTATCGCCCTGCTGGCCTGGCTTAACGTGCTGCCGGCAAAATATTTCTGGGCTGGGGTGGCTTTGCTTGTGATTGCATCTATGTTTATAGTGCCTGTCATGTACAGCCGGCATGGGAAAAAGGGGAGAAAGATAGGAGCCACCGTGGTGGCTTTCCTGCTCATAGGAGTATTCGGCATAGGAACATACTACCTGGCAGATACTCTGAATTTCCTTGATGAAATTACAGATATAAGGGAAGTGACCGAAGATTATCATGTAATAGTGGAGGCAGATGCTCTTTACGAGGATGTGAGCGGAATAAACGGACAGATTGTAGGTACGTATATGGACAGCGACCTGAATTATTCTCAGGCCAAGGCAATGCTTCAGGATGAAGTGACGGTGGAATACGGATATGAAGAAGGCCTGACCACTGTACTGGAAAAGCTTTATTCCGATGACTATACCGCCATTCTTATAAGTGCTGCAAGCTATGAAGGACTGAAGGGAGAGCATCCTGAACTGGAGACGGACACCAGGATTCTTTATACCATTAAGGTGCCTGTGGAGACAGAAGACAACACCAGCGCTGCTGATGTCACCAAGGAGGCTTTTAACGTATACATCAGCGGAATCGACGTGGAGGGAGACATAAGCACTGTTTCGAGAACAGATGTGAACATGATTGCAACCGTTAATCCGGTGACACATGAAGTACTTCTTACATCTATTCCGAGGGATTATTATGTGACACTGCCGACCAAAGGAGTCCAGGACAAGCTTACTCATTCGGGCCTTTACGGAATACAGGAAACTATCGGTGCAGTAGAAGAAATTATGGGCATTGATATAAACTATTATGTCAGAGTGAATTATACTACCGTGGTCAAGCTTGTTGATGCCATAGGAGGTATTGAGGTGGATTCACCTTATGACTTTACCACCAGCGGGATGCAGAGTCTGAACGGCCATCATTTTGTCAAAGGCATAAATCATCTTGACGGCAGAGCAGCTCTTGCTTTCTGCAGAGAAAGACATTCCTTCGTAAACGGAGATATGCAGCGAAATGAAAACCAGCAGCTGGTTATGGAAGGCATCCTCAAAAAGGCTATGTCCAGCAAAACAATACTCACATCATATACATCTATTCTGGACGCTGTAAGAGGGAATATGGAGACCAATATGAGCACAGACGAGATGTCATCCCTGATTAAGATGCAGCTCAAGGGAATGCCTGGATGGGATATCCAGAAGCAGGCCATTAAAGGCACTAACGGCTGGGGACAGTGCTACGCGCTGGGCTTTTCGGCATCCATAGTAAACCAGGATCCTGAAGAAAACGCGCGTGCAGTAGATAAAATAGTAAAAATCATGACGGACGAGGAAGACAGCGACAGTAATGAAGGCACAGTACAGTAAACGAATCAAACGAAAGGTATTGAGAAAACAGATTTCAACCACCAGCAGCATAACATGCGGCACGGAAAATCCGGCATCTCTGGGATGCGTATTTTACGAGCTGGAAGGCGGCGAGGTCGCTACAGTATTTAAATGCGGCAGGTGGCATGAGGGTCACGAAGGGATAATGCACGGAGGCATGTCGGGTGCAGTTCTGGATGAGGTGATGGGCAGAGCGAACCGTGTGTACAACCGCAGAGAGGGAGATTTTCAGATACCTTTTGTCACTGCGGAGATGACAGTAAAATATCTGAAACCTGTGCTGAGAGGAGAAACCATGACTGCTTACGGCAGAATCGACAGCGGGAACGGACGCAAGAGGTTTGCTTCAGGTGAAATTCTGAACAGTGAAGGCGAGATAATGGCCGCTGCCACAGGTGTATATGTGTCTGTGGATATAGTTGACACCAATGCAGACTGGAAACATGCCCAGATGGGTGAAGAACCGGGACCGGATGATCCGAAGGAACTGTAAACATCATAATAAAAATATATTAAAATAAGCTAAAAATTCATATTGACATTGAAAAAGCGATGTTTTATAATTAATAGGCAACTTTATGATTATTAAGTAGCAGAGCTTCGTTTCGAGGCTCTGAATTTTGAGTTAAAACGGAGGACAATCACATGAGAGTTAAAGTTATGTTAGCGTGTACAGAGTGCAAGCAGAGAAACTACAACACTATGAAAAACAAGAAGAACGACCCAGACCGTATCGAAATGCAGAAGTACTGCAGATTCTGCAAGAAGCACACTCTTCACAAAGAAACTAAATAAGGAGAGAGTATTATGGCAAAGGAACAGGCAAATAAGAAATTCAGTTTTAAAGAGTACTTTAAGGGCGTTAAAATTGAAATGAAAAAGGTAGTATGGCCTACCAAAAAGGAAATGGTTTCCTATACTGCAGTTGTTATTGCAACATGCGCAGTTTTCGCATTAGGATTCTGGCTCATCGACACCGGCGTTCTGGCAGCATTAAAGTCAGTTTTGAACATAACTTTAAACTAGCCGCGCATCAAATTACTTAAACTAAGTTAAAAAAGAAGGTACGAGTATGTCTGAATTTGAAAGCAAAGGTGCTTCGCCTTTAGAGGGTGAAGGCTTAAGAGGCGACGGCCAGGCCAAATGGTATGTGGTTCATACCTATTCCGGTCACGAAAATAAAGTAAAAGTGAATATCGAAAAGATGGTTGAGAACCGTGGAATGCAGGACTTGATTCTTGACATCGTTGTACCTACAGAAGACAGAGTTGAAGTTAAAGACGGACAACGCAAGATTAAGACACGGAAGATGTTTCCGGGTTATGTAATTATAAAGATGATTGTAACCAACGAGTCCTGGTACCTTGTAAGAAACACTCAGGGCGTTACAGGGTTTGTAGGTCATGGCTCCGAGCCTATTCCTCTTACTGACGAAGAAGTCGCCAGAATGGGAATAGAAAAAGTATACATTGATCTGGACGTGGAAGTTGGAGAAACGGTACGGGTTATCAGCGGTCCTTTCGAAAGCTTTATGGGCACGGTCGAGGAGATCAATAAAGAGAAACAGGTACTTAGAGTAAAGGTTTCTATGTTTGGCAGAGATACCCCTGTGGAACTTGAATTCACACAGGTGGATAAAATCTGATAAAAAATCTGAAGAAAGGAGAATAGAAAATGGCTAAGAAAGTCGAGGGCTACATTAAACTTCAGATAGCAGCCGGTAATGCAACTCCAGCACCTCCAGTTGGTCCTGCACTTGGACAGAAGGGTGTAAACATTATGGACTTCTGCAAGCAGTTTAATGCCAGAACACAGGATCAGCCGGGAATGATTATCCCTGTAGTAATCACAGTTTATGCAGACAGATCATTCACATTTGTCACCAAGACACCGCCGGCAGCAGTTCTTCTTAAAAAAGCCGCAGGCCTTACAGCAGCATCCGGAGAACCTAACAAGAAGAAGGTTGCTACTTTAACAAGAGCACAGGCAGAAGAAATTGCAAAGACCAAAATGCCAGACCTGAATGCAGCAAGCCTTGAAGCAGCTACAGAGATGATCAAGGGTACTGCAAGAAGTATGGGAATCGTTATTGAAGATTAATTTTAAGTGGGAGGCAACATGCCGCTAGCACCACGAGGAGGTAAAAATGCCTAAGAGAGGTAAAAAGTACAGAGAAGCTGTCGCATCATATGACAAGACAACTTTATTCGAAGTTCCTGAAGCTATGAAGCACGTAGTGGAAACTTCAAAAGCAAAATTCGATGAAACCATCGAAGTACACATCAAGCTTGGTGTTGACGGAAGACACGCTGACCAGCAGGTCAGAGGCGCTATCGTTCTTCCTCACGGAACAGGCAAATCAAAGAAGGTTCTGGTTTTCGCAAAGGGACCTAAGGCAGCTGAGGCTGAGGCAGCAGGTGCCGATTATGTAGGAGCCGAAGAACTGGCTCAGAAGATCCAGTCAGAAAACTGGTTCGATTTCGATGTAGTAGTTGCAACTCCTGATATGATGGGTGTTGTAGGTCGTCTCGGTAAGATCCTCGGACCTAAGGGACTCATGCCTAACCCTAAGTCAGGTACAGTAACCATGGACGTTGAAAAAGCATTAGCAGAAATTAAAGCAGGTAAAGTTGAGTACAGACTTGACAAGACCAATATCATCCATACTCCGATCGGGAAGGCTTCCTTCGGACCGGAAAAACTGCAGGACAACTTCAACGCGCTTCTTGAAGCAGTTGTAAAGGCTAAGCCGGCAGCAGCAAAGGGTCAGTATCTCAGAAGCGTAACAGTTGCTTCCACAATGGGCCCTGGAGTAAAGGTTAACCCTGCACTCATTCAGTTCTAGGCTTTTTTTCGATAGTCCTTACGACTTCGTCGCAAGGTAAAAAAGCCAGCGATTCACTGCGTGAATCTAAACTAGAAATTAAACCGTAGACAGCGGGTGCGAAAGCTTAATTTCCCGCCGAGGTACAATATAAAAGTATTGACCTTGTGCGTTTTGCGGAAAAATAAAAAGCTAAAGCGGACAAGGTTTTTTTATGGAGTACCACTACTCTGCCTGAAGACGGCTTTGCCGGACAGCGAGCCTGATAACAGGCAAGAAAGGAGAACAATTAATGTCAGTAGAAGCTCAGAAAGAGAAACAGGTCATTATTGACGAAATCAAAGAAAAATTAGACGGAGCACAGTCTGCAGTAGTTATTGACTACATGGGAATCACAGTTGCTCAGGCCGATGCCATGAGAAAGAAACTTCGTGAGGCTAACGTAGACTACACCGTATATAAGAACACTCTTGTAAAGAGAGCCATCGCAGGTACTGAATTCGAAGGACTTGCAGAGGTTCTGGACGGACCTAGCGCACTTGCAATCAGCAAAGAGGACGCTACTGCTCCGGCAAGAGTTTTAAACGAAGTAATCAAAGACTACAAGAAGATGGAATTCAAAGCAGGTGTTGTAGAAGGTACTTTCTTCGATAAAGATGGTATCCAGGCAATCGCAGACATTCCGTCAAGAGAAGTTCTTATCGCTAAGTTCATGGGAAGCATTCAGTCACCGGTAAGCAAGGCAGTAAGAACATTCCAGGCAATCGCAGATGCGAAGGCTGAATAACAGATATAATAATCTGAATAACTTAGAAAATTGATAAAAGGAGAAAATAAAATGAATAAAGAGCAGATTATCGAAGCTATAAAGGCTATGACAGTTTTAGAGTTAAACGAGTTAGTTAAAGCTTGTGAAGAAGAATTCGGCGTATCCGCAGCAGCTCCAGTAGCAGTTGCAGGTGCAGCAGGCGCAGCAGCAGCAGTTGAAGAACAGACTGAATTCACAGTAGTTCTTGAAGCAGCAGGCGCTGAAAAGATCAAGGTTATCAAGGCTGTAAGAGAATTAACAGGCTTAGGCTTAAAGGAAGCTAAGGAATTAGTAGACGGAGCACCTTCAAACGTTAAGGAAGGCGTTGAAAAGGCAGAAGCTGAAGCTATCAAGAAGCAGTTAGAAGAAGTTGGAGCTACTGTAGTTCTTAAGTAGTAAGCGATTGTTTCGCTAACCGAAAGCTTCGCTTTCACACATAACATGGTTTTTAAAAGAGTTCGCAGATTTGCGGGCTCTTTTTTTATAAACTTATAAAAAACTCTTGACCTTACACCTGATGGAAGGTATAGAATTAGGTATACTATTTAAGAAAGGAAGTCTGCAATGAAGATCAATCAGGTGGAACAGCTCGTAGGCATCACCAAAAAGAATATACGGTTTTATGAGGAGCAGGGGCTGCTCAGTCCGGGACGAAACCGCGAGAACGGATACCGTGATTATACTGAAGAAGATGTGAAAAAGCTGGAACAGATAAAGCTTCTGCGCAAGCTGGGGCTGCCTCTCGAAGAAATACGCATGATGCAGGCCGGCAAATCCACAGTGGCTGACAGTATGAAGCGCCATCTGGTCACGCTGGAAAGAGAAGAGCAGAATGTGAAGCATTCAATCAAGCTTTGCGAAATGCTTAAGGATAGAGAGGGACTGCTTTCCGACCTGGATACTCACGTGCTCCTGACGCAGATGAATGAAATGGAGAAGAGCGGTGCATCCTTCAAGGACATCGAAAACCGGGACGTGCGACAGAAGAGATATATCGGAGCTTTTATCGCCTCGGCAGCCATGATTATTTTTATGGTGGGTATTATCATCCTCGTGATTTGGGGGGTTAAATCCGAACCGGAGGGAGCTCCGCCTTTGCCGATTGTGGCACTTATAGTGGCCCTGCCGGTGACAGTAATTATCGGTGTCCTGATGTCGCTGAAACAGAGAATAGGAGAAATTAAGAAAGGAGAGGTTGACGATGCAAGGAAATTCTAAGAAAAAACTAGGTTCACTTATTGCTGCATCTGTTATAATAATATTAGTTGCAGTTTTGATTGTCGCCTTTGTGCTGCTGATAAAAGGTGAAGAGGCTGCCGGTGCCAACGGGATACTGTGGGCATATATCGCAGTGCTGGGTGCTGTAATCATAGGGGTATTAATCTCGCTCTGGCAGAGATTCAGGGAAATATCAAAAGGGGAAGAGGAAGAAGCTAAAAAATATTAGGGTATTATATTAAGGAGGATATTGACATGTTACTGATCACATTGAATTACGTACCTGGTAAAGAAATTGAGGCACTGGGAGTTGTAAAAGGAACCACAGTGCAGACAAAGAATTTTGGAAAGGATTTCATGTCCGGCATGAAGACCTTAGTAGGCGGCGAACTCAGTGCCTACACTGAGATGCTCAATGAAGCACGCCAGATTGCTACTAAGAGAATGGTCGATGAAGCAGAAGCGTTAGGCGCTGATGCTGTTATCAACATCAGATATGGTTCTGCATCCATGATGCAGGGAGCAGCAGAAGTAGTTGTTTACGGAACCGCTGTAAAAATCAAGTAGGAAGCCACGGAAGGACAGGTAATATGAAAATTGTTATTCTTGACGGGGCTACAATAATACAAAAAGACCTCATGTGGGATGGACTTGCTGCCATAGGGGAGCTTGAGGCACATGACAGAACCGATGAGTCACATGTAATTCAGACTATCGGAGATGCCGAGGCAGTATTTACGAGTAAATGCCGTATGAGTGCAGAAGTTATGGACGCCTGCCGGAACTTAAAATTTATAGGAGCACTGGCTACCGGATATGACAATATAGACATAAAGTCGGCAAGGGAGAGAGGCATTGCAGTCTGCAATGTTCCTGCCTATTCTACAGACGCGGTGGCACAGCACACTTTTGCTTTAATCCTTGAAATCGCCAATCAGGTGGGGCTGAACAATTCAGCTGTACAGTCCGGAGAATGGAGCAGGGCAGACGATTTCTGCCTTTCGAAAAATTCTATAGTTCAGCTGGCAGGCAAGTCTCTTGGCATTATCGGATACGGAAACATCGGCCGTAAAGTAGCTGCCATTGCAGAGGCTTTTGGCATGGAAGTGAACATATACAGCCGTGACAGGGAGGCCGCAATCAAGTCGGATATACTCACCATTCACTGCCCTGCCACAGAAGAAAACAAGGAATTCATAAACAAAGAATTTATTGGACAGATGAAGGACGGTGCTGTTCTTATCAATACGGCCCGAGGCGCCCTGGTGAATGAGGAGGACCTGGCAGAAGCTCTGCGGACAGGCAAACTGTCAGCAGCGGCAGTGGACGTTCTGAACGGGGAACCGCCGCGGCCGGATAATCCGCTGATTGGTGCACCGAACATATTCATCACACCTCATGTGGCGTGGGCATCGGTGGAAGCAAGAGGAACTATATGCAGCGTTTCCGCAGAGAATCTTAAGAGCTTTTTGGAGGGCGGCAGTCTGAATCGGGTGGATTAATAGTTAAATAATTAAGAAAGACATGTCGGCAGAAACCGTCATGTTTTTTTTAAGACACGGATGGTTTACCGTTTAGCGTTGTTGTACAAATCCGGCAAAACCGGCGAAAAAACAGCATCACCCTACCGCGGCCTCAAAATTTGCCCTCCGACGATCTACAGCGTTGTAAAAATTTCCGGGCTCCCCGATTTTGTACAACGCAAGCCAAGACTCGGTTGTAAAATTTCGCTGTTTGCGAAAATTTTACAACATTTTGCCTTGAGGAGGCCTCTCGGCCGCCCACAAAAAGGTGTGATGTTGTAATAATAGTGGTTTCTTTGATTTTTTTACAACATCGGGCATTGCCAGCCACTCCCTTTCCCCGCCGGATATCCCGATAAACCGGGTGACAAAAACTTTTTCCTGAATTCAAAAACTTTTACTTGCTTATTTGACACGGATGTTATATAATATTAGACTGCCACACAAAGTAATTTGTTTTAGAAATTAAGGAGTGATAAAGATGCCAAAACCTATACAAGTAGGTAGAAAAGAACGTATGACATTCGCCAAAATCAACGAAGTCTGCGAGATGCCGAACCTGATTCAGATTCAGACAGACTCTTACAACTGGTTCATCGAAGAGGGTCTCCGGGAAGTTTTTGAAGACATTTCTCCGATTAAGGACTACGCAGACAATCTGGTTCTGGAGTTCATTGATTACTCACTTACCGATGCTCCGAAATACGAGCAGGAGGAGTGCAAGGAAAGAGATGTAACATACGCTGCTCCGTTAAAGGTCAGAGTAAGACTGATCAATAAGGAAACGGGAGAGGTTAAAGAGCAGGAAGTTTTCATGGGAGATTTCCCGCTGATGACCGAAAAGGGAACCTTCATCTACAACGGTGCTGAGCGAGTTGTAGTAACACAGCTGGTTCGTTCCCCGGGACCGTATTACGATGTAAGCGTTGATAAATCCAATAACAAACTGTTTGCAACCACCATCATCCCTAACAGAGGTGCATGGCTGGAATACGAAACCGACTCCAACGAAATCATTTCCGTAAGAGTTGACCGTACCAGAAAACAGCCGGTAACCACCCTCCTCAGGGCTCTGGGCTTCGGCAGCAATCAGGAAATAATCGACATTTTCGGTGAGGACCCTCGTCTCATGAAGACACTTGAAAAGGATACCGCCGGAAACTACGAAGAAGGCCTTAAGGAAATCTATAAGAAATTAAGACCTACAGAACCGCCTACAGTGGAAAGTGCCAAGGCTCTTCTGAACTCCCTGTTCTTTGACCCTAAGCGCTATGACCTGGCTAAGGTGGGAAGATATAAGTATAATAAAAAACTGGGTTTATCAAACAGAATTGTAGGCGTAGTGGCAGCCGAAGATGTAATAAATCCTGAGACAGGCGAAATCATGGCCGAAAAAGATCAGAAAATCGACCGCGCTCTTGCTATGGAAATCGAGAATGCGGGCGTTGAGTATATCTTTGCCTACAGCCCTGAAAAGGAAAAGGCCGGTCAGATAACAAAAGTTATCGGCAATAACTTTGTCGACCTTCAGAAGTATGTCAATTTCGATATTTCTGAGCTGAAGGTGGCTGACAAGGTATTTTATCCTGTCCTGAAGGAAATACTGGCTGCAGCTTCATCTGATGAAGAGTTAAAGGAAATGCTGGTGGAGAGGAAGAACGACCTTTCACCTAAGCACATCCTCATTGAAGATATAATCGCATCAATCAGCTACATTTTAAACTTGAACTATGGCATCGGATCAATTGACGATATAGACCATCTGGGCAACAGAAGACTGAGAACTGTAGGAGAACTTCTTCAGAACCAGTTCAGAATCGGTCTTGCCAGAATGGAAAGAGTAGTAAAGGAAAGAATGACTATCCAGGATATCGACGTTACTACTCCGCAGGCATTAATGAATATCAGACCGGTAACGGCGGCTATCAAGGAGTTCTTCGGAAGCTCCCAGCTGTCACAGTTTATGGACCAGAACAATCCTCTGGCAGAGCTTACTCATAAGAGAAGACTTTCTGCACTGGGACCTGGCGGACTTTCCAGAGAAAGAGCCGGATTCGAGGTTCGAGATGTACACCACTCCCACTACGGAAGGATGTGTCCTATCGAGACTCCTGAAGGTCCTAACATCGGCCTTATCGGTTCACTTACAACATACGGTATAATAAATAAGTACGGTTTTATCGAAACTCCGTACAGAGTTGTGGATAAGGAGACTCATATTGTAACAGATGAGATTCACTATCTGACTGCCGATGAAGAAGAAATGATGATCATCGCTCAGGCTAATGAGCCGCTGGACAGCGAGGGACATTTTGTAAACGCCAAGGTAGCTTCCAGAGGCGAACACGGCGAAATCGCCCTTATGCCTAGAGAGCAGATTGACTACATGGACGTTTCACCTAAGCAGGTAGTATCCGTTGCGACAGCAATGATTCCTTTCCTGGAAAACGACGACGCAAACCGTGCCCTCATGGGTTCAAACATGCAGCGTCAGGCAGTTCCTCTTCTGGTAACCGAAGCCCCTATAGTAGGTACCGGAATGGAGTACAAGGCAGCAAGAGACTCCGGAGTAGTGATTCTGGCAAAGAATGCGGGTACTGTAGAGTTTGTTGATGCCGACACAATTGTAATAAGAAGAGACGACAACAACGAAAAGGACAGCTATCACCTTCTCAAGTTCAAGCGTTCAAACCAGGGAACATGCATTAACCAGCGCCCTATCGTCGCTCACGGTGAGCATATCGAAGCCGGAGAGGTTATCGCAGACGGTCCTTCCACCGACCTTGGAGAAATCGCTCTGGGCAAGAACCTTCTCATCGGATTCATGACCTGGGAAGGCTACAACTACGAGGATGCTATCATCCTTAACGAAAGACTTCTGATGGAAGACGTTCTTACTTCACTTCACATTGAGGAGTACGAGTCAGAAGCAAGAGATACCAAGCTGGGACCTGAAGAAATCACCAGAGATATTCCTAACGTTGGCGAGGATGCTTTAAAGGATCTGGACGAAGAAGGTATTATCAGAATCGGTGCGGAGGTTAATTCATCAGACATTCTGGTAGGTAAGGTTACACCTAAGGGAGAAACAGAGCTTACTGCAGAGGAAAGACTGCTTCGCGCAATCTTCGGCGAAAAGGCCAGAGAGGTAAGAGACACATCCCTGAGAGTGCCTCACGGTGAAACAGGTATAGTAGTAGACGTTAAGATTTTCTCAAGAGAAAACGGCGATGAGCTTCCTCCGGGAGTCAACAAGCTGGTAAGATGCTACATTGCAACCAAGAGAAAGATTAACGTTGGAGATAAGATGGCAGGACGCCATGGTAATAAGGGTGTTATTTCAAGAATCCTTCCTGAAGAGGATATGCCTTTCCTGGAAAACGGTCAGCCGCTTCAGGTAATGCTTAACCCTCTGGGCGTACCTTCCCGAATGAATGTAGGACAGGTACTGGAGGTTCATCTCGGACTTGCAGCCAAGAAGAAGGGATGGTACATTTCCACTCCTGTATTCGACGGTGCAACAGAAAAAGACATTATCGAGCTTCTCGACGAATGCGGATATCCTAGAACAGGAAAGCTCCAGCTGAGAGACGGCAGGACAGGCGAACCTTTCGACAATCCTGTAACAGTAGGATACATGTATATGCTTAAACTCCACCACCTGGTAGACGATAAGATTCACGCCAGAAGTACGGGTCCGTATTCACTGGTAACACAGCAGCCTCTGGGCGGTAAAGCTCAGTTCGGCGGACAGCGTTTCGGTGAGATGGAAGTATGGGCGCTGGAAGCATACGGCGCAGCATATACTCTGCAGGAAATCCTTACAGTTAAATCTGACGATATTGTAGGACGTGTAAAGACCTACGAGGCAATCGTAAAGGGCGAAAATATTCCTACACCGGGAATTCCTGAGTCCTTCAAGGTACTGATTAAGGAAATGCAGGCCCTGGGCCTTGACGTAAAGGTTCTTTCAGAGAACAATGAAGAAATCGAAATCAAGGAATCGTCGGAATACGATGACGACATTCCTAACCTGGAATCTATCATGGACATTGAGACCGAGAGGGAAAGCGATGAAAAGCTTTTCAGCGCAGGTTACAGTGAAGAAAAGAATCCGGACGATGAAGATGACTTCGGCTTTGATGCAGAAGAACCTGACGATTTTGCGTTCGACGATTTTAAAGATGAGTAATTAAGAAAGGGGAGGGGCTCCTTGAACAATAACGTAAACAACGATTATGAATTAAATAATTTCGAATCTATACAGATCAATCTGGCATCTCCGGAAAAGATTCTTGAGTGGTCCCATGGCGAGGTAACCAAGCCTGAGACCATCAACTACAGAACTCTTAAGCCTGAAAAGGACGGACTTTTCTGCGAAAAAATCTTCGGACCTATGAAGGACTGGGAATGCCACTGCGGTAAGTATAAGAGAATCAGATATAAGGGTATCGTCTGCGACCGCTGCGGAGTAGAGGTAACCAAGGCTAAGGTAAGAAGGGAAAGAATGGGTCACATCAAGCTTGCGGCTCCTGTTTCCCATATCTGGTACTTCAAGGGAATTCCGTCAAGAATGGGACTATGCCTTGACGTTACGCCGAGAAACCTTGAAAAGGTTCTGTACTTCGCTTCATATATCGTAACCGACCCGGGAGATACGGGCCTCGGATACAAGGAAATATTAAGCGAGCAGCAGTACAGAGATGCCAAAGAACAGTACGGAGACAGATTTGAAGCCGGTATGGGTGCAGAAGCAATCAAAATGCTTCTGTCTGATATCGACCTTGAAGAACTTTCAGCGGATCTGAGAAAGAAGCTGAAGGATGCATCCGGACAGAAAAAAATAAGAATTGTAAGAAGACTGGAGGTAATCGAGGCATTAAGACTTTCAGGCAACAGACCTGAATGGATGATTCTCGATGTGATTCCTGTAATTCCGCCTGACATCAGACCAATGGTACAGCTGGACGGCGGCAGATTCGCAACTTCTGACTTAAACGATTTATACAGAAGAGTAATCAACAGAAACAACAGACTTAACAGACTCCTTGAACTGGGCGCTCCTGACATTATCGTAAGAAATGAAAAGAGAATGCTTCAGGAAGCCGTTGACTCACTTATCGACAACGGCAGAAGAGGAAGAGCTGTAACAGGTCCGGGAGCAAGACCGCTCAAGTCCTTGTCCGACATGCTTAAGGGTAAGCAGGGACGTTTCAGACAGAACCTGTTAGGTAAGCGTGTTGACTACTCAGGCCGTTCCGTAATCGTAGTAGGACCTGAACTCAAGTTCTACCAGTGCGGACTGCCTAAGAAGATGGCGCTGGAACTCTTCAAGCCTTTCATAATGAAGGAGCTTGTAGAGCAGGGTTATGCTCATAACATCAAGAGCGCCAAGAGGATGGTAGAGAAGGTAAGACCTGAAGTATGGGATGTACTTGAAGGCGTTATCAAGGAGCATCCTGTAATGCTTAACCGTGCGCCGACTCTTCACAGACTTGGTATTCAGGCTTTCGAGCCTGTGCTTGTAGAAGGTAAGGCTATAAAGCTTCATCCGCTGGTATGTACCGCATTCAACGCCGACTTCGACGGTGACCAGATGGCCGTTCACGTACCGCTTTCAGTAGAGGCTCAGGCTGAGGCAAGATTCCTCATGCTTTCCGTAAACAACATCCTGGCACCTAAGGACGGTTCACCTATCACTACTCCTACACAGGATATGATTCTGGGATCATACTATCTGACACATCCGGGAGTTGAGGAAAGAAACACCTATGCGGAAGTTGGCGACGGCAAGGTATTTACCGACCTTGACGAAATGCTCATGGCTTACCAGACAAATACTGTGGGAATTCACGCCAAGGTTAAGGTAAGAATGTATGCGGAGGGCGACACCAGAGGACAGCTGGTAGAGTCAACAGTGGGAAGATTTATCTTCAACCAGGGAATCCCGCAGGACCTTGGATTTGTTGACAGAGAAAAGGACCCTTATTCGCTTGAGGTAGACTTCCTCTGTGATAAGAAGAAACTGGGAGTTATTATCGACAAGTGCTACAGAAAGCACGGAAATACAGGTACTGTAATCATGCTTGACTACATCAAGTCCATGGGTTACAAGTACTCCACCAAGGCAGCAGTTACCATCAGCGTAAGCGATATGGAAATCCCTGAAAACAAGTGGGACATCGTAGCTGAGGCTGAAAAAGAAGTAGATAAATATGAAAAGGCATACAGAATGGGTCTTATGTCCAACCAGGAGCGCTATGAGCAGATCATCAAGATCTGGTCAAAGGCCACAGATGATGTTGCCGATGCTCTGATGGATTCCCTCGGATCATTGAACAACCTGTTCATCATGGCCAACTCCGGAGCTCGAGGCAGCAAGAACCAGATCAGACAGGTCGGCGGTATGCGCGGACTTATGGCTAACGCAACCGGTAAGACTGTAGAAATCCCTATCAAATCAAACTTCCGTGAGGGACTTTCCATACTGGAATACTTCATTTCCTCAAACGGTGCCAGAAAAGGTCTGGCCGATACGGCTCTCCGTACAGCCGACTCAGGTTACCTGACCAGAAGACTTGTAGACGTATCTCATAACGTAATCGTAAGAGAATACGACTGCGGTACTGACGAAGGTGTTGAAGTAAGAGCCTTTACAGACGGCAAGGAAGTAATCGAGCCGCTGAGACAGAGAATCGTAGGCAGAACTGCTCTTATCGACATTACTGACCCTAACACAGGAGAGGTAATCGTAGAACAGAACGAAGAGATTCTTGAAGACGCTGCAGCAAGAGTTGAGGAATGCGGCATCGAGAGTGTGGCAATCCGCTCAGTAATGACTTGTCATTCCAGAACCGGCATCTGCGCTAAGTGCTACGGCAGAAACCTTGCTACAGGAGAAGAGGTAAACATCGGTGAAGCAGTAGGTATTACAGCCGCACAGTCCATCGGTGAACCTGGTACCCAGCTTACAATGAGAACCTTCCACACAGGCGGCGTTGCCGGCGGCGACATCACTCAGGGTCTTCCTAGAGTTGAGGAACTGTTCGAAGCAAGAAAGCCTAAGGGACTTGCAGAAATCTGCGAGGCTGACGGACAGGTAATTTCCATTGAGGCAAGAAAAGACAACAAGACCGAAGTAAGGGTAAGAGGCGAGGAAGAAGACAGAACCTATGTAATCCCTTACGGAGCAAGATTAAATGTAAAAGAGGGCGATATGGTATACGCAGGCGGACAGATTACCCGCGGACCGCTGAACCCTCATGACATACTCAGATTAAACGGCGTTGAAGGCGTATATCAGTACCTGCTCAAGGAAGTACAGAGAGTATACAAGCAGCAGGGTGTTGATATCAACGACAAGCACGTTGAAGTAATCGTAAGCCAGATGCTTTCCAAGTACAAGATTGAGGACTCCGGCGATACTGATCTGCTTCCGGGCGGACTTTACGGAAAATTCGAAATCGAGGAGGCAAACCAGAAGGCTGAAGAGGAAGGCGGAGAACCTTGTACTGCCAAGAGAATACTTCTGGGTATCACAAAGGCTTCCCTGGCTACAAACTCATTCCTTTCTGCAGCATCTTTCCAGGAAACTACAAGAGTCCTTACAGATGCGGCTATCAAAGGAAAGAACGATAAGCTCCTCGGTCTTAAAGAAAACGTTATCCTCGGCAAGCTGATTCCTGCGGGAACCGGAATGAAGAGATACAAGAACATCGAAGTGGATTACGGTGTAAACGCAGAAATCATGGAAAACTATGAGCGTGAGCAGGAAAGACTCAGAATGGAAGAGGAAATGGCCAGAGCAAACGCTGAAAAGTTTGATATGGACAGTGATCAGGACGGAGATCTTGATACAGATGAGGTTTTCGGAGAACAGGTTTATGAAACACCTGAGATCAGCGAAGCCGCTGACACTGCAGATTTTGTGGAGCTTGACTAGTTTTTATAGAAGAATTAGATTGACACACAGAATAAAAATGTGGTAAACTAGATGTTGGTTTTGAGCCCATTTGACCTAAAATAAATGTATTTTAGGTCATTTGGCTTGAAAAAATAAAAGTAATTTTCTGAAGAAAGGAGAAAAAGGATGCCTACTATCAACCAATTAGTACGCGAAGGCAGAACCAGTGCTGTTAAGAAGTCAACAGCTCCTGCTCTTAACAAGGGAATGAACTCATTAAAGAGAGTCGCAACTGACACTCATTCACCACAGAAGAGAGGCGTTTGTACTTCTGTAAAGACTGTAACACCTAAGAAGCCTAACTCAGCACTGAGAAAAGTAGCGAGAGTTCGTCTGACTAACGGTATTGAAGTAACAGCTTACATCCCTGGTATCGGTCACAACCTGCAGGAGCACTCTGTAGTTCTTATCAGAGGCGGCAGAGTTAAGGACCTTCCTGGTGTAAGATATCACATCATCAGAGGTACACTCGATACAGCCGGTGTGAACAACAGACTTCAGGCACGTTCCAAATACGGCGCTAAGAGACCTAAAGTCAAGAAATAGAATTTCTCTATAAGATTTCTTACGGAGAAATCAAAAGAACGGTAGAAGAGCATTCTTTTGTCATACAAAGAAGCGCTCGCGGCCATCATAATAGATAGGTCGAGTACCCCGTCAGCAGAACCTGCCGTCTTTTAATTGCGGGACGGGCAGGAGTAATCCCCGCATTGCGAGGGTGAAGAGTTGTGCAATTAATTAAAATAACTATATTGTGCAGACAGCCTTGTACTAGATAAGACAGAAACTGAGGCTGTCAGGCGAGGAGGGAAGAGAAGTGCCAAGAAAAGGTAACGTACCAAAGAGAGATGTACTTCCGGATCCCGTTTACGGAAGCGTTGTTGTTGCCAAGTTAATCAACAGCATCATGCTTGACGGTAAAAAGGGAACTGCTCAGTCAATCGTTTACAGCGCATTTGACATGATCAAGGAGCAGACCGGTGAGGAACCACTGGAAGTATTCGAAAAGGCAATGAACAATATCATGCCTGTATTAGAAGTAAAAGCAAAGAGAATCGGTGGTGCAAACTACCAGGTTCCAGTAGAAGTAAGACCTGAAAGACGCCAGACTTTAGGCTTAAGATGGCTTACTAAATACACCAGAGCCAGAGGCGAAAGAACTATGGCTGAAAGACTTGCTAAAGAGCTTATGGACGCAGCTAACAACACAGGTGCATCCGTTAAGAAGAAAGAAGACACCCACAAGATGGCAGATGCTAACAGAGCATTCGCACACTTCAGATGGTAGTCTTCCGAAGGCAGGTTAATATGACTGAAAAAAATAAAGCAGAAGGGAGGATATAACCGATGCCAAGAAGTTTTCCGCTTGAAAAGACAAGAAATATTGGTATTATGGCCCACATCGATGCGGGCAAGACCACAACAACCGAAAGAATTCTGTTCTATACCGGAAGAACTCATAAGCTGGGCGAAACTCATGAAGGTGCAGCTACAATGGACTGGATGGAGCAGGAACAGGAACGTGGTATCACTATAACCTCTGCTGCTACTACAGCACAATGGAAAAATCACAGAATTAACATAATCGATACTCCGGGTCACGTAGACTTTACTGTAGAAGTTGAAAGATCTTTAAGAGTTCTTGACGGTGCAGTAACAGTGCTTTGCGCAAAGGGCGGTGTTGAACCTCAGTCCGAAACTGTTTGGAGACAGGCTGAAAAGTACGGTGTACCAAGAATGATCTTTGTTAATAAGATGGACATTATGGGTGCAGATTTCTTTAGAGTTGTCAACATGGTTAAGGACAGACTCAAGGCAAATGCGGTACCGGTCCAGCTGCCTATTGGTGCTGAAGATAGTTTCATTGGAATTATCGATTTAGTAGTGATGAAAGCAGAGATTTACAAGGACGAGCTGGGTAAGGAATT
The DNA here is from genome assembly GCA_051883095.1 of Anaerovoracaceae bacterium. Taxonomy (GTDB): domain Bacteria; phylum Bacillota; class Clostridia; order Peptostreptococcales; family Anaerovoracaceae; genus SUG1106. Next base: position 25,055 of record JBJETB010000097.1, read on the forward strand.
TGAAGTTACCGATATTCCTGCCGATATGGTGGACCTTGCTCAGGAATGGAGAGAAAAGCTTATTGAGTCCGTTGCAGAAACAGACGAAGAGCTTATGATGAAATTCCTCGAGGGAGAAGAATTCTCTGTGGAGGAAATCAAGTCCACAATCAGAAAAGAAACAATAGCAGGCAGAATGGTGCCTATGCTCTGCGGTTCCGCTTACAGGAACAAGGGCGTACAGATGATGCTGGACGCAGTAGTTGACTACATGCCGTCACCTCTGGACATTCCTGCTATCAAAGGTATAAACCCTGAAACTGAAGAGGAAGAAGAAAGACATGCTGACGACAAGGGCCCTTTCGCTGCACTTGCATTCAAGATTATGGCAGACCCGTTTGTAGGAAAGCTTGCTTTCTTCAGAGTATATTCCGGCACATTACAGTCCGGCTCATATGTTTACAACTCGACAAAGGGCAAGAAAGAAAGAATCGGACGTATTCTGCAGATGCATGCCAACAAGAGAGAGGAAATCGAACAGGTATACTCCGGAGACATTGCTGCTGCAGTGGGTCTCAAGGATACTACCACAGGAGACACTCTCTGTGACGAAAAGCATGAGATCATTCTGGAGTCCATGGACTTCCCTGATCCGGTAATCGAAATTGCTATCGAGCCTAAGACCAAGGCAGGCCAGGAAAAGATGGGTATCGCTCTTGCCAAGCTTGCAGAAGAAGACCCTACTTTCA
>JBJETB010000098.1:0-24087 GCA_051883095.1 Anaerovoracaceae bacterium
GCAATGGAAACCTGCGGTAGCAATACCGCAAGGCGCCATTGTCTTAGCCTACAATATGCAGAGAGAAAATCTTCTGCCGAGTGAAAAAGCCTTTGCATTTAAGATGAAACTTGAAGCAATGAAAAGACAGGGTATGAGAACAGATTTAACTTGTGTGCAACCTGCACACAAGTTGGATGGGAAAAAGTCAAGACAAAAACTTGCAGAAGAAGTGGGTGAAAGCCAAGACCAGGTACGAAGATATATTCGTTTGACATATCTAATTCCTGAACTCCTAAAGCGTGTAGACGAGGGGAAAATGGCGATGACACCAGCTGTTGAAATATCATATATCCCAAAAGAGCTTCAGGAAGAACTCCTTAACGCAATGGAAATGGAGGATTGCACTCCATCATATGCACAGGCGAAGAAAATGCGAAAGTTTTTAGATATGGACAAGCTGTCCGTCGATTCCATATTGGCTATAATGCAGGAAGAAAAACCGAACCAGAAGGAAAAAATCGTATTGCGAGAGGAGCGCATAAGCAGGTTCATTCCTCCCAATATTCCGCTGAAGGGGAGAGAGGAGTATATCATAAAGGCGCTGGAGTATTATGCAAAGGTTCAGGAAAAACAAAAACAAACACAAACACTTACAAGATAATAATTAGCCTACCGAAAAACAAAAGACATTCTTTCTTCGGTAGGCTGAAAATAGTATATTATTTTAAAACTTAATTAAGAAAAAGCCCGTAAGATACGGAGAAAGGAATGCAGAAAATGAAAAAGATAGCAGTGAACAAGGGAATGGATTTTTTATTAAAAGACCTTAAAAGCAACAACACTTTATTGATCGAATTTGTAGAGCAGCCAGAGGAAAGGGTAAGAGAGGTGGACAGTAAAGACCTACATCTTGCACTTAGCACTATGAAAATAGGGGAAAGGCTTTCGGTAAGGTTTGATGGAAGCAAGAAGTAAAAAAGAGTTTGATATGGTAGGCGTCAGGCTTGTGCCAGAGCGAAAGCTGTATAGTGAAAAGGAGATTGCCTGCAGTTCAGATGCGGTGGCACTTCTGAGCAAAGAATTGGGCGAGTACGACAGAGAGGTTTTCTGTGTGCTGCATCTGAACCCAAAAGGGCTGCCGCTAAGTGCCAGCATAACAAGTATTGGAGAACTGACAAGTACATTGGTACACCCCAGGGAAGTCTTCAAAAGTGCTGTGCTTAGTTCTGCTGCATGCATCATGCTTCTTCATAATCACCCAAGCGGCAATCTGTCACCAAGTGAAGAAGATATCAAGACTACAGAACGTATTGCTGTTTGTGGAAGAGTATTAGCGATACCCGTGGTGGACCATATAATCTGTGCTGAGCATGGTTATATAAGCATGAGAAGCTATGGATATGAACATCTTTTTGATGATAGTGAAAACGATCTGAATAAAATCAATGAATCAGAGCTTCCTGAAATCAGACTGCCGGATGATAAAGACGAGGACTATTCTTCTTTGAAAATATCCAGGGAGGTTAATGGTAAGAAGATGGAGATCCCTTTAACCAGAGATGAGCTTTCCACGGCTTTCTTCGAGCAGCAGCGGATTTGGGATGAAAGCTATGTCAGAAATTTTTTGAGCGACCTTCACAAAGATAAGGAAAAGCGTCTTGAATTTAAGGCCCAAAATGGTATAGGAATTAATTCTATACTCAAGTCAGACAAAACGATTTCAAGAATATCTGCCGAAATGCGTAGAAAGGCTGATAAGTATGGAATGAGCGATTATGAGGCGCTGGAAGAGGCAGTTCAGGAAGAAGCAGCTGAACTAGACCGCAGGAGAAAAGAAAAATCACGTGAAAGGTAGAGCCGGAAAGGTAAAGGATTAAGAATAGAATCAGAGGTAAACGGGGATGAAATGCTGCGAGTAAGGCTGCTATGCTAAAAAGCCAAGATTACTACTATCCTCGTTGTGCTTTATGTTCTCGCATGTTATAATTGGAAATAACAAGAGAATCAGTAAATCTGAATTTGTGGAAGATGAATTAAAGGTGAGGACGAAGCTATGAGCGATTTAATTGCAAAAGAATATAAACGATTTGAAGATATAAAGCGTGTCAGAGATGACGGCTCTGAGTTTTGGAGTGCAAGGGAACTGGGAAATGTTCTTGACTATAAAAAATGGGAAAACTTTTTGAATGTAATTAAGCGAGCAATGATTGCCGCTGATAATTCAGGGCATGATGTTGCTTACGATTTTCCTGAGGTCAGGAAAATCGTTGATGCAGGTGCGACAACTAAGCCTGTTATAGATTATGAATTATCAAGATATGCTTGCTACTTAATAGTGCAGAATGGTGATCCCAGAAAAGAAGTAATTGCATTGGGACAGACATATTTTGCAATACAGACATATAGACAAGAAGTAGCTGACCATTTTAACCAGCTGAGTGAAGATAACCGTCGACTCGTTGTTCGTGGAGATATAAAACAATGGAATCAGCTTTTAGCGGAAACCGCACATGATGCTGGAGTTATCACAAATGAGGAATTTGCCATATTCCAAAATGCAGGTTATATGGGTTTGTATGGTGGTTTAGACGTAGACGATATTCATGAAAGAAAAAAGCTTGATGTAGGTCAGAAAATTTTAGATTATATGGGTAGTACTGAACTAATAGCAAACTTATTCAGAATATCCCAGACGGAAGAAAAAATACGAAAAGATAAAATATGTGGTGCAGAGAAAGCAACATCTGTTCATTATAACGTTGGAAAAGAAGTGAGAACTGCCATTGAAAACATCGGCGGAACTATGCCGGAAGATTTGCCAACCCCTGATAAGAGCATACAACAAATTGAAAAAGAACAAATGGCTCGTTTAAAGGCAAAAGCAAAAAAGGGCAAGCTAATGTTAGATGAGTAGCTATATTAAATGAAATATCATTGCCGATGAATTTGGAATTCAAAAATCTAATGCAAGAAACCTGCGAGGCATTAAGTGGTGTTTTAGGGGATAAGCTTGATCAGGTGTGGCTGTATGGTTCGTGCGCACGAAAGGTAGGGGAAAAGATAATCAGCTTCTTAGACTCTTGACTGTGAGTATAAACACATAATAAAATGTGACCAGGAGGAAAGAAGTATGAAAGCTAAGAAATTAAAAAAGAGACTGCTTGTTACAACATTAGCATTGGCAGTTGCTTGCACATTTGCAGTTCCCGCTCTGGCAGAAACAACTACATATTATGCGGATGAACAGACAGTGATAGCCACCGATGTTAAAGCAACCAGTTGGACAAGTTCAAAGCTTAAGAAAGCAAAGCTTAATTTAATAAAAGTCGCATCGTACAGCTATGATAAAATCAAGTTGACATGGGAGCCGCTTTCGGGAGTGGATGGCTACCAGATCTACAGAGCCACATCAAAGAGTGGAACCTACAAGAAGGTAAGCACCGTAACAGACCCGACTAAGTCAACCTATATCAACGGAAGCAGAACCTGCGGTAAGACATATTACTACAAGGTAAGAGCATATAAGAAAATAAGCGGAAAGACCGTTTACTCGAAGTTCAGCTCAGTGATGAGCGCGGCACCAAAGCCGGCAAAGGTGGCAATAACCGATGCATATGCACCAGATACAGCAGTTACAACCATAGCGATTGATTTTAAGACTGTAAGGGGAGCCACAGATTATGAAGGCCAAATAAACCAAATTAAAAACGGCGAAGAAACGGGCTTCAGAAATTACTCATACGATGAAGATGGATTTAGGAGAGCCTTTTCAACATATAAAACCAGATTGGCAATGTTAAAAAAGCAGAATCCTTCAGGTTATATAAGCGTCGCAACCTTCGAAAACGGAAAGCCATCTTCGAAAAGGCTCACCGTAGAAGAGTATGCAGAGAGTAAAATAGGTAAAAACCAGATGCAGATAAGCCTCGTTCAGGACGACAGCGTATATCAGTTCAGAGTAAGAGCATATAGGACAGTAAATGGTAAGAAAATCTACGGCCCATGGTCGGATACCTACACATTGAAAGAAACTCTAAACATTGATGAGATATATAAGGAGCTTCGTCAGTACGCAATAGACTATGCCGCTGAAAATGAGCCTAGATGGCACTACGAGGATAGACCTACGGGAAATCCTCAGAACTCAAACTACTACTCAGACGGTGAACTAGGACGTTTCTCAATTTATTCAAAACAGGAGGATGTAATCAGGCTCTATAAGGGTGGCATAGAAACATATATCTTGCAGGTAGTTAAACAGGGCGGATATGATTCTGGTTTCCTATACTTTTCAAGCGTAGGAGTAGGAGATTGGGATGACCACTTTAGTACGAATGAAGGTCCGAGCATCTACTACAATGCTTTTATGCTATATTAAACATCAAATACACATATAATACTCTTTTTTCAGATAAGAGGGCAAGAAAACACTTGCTCTCTTTTCTTTTATATAAAAATCAAGCAAGGAGGAAACAGCAAAATGAATTTTAAGAAACTAGGTAAAAAAATCCTGACACTGGCGATGGCCATTACCATCGTCTTTACTTCCATGCCGTGCCTAGATATGGCTGAAACAGCAGAGGCTGCAAGCGGATATACCCTTACAGAAGAGAACCTGGGCAGTTACACTTTTAAATCCGGAAGGTACCTTCAAATTTACTTTGTAGACTACAATTCCGAAATGGACCCAAGAGATGCGGTAATAAGAGATGATGGAAGCTGTTCGGAGGCCAAGCAGCCCATCAAGATGTATAGAGCTGGAGGCTTTTTAGTTTACTGTATAGAGCATGGAGTATCCCATAAGTCAACAACCTTATACAAGCATAACTATGAAAAGTCGCCTATATATAACGCATATGCAACCTATATAGGGAAAACGCCACCATATCCTATTGAGAATATCTTCAAGGTTCTGATGCTGGCTCCCGTTGACGGAAGCGTAGGCGTAAAGGAACTTAACGATATGGGATTTGCCGATTCCAAGTACAAGGACCCGAACACAACATACAAAAAGTCAGACTGGTACGCAGCATCTCAGATGCTCATATGGGAATGCCAGCAATTGTTCAGAGATGAAACCTTCGAAAGAAGTGAGAATGGTCTTAGATTTGAAACCGGATATAAGACAGGCGTTTACACAGATCTCATTCCAAAGGAGCATTACTCAAAGAACCTCTGGGGAACTCCTGCTATGGACATATATAACTTCATGGCATCGAAGATTAAGGAAAGATCAAACCTTGACAGAAGCATTGCAGGCTCCTTTAAGAATGAACCTCAGACCATACTTCTTACAGAAGAGGAAAAAGCGGCAGATATAATTATAAAGGAAATATCGGCAGGTTCATACCAGGGCGAATACAAAGCTGTCAATAAAAACGGTGATGATCTAGACGGAATAAAGATTGAATATGTAGAAGGTGCTACCAAGAAGGACGGCAAGTACATCATCACCATTACTGATAAGTCGCTTCTTGGAAAGACTCTCGAGATAAAACATAAGGATGCTATCGCCGAAAGAGCAGAAAAATACTTGAATGGTCCTAATGGTTCCGAGTACAAGAGATACATCTGGGAACACGCAACCAAGACAGGCCATACTCAGGCTTTCGTATCGGGACTTAACGATCCGGTATCAGGATGGCTTGTTTTAGACGGACCTGACCCACAAGAAGAAGAGGGCGACTGCACACCTCCTGATGTGGAAATTTTCCCGACAATCAAAATGCCTATCGAAAAGATAGATGCAAATACCGGATGGGACGGAGACAGCCACACTCCACTTGGCGGTGCAGGCCTTGATGCAACCTTCACTCTTGAAAGAAATATTGGAGGCGAGGGCTGGCAGACCATCAGCACAGTAACTCTCGATGATTACGGCTCAGAGTATGTCTTTGAGGACAGACCTTTCTTGACTAAATCAGACCTTGATGCATACCTTACGAAGACCATGACACCTGACCATATGGTGCCGGACGGAAATGACCCACCGGGTCTTGTGAAGCACTGCGGAAATAAGGAAAAGTCAAGAACATGGGATGTTGCGGTGCAGTATAGAATCACCGAAACAAGGCCTGACGGAAGATATATTAATCCTGACCCATACGGAGGCGTAAGAGAATACACATTTAAATATCACGCAGATGCTAAGGATAACTGCACATACGAATGCGAATCGGCTCCGTGGACTGAAGTAAATTACAAATTTGAATGGTCAGCAACCAAAGGTGATGGCAGCAGCTTTACTTCTACGGGAACAAAAGCTGCTGTTAAGAACATCCTCGACTATGACCTTGAAACCTTTGTGGATGATGAGTTCAGAGGCGATGTCCTCATTATCAAATCCAATGAGCAGGAGAATCCGTTTAAAGACTCTGCCATGGGTGGCGACAAAAGCAACATCTCAATAGATTCTTACTGGACCATAAAGCTTATGGACGGCTTGGAAGGTGTAGAATATGCGCACCTTCAGTCAGCAACTCCGACAGTCCTTGAGGGCGGTACCCATCAGTACACTGTATCAAGAGGATCAGGAATTCCAAACAACACACTTAACGGCGGCCTTGGAATGAAGGTCGGTACCAACGGCCAGATTCTCATTAAAGACCTTCCGTATGGCAGGTATGAATTAACAGAGGTAAAAGCAGATAATCCGAAATATGTTCTTGAAAAGTGCACTGTAGTTGTATCAGAACATAATGGAGCAAGCGGTGCTAATGTAATGTACGGCTCTAAGGGCGCAGTTCCCGATGAAGGACTTTATTCCGGATACGGCACAGCAGGAACAAATCCAATCGGTGCCAAGTCAAAGGGCACCGGCGACTACTATAACAACAGATATGATGTGAACCTGAGAGATAAGATCAAGGAAAACATCGTAAAGATTGAAAAGGTTGACTCTGAAACAGGAAAGAAGATTCCCCTTGCCGGAACCAAGGTATATATCCGTTTCAAAGGAAACCCTGACTATACTGACGAAGAAAACAGAGCAATGTTCGGAGAGGGCGGGACCGTAGCAAAGAATATATATAACAGGTTCCTTCCAAACGCAGAAAGCATTAACTCAAAGAGTACAAACTACGCCTTTGAGCTCTCTGAAAACGGCGAAATTACCATCCCTTATCAGCTGCCTTACGGAAGATATGAAATATCAGAGTGGCTGGTTCCCGATGGATATTTCGTAGGTAAGTACGATGAAACCGGAGCCGGCCAAAACCACGACTTCGGATATGTTGAGGAAGGTGTCCTTAAGTTCGGAGACACCGGAAAGTTCGGTGACTACTACAGCGGCGACGGACACAAATACGAAGATGTTGTAGCAATCTACGATGCTGCCGGAAATAAGGTGAAGTATCAGGATAAGGATAAATACACCTTTGATGAACTTGCCAAGATGGTAGTGAACAGATACACCTTCACCGTTACTCAGCAGGATATGCACGAAGACGGCAATTTCTCCCAGCTCGTTACCTTTGACAGCAAGAGAATGGATGCAGACCCGTCCTATGACAGCGGAGACCATCCGTACAGGAACTACTACCGCATTGCTGCAGTATTAAACGATGCTGTAAAAGGTAAACTCGAAATAAGTAAAACAGGAGAAGCCCTTGTAGGCTTTAAGGAAGAGGAAAAGGACGGATATACAATTCTTACCCCTGTATTTGAAACAGCAGCAAAATTAAAGGATGCAGTCTTTGGAATCTTCGCTGCAAAGGATGAGACATTAAATGACGGTTCTGAAGGACCGGCCATTTACGATTCCGAGACAGGTGATAAGATAACAATTCCAAAGGAAAAATCATCACACCTTTCCAATGCAATTGAAAAGGTAAAGGCTTTCTTTGGCAAACTCTTTAATCCAAAGGAATACGATGCTGCAAACTATGAAACCGGCTCATACTCACACAAATCGGGAGCAGAGCTTTGGTATATGCTTGAGAGGGAAGCTTCAGAAGGAAACATGAAGAGAACCATATATGTTTCCCCTGAGCAGAAAGACACCACATACTCATATATCTATGCGACTGCAGACGATAAGTACAGCTACCGCTATGATATTGAGGTAATCCTTAAGAACCAGGCAGGCGGAAGAAATGTTACAGATGTCAATGTGACAAAGACAACGATGCCGCTTTCCGGCTGCGTTTCCGAGATTCCGATGACTTACATGAGCGGCACCGTAGGTGATGTGGTTGTTGATGATTCAAATGGGGAAATCCAGAGCTACACCAAGCCGCTTCGTGACCCGTTTGATTGGACAACAGTATCAGAACTTGATGTGTACAAGAAAACATATGTCTTTGAGGCTGACGGAGAAAAGGACATCTTTACAGACGGAAACGAAATAGATCTTTCAGAGCCTTGTCCGGAAAGATACCTCGTAAAAGACTATATCTACTACGAACTGACCAAGGACGATTTAAAGACCGAGGAAAGAAAGGTGGGAGAAAGACAGGTTATAGATGTACCGGGGATTGATGCCAACGGAGACGGTGACTTTGATGACCCGGAAGATACTCCTCCGACATATAAGACCGAAGACATTAAAGAAACCAAGATTATGTTCGAATGGGATAACGAGGGCTTTACTTTAATATCACCAAAGACTGTCGGCGGAAAGGCAGTTTTAAAGAGCGAAGCAGCTGATGCATATAAGGCAGCGGTGACAGGCTACTACATCGCCGGAAATAAGACATCTCTTACCGGCGCCGGAAATGATTATGCTTTCATTGACAGTGATGAAACAGGCGCTGCACTTCCTGAATACACAGTACCGGAAGGCTGGACCTTAAAGACCTTTACAGGTGATCCGAAGGAAGACCCACAGTATGTTATTATCTATCAGACAGATGCCCAGACCGGAGAAACCGTTTACAGAGTTCTACTTTCTGATCTGGCGGGCTGGCAGGAATGCACACCTATCGGAAACTTTGAAAAGATGCGTGTTCAGGTCTACAGAGCAATCTACACTCAGGAAAAGGGTGATGCCGATGGCTTCACTGTTAATTTCGATGGATTTGCTCTTGGCTCTACTGTAGACCAGGATACCAATGTGGCCACAACCATCATCACAAAGCAGATACCAGGTCCTGCAGAAACAATTGATGTTGGTGTTGGCTACGAATATGAGAATGCTCCGCAGGAGGTTACATTCAGAACAATTCCGTTTGCAGCTCCAATATATTTTGCTTGGGCTGACGGAATAAGGGCTGATATGTACTATAAAGGCGGAGCCTGCTATACCACGATTACTATGCAGGAATCGGCAGTGGGACATCTCTATGAGAGCATAGTTCCGACACTTAACTTTATTCATTACGATTCAGAAGGGGAGCGGCTTCCGCTTCTCATAGACTGGTACACAAAGCTTTCACCGGATAACCCGGAAATTGAGTTTAACAGTAAAGATGGACTTGCTGACGGAGTAAGTGTAATTGCAAGAAGAGTTGAATCTACTGCAGTCGGCGGCCAGACCATGTACTACCTTGAAATTATCACCAATCAGACGGAGGATACTCCCCTTGAGATAACCTTTGCCGACGGATATACTATGGCAATCTACTGCGCTGAGGCTGCATCCGGAAACAATGTAGGTGTACTTGACCTTTACAATGTGTATAAGACAAACCGCTATACTCAGTCAGACATCATCGAAGTAATTACTACAAATGAGGACGGAATTGCTACAAGCGGTCTTCTCCCTCTCGGCGATTACATCGTCCGCGAATTATCAGCTGATGATAACTACTTAAATGACAGTGAAGAGCAGCTTGTAACCCTTAAGTACAAAGACCAGTTCACACCTGTTATCTGGGGAGCTGCTTCCTTTGACAATGAGTATATGAGCGTTCAGATTGACCTTTCAAAAGTCTTTGAGACTTCGTTCAGATCGGATGCATACCAGCCGCCGGAGGAAGGGCAGACTGTGAAGTTCGGTCTTTACACCGCAGAAGACATTACAGCAACAGCTGTAGGAAAGCATGAAGTCACAAAGAAGACTATCAAGGCTGACACTTTGATTGATGTTATATCAGTTGATTACACCGCAGGCGGAAGCGTCCTTGCAGATGCAAAGCTTCCTGAAGGAAGCTACTACATCAGGGAGCTTGAAGGACCGGAAGACTATCTTCTGAGCGACGTAAGATTCAACTTTGAAGTAAGAGAAGACGATGCTGATTACTCATCGGATGCCGCTTTTGACTATACAATCAATGACGGTATTTACGGAAGGTTCGTTCTTGAAGAAAAGAACCATGTGAAGACAACAATCATGGTTGAGTCAAGACTTCCTATGCCGTCTATCACAATCGACGGAAGCGTATATCCTCTGGATACCGACTTTGCAAGTGAAGACGGAAGAGTAAGCATAGATGCTGATTCCGACTTTACGGAAGTTACCGTTGATACTTTCGCAGATGCTGAGACAAACATCATTCTGCCAAACGGAAAGACTCTTAAGGTTAAACCCGGCGAAACAGGAAACACCTTTGATTACACCGTTGACGGTGTAACAGAAACATTTACGCCTACCGCAGCCTACACAGGATATTATGCAGGCTATGAGGAGCTTTGGACACCGACTAAAGGTGAAGACCTTATCACCTACACACCGGAGTTTACCCTTACCGGCGCAGGAACAGACAAGACAGCGTTAATATTAAAGGCAGTTATCACTCACCAGCCGTCAAAGACAGTTACCACAAAGGAGCAGCTTATAGACCCGGCTCATCCTGAACTGGGATATGAGACTGTGACCACAGAATCAGGAAACCTGACACCAGGCGGAAACCAGATATTCAAGCACAGCGCTGTTATTACGGTAAAAGACTTTGCCGACGTAAACGTAATAGAAGCATCATACGAGAGAATATCCGGCACAACTGCTGTAACGGAGACGCTTGACCCGTCCGGCGAGATTATTCTTAATCCGAAGGATACCTTAAAGCTTAAGACAGCATCCGGTGCAGACGTTACCGTATCCATGGATAAATACGGAGTGGTCACGGCGGCCATAGAAAATGTGCTTTCGGGCCTCTTTACAGATGCAGCTAATTCAGAAGTATCTTCAACAGGTGCCTTCGATACGGCTCAGACATTTGAATTCACAAAGAATGTCACCCTGGCAAGACAGGACACCTCAGCTGACAAACTGATGATAAAGATCAACTCTGATAACAGAGACGGCTTTGCTGTTGAAAACGACCACAAGCCGGAAATTGAGTTTGTAAAGGTTGACAGGGAAGACCCTGAAAAGAAGCTTTCAGGAGCAGTCTTTGAAATCTACTCTGCAAAACCTTCCGGCGAATGGACCTATGAACCGGACAAACTTCTTGGAACATACACCACAGGATCAGACGGAACCTTTACAGCGGTTCTCGATTACGGCACATACTTCTGGCGTGAGATAAAGGCTCCGGCAGGATACAAGGCTGATGATTATGATTATCACAGATTCAGAGTAATCAAAGGTCTTCCTCAGTACAGATTCGTTGTTGAAAACGAAGCTGTTCCGTATACTCCGGGCGGCGGTTTTTCTTATCAAATCGAAATCAAGAAAGTAGATAAAGATACAAGAGAGACTCTTGCCGGAGCTGAGTTTGAAATTTGGTCAAGCAAGCTGGCCGAAGATGGTCTTACACTGATACCTGATAAAAAGCTTACCGAAAAGAACATTATAACGGGACAGTATGGCATTGCCACTATATCTGTAAGTAGTAAAGGTGCATTTTTCTATCGGGAAGTAAAGGCACCTGACGGGTATAAAGCAGATAGCGAATTTCATTTGATTGACACGACAATGCTTGGCCTGATTACCAGGATTGAAGTGGAGAATGAAAAAGTCACGGAACCGATGATAAAAACATCTGCTTCAGGAACAGACGGTTCCAGTAAAATCACGGCAGCTAAAGAAATAACGATTGTTGACACAGTAAACTACTATAATCTCGCCCCGGGAGAAACCTATACCATGAAGGGTACTATCATGGATAAAGCTACTGGAAAAGCCATTACTGTTAATGGAAAGAAAGTCATAGCTGAAAAAACCTTTACTCCAAAGTCAAAAGACGGAAGCATAACCATCAAGTTTACCTTTGATGGCAGCGGATTTGACGGACATAAGCTGGTAGTCTTTGAACGGCTTTACCTCAATGGAAAGCTTGTATCGAAACACACCGACATTAACGATCTTGACCAGACTGTGGAAATCATCGAGCCGACACCGGAAAAACCGCAAAAGCCATCAGAAGTACCAAAGACAGGGGATAAGAGCAGATTGCATGAGTTGATATTGCTTCTTGTCATCGCATTCACCGGACTGATTGCAGCAGTTTCACGCAAAGAAAAAGACGAGTAAAAAGGAAGGAGGCAGCAAGATTGGCCAGCAAGTTTTATTCAATCAATAAGCTGTATAAGGATGCCTGCAAAGAGATTTCAACAGATATCGAAAGCTGGCAGGGATTTCTTTTGTCAGCAGGGCGGAATTTCAAGCTGAGGTTTGACGAACAGGTACTTGTTTATGCCCAAAGACCGGATGCCACAGCCGTTTTAACTATTGAAAAGTGGAATGGCCTTTTTCGCAGATGGGTAAATAAAGGAGCCAGAGGGATTGCAGTTTTTGACGATGAATTTGGAGAAAATCAGCGACTGAAGTATTACTTTGATGTTTCTGATACTCATGAAGGAACATTTTCAAGACCTGTACCCCTGTGGGATTATGATAATTCATATGAGGATGAGGTTATTGAAACACTGGAAGCAAGCTTCGGAGAACTGGAGCGAAAAGAAAGCATCGCAAGTGCGGTGCTTTCTGCTTCAGAGAATGCAGCCAGAGATAATCTTTCAGACTACCTGGAATTTTTGCAGGAGCGAAAGGCAGGAAGCCGGATTGGCACATTGGACAACGACAACATTAAAATCTGCTTTGAACAGCTGGTATCCATAAGTGTGGCATATATGATTATGGGAAGGCTTGGCATTGATATTAACACCAGCTTTGAAAAATCTGATTTTGCTGCAATTACCGACTTTAACACTAAGGACACTTTGCATGCTGTTGGATATGCAGTAAGCGATATTTCTCAGATGGCGCTTTCGGAAATAGGGAAGACAATACGAAACCTGCAGGCAGAAAAAAAATTGAATCGCACATTTGCAGCATCAAAAGAAGGCATATACAATGAAGAAAAAAGGGAAAGGGGAGGAGAACATGAACATAGGATATCAACAGAGAGGGAATTATCAGATTCCAATGATAAGCATGCCGAAGGAAGAATCGATGCAAATAGGCAGATTCGGACAGATGAGGAGAAATTACCTGAAAGAACATCGCAAATTGATTTTTTACAGCATGCTGACGGACTGCAGTTTGAGCGAGCACCTGAGGAACACGGACAGAGAAGCGGAGGAGATGCTGGAGCTTCTGATTTCACAGATGGCGAAGAACGAGGGCGTGAGCGAGGAACTGAAAGCAGCCGACATGATGAGTTGGGTTCAGAAAATGAACAGCATCAAGGCCAGGGCGATGGAAACAGTACAGAGGGAACTGATTTTCAGGTAAAATATTTTGACAGAAAAACGGGAGAAAGCAAACTCCCGTTTTTTTGTAAAGACAGCGATATACAAGAAATTCTGCTGAGCACCACGCATTTGAAAGCAAGCTACGCAGAAATACGAAAATTCTTTGAACTGCATGATGATACAGCCGAAAGAGTAGCTTATCTGAAAGAAATATTCAATAACGATTATACGGAACTGATCATCAGCGGAGAACGCCAGGTTGGATATAAAACATATCAAAATGTGCTGCATCTTTGGGAAGGGAGCTACCTTAGCAGAACGGCAGAAGGCTATTATAACTGGGAGGTTATTTCAGAGCATTTTGACAGTCTGAGAATCCTCAATAAACTGTATGACATTGCAGAACCCTTACCGTCTGTTGAGGCTCAGACTGCATTCTTTAATTCCCTTGATTCCGTAAAAGAGACTGATTTCCCACAGGAGGTAATTGATGTTGCAATCACAAAGGGGAGTGGATTTGAAAACGGGAAATATCGGATTTTTGAGCAGTTTGAAAAAAGCCTGTCACAAAAAGAAAATGTGGAATTTCTGAAAAAGGAGTACGGCACAGGTGGAAGGAACCCGATAAAATCCGGCCTTGGAATAGGCGAGGATCACTCACCGAAAGGAATTATGCTAAGCAAAGGCTATGGAAATGACAGCCCGAAAATTTTGATTAAATGGCAAGACGTTGAGCAAAGAATAAGGGAACTGATTCGCATAGGAAGGTATCTGAATAAAAAGGAAGCGGAAAATTACCCTGCATGGCTGGAGAAAGAAACAATCCGCAGAAAGGAGATTGAGGAATACCGGAAGAACAAAGAAATTCTTTCCATAGCGCCGCCGGAGGCAAAGCCGGAAGAGCAAACCCAATATGGCGAATATGAATTTCACTTGGGAGATTCAGTCTTTATCGGTGCTCAGCAATATGAGATATTAGCTATTGATGATGAAGAAGTGGTGCTTTATGACACCGCCTGCCCACTGATAAATAAGACCATGGATCGGCAGGAGTTTGATATAAGAGCTGCAGAGACACCGGGAAACGAGCACCTGAGGAAAGAGCCAGGGAAGGAATCAGAAAAAGAAGAAGAAGTCAAAGTATCCGAGAGCGAGAGCCTGACACCATCATGGGAGCTCCCTCCTGAGAAAAAGCCGTCAGGATATATTTTTCCTGAGATAAAGAGAGCAGATAGAATACAATACCGTATTTCAGACGATGCGTATGGAGAAGGCAGTCCGAAAGAAAAATTCAGGCGAAACATTGAAGCAATCCGTCTTCTGAAAACACTTGATGAAAAGGGGCGTTTTGCCACAGAGAAAGAACAGGAGATACTTGCGGGCTACGCAGGCTGGGGCGGCCAGCCGGAGGTTTTTGATGAATCAAACAACAGCTGGGCAAATGAGTATGTTCAGCTTAAGCAGCTTCTTGACGAAGATGAATATGCCGCTGCCCGGCAGTCATGCCTTACGGCATTTTATACACCTCCTGTTGTAATCCGGGCCATGTATCAGGTGCTAAGGCAATCAGGATTTAGTGAGGGTAACATACTTGAACCCTCCTGCGGCATAGGAAATTTCTTTGGAATGCTTCCTGAAGACTTTGAAAAGAGTAAATTGTATGGTGTTGAGGCGGACTCTGTATCGGGTCGGATTGCAAGGCAGCTTTATCAAAATGCCAGCATAAGCATTGAAGGCTACGAAAATACTTCTCTTCCTGACAGCTTCTTTGATGTTGCTATAGGCAATATCCCATTCGGTGATTTCAGGCTTGCTGACAAACGTTACGATAAGGAGAATTTTCTTATTCACGATTACTTCTTTGCCAAGACCATTGATAAGGTCAGACCGGGAGGTATTATTGCATTTGTGACAAGCAAAGGTACTCTTGATAAGGAAAACCCAAAGGTAAGAAAATACATTGCACAAAGAGCCGACCTTATAGGTGCCATCAGACTTCCAAGCAATACATTTACTAAAAATGCCGGAACGGAGGTAACTTCAGATATAATCTTCCTTCAAAAGAGGGAAAGTATTATTGATATAGAGCCGGAGTGGCTGCATCTGGGACTTAATGATGATGGAATACAGATAAATCAGTATTATATCCAGCATCCGGAAATGGTGCTTGGAAAAATGGAGATGATAAGCGGACGGTTCGGTCAGGAGAGCAGCTGTATAGCGGATGAAAGCATTCCGCTGTCAATACAGCTTGACAATGCGGTAAAATCCATTCATGCACAGATAACAGAAAGGGCAGGGGAACTTGCCGAAGAGGAGGATGAATATATCATAGCAGACCCTTCGGTAAAAAACTTCTCCTTTGCTTTGACAGACGGAAAAATTTATTTCCGGGAGAATTCTATCATGAAACCGGTGGAGACTACCTCTACGGCCGAAAGCAGGATAAAAGGTATGATACAAATCCGAGACTGCTTGAAAATGCTTATTACTTATCAGTCAGAGGATTATCCCGAAGCAGAAATTGCGGCAGAGCAAAAAAGGCTGAATCAGCTTTATGACAGTTTTACAAAGAAATACGGTTTAATCTCAGGCAGGGCAAACAGCTCTGCCTTTTCTGACGACAGTTCATATTTTCTGCTTTCTGCGCTTGAAATCCTAAATGATGACGGCAGCTTAAACCGGAAGGCGGATATTTTCTATAAGCGAACCATACGCTCACATAAACCGTCAACCAGAGTTGATACCGCAGTGGAGGCTCTGGGAGTATCTATAGGTGAAAAGGCGAAAGTGGATATGGCGTTTATGGAGTCGCTTTGCATGAAAACAGAAGCAGAGATTTTTGAGGAACTAAAGGGTGTTATTTTCCTGAATCCAAACTGGAAAGAGGATGATCCTGAGGAAAAGTATCTTACGGCTGACGAATATCTGTCCGGAAATGTGAGAGAAAAGCTTGAAACGGCGAAGCTTGCGGTATCCGCCAGAGGAGATGATTTTGCTGAAAACGTCAAGGCACTGGAAAAGGCACAGCCTAAAGACCTTCCTGCATCAGAAATCTCAGTACGCCTTGGAGCCACCTGGATTCCCGAAAGGTATATTGAGCAGTTTACCTATGAACTTCTTGGAACCCCTTTTTATCTGAAAGAGCGCATACGAATTCACTTGTCCAAATATACAGGTGAGTGGTATGTGGAAAACAAGAGTTTGGACAGCGGCAATGTGAAAGCTAACAGAACCTTTGGAACGGCCAGAATCAATGCATATAAAATCATTGAACAGACGCTTAATCTGAAAGACGTCCGGATATTTGACTATAATTACGAAAGCGACGGAAAGAAGACTGCAGTTCTTAATAAAAAAGAAACGGCTATCGCACAGGCAAAGCAGGAACAGATAAAACAGGCATTTACAGACTGGATATGGAAAGATCCTGACAGAAGGAGCAGGCTATGCCGGATATACAATGATAAATTTAATGCCATTCGTCCAAGAGAGTATGACGGAAGCCACATTGTTTTTGAAGGAATGAACCCTGAAATTTCGTTAATGCCTCACCAGAAGAATGCAGTAGCCAGAGTGCTGTATGGAGGGAACACCCTTTTGGCACATTGCGTGGGCGCCGGAAAGACCTTTGAAATGACGGCAGCGGCAATGGAAAGCAAAAGGCTGGGACTATGCAGCAAATCTCTTTTCGTTGTACCCAATCATCTTATTAACCAATGGGCAAGTGAATTTCTGCAGCTTTATCCGGCAGCAAATCTTCTTGTTGCTACCAAGAAAGATTTTGAAAAGAAGAACCGAAAAAAGTTCTGCAGCAGAATTTCTACAGGCGATTACGACGCCATCATCATAGGCCACTCGCAATTTGAGAAAATTCCTATGTCTATGCAGCGCCAGGTAACGCATCTGGAAAATGAAATTGAAGCTGTCACAAGAGGAATAAAGGAGCTGAAAGCGAAGCGGGGAGAAAGACTATCAGTAAAAGCTCTTGAAAAAATGAAAAAGGGGCTTGAAACAAAACTTAAAAGGCTTAACGACCAGAGCAGAAAAGATGATGTAGTCACCTTTGAGGAACTGGGTGTTGACCGTATTTTTATAGATGAGGCGCACTATTATAAAAATCTGTTTCTCTATACAAAGATGAGAAATGTAGGAGGAATAGCACAGACGGAGGCACAAAAGTCCACAGACCTCTACATGAAGTGCCGTTATCTGGATGAACTGACCGGAGGAAAAGGTGTAGTGTTTGCAACAGGAACTCCAATCAGCAACTCCATGGTGGAGCTGTATACTCTTCAGCGATATCTCGAATACGACAGGCTGAAAGAAATGGGCCTTGAAACCTTTGATGCATGGGCTTCAACCTTTGGTGAAACGGTTACTGCCATCGAACTTGCACCAGAGGGAACAGGATACAGAGCTAAAACACGATTTGCAAGATTTTATAATCTGCCTGAACTTATGGCAATGTTCAAAGAAATTGCAGATATTCAGACAGCAGACATGCTCAACCTTCCTGTGCCTGATGCAGAGTATATAAATGTGTCAGTAAAACCATCAGAAATGCAAAAAGAAATGGTTCAGGGGCTTGCAGAACGTGCAGAAAAAATCCGGAACAAACAGGTATCTTCCAATCAGGATAACATGCTTAAGGTGACAAACGACGGCAGAAAACTGGCACTGGACCAGCGGCTTCTTAACCCAATGCTTCCTGATTTTGAAGGAAGCAAGGTCAACGAGTGCGTAAAAAGAGTATATGATATCTGGGAAAAAGGAAAGGACAGAAAGCTGACCCAGCTTTTGTTTTGTGACCTTTCGACACCGAAAAATGATGGAAGCTTTGATGTCTATAATGACATTAAAGATAAACTTACAGAGAGGGGCATTCCGAAGGAGGAAATAGCGTTTGTACATGATGCGGATAATGATGCCAAGAAAGCAAAGCTGTTTTCAAAGGTCCGTGCAGGAGAGGTAAGAATTCTCATCGGCTCAACACAAAAGATGGGAGCAGGTACTAATGTGCAGCGGCTGCTTGCAGCACTGCATGATCTTGATTGCCCATGGCGGCCTTCGGACCTGGAGCAGCGTTCCGGCCGTATAATACGTCAGGGAAATTCCAATGAGAAAGTAACAATTACCCGGTATGTGACGGAAGGAACATTTGATGCTTATTTGTATCAGATCCTTGAAACAAAGCAGCGTTTTATAAGTCAGATATATACTTCAAAATCGCCGGTGCGTTCGGCAGAAGATGTGGACGAGGTGGCGCTGTCCTATGCGGAGATGAAGATGCTTGCTTCTGATAATCCGTATATTAAGGAAAAGATGGATTTGGATATACAGGTAAGCAAACTCAAAATGCTCAAGCAGAGCTTTTTAAGTGAAAAGTATGATTTAGAAGACAGACTGCTGCGTGTTTATCCGCAAGTAGTGAAGAACTGTCAGGAGAAAATATCCGGATATGAAAAAGACCTTGCAATGCTTCAGTCGCTTCCTGAGTCAGAAGATAAATTTACTGGGATGATGATTGGAGAGCATACCTATGATGAAAAGAAAACTGCAGGTGATGCCCTTCTTCTTGAATGCAAGAAGATGAAAAGTCCCGAGGCGGTGAAAATAGGGGAATATAAAGGATTTTCAATGGAACTTGGCTTTGACATGCTGGAAAGAGACTACATCCTTACTTTGCGAGGCAGTATGAGCTACAGCATTACTCTCGGAGCTGATACTTTAGGAAATCTTACCCGTATCGAAAATGCTCTTGAAAGGATTCCAGAGCTTCTTAAAAAGACCACAATAGAGCTTGAGGGAACACGGAGGCAGATGGAAAATGCACGAGAAGAGGCTGCAAGGGAATATCCACATGAGGAGGAACTGCATGAAAAGAGCAGAAGGCTGGATGAACTGAACATTTTACTTAATATGGATAAGAAGGATGCCGCTGAAATAGACGACAGTCCCGAAGTTGAACCGGATGAAATGACATATAAAAGAGAGGAGCGACAAATATGACATACCTTGAATTTAAAAATTGCATTGAAAAAGAATGGCTGAAATATCTTGGAACAGATACTTCCAAGGCAAAAATAAGATTTATCCAGAAGCAGATGAAAAATGGACCTGTTGTCGAAGGGATAGCAGTTGAGGGCATCTGTGATGTATCACCGCTGATATATATTGAACCTTATTACGAAAAGGTTCAGAAGGGAGAATTTGTAGGAAATGTGCTGAAAGAAATGGCAGAACTCTATGATAAGGCACTCGCCGATGGTAAAGAGACTGTCAAAAACAAAATGGATTTTGACATATCTGACTTTACTCAGGTTTCAGACAAGATACAGATGCTTCTTGTAAACAAAAGAAGTAATTCATATTATCTTCGTAATGCAGCCTACCGTTCATTTGGAGATATTGCCAAGGTATTTTATGTAGTGGTTGATGACATGCATAGAATAAAGATTACACGCGAAATGCTGAAGGAATGGGAAGTTGACACGAAAAAGCTTCAGGATACGGCATTAAATAATATGCCTGTGAAACAGCCGCCGTTGCTTCAGGCGTTAGATATTACTGCTTATGGTAAACCTTACTTGAACCTGCTAAATGATAACAGTATGCTGAATGAAGTCGCCTATGTATTGACCAACGAAAGCTACGATTACGGAGCTGCAGCAATGCTTTATCCCGGTGTAATGGAGCAAATCTCCGAAAGGATAGGAGGAACTTTCTTTATTCTGCCATCCTCTGTCCATAAGACCATACTGCTTGCAGGCGGAGACACTTTTGCTCTGCAGAGAGCAGAAGAAATGCTAAGGATGGCAAACAAAGAAGTAGTTCAACCGGAGAATTATCTGTCTGACAGTGTTTATGCATATGATAAGACTTCAAAGGAGATTAAACAGCTGTCGGCAGATATAGACAGGGGAAGAGAAGATAAGGAGAGGTAGAAAAAATGCTTTTGTCAAACGAGGCTATAGAAAAAGCACGGGAGATGGATCTGCTTACTTACCTGAGAATCTATGAACCATTTGAACTGGTAAAAATCAGTTCGGGAAGGTATTGTACCAGGACTCATGACAGCCTGAAAATAGACAAAGGAAAATGGTTCTGGTGGTCCCGCGGTTTTGGAGGAACCAGCGCCCTTGACTATCTTGTAAGGGTGGAGGGATGGAATTTCAGGAAAGCTGTGCTTTTTCTTTCCGGCTCAGAGAATTACCAAAATGAAAAGAAGCAGGCAGTTATTCAAACCAGCAGAGACGAGCACCCGATACTCAGTATGCCGGAAAAGGCAGGGAGCAATGACAGGGTAATAAAATATCTTAAGGCAAGGGGAATAGATGGAAGTATTATTGACTTCTTCATTGACAGAGACCTTATATATGAATCACTGCCGTATCACAATGCGGTATTTGTAGGAAAAGATGAAAGCGGAAAGCCAGCCTATGCTGCAATAAGAGGCACAGGAGAAAAAAGGTTTGTGGGGGAGGCTGAGGGAAGTATAAAGGAATATGCCTTCTCTTTTTCGGAAGGCAATTCTGAAACCCTGCATGTGTTTGAAAGTGCTATTGATTTGCTTTCATATGCGACCATACTCAAGCTGAGGGGTGAGGACTGGAAAAAACATTGCTATATTTCCCTTGGAGGAACAGCGATTTCACCGCAGACCGGTCTTCCTCCTGCTCTTTCACATTTCCTCGATTCACATGAGAGGACCCGAACCATTGCACTGCACCTGGATAACGATGCAGCAGGCAGAAAATACAGCATTAAAATTATTGAAAAACTGGATAAAAAATATGATGTTGTTGATTGCCCGCCACCGCAGGGAAAGGATGTAAACGATTACTTATTACTGCATTCATGCAGTAAATTTATAGATAAGGGGGATAAGATAAAATGAATGAAGAAAGAAAACTGGATGTTCTGCTTGTAAAAGCTAATCAGAGACCGCAGGAAGTGACTATTACGGACTCTTTGGAAAGTGAACAAAAACTGGTTGGCGGAATGATTGAGCTATATATGCCTTTTGATGATGATGCGGCCATTATATGCAATGAGGAGGGAAAACTCATAGGACTTCCGCTTAACAGGGCAATTTACGACAGCACAGGTTCTCTTGTTGAAATAATAGCAGGAGACTTTTTTATTTGCAGAGCGCCGGCAGACAGCGACCGATTTGAAAGCTTAACTGATGAGCAGAAGAAAAAGTATTCCGAAAGGTTTAAATATCCTGAAAGATTTCAAAGGACAATAAAGGGTATTCGTGTTATCCAGCTTAAGGAACGAACAGACATGGAAAGATGATAATAGCTGTTGTTATGAATTAGCAAGCAGTGCATTTTTACTCCTGACGGAGAAAAATACGCTTGTTAGGGGCTGTCCCCTAAAACCCCTGAACCCCAACTTATTTGTAAAATATATAAACCTTACGAAACGATATAATGAAAAAAGTTGCACAACGTAAAAAAAAATGATATAATAATAAACCAATGCTGAGGAGGTGTAAGAGCATGGCAAAGAAAAAATACTATGCTGTTAGAGTTGGGAAAAAACCAGGGATATATGAAACTTGGGAGCAATGCAAAGAACAGGTAGATGGTGTTTCAGGTGCGCAGTACAAATCGTTTTCTACACTTCCAGAGGCGGAAACGTATCTATTGGGGACTGACGCTGATGATTCAGTAACGATTAGCGATGAACTGAATGTTCAGGTAGAAAAGAAGATAGCACTTCTTGGGGAACAAGAGATTATTTCTTTCGTGGATGGAAGCTATGATGTAAAAGAAGAAAAATCAGCATTTGGCGTAATAATACTTAGCCATAATGGAAATAAAGATATCCTGTATAAGGCGTTTACAAAGCAATTAGACGAGGGATTTATTTCACGTCGTAATGTTGCAGCTGAACTTGAAGGCGTTAAGGAAGCAATAAATTGGGCTATTCAGTATAATAAGAAAAAAATAACAATATATTTTGATTATGAAGGAATAGAAAAATGGGCTACAGGACAGTGGAAAGCAAATAATAATACAACCAAGGAATATGTGTCTTTTATTCAAGAAAAGAAGAGAATATTGGATATAGAATTTGTAAAAGTCCCAGCTCATTCAGGCGTTATATATAACGAGGAAGCTGATGCAATTGCAAGTAATGCATTGCTGGCAAAGGGGCACAAAACATACAACGATGGCTCGGTTTACTTTGTTGGATATGGAGTGAATGATTGGAAGTCGATAGTTCAATGCCTTAATGAAGAAAATGAAAGTTTTGAGCAGGAAGATATCGCACCCATTAATGTAGGTGTTGAAGAAATTGGTTCAAGACATAAGATTAAGGTTATGCAGGCTGACAACACAGTTACAATTAATTGTTACAATAATTCCAAATCATATGTGCAGGGAAAGCAAACAGTATTATTTCAGAAACTTATTGCAACGGCCGTTGAATTGTTAGAAAATAAGCAAGGAGTCGTTGAAACGCTAAATAGTTATCATGCATTAACACTCACGGCAGAAGAGGTAGAAAATAAATTTGAGCAGTTATTGCCGCACTATAAGCATGATACTGATAAGCATTATGCAAATTTACTATCTGCAGTATACAACACAATGCTCACGGGATATATGCCAGATTATACATGCCTAGTAACTCCAATATTCAGATCATATGAGTATTATTTACATAGGATACTTGGCGATGTCATGAAACTTACAACCCAGAATGCTAATGGAACAAATAATTTTGGCTTTTTCTATAAGAATCCTTCGGGTTTATATGAATGTAATAGTAGCCAGAAAAGCATGTTAACGGAGCAACAGCTGAATTATCTTAATTCGCTTTATACTAAATATAATAGTGTTAGACATCCGTATTCCCATTGGTCGGCAATGGATATTGATACTGCCGTTATAACCGATATCGAAACGGCTAGGCAGTTGTTACTGGATGCATTTAAACTTATTGACCAGTACTATGTTTTATTCTGAAAAATAATTTATTGAGAGGAGGTAGTGTAATGGAAAAAATGATATATAACCCAATTACAGATAAAAACTATCTCGGTGTTGTTACAATATTAGATTATGAGGTTTCAGCGCAAAAATGCTTGTCAAATTTTTGTGTTAGTACGCAAAACAGAGATGAACGTAAAATTATAGTTGACCTGGCATTAAAAGTGGGAATGAATAAATACAGATTTGTAGCATGTGATGTTACAGACGATGGAAAAATATTGTGGAATAGTAGCAAATATGTTACTCCTTGTGACGACATAACAAAGCAGGCTAATTTTTTCATAAAGCAAAAAAAAGATATACTATTAAATTCCATGTTGCCAAGTAACACTCAAGAGTCATTGCTGCATAGTTAAATGTAGCGTAAAGTTCAGAACCCGATATGCTCTGATATCTCAAAATGAAAAACAAACATGAAGACTGTCTAACCAGGCAGTCTTTTTCTATTGCAGAAAAGAGGTGAAAAGAGAAATGAAAAGAACCGTAAAAAAACAGTTCTGGCTAAGCAGAGAGGAAGCAGAGTAAATGGTAAACCACATACGTGGTCTAAAAAAAGTGCCGCCCTTGCAGGCGG
>JBJETB010000099.1:0-23426 GCA_051883095.1 Anaerovoracaceae bacterium
TCTTTTTCGATATGAAGTCTTCTTGTGTTCGTCATCTTAACTTAATGACATTGCGATTTGAGGGGGGATTCTTCCGCTTTCAAGCCGATTTTCGTCGGATTTTAATCCATAAATGGAATAAAGCTACAAAAAACACCCATCAAATCGCATTTTTTGCTCTGTTTTGGTGGGGTTCATTAAGATATCAATATTGAATTATTCTCTACAAGCAAAAATCCTGCCCGGCAACTTGCTCAGGCAGGATTGTTTATTAAAATTAAACTTTAGTCAACATCTGCTACATGAATACACGGATTTTTTTCCAGTGCCAGATCGATGACTTTTTCTGCATCAGTTACTGAATATACCAGCCTTCTTGACATGACATCCTTCATTATATGAAGTGCATATCGTCTTCCATCAGGAGAAAGTTCCCTATGAATTTCTTTAATTTCTTCAAAGTCCCATTTCTCGTAGTATTTATAGAAAACAACGTCATACGTTACCACAAGACCTTCATCCGTCACAGCAACCTTTTTATTCAGCATCATAGCAGCTAGAAGAACAACTCCCACCAGACCCGTGTATAGAGAGTGTATAAACACTGCTAACATAATGAGGGCTGTTCCGCCCGCAACAGCGGCTATTCTGGTCGATTTCTTCAAAGCTTTATCATCAATGGCAATATATTCACGCATAAGTTTCTCTTCCTTTGTTTAACCTTAAATTGTATTGTTATTTTCCTGCTTTTGCGGCCTTCAACTCAGCTTTCTTCTTTTCCTTAGCTGCTTTGAGTTCTGCTCCTCTGAGACCGTCATATTCTTTATATTTAACGCCTATTCCCAGGTATGTAATAACAATGGCCAATACAGGATTGATCAGATTCATAAACGCCCAAGGCATAAATGCCCAGTTGGAAACTCCGAGGGTTGCTGACTGATATGCTCCGCATCCGTTCCAAGGTATCATAGGTGACCATAATGTTGCACCATCTTCTGTAGTTCTGGAAAGGAAGCTTTTGCTCAATCCTCTTCTATCAAATTCACCAGAGAAAATTCTTCCAGGAATCATGATTGCAAGATACTGGTCTGTCAAAATAACATCACAGATAATACCCGTAACAATGGTTGATGCAACCAGGCCTCCAAGGGTTTTAACTCTCTTTACAAGACCACCCATGAGGGTCTCCACAAATCCGCATTTTTCAAGCATTCCGCCGTAGGCAAGAGCGAACATTATGAGGGAAATTGTCCACATCATTGAATCAATACCTCCACGGTTGAGAAGCTTGTCAGCGATAGCATTTCCTGTATCAGCTTCGTATCCGTACTGAAGAGCGCCAAGCACTTCTGCCAATGTAGCTCCCTGAGCAATCATGGCAATGGCACATCCGAATGCAGCAGCCAAAAGCAGTGACGGTATCGCCGGAATTCTCTTGATTGCACCATAGAGTACAACCAGTACAGGGATCATCAGCCAAGGTGATAAGTTGAATGTATCTGCAATTGCATCCTGAATACCCTGCGCAAGGCTTGGGTCATATCCATCCTTATCGATAACTACAGCCCCTACAATTCCATAACCTACAAGTGCCAGACAGAAGCTTGGTATTGTAGTTGTCATCATAGCTCCGACATGATCGTACAATGGAGTTCCCGCAGCTGCTGCAGCAACATTTGTACTGTCTGATAGCGGCGATAATTTATCACCCATATATGCACCAGAAATAACCATTCCTGCTGCAATAGGAGCATCAATTCCAAGTCCCATGGCAACACCCATAAGTGCCACACCAACTGTGCCCGAAGCCGTCCATGATGAACCGGTTGCCAGACCTACAATTCCGCAAAGAATTGCTCCTACAACCAGGAAAGCTCCCGGCGAAATCATTTCAAGTCCGTAGTATACCATCGCCGGCATTGTTCCTGCCCATACCCATGAACCGATAAGCATTCCTACGCACATGATGATTAATAAAGCCTCCACGGCACTCTTTATACTGTCAAGTGCTCCTGTGATAATCGCTTCCCAGTTATATCCGCACACTGCAGCCATAAGCGCTGTTGCAATGCATGAGAGCACCAGAGGTACATGCGGTTCAATTCCCCATACAATTGTTCCCATTACCATGGTGAACAGCAGTACGAAAACAGGGATGCAGGCTTCCCACATTTTAGGCTTGCGGGGTTGTCTTTCTTTTTTCTCTGTCATAATAATTCCTCCAAATTAATGATATGATAAAGCATTATGTCTATATAAACGAGTGAGTTAACCCCTTCACCCGATTATACCAGGATTATCCTAAAAGCTCCGGAGCCTCTGCCGCTACTGCCGGGAGCATATTCTTAAGCGCTGCCTCCAGTGTTTCAAGCCCAAAATCTACATCTGCCTCCGTCATAGCGGTTGACATGCAGAACATACCGCGCTCGGCATCAAACACTCCTCTGGTCAGCAAATCCAGATACAACACTTTATTAAGTTCCTCATGAGCAGCCGCAACATCTCTGTAATTCTTCACTTTTTTGTCTGTGAACAGAATGTTGTAGATTGATCCTTCACCGCTAATCTGCATATTCAGCCCGAGACGTCCGTAGATTTTAGTTACCCCCTCTTTAAACCTGTTTCCTAGGCCGTTGACATAATCAACTGCCTGCTGATCATAAGCAGTCATTGTGGCAAGTCCTGCTGCCATAGTAACTGCATTTCCGTTGAAGGTCCCGGAATGGTACATCTTCTTTTGCCTTGGATCATACATTTCCATTATCTCTCTTTTACCGCCGAAGGCACCAACCGGAGTTCCACCTCCTATAATTTTTCCGAGAGAGGTAATATCCGGTGTCACACCGTAATATTTTTGTGCTCCTCCCAGAGATAGTCTTCCGGTAACAACTTCATCAAAAATAAGTACAATATTATATTCGATGGTTATTTGTCTTAAAAACTTAAGGTATTCGATATCAGGCGTTATCTGCCCTGCGCTGCCCATAACGGGTTCGATAATTATACATGCCACATCCTCGTAATTCTCTTCTATGACTTTTCGCGTTCTTTCTATGTCGTTAAAAGGAACCACCAATACATCCTTAAGGGCATTTGCTGAAACTCCTCGGCTCTCCGGTATCACCTTTATCTGATCCAGCGTGCCCGCCTTTTTTATGTTGGGATCCACACTGGCTTCAAACACATCAGTGGTTCCGTGATATCCTCCCTCAGTCTTTATAATTTTTGCTTTGCCGGTATATGCGCGTGCTATTCTCAATGCATGCATGTTTGCCTCTGTTCCGGAATTTGTATATCTGATAAGATCTATGCTCGGAAATCTCTCCAAAAGCAATCGTGAAAGCTCAATTTGTGTTTCAAAAGGAGCCGTATATGCGCTTCCCAGAGCAATCTGTCTCTGTACGGCCTCAACAGTCGGCTTATGGCCATGCCCATGAATCAGAGATGTATAATTGTTCTGAAAATCCAGAAGTCTATTCCCGTCAGCGTCATACATATATGCGCCTTCTCCCTTTACGATAAAGTTTGGAAAAGGAAGAAAGAAGGTTGCTGTTCTTGTATCTCCTCCCGGCATGTACTTACACGCCTCCTTGTGCAGCTTGCACGAATTCGGTCTGCTTGCTGCATACTTTTCCTTTATACATTCAAAGTATTTCTCCACTTCCGGATTCATTTTCAGACCTCCTTATCTGAATCACTTTTTATAAGTTATCGTGTAAATTTATAAAGCAAATAGCATGCCAAGAAAACAAAAAAAGAGAGCATTGAAATTACTCATATCATGCCCTCTACCATTCCATTTTTGAGTCGTTTTTGTAATTAAATATAAATTGGCAAGTCAAAATCGACTCAAAATCAGAGCCCATACTTCTTCTTTCTGCGCATAAACTGTGATTGTGTCATTTTAAGATGCTCTGAAGCCTTATAGGTTGATCCGTATTTTTGAAGTGCCGTCTGCAACATATTTCTCTCAAACAAATCCATTCTCTCACTATATGACAAATTGTCAGCATTGTCCGGAATCATTCCCTGCATGTCTATTTTATTATATTCACTGAGAATGTCGCTACTAGAAATGGTTTTTCTATGAGAATTTATGAGAAGTCTCTGAATTGTATTTTCAAGTTCGCGCACATTGCCGGGCCATGTATATTCCAGCAGACATTGTTTACCTTCATCAGTAATGCTCCGCTCGATTCCATATTTTTTTGAATATTTATCAACAAAAAACTCTGCTAGCGGTATAATATCTTCAGGGCGTTGTCTCAAAGGTGGTATTTTTAACGTAACTACAGCAAGCCTGTAAAACAAATCTTCCCTAAAATTTCCTTCCTTTATCATTTTATTCAAGTCCCTGTTGGTTGTGGCAATCACGCGCACATCTACATTAATCGCCTGCTGTCCGCCGACCCTGTAGAATTCCCCTTCCTGGATAGCTCTCAAGAACTTCGCCTGCATTCCGATGGGCATTTCCGATACTTCGTCAAGAAGTAGGATGCCACCGTTGGCAATTTCAAAAAATCCTTTTTTTCCTTTGCTTTGTGCTCCTGTAAACGCGCCCTTATCATATCCGAAAAACTCTGACTCCATAAGCTCTTTAGGTATTGCTGCACAGTTTACTTTTACATACGGCGCTGCATTTCTATCCCCCATTTTCCTGATCAGATCCGCCAGCACTTCCTTGCCACATCCACTTTCCCCCTCAATCACAACAGAACAATTGTATTTTGCCGCCTTTTCTACCTCGTCAATCAGCGTTTTCATCCTCGGGCTTTTATAAATCATCATATCTGAAATACTTTTATGTACTTCGTTTTCGCCTTTGGAGCTCTCCTTTATATCAATTCTATCCCGGTATATATGATCAAGAATTTTGCCCATCTCTTCTATTTTATCCAGATTCGCACCGATAAAATCCATCATGAACTTATAATATCCGCTGCTGTATCCTGCTGCACACTGGAGTGTCATCTCTCTGTTGATTGCTTCCTGAATAAAAAGCGCCATCGTATAGTTATTGCTTAGATTGGAAAAAAAGACCGTTCCTTTCTCCTTAGTTGCCACAACACTGACAGCTTCCGCGCCCATCTGGTCAGCACAATTGACTATTACATCAAAAAGACGACTTCCATCAAAGGTAATATCATCTATACATTCCAAAGTAGATGTAGAATCCATAGAATATACTTCATCAAATATAGAATACAGGAATTTGTTTCTTTTTTGATTTGCACCGCCAAACATGTCAAATACTTTATCCCTGTATATCACTCCAACTAATTCGCCATCGGGATCCATACTATCTCTGACTGCCAGGCTGTACAGTGTAGCCACGATAGGATTACTGCCAATAATCATAATCCGTTCCTTACCCTTTGCAAGCTCGCTTACATTTTCGATTGACGCTGATTCCTCAAAAGCAACCATAAGCAAATCCCAAGGAAGATTCTCCTGTTTTTTCACCATGGGACATCCGTCATATAAAATCGCATATCCCTCAACATCCACATGTCCATATGTATAATCTACTTTGCATACCTTTTCCAGGCTCAAAGGAATCAGACTGGCAGATACGGGTATTATAACCTCATCTCCCAGTTTTATGTCGTTCACGTTATTACAGGCAGGGCCTATTTTCTCCACAACACCCGCAATGATACCTGCCGTTCCCGTATATGGATTATGCAGCTTCCCCCTCTGCTTTACGATGTTTAATATGCACTCTTTTATCTGTTCCTCTTTCCCTCCAACCTCCATACATATCTGGTTGAAATTCCCGTTTTCAAGGTGTATTTTAAGAACCCTTATAAGTATTTCATCAGGCTTTATGGGTTTCTGATTATTCAGTTTCCATGCATGTACAGACAGTTTCTGTCCGCCGATTACACGGTCGCTCCCGCACAAATTTTTCATTTGTTTCTCTCCAATTTTTTTCTTAATCTCATTATCGATATTATATCACTTATTTGTTAAATATTAAACCACCTTTCTGTTTATAAAAAAACGGTTTCTTAAAAGTTTATTCAACAGATGACAAACTTTCTAAGAAACCGCATGTTATTATAGTCTTCTTTTAACTTACTACATCAAATTTATATTTTGTAGACACTTGCTTCTTCCTATGCCTTCAGAGCATCAAAGTGGTCTTTCTTTATCTTTTCAAGCAACGCATCGTCGGTAAAGAGTCTCCATGTCAGTTCCAGCAGAAGTGCTGCCGAATCCGTAATAGCTTTATGAGTTACATCACAGGTCATGGCTGCCGCAAACTCACGAGTATGAGCTACCAGGCCCTCTCCTATTCCCATCAGAGGATGGAATGCTACACATGAAGATGCTACGTTTCCGATATCAGATGAACCCCCGGCTATCATGCCCGCATCTTCAGGCAGCGGACGTCCGATGGCTTTAAAACATTCTTCCAGAAGCTGAATTTCCGATCTTACCGGTTGGAATCCATCGTAATCCACACCATCCGGTAAAATCTCCACCTCAGTTCTTGTTGCCATGGCGGCAGCGCGGGCACAGTCCTTTACCCATGCAGTAATATCATCGAGCTGATTTCGTTTTGGTGCACGGGTCACGAAATTGGCCTGGGCGAAATCCGGCACTATATTGGAGGCCTTGCCGCCCTCTGCAATATAACCGGAAATAATAGCCTCTTTAATCACGTGCTGACGCATCATATCCGTGCTGTCAAAGAGAAGTCTGGTGGCGTTAAGGGCATTTCTGCCTTTTTCCGGACATGCGGCTGCATGAGCCGGTGCACCATGGAAGATAAACTGCATACCATCAATTGCAGAGAATCTGGCCTCTGCCATATCGGTAGCACTCATATGAACCATGGCTGCGAAATCATAGTTATCGAAAGCCCCGGCTCTCTGAAGTAGCACCTTGCCTCCGCCAAGTTCCTCGTCCGGTGTGCCTATTACATCAATTTCCACATCACCAAGGCTGTCACGCACCTCATTTACAGCCAGAGCTGCCATAACGCTGGCCATACCGGAAGCACAATGTCCACAGCCATGGCCGATTTCCGGCAGCGCATCATATTCCGCCAGGAAGGCAGCCTTTTTCTTTCCTCCCGGATTGATAACTGCACGGAATGCAGTCGGTATACCGCAATATGGATATTCCACCTCAAGACCGTGGGCACGCAGCAGCTCAACTATTTTCCGTGAAGATTCAAATTCATGGGAACCCAGTTCAGGATGAGCTGCCATATCATCGTTAAGACTCCAGACTTCTTTTTCCAATGTCGGGAGTATTTCATTTCTTAATTTTTCTCTTATTTCTTCATTCCACATATTTTTTATTCCTTTCCGTCTACAGCATATACCACAGAGAATCCGTCGCCAAATCTTTCGTTAAGCATACGGCCTTCTTCCAGGTACTGATGTCCCAGGTTTACTTCCCCGCTTTCCCGGCTTTCTTCACTGATTACAGCCTTCAGCAGGTCCGCCGCTTCCTTCAGTCTGCCTGCGTATGTAATGAAATCGTTATGTGAGCAATACAGCTTTACGTCTTCCGGAATTCTCTTGCTCAGCATTTCCATAGTCTGCTGATACTGATAAATATCCGAATGACCGAACTGGTCGCAGGCAAAGTGTGCATACAGCGCTCCCAGATAGAAGGTGTCACCGGTGAACAGTATCTTTCCGGCTTCATCATAGAGCATTATAGAATCAAAGCTGTGACCCGGAGTATGGATCACTTCAAGCTTTCTGCCTCCGAGGTCTAAAATCTGTCCGTCCTCCAGGGTGCGGTAGGTGAAGGCCGGGATGTGAAAGGTTTTCGGGTCGAATCCTTCCGGATAGCCATACTTGAACATTTCCTCATCCATCTGTGCACCTGTATCTGCACTTACCAGACCTGTTTCTGCAACCTTCTTCACATAATTGTCTGTGTAGTTCCAGACAGGCTCAAAGGTGTGATTGTTTCCGATGTGATCAAAGTGAAAATGGCTGTTGACTGCGATGATTTCTCCGTCATAGAGCTCTCTGATAAGAGGCTCTACAGGAAAGAATCCCATTCCGGTATCCAGCAGAACTGCTCTCTCTTCACCCATAATCAGATAAAAATTCACTTCCTGGAAATGCTGCGGCTCTGCAAATCCGTAAACATTGCCCGGCAGGCGGTATACTTCATACCAGCCATAATCGTTTTTTACCTGCACTCTTTCATATTTTTCATAGTATGGCCTTCTAGGCACATCTTTCCATTCCATATCTTGCTGTCTCCCTTTTTGTTTTTATAGTGATATTGTATAAACTGCTATAATTATAATGCAAAATATATGCCACCGTCTTCTGTCGTTTTTTTCATGGTTTTCTGTCTTTAATGTGTGTAATACTTTACTTTTACGCAAATTTATTTTACAATATTGTATCATATTTTTTACATCAGGAGGCATATCTATGTACGAAACCTTGGCATCCAGCATCTTTACTGCGCAGAATTTCTTCGACGAAATGTCTATTTTCGATACAGACTGTATCTGCAGGTACTGTGAAATAACCAATCCGGATACCTACAGCTTTACCGCCGATGATATCGTCGGCAAGCACCTCTTCGACATTTTTCCAACATCTAACGCAGAAAACAGCGAGGTCTACCGCACGCTGCAGACAGGACGCCCTATGGTGTATTTCGAGCAGAATGCCCTGACTT
The DNA here is from genome assembly GCA_051883095.1 of Anaerovoracaceae bacterium. Taxonomy (GTDB): domain Bacteria; phylum Bacillota; class Clostridia; order Peptostreptococcales; family Anaerovoracaceae; genus SUG1106. The sequence continues at coordinate 8,647 of JBJETB010000099.1, forward strand.
ATAAAGGTGACTCTGTCACAGGATTTTCTATCGTCTATCCCCTTTTCCGCAAAGGCAAGCTGATTGGAGCCGCACTTGCATTAAAGACCATGAGTGATGAATATAAAAAGGAGTTTATCAACGTGCAGGACTATTCCGGCAACCGCAGCCGCGGTGCGGAATATTACTCCGTAGATGATATCATTACCGCAGACCCTGCTATGAAGAAACTGAAGCAGAAGATTCTGAAAGTGCGTAACATGGATTTTCCTGTCCTCATCCAGGGCAGTACCGGCACCGGCAAAGAACTGGTGGCTCAGTCTCTCCATTACTCCAGCAGCAGGGCATCCATGCCCTTCATTTCTCTCAACTGTTCGGCCATTCCGGAAAACCTGCTGGAAAGCACCATTTTCGGCACAGAGAAAGGAAGCTATACCGGTGCTGTCACACGAAAAGGTCTCTTTGAGCTGGCTGATAAGGGTACCTTATTTCTCGATGAACTCAATTCTCTGTCCATGCCTCTGCAGGCCAAGCTGCTTAAAGCCGTCGAGTCCAAGTCTTTCCGCCATCTCGGCGGTCATGACGAAATCCGTGTGGATACCCGGATAATCGCAGCCATAAACGAAGAACCTTTTGATGCGATAAAGAACGGCCGCCTGCGCAGCGACCTGTTTTACCGGCTCAACGTCATCCCGTTCCAGCTGCCGGACCTGAAAGACCGTCACGGCGACGTGGAATATCTGACGCGGTACTATATCGAATATTACAACGAAAAGCTCGATATGCACATAAAGGGTCTGTCCTCGGAGGCAGCCAGCATTTTTGCCTGTCATGACTGGCCCGGAAACGTCCGTGAACTTCGTAACATTCTGGAGGGAGCCTTTGCCGCAGCAGAAGGTGATTTCATTCTTCCGGAGGATCTTCCATCCTATCTGTACAGCACTCCGGAGCTTACGGCACGCCCTGTGGAACCTTCACCTGAGTCGGCACCTGACACAAACCTCACCTACAAGCAGCAGATGGAGGCCTTTGAACGGGAACTTCTACGCAATACCCTGGCTTCCTTCCGCACCAAAACAGAAGCAGCCGAGGCACTGGGCATGACGCGCCAGACCCTCAGCCACCGTCTTACAGCTCTTCACCTGAAATAACATTCGGATACGCCTTAAGGAAATCTTCAACTTCCTCAAGTATCTCTGCGCATCCGCCTTCTGTCACCTCAATATTGAGGGGCATAATCGGGTCATGAAGAGACTTCCGAAGAAGGCACCAGCCGCATAGCCCTTCCCTTCTGAAGTTCAGTCTGACACCCTCGTAGTTGGGTTCGACAACGGATACGCCATCTGCAGCACGGTCAGCTGCCCAGGCTTTGAAGCCGCTGAGAACTTCCTCCCCGTACTCGCCGAAGTTTTCTCCCGTGATAGGGAATCTGACTTCCAAAGCCTCCTTTGGCTCTCTGAGACTGGCAAGAAGCACATCTATACTTTCACCCTGCTTCTTGAGCTGTGCCGCCTTGATTACTATTTTCGTCGCCAGGTATGCGCCGTCATCCAGAAAATAGTTTTCCTTGTAGGCGGCATGACCTGAAGTTTCTATGGCAAGCTGGCTGTCAATGCCCTCTGCATTAAGTTCTATAGATTTATTGATTACGTTCTTGTATCCGCGTTTGAATCTCAGATGCTTTAATCCGAGGCACTGCTCCAGATATTCTGTGAGCTCATCGCTGGTGATGCTGTCCGTTACAACCGTGGTTCCCGGGTATTCCCTTGCAATCAGTGCCGCTGCCATAGCAACGATTCCGTTTCTGCTGATTTCCCTGCCTGTTTTGTCCACAGCGGAGGACCTGTCCACGTCAGTGTCAAAAATCAGTCCTAAGTCCGCGCCGGATTCAACAACTCTGCTGCATATGGAAGCCATGGCTTCTTTGTTTTCCGGATTAGGTGCATGGTTAGGAAAGCTTCCGTCCGGCTCCAGGAACTGGCTTGCACTCACATCCGCACCCAATGGTTCCAGTATTTCAGAAGCATAAAATCCGCCGGCACCGTTTCCGGCGTCTACCACTATCTTAAGTCCGCAAAGAGGCTTCTCTCTGTTTTCGACATTGTCAACCTCTTCAATTATTTTCTTTCTCAGAAAGTCCGAATATGTATCAATCAGGTCAGCCTTCACAAGCTGTCCACGGTTATTAATGCAGTCATGCTTTCCTTCCCCGTCAGCTTCGGCATAAGCAATAATCGCTGCAATATCCTGTTTGTTGAGACCGCCGTCTTTGTCGAAATACTTGAAGCCGTTTCTGTTATAAGGCAGGTGGCTGGCGGTTATCATCACTGCTCCGTCGCAGTTGTATTCAGGAAAAACCGTAGACATGAACATTGCAGGCGTAGACGCCATTCCGCAGTCAAAGACCTTAAGCCCTCCCGAGAGGAAAGCCTCCACTACAGTCTCCCTCAGCATATCTTTTGAAAGCCTGCTGTCCGTACCAACCGACACTGTCAGCTCACCGGGTTTCTTGCCGGTCTTATCACAAAGCCATCTGATGAATCCTGCAGTCAATGCAGCCGCTTCTGTCTTTCCCAGATTGACCTTTTCGCCTTCTATTCCCTCAAGGGCCACTCCCCTGATATCACTGCCGTTCTGCAATTTTTTGTAATCTGCTTTCATTAATTATTGCTCTCCTTTCATGAAATCAGCTTTACCGTTCCAAAAAACAAAAAACATATAGCGAACCATATACCTGTGAAGGCCGGGCAGATCTGCCCCAGCACATTTCCCGGCTGGGAGGAGTAATCCCATACATCCCAGCCAAGCCTGAGATTGACCACCACTCCTACGAAAAACTCATAAAATGTGACTATAACTGCCCCAATGGCGGCAGCCGCAAACAGCGGCATGGTCAGCAGCCATCCGCTGAGATAGTAAAGGGACAGTACGCACGCCCCTCCTGTAAGTACCATGGTCCAGTGTGTGTAACCCCTGAAGAGGATTTCCATCATGCCGTAGGATGCCGCCCCCAGAGAAAACACAACTAAATCTATCCAGATAGAATTGCTTTCGTTAAAAAAATCTTTAATGCTCATAAATTTATTATGAGCTCTGAATCTCCTTTATAATATCGGTAATTTTAACCTTGGCATCGACCATTATTTTTTCCGTGTCGTTTCCGATAATATCCAGTCCTTCAGCTGATGCAAAATATGTTTTCGGTATGCCGAAAAGCCTGCAGAGTCCCTGCACGTATTCATATCCGAAATTCATATCCCCTATAGGACTTCCTGAAGTTGTAATATACATAAGCGAATCCGCACGGCACTGTCCGGCAGGAATTCCTTCTTTGCTATAAATAAACGTAAGTCCCGTGACGGAACATCTTTCAAGGTAAATCTTTAAAAGTGCCGGGAACTGAAGATCCCAGTAAGGTGCGCCTATTACCACATGGTCTGCGGCTATAATCTTTTTTGCATGGTCAAACATGCTGTGACCGAAATCTCCCTCTGCCAGCAGGCTGTCCCTCAGAGCCAGTTCACTGCTGTCCAGCGGTCTCAGTCCTTCAATCTCATCAAGGCATACCTCTTCCACATCCCAGCTTCTTCCGGCAGCTTTTTCTGCCGCGATAAAGCCATCAAGGTAGAACCTGCTAAGCTCCAGCGTCCTGGACTTTTCTCCTCTGACACATGAATTAATAAACAAAAGTTTTTTCATAATCTGTTCTTATTCCTCACCGAATGTGTGAGCCTCTTCCTTTCCTTCCAGAATACGCTCTGCGCCTTTGGCCAGGGCCAGGAGTTCATCCTCTCCCGGCATGATTACAAACTCTCCGACAAATCCGGCATAATCCTTAATCATACCTGTAAGTTTCTTTGAGTGTGCAGCGCCTCCCGTCAGAATCACCGCGTCAACCTTGCCTTTAAGTGCTACAGCAGTCTGTGCGATACCCTTTGCAACCTGATATGCCATAGCTTCATACACCGCTCCCGCCCTGGTGTCGCCGTTTTCTATCATCTTTTCAACCTCACGGCAGTCGGTCACGCCCAGATATGAATAAAGTCCTCCTTTGCCGCAGATAATTTTATCGAGCTGTTCTTTAGTATATTTGCCGGAAAAGCAAAGGTTTGTCCATAGGACAAGCGGTATTCCTCCGGTACGCTCCGGCGACATAGGGCCGTCATCGTATGATACGCCGTCTATGATTCTGCCGTCTTTATGAGCAGTGGCCGAAATGCCTCCTCCCATATGGCAGACGACCAGATTCAGATCTTCGTATTTTCTGCCGATGGATTCCGCGTAGTTCATCGCCTGTGCTCTGGAATTAAGGACATGATAACACCCGTAGCGTTCCAGCTCAGCGAAGCCTGATATCTTTGCAACCTCACTTAATTCGCATCCCATGGTTGAATCGTAAATAAACGAAGGGATGCCCAGCTTCTCCGCTATATCATAGGCAATCAGCGCTCCCAGGCTGGAAGCATGCTGCGGATTGTCAGGACTTTTCATGGCTTCGCACAGTGCCTGATTAACCCTGTAGCCACCGCCCTTAAGTCCTATAACCATACCTCCTCTGCCCACAACGGCCTTGAGGCTGCCCATATCGTATTTTTTCTCCGCGAGAAAAGCCTGAATCAGCTGAGATCTGTATGGCAGCTGCGCTCCGATTGAGCCGTAAGCAAGAATCTTATCAGGATCATGCGTTACAGTTTCCTCAAAAAGTGGCTTCAGGTCTCTGAATACCCCGATTTTTGTAGTAGTTGAACCTGGATTAATAACCAGAATATCAGTTTTTTTCATTATTTACTCATCTCCCTAAGCATTTTTATTTCCCTTCCGTAGCCTGCAAGATCGGGCTGCGGTGTTTCCAGAATCATAGGCAATCCATCAAGGCGCGGATTGTTTATAAATCTGACTATAGCCTCAAGTCCGATCTGGCCCTCACCTATACAGGCATGCCTGTCCTTGTGTGCTCCCCTCGGATTGAGACTGTCATTAATATGTATCGTTTTTAGGCGATTTAAGCCTATTACGCGGTCAAACTCGTCCAGAACTCCTTCCGGATCCCCTATTATATCATAGCCTGCATCGCTGACATGACAGGTATCAAGGCAGACACCCATCTTTTCCTTAAGTTCAACTTTATCAATTATAGCTGCCAGCTCTTCGAAGCGGCTTCCTACCTCACTGCCTTTGCCCGCCATGGTTTCCAGCAGCACCGTGGTTGTCTGCTCAGGTTTCAGAATGCGGTTAAGCAGCTCTGCAATCATCTCGATTCCTCTTTCCTCTCCCTGTCCTACATGGCTGCCCGGATGGAAGTTATAGTAGTTCCCCGGAGTAAATTCCATGCGCTCCAGATCATCCTTCATGGCCATAAATGCAAAATCTCTTGTCTTCTGTTCGGCGGAGCACGGATTAAGAGTGTAAGGCGCATGAGCCACTATCTTAACGAATCTGTTTGCTTCTGCAATTTCAAGAAATCTCTTTACATCCTCCGGATCGATGTCTTTTGCCTTGCCGCCTCTGGGATTTCTGGTAAAAAACTGAAAAGTATCGGCATTTATCTCCAGAGCCTGCCTGCCCATAAACTCATAGCCCTTAGACGATGTAAGATGACAGCCTAAATTTAACATAATTTTTTCCTCCATTTAATTATCATTATACCTTATTTTCTTGCATAAATCTCATAAATTTGTTATCTTTAAAGTATAAAATTTTAATGACCCGGAGGTTAATATTATGCAGCACGAAATAACCACCCGCCGCCCTCTGCTGGACGACAAGGGCAGATTGACAGAGCCGGGCTATACCAAGGGCCTGCTCATGGATTACGACAGAAAAGCCATTAAAGGCGGTGCGCTCCGCATCAAGGAGTGGGATTACTACCTTATCGCAAACAACGATTATGCTGTGGCACTGACTATAGCCGATAATTCATACATGAGTCTTGACGGCATTTCCCTTCTGGACTTCAGGAAACCATGGCAGCACACAAGCAATTCCATGTCCTTCATGACCCTTGGAAAGCGCCATTTTCCAGCTTCATCGTCTAAAGGCGATGTATCAAGTGCGACGAAAAAATACAGCATCGGCTTCAAGCATAACGGTGACCACCGCATACTTTCCTTCCATATGGACAATTTCCTGGACGGAAAACCTATCAGCGGAGAAATCCGCCTGGAAAACCCTAAGCAGGAGTCCATGGTCATCGTGACGCCTTTTGCCGAAAAGGACACAGCATTTTACTACAATCAGAAAATCAACTGCCTGCCGGCCAGCGGCTCGGTTGAGTTTGACGGTGAAACCTACACATTCGATAAGGAAAACTCCTTCGGCGTCCTGGACTGGGGTCGCGGCGTATGGACCTACGACAACGTATGGTACTGGGGCAGCGCTTCGGGACTTGTTGACGGAGTGCCATTCGGCTTTAACATCGGCTACGGCTTCGGTGATACATCAGCTGCCAGTGAAAACATGATATTCTATGGCGGTAAAGCTCACAAGCTCAGCCAGGTGACATTCAATATTCCGAAAAAGAATCGCAGCTATACCACACGAGGAGGATGCTGCAGCAGATCCGGAGTTGAGGTTTCCACCATGGACTTCGAGGATGATTACATGTCGCCATGGACCTTTACCAGCGACGACGGGCGCTTCGAAATGGACTTCGTTCCAATCATAGACAGAGCCGCCTGCACCGATGTGAAGGTCATCCTCTCCGATCAGCATCAGGTTTTCGGACGCTTTACAGGCAAGGCCGTACTGGACGACGGCAAAGAAATCTATATAAAGGACTTTCTGGGATTCGCAGAAAAGGTGCATAACAAATGGTAACTTTTGAAGACGTAAAAAACAATCCGGACGTAAGGGCTTATATTTCCAAAGCCGACGAGTCCCTCATAGCCTTGGGGTATACGGAACACAGCTTTGCTCACGTGACTAAGGTAGCAACGGTAGCAGCTGATATTCTGGAAACTCTAGGTCATTCTGATCACGAAATCGAACTTGTCAAGATTGCAGGTTTTCTTCACGATATCGGCAATATCGTAAACCGTGTTGACCACGCTCAAAGCGGTGCAGTTATGGCTTTCAGACTCCTTGACAGGATGAACATGCCGCCGGAAGACATTGCTACCGTCGTAACTGCCATAGGCAACCATGACGAATCTACAGCCTTTCCTGTAAACTCTGTGGCTGCCGCCCTAATCATCGCTGACAAAACCGACGTACGTCGTTCCCGTGTCCGCAATCGCTATATCGCCCAGTTCGACATACATGACAGGGTCAACTATTCAGTTACGCGTTCGGATGTGCATATTACCAAGGAAAACATCTGTCTTGAGCTGACCATCGAGCAGGAGTACTGCACTGTTCTGGAATATTTTGAAATATTCCTTACACGTATGCTTCTATGCCGAAAAGCATCTGAAGCTCTTGGAGTGGATTTCTCCCTGGTCATCAACGGTCAGAAAATGATGTAAAAAATGTGCTCTGCATGCAGTCAACATTGCTGATGCTATCCCCCGACGTTGTATAAATATCGCACAAATGATTGGTTTTACAACATTGCACACAAAACGCACCCGGAAAAGGGCCTGGATAGTCTCAAATGTTGTAGAAAAACTCTGATGCACAGAAAGTTTACAACGAAAAAAATAATCCCGTTGTAAAGTAACTCTAAATTATGGAATATATACAACATTACAGCCATGGAACGTTCTCCAAAAGCTCTAATCAGTGTGAGGAGTTGTAAAAATTGATGGTTTCTTTAATTTTTTGCAGCGTTTATCTCTGAGTCGTAATAAAAACAAAACCACCCTCACCAAGCAGGGTGGTTGCATTATGCTATCAGCTTCTATTCAGTTAAACATTCTTTTCGCCCAACTTCTTATAAACAGTAATAGGAACAAGGCTCAGCAGCGTCCAGGCAGCCGCGATGAAAAACAGCGTCGGCCCTGCCGAATAACCTGTCTGACCCAGATCATTTATAATCTCTAATCCCGTGGACTTGATAATGGCTGAGCCCACAGGCGTTCCTATACACATAGGAATCAGAATATAGAACACGCATCTCAGACCTTCGCACTGGCCCCTCTTTTCCGGCGGGAACAGATTCTTAAGCAGTATCATCAGAGACTGGAATATGCACATATATCCGCCTCCCACAAGCACCATGCCGATGATGTTGGCCGCAGTACCTGCAATGGTCAGAAGAGGCAGCCCCACTACGGTGAGTGCTACGGAGGCATACATTATAACGCTGAAGCTTCCTCTGTCTATGTATCTGCTGGCAACCAGGGTAAGAGGCACTGCACACAGCAGACCCACTCCTATGATGATGCCTGCCATTCCTTCTTTAAATCCTCTCGAATAGATGAAGTAGTTGGTCAGGTGAGAAAAGTACATGTTAAATCCTATGAAATACACTGAGAATATGGCCAGAACCCATGCCAGCACCTTGTTTTCCCTCAACACCGAAAAGCTGAAGAAGGACAGGAACTGCTGTCCGAAACCTTTTACCTCTTTGTTAGGCTTCAGATCCGGCGAGTCTTTTACCATTACCAGTGCAAAGAGTCCAAGGACTATCATGGCAGCGCCTATTATCATGAAGAAAGCAAAGTAATCTATAGCTTCTATTATATTACCGAAGAGCAGTGAACCCAGTATGGTGGCCACTACAGGAAGCACGGCGATTACCGCTCCAAGCTTGCCGCGGTTGTGCTCGTTGGTGATGTCGGTGGTCCATGGATTATATCCCGCATCGTGAGCCATAGCTCCGAAAAAAGTCATAAGGCAGTCTGCAAACACCACGGCTACAGCAGCAAGCACCACGCTGTTTTTAGGCAGGAATTCTGTGGCTCCGAAGATTATTACCGTTATGCCCCATATGATGTATCCGCCTACCATCAGCGGCTTTCTTCTGCCGCTTCTGTCTCCTATGGTTCCGAAAAATACAGTGGCTACAGCCGATGTTATGGCTGAAGCTCCCACCATCCAGGAGATTATTGAAGGGTCCGGCGAAATCTTATCGTAAACGAAGGTTGTGAACCACTGGTTTTCAATGTTCCAGCAAAGCTGCCCCGCAAGGCCTGCTATGAAGATGACCAGCCATTGTTTCCCCGTAATTCTGTCTTTATTCTCTATTCTTTCCTTGTTTTTCATATAGTCTCCCCTCCTTCATTTTTCATGCACAGATGCACGGCTCCGATTTTAAATGTTTTAGGAAGCGCCAGTATGGCAGGATCAGGCCCGGTGTATTTTTTCATGGCGTCCTCCAGAGCTTCCTCGAAGGTGGCTCTTGTCTTCAGACCCATACTCCTTGCGATTCCCGGTTCCTGCGCTCCTACAATATATATGGCCGAAGTGTTCATCTCTGCAATGTGGCCGCAGGACATCATGGAAAATCCGTGGAAAGGATGGAATGCCCCCGCATATCTGTATTTTCTGATGTATTCCTCGTTGGTTGCAAAATATTCGCCGTATCTGTCCATGTCCGGCAGAATGTTCATATAGTCGTGCTGGAACATCTCGTAAAGTTCCCTCAGATATGGCCATCTCTCGTCATGAAAATATCCATTGCATACTGATGAGCAGATTATTACGCATCTGTCGCTCATTACCCGCTTATGTCTTATGACCTGGGCGGAAAGAGCCTGCATGAGCTGTATAGGATTGGTTCCCATGCCGTCTCCGTAATGGAAATTCTGAGGCATGCCGAACACCAGGATGTCGTACTTTTTCTCCGCCCAAGGCACATAGGTCCGTTTGTCCGCTATCTCCCAGGATTTTGGCATCATTTCTTTTGCGTATCCGGAAAATATGGCTATCTGGCGTGAATATGTATCAAGCACCGCATCACAGCAGAAGAATTTCTTTCCCATCTTCTCTTCCATATACATTCCGATTTCATCGAACTTGGTTCTCATGAGGCTTTTGGTTGAAACAGGGGTGTAATCCTTTCTGTGCATTACCTCCGGATTGTGGTGGGTGGCTATGGATCTCCAGTGAGTGATTCCCGTGCTGCAATGCTTATAGCCTCCCGAATAGCCCCCGTATGGATTGCCCTGAGTGTGCCCTATTAATATGGCCACATCGGAATCGTAAACATACTTGTTCATAATCACCCTGTCGCCTCTCGGAGTGCATCCCAGGTCAACAAGGTGGTCCCAGTCTTCGGAATCGTGGCTTATTATCTGGCCGCTGTAATAAAATTCGTTGAACAGTTCTTCGCCCAGAATCTCCAGAGCCTCTTTTTTGCTGGTCTTCGGATGAAGGCCGTTGGAAAATATCAGGAGTATGTCTTCTTTCTTTACTCCGGCTCCGTACAGCTCCTCCAGTATTACCTTGATGGATATTTTTCTGTGGGCTGTAGCCTGAGTTCCGCCTTTTACTATGTCCGGTATCACTATGGTAACCTTGTCTCCGCATTTGGCCAGCTCAGACAAAGGTTCCATCCCTATGGGATTTCTGACAGACTCCCTTGTGGCCGCCGTCAGACTCTCCATATCCTGCGGCAGGCAAGGGGGATCAGCCACGGTCTCACCCGGTATGAATACATCCGTGGTGTCCGGCAGCTGGGCGCTCATCATGCCGTTGCCATATTCAAATTCAAGCTTCATCCTTTTTCTCCTTTCCGTAATGACCTTTGAAAACTTTATATAATGCGCTTGTGTCCTGGCCTCCCAGTCCCTGAGAGCGGGCAATCAGGTTGCAGTATTGCACTTCCCGTGTAAGAAGAGACGGTGCGTCGGCTCTTTCTGCCATACCGATAGCAAGACCCGTATCCTTAATCAGCAAGTCTACCGTAAAGGCAGGGTTTTCAAAATCTTCCTCCAATATGGTTCTTCCTGTTTCTCTGAACAGGCCGCTTACCGTCGCCGCTCCTGAATCGACTACAGTTTCGTAAAAGACCTGCGGGTCGATTCCCACTTCACTGGCTATGGCCATAACCTCCGATGTAATTCCGTTTATCACGCTGAACATCATCTGGTTAAGCAGTTTAAGAGCATTGCCGCTTCCGTTTTCACCCACGTGTACTATTTTCTTTGCAAAAGCTTCGAGTATATCTCTTACTTTTTCAATGTCCTCCAGACTTCCTCCCGCAGGCAGAGTCCAGTTTCCCGCCGCAGAAGGCCTTCCTAAAACAGGGCAGTCCAGATAAGCGGCTCCGGCCGCCTTGATTTTCTTCGCGTTTTTTATGGTCGTTTCCGGTTCCACAGTGCTGGTGTCCACTATGATATGTTCTGCAGAAAGGCTCCGGCATAATCCTTCTGAGCCGAACAGAGCCTCTTCAATCTGAGGAGGACCTGGCAGAGAAATTATGACTGCCTTTGCGCTTGCACCCACTTCTGCCGGATTCTCAGCCACATGGGCTCCTGCAGCTTTCGCTCTTTCACAAGCCTCGCCTGATTTGTCGTATGCAACAACCGTAAAGCCTTTTTCAATCATTTTCTGCAGCATGCACATTCCCATTCTGCCGCAGCCTATCAGTCCTGCAACCATCGCTTTCTCCTCTTTTCTCTTATCTTGAAAAAAGTATATCACCCCGTTTTTTTCAGTGTCAACGTGTAATTACGCAAACGATTGCGTAAGGTCAAATGGTGTGATATCATTAGAATTAAATAACAGGAGGTCTAAGATGGCTGTAAACATAAAAGACATAGCAAAGCTGGCAGGCGTTTCTCCGTCCACTGTTTCCAGAATAGTAAACGGCGGTGACACCACTGCAGCAAGCCTTGAGACGCAGGCAAAGATATGGGATGCTGTCCGCAAGACAAATTACATCCCAAACATCAACGCCCAAAACCTTAAATCAGAAAAAAACACACCCCTTAAAAATACTGATAAAAGCATAAACTGTGTGTACGCCAGAACCTCAGGTCCCGAAATCGACCCTTTCTTCACGACCCTGATGCATGCTGCGGAAATAAAGGCTTTCAGCATGGGCTACTCTCTGCGGTTTTACTATTCGGCCATAGATATAAAGGCCGGACAGTTCCCTCACAAGGACAGTTCTGCCGAAAACATATCATCAGCCATGGTTCTGGGCCGTGTTGACAAAGGCGACATGGCTATGCTTCAGAGTTTTTATAAAAACATCATCTGTGCAGGTCTCAATGAAATGAATTACAACGTGGATCAGATCATAAGCAGCGGTTATGATGCTGCCTCCAAATGCGTGCAGTATCTCCATCAGCTGGGCCATGAGCGGATATGCTATCTGGGCGAAACGGAAAACGAGCAAAGATACAACGGCTATGTGGACACAATGAAAAGCCTCGACCTCAGCTGCGCTGATGAATTATCTGTGGAAGCTCCCTTTACTCCTACAGGAGGCTATGACGGCATCAGAAATCTGCTGAAGAGCGGCACACCTTTTACCGCCATTATCTGCGCCAACGATATTTCCGCGGTAGGCGTCTACCGGGCTCTTAAAGAAGCCGGTCTCAAGGTTCCTCGTGACATTTCCGTAATCGGAATAAACGATATGGAGACGGTACGCTACCTGGACCCTATGCTTACAACGGTGAGAATCCCTCTGGAGGAAATGGGTGAAACTGTGGCGAAAATTCTCATAGACAGAATCGAAGGCGGCCACAGTCTGCCTCTTAAAATATTTCTGCCTAATTCCCTCATATCCAGAGACTCCTGCGCAGAAGCAAGAAAACATATCTAAACATAACTTTTTTAATCCACTTGATTAAACACCCTTGTTGGGTGTATTATATAGTATAAGACTCAAATACAGGAGGAAAACAGATATGCAATGCACTAAGAAAATTTTTGACGACTTAATCTGGGTCGGCGCCAACGACAGACGTCTGGCCATGTTTGAAGGTGTTTACTCCGTTCCGAGAGGTGTTTCCTATAACTCCTATCTTCTGCTGGACGACACCACAGTGCTTTTCGATACAGTAGACAAGGCAGTAGGAAGCGTATTCTTCCAGAATGTAGAACATGCTCTGGCCGGCCGCAAGCTGGACTTCGTAGTAATTCAGCACATGGAGCCGGATCACTCTGCAACTCTCACCGAGCTTCTCCTCAGATATCCTGATGCCAAAATTGTTTGCAATGAAAAAATTGCCGCAATGATCGACCAGTTCTTCGGCATGGATGTAACAGGAAAGGCTTTTATCGTAAAGGAAGGCACCACATTAAACACAGGACACCACACCCTTCAGTTCATGATGGCACCTATGGTTCACTGGCCTGAGGTTATGGTCACCTACGAACAGGAAAGAGGCATCCTCTTTTCCGCAGACGCTTTCGGAACCTTCGGAGCTCTCAACGGCGCACTCTTTGCTGACGAAGTTGACTTCGACAACGAATACATGGATGAAGCACGCCGTTACTACGCAAACATCGTAGGAAAGTACGGTGTTCAGGTTCAGGCTCTCCTTAAGAAAGCACATGCTCTAGACATCAAGATGATCTGTCCGCTCCACGGTTTTGTATGGAGAAGCCATCTTGAAGATTACTTTGATAAATACGTAAAGTGGAGCACCTACACTCCTGAAGAAACAGGCGTTATGATTGCCTACGCTTCAGTATACGGCAACACAGAAAACACTGCCGAAATCATTTCCAGCAAGCTTCGCGACAAAGGCGTCAAGACAGTGATGTTCGACGTATCTGTTACCCCTGCTTCCGAAATCGTGGCAGCAGCTTTCAAGTGGAGCCATCTGATTTTCGCATCCACTACATACAACGCAGGCATCTTCGTTTCCATGGAAGAGCTTCTTCGTGACCTGGCTGCCCACAACATCCAGAACAGAACCGTAGCCATCGTAGAAAACGGCTCATGGGCTCCTACCAGCGGCGGTCTGATGCGTGAAATCCTCGAAGGCTGTCAGGATATGACCATTCTTAACAATACTATCACTCTTAAGTCATCACTTAAGGAAGAGCAGCTTGCCCAGATAGATGAACTTGTTGAAGCAGTTTCCGCTACAATTCCGCGCTTCGAAAAGCCGGTTATAAATGAAGCTGCCATGGCTGCCGCAGAAATTGATCCTAAGACAGTTCAGAAGTTCTCTTACGGCTTATTCGTCCTCACCGCTCAGGCTGATGGTAAGGACAACGGCTGCATCATCAACACAGCCGCACAGCTCACCAGCACTCCAAACAGAATCAATATCGCTGTAAACAAGGCAAACTACACTCACGACATGATTCTGAACACAGGCGTTTTCAACGTTTCAGTGCTTTCACAGAAGGCTTCGTTTGATATCTTCAAGCGTTTCGGCTTCGCAAGCGGTAAGGATACAGACAAGTTTGCAGGCTACGAAGGAAATGTGGCACGCAGCGCCAACGGTCTCCTCTATGTAACAGAGGGCACCAATGCCTTCATGTCAGCAAAGGTCATCGATGCATACGACTACGGAACTCACACTCTGTTCATCGCAGAGCTCACCGAGGCAGCAGTTCTCAATCAGGATCCGTCAGTAACCTATGCTTACTACTTCGACCACATCAAGCCGAAGCCACAACCAAAGATTGAGGAAAAGAAGACCGGCTGGGTATGCAAGATCTGCGGATATGTTTACGAAGGCGACGAGCTTCCGGCAGACTTCATCTGTCCTCTCTGTAAACACGGTGCAGACGACTTCGAAAGAATCGAATAGATTTTAATTGTATTTTAAAGGGGCTGTCGCATTAACGGAAAAAAACCGTTAGGGCGGCGCCCCTTTTTCATGTATTGAAATAATTGGATTCTTGACATACATAGAGGTAATTTCTCTTTTAATTTTTTGCAACTCAAACCAGAGGCAGCCGGCAGCTGTCCCTTTGTTTTGCTTCGTATTTTTAATTCTCAAATT